>NC_013222.1:2807500-3530383 GCF_000024125.1 Robiginitalea biformata HTCC2501 | reverse complement strand
TCTTCTCTTCCTTGAGAAAGGAGAATAGCAGGGATTGGAGGATGGAGAGCAGGAGGGAAAAAAGCAATGCCCACCAGATGCCGTCCACCGCAAAACCGGTAATAAGCCCATCGGCCATCAGGATGATCAGGGCGTTGATGATCAGCAGGAACAGCCCCAGTGTCAGGATGGTCACCGGCAGGGTGAGGATGATCAACAGGGGCTTGACGATAAAATTCAGCAGGCTGAGCACCACGGCCACCAGGATGGCGATGCCGTAGGAGGCCACGGACACCCCGGGCAGGATCTTTGAGAGGATCACCACGGCGAGGGCGCTGAGCAGGAGGCGGAGGATGAATTTCATTGGGTTGAATTTGTCAATTTGTCAATTTCCTAATTGATATAAAGTCCGGTATACGCCAACGGATCGATTTCCGGGAGTTCTGCCCCGTATTTTGCCTCGATCACCGCGATGAACTGGTTGGCCAGCAAGGCATAGCCCCGGGGGGAGGGATGCACCCCGTCCAGGGAGAATCCGCCGCCGGTGGCGTACTCCGCGGTCACCGTGCTGCCATCCGACAGGGTAATGCCGGTAGTTGCTACCGTGGTCAGGTAGGCGTTGACATCCACCAGGCCCAGGTCGTATTGCTGGGCGAGGCCTGCGATGGCCTGGTTATAGGCGGCTGTAGCGGTTTGGACCGCCAGTTGTTCCTCGGGGGTGAGTACCCACTCGTCGGCCAGGGGAACGGCCACCCCGTTGATACTGGTCGGATCCTGGGGGTTGGCCAGCGTCCCGATAATCGTTTGGGAAGTGAAGACCAGCAGGTCCTCCTCGGTGGCCTGCCGCATGTTGATCAATGCCGGGTTGAAACTCGTCAGGTCCGTAAGGTCCTCATCGATCAGGACCACGGCATTGCTTTCGCCAGCCTGGAAGGAAATTGTCCGGCGGGCCACTTCTTCGGCACTTATCACACCCAGGCCCTGGAGTTGTGCCAGCCCCCCGTTATATGCGGCGTAGGCGTTGTTCAACAAGTCCGCGGTTGCCTGGTCAAGGGGTACCGGGTTGTGGGGTACCGCGGTAAAGAACGGTACCGTGGTTACATCCGGGATGTTGGCCAGTACACCTTTTGCTCCGTTCGCCGTCATCGTCTGCAGGATGGCATCGATGGATCCGGCCACTACATTCGGGTCGGAAATATCTTCGCTGCCGTAGGTAGACGGATCCAGGTTGCCGGTCTGGTCCACCCCGGAACCACCCGATCTGGCATACCCCAGGACATCCTGGGAACCAATCCACAGGGTAAAAAAGGTCGCATTTTGGGCGGCCGCATCCCCCAGGATAGTAGCTGTGGGCCCGGAGGCAAAACGGGCGTAATACGGATTGGCAAGGCCTGCCTCCACCCCTGCGACATTGCCGTAGCCCGGCGCAAGCAGGTGGTAGCTTTTAGAACCCGGAGCCCCCATGTTGTTAAATGGGCCGGAAAGCGTATTGCTGATTTCCGTCGTGCCCTGCCCACTTACGGGAACCGGTGTGGGATCGCCGCTGGAGAAATCCAGGATCAGCCGGTTGCCCAGGATGGGCGTGCCCCCGAGGGTGGCTCCCCCCAGGTTATCGGCCATAAAAGGTATGGTAAATGCGCCCCCGCCTGCCTCTGCAAAACTTCCGGCCAGCATGTTGGGGTAAGATGCTTCCTGACCGTCGATGAATAGCGCGGCATCCGAATATCCTGCGGTGAGCGAATTTCCAAGTGCCACGTAGGTGGAGAAATCGGCCGAACCACTGGTGTAATTTACGGGATCCGGATCCTGGGGTCCCGGATTTACGATGGTATCGTCATCGCTGCAGGAAAGGAGGAACAGGCCGGAAAAGGCCAGGAATAGCAGGTGTTTTTTCATTTGAGTCAGTTTGTGTGAATCTATGCCAGATGCCTGTTTACAGGCGGTTACCAAAATTAAGTAAAATTGCGACACCCGCAATAAAGAGCGCAAAAAAATTATGCATGCATAATAGAACCTCCTGATTTTTCAGGATTTCATAAAATCGCAGCTGAGGCGGAAGAAGGCATCGGGCTTTTCGGCGTGCAGCCAGTGGCCGGCCCCCGGAACGGATTCAATGCGGGCATTCGGGAAATGCGCTAAGATTCCCTCGCGGTCGGACTCGCCGATATAATCGGAATTGCCGCCCCGGATAAAGAGGGTGGGCCCATCGTACCAGGCGGATTCGGGCAGAGCGGCCCCGATGGCCTCCATGCTGTCCTTCAACACGTCCAGGTTAAACCGGAAACCGAGTTGGCGCGGCCCTTGCCAGTAGAGGTTTTTCAACAGGAATTGCCGGATTCCCCAGTCCGGTAAATACTCCGAGAGTTTTTCATCTGCCTCGCCCCGGGACTGGATTTGCCCCAGCGGGAGGGCTTCCAGGGCCTCCAGGATATGTTGGTGGTGGGGCGGGTACTGCCGCGGGCCGATATCGGCAACCAGCAGGCGCTTTACCCGGTCCTGGAAGGCGGTTGCAAACGTCATGGCCGTCTTCCCCCCCATGGAATGGCCGAGCAATATGGCCTGTCCCAACTGGTTGCGGTCCATGTATCGTTCCAGGTCCTGGGCCATCAGCGGATAATTGAATGCATCGGACCAGAAGCTCCGGCCGTGATTGCGCTGGTCCAGCAGGTGTACCCGGAACCCTTCGTCTGCATAGCGTTTCCCCAGCGTTTTCCAATTGTCGGACATCCCCAGAAAACCGTGTAGGATAATGAGCGGGGTGCCTTCTCCCAGGACATTCGCATGTAGTCTTTCCATCAGGACAGCCGGTTTTTATACATACCGATGACATTTTCCAACCCGAGGTAGAGCGATTCGCAGATCAGGGCATGGCCGATGGACACTTCGAGCAGGTGGGGTACCTGCCGCGCGAAAAAGGCGATGTTGTCCAGGTTCAGGTCGTGTCCCGCATTGACCCCAAGTCCGACGGATGCAGCAGCTTCCGCGGTTTCTCGGAAGGGTTTCACCGCGGCCTCCGGGTCGGTTCCGTAGTGAGTTGCATAACTTTCCGTGTAGAGTTCTATGCGGTCGGTTCCCGTCTCGGCCGCCGCCCGGGCCATTTGGGGGTCCGGGTCCACGAATATGGATGTGCGGATGCCCGCGTCCCGGAACTTGCCGATCACCTCCTGCAGGAAATCGCGGTGGCGGACCGTATCCCAACCCGCATTCGAGGTGATGGCATCCGGGGCATCCGGCACCAGGGTCACCTGGTCGGGAGCCACTTCGAGCACCAGGTCCACGAAGGCGGGAATCGGGTTGCCCTCGATATTGAGTTCGGTGCCCACCACAGATTTCAGGTCCCTGGCGTCCCGGTAGCGGATATGCCGCTCATCCGGCCTCGGGTGGATGGTAATTCCCTGGGCCCCGAATACCTCGATGTCGCGAACGGCCTGCAGCAGGTCGGGGACATTTCCGCCCCGGGCATTTCGCAAAGTGGCTATCTTATTGACGTTGACGCTTAATCGCACCATCTGATCGGTTTTTATTCGGTTACCGCCCAAAAATACAAATTAGGCATGCCTTTTGCAGTTTAAAAATTAGTAATTTGCGTACCAGATGCACATACAGGAACACATCATCAACACGATCCCTGTCTTTGAGGTGACCGACACTTTAAAGGAGGCGGTCCACTTTTTTACCCACTCCACGTATTCCCACGTGGCCGTCACTGACAAGGGCGTATACCTGGGGCTCCTGGCAGAAGCGGATATGGATGCCTTTGAAGAACTCAGCCAGGTGGAGGAGTTCCGCTACCAGCTCGAATCCTTTTTCGTACCCCTGGAAGCCAGCTGGATCGATATCCTGGAGGTTTTTACCCGCAACGAGGCCAACGTGCTCCCGGTTGTGGGGCCTGAGGGCAAGGTGCTGGGGTACTACGACCTGAGCGATGTGGTGGGGATTTTTACCGATATGCCCTTCTTTACGGAGCCCGGGGCCATCCTGGTGGTTTCCAAGCCGATGAAGGATTACAGCTTCAGCGAGATCTCGCAGATTGTCGAGAGCAACAACACCCGGCTCCTCGGGGCTTTTATTACGGAAATGGCAGACGACAGGGTACAAATAACCCTGAAGATGGGAGAAACGAATATCAACGATGTCATCCAGTCCTTCCGCCGGTACCAGTATACGATCCTCACGGGCAGTGCGGACGATGCCTTCCTGGAAGACCTCCGGCAACGCTCCAACTACCTCGACAAATACCTTAACGTTTAATTCCGATGAAGGTCGCGCTGTACGGTCAGACCTACAACGACGATGCTTCCGGGCCGGTCCGGGAGATCCTGGACGAACTGGATGACGGGGAATCCACGGTTGCCCTGGAATCTGAATTTTGCCGGTATCTCGGGCTGGATTCCAGGGGGTACGACACCTTTGACCAGAACGGCGGCCTGGACGGGAGTTTTGATCTTTTTATCAGCTTTGGCGGGGATGGGACGATCCTGCGGGCCATCACCTATATCCGGGAGTCGGCCATCCCGATAGTGGGCGTCAATACGGGCCGCCTGGGGTTTTTGTCCACGTTCCGGAAGGAAGAAGTGCGGTCGCTCCTGGAAGAATTCCGGGCCGGGGCATACCGCATCGTGGAGCGCAGCCTGGTTGAAGCCAGCCTGGAAGGCGATACCCCCGGGGGCGGGCAGTTGAATTTTGCGTTGAACGAGGTGACTGTGAGCCGGAAGGATACCACCTCGATGATCACCGTCGAGACCTATCTGGACGGGGAATACCTGACTTCCTACTGGGCCGACGGCCTGATTGTGGCAACCCCCACCGGGTCTACAGGATATTCCCTGAGTTGCGGGGGGCCCGTGATTGCGCCTACTGCCAAATCCCTGGTCATCACCCCGATCGCCCCGCATAACCTGAACGCCCGCCCGCTGGTCATCGACGACGACACGGTCATCCGCCTGCGAGTCTCCGGCCGGGAGCAACAACACCTGCTTTCCCTGGATTCCCGCATTACCAGCGTGGATAACGGAACGGAAATCACCGTCCGCAGGGCCCCGTTCACCATCCGGATGGTGGAGTACACCTCCGAGAGCTTTTTCAAAACCATCCGCAAGAAACTCCTCTGGGGTGAGGACCGCCGGAATTGACGGTTGGCCGGGCAATAAAAGGCGGTAAATCCTGTTTTACAAAGGAAACAGAAATAGCGCAATGGAAGCTGCTTGTCAAGGGCTTAAAATTGCTATATTTGCAAACTTTTGGATTCGATGAGGATTGTAATTGCCGCTGTTTGCCTGTTGTTCGCTGTTGCGGTGCACGGGCAGACCTATGAAGTAGGTTTATACGGTGGAGGGGCCAACAATATCGGGGACATCGGAAGGATGAATTATATCGCACCCTCCGGACCCGCCGTCGGGGCGCTCTTTAAGTGGAACAAGAGCAAGCGTTATGCCTGGCGTGCCCACCTCATTTACGCCCGCTTTAAGGCGGACGATCTGAAATCCGATATTCCGGCGCGGCAGCAGCGGGGTTTGCAAATGGAAAACAGCCTCCTCGAAGCTTCCGCCGGACTGGAGTTTAATTTTGTGGAGTACAACCTCCACAAACTCGGGCCGGCATTTACGCCCTACCTGTATACCGGGGTAACCTATTTCAGGTACGATTTCAATTATTTCGATGCCGGCCGGATGATTGACACGGGGCAGCGGGACGGTTCATTTGCCATCCCGATGACCATCGGGGCCAAACTCCGCCTGAACCAGTTTTTGATTCTGGGGGCGGAAATCGGCGCCAGGTATACCTTTACGGATAACCTGGATGCCAGCAACCCGACAGGGTCCAATTTTGAACAGCAGGCCGACGGCCCGATCGGGAACGTATTCAGCGATGACTGGTACGTTTTTTCGGGGATGACGCTGACGTTTACTTTTGGGAGGAAACCCTGTATGGATTGCTTTGAGTAGCGAAAAGCGACATGAGCACTATAGCGGAAATAAAAAAGGGGCGGCTGCCGCGGCACCTTGCTATTATTATGGACGGCAATGGCCGCTGGGCCAAACAGCGCGGCAAGTTACGCGTATTCGGCCATGAAAATGGCGTAAAGGCCGTTCGGGAGACCGTGGAAACCGCAGCGAAGATCGGCGTCGAATACCTGACCCTCTACGCCTTCAGTACCGAAAACTGGAAACGGCCCAAACTCGAAGTGGAAACCCTGATGAAACTCCTGGTAGCCTCCCTGCGGAAAGAACTCAAGACCCTTAACGACAACAATATTCGCCTCCGGGCAATCGGCAGGATTGAGTCGCTTCCCAAGAAGGCGCTCAAGGAGCTGCGGGAAGTGATGGAGATGACCGGGAAGAACACGGGTACTACCCTGACCCTGGCCCTTAGCTACGGTTCCCGGGAGGAGCTGACAACCGCCGTAAAATCGCTGTGTACCAAAGTTAAAAATAACATAATTTCCCCCGGGGATATTGATGAAGCAATTATTAATGAGCATCTTTACACGCACGATTTGCCCGACGTGGACCTGCTGATCCGCACCAGTGGAGAACACCGGATCAGCAATTTTTTACTATGGCAAATTGCCTATGCGGAATTGTATTTTACTGACGTTTTTTGGCCGGATTTCAGTGAACAACATCTGATAGAGGCGCTTAAAGATTATCAGAACAGAGAACGAAGATTTGGAAAAACAAGCGAACAACTCAATTAGTGGTATGCCTGCATTCGTATCACTAAGAGGCCTTCTCCTAACCCTGGCATTCCTAGCAACCTTACCGACCTTCGCCCAGGAAACCACCTACCAGAACAGCCGGACCTATATCCTCGGCGGGCTCAAGGTGACCGGGCTGCAAAGTTATAACGAGCAGACAGTCAAAACCTATACGG
Source organism: Robiginitalea biformata HTCC2501 (assembly GCF_000024125.1). NCBI lineage: Bacteria > Pseudomonadati > Bacteroidota > Flavobacteriia > Flavobacteriales > Flavobacteriaceae > Robiginitalea > Robiginitalea biformata. Next base: position 3,523,531 of record NC_013222.1, on the reverse strand, counting down.
GCCTCCGCGAGGGCCAGCCCATCACCGTGCCCGGCGACCAGATCAGCGATATCATCAAAAAGCTTTGGGGCCTGGACCTGTTCAGCGATGTGACCTTTTATATAGAAAGGGTGGAAGGGGAAGAGATCTTCCTGGAACTAAGCATCCAGGAACGGCCCTCCCTCAACAACGTGACCTTTTACGGCATCCCAAAGCGCAAGGTTCCCGATATTGCGGACGATACGGACCTGAAAAAAGGCAAAAAGATCACCGAGAGCCTGATTGCCAACACCAAGAACTTCCTCGAGAACAAGTATCGCAAACAAGGATTCCTCAATGCGCAGGTAACCATTGCCACCTCGGTGGATACCACCGAGACGAATGCCCGCAACATGGTGATCAACATCGACAAAGGCAACCGGGTAAAGGTCAAGGATATAATCTTTGAGGGAAATGAAAAGCTATCCGGCGCCAAGTTGCGGCGGACCATGAAGAATACCAAGGAGAAGCGGTTCGGTCGCTTCTGGAAAAAGTCCAAGTATATCGAAGACGACTACCAGGAAGACCTGAAGTCGCTGATCGACAAATACGCCGAGAACGGATACCGGGACGCCCGGGTGCTCTCCGACAGCATCGAACGCCTGTCTAATGACGATATCAATATCCGCATCCAGGTGGAGGAGGGCGACAAATACTACTTTGGCGAAATCGACTTTGTCGGGAATACGGTGTACTCGGACCGGCAGCTCAGCCAGGTGCTGGGCATCAAAAAAGGCGATACGTACAACGGGGTCCTGTTGCGCAAGCGGATTGCCGACGACACGAAACCGGACGGGGACGACCTGACGAACCTCTACCAGAACAACGGCTACCTGTTTTCCCAGATCAACCCGGTGGAGGTGTCGGCCGAGAACGACACCATCGATTTTGAGATCCGGATTATCGAAGGGAAGGAGACCTTCCTGGACCGCGTAACGGTTAGCGGGAACAACAAGACAAACGACCACGTCATCTACCGGGATATCCGCACGAAACCCGGGCAGCGATACAGCAAGGACGATATTATCCGGACCATCCGGGAACTCGGGCAACTCGGGTTCTTCGACCCGGAACAGATTAAACCGGAAATCGAAAACCCGAACCCGAACGAGGGGACGGTAGACCTGAAATTTGACCTGGTGGAATCCGGCGCGAGCCAGATTGAGCTCCAGGGGGGATACGGGGGCGGAGGCTTTATCGGCACCCTCGGGCTTTCCTTCAACAACTTTTCCATCCAGAATTTATTCAATGGGGAGGCCTATTCGCCGGTACCGATGGGCGATGGCCAGAGTTTTGCCCTTAGGTTGCAGGCGAGCCGGACCTTCCGGGTGTATTCCCTGAGCTTTTCAGAACCCTGGCTCGGAGGTCGGAAACCCGTGCGCTTTAGCCTGTCGCTATCCCGAACGCAACAGTTCCTGGCGAGTTTTAATAGCAGCGGCCAGATTGACGTGGACAAGGACCAGCAATTTTCCATCACCGGGATTTCTGCCGGGCTGGCCAAGCGGGTCCAATGGCCGGACGACTTTTTCGTCATCTCCCATGCGCTGAGCTACCAGATCTACGATTTCCAGAATTACCGGACCGGATTGTTCAATTTTGGCAACGGCCGTTCGAATTCCCTGGCGTACACCATCGGGATTACCCGGAACTCCTCCGGGCCGGGCCCGATCTTCCCGCTTTACGGGAGCAACATTGAACTGAGCGCGAAATTCACGCCCCCGTATTCCTTTTTCAGCGATAAAGACTACGGGTCGCTGAAGGCGGAAGGGGAGGAAATCGTCCAGCAGCAACTAGAGGACGCCCAACTCGGGCAGCCTTCCGACCCGGCCCTGCAACAGCGGCTCGAGGAGATTGACCAGGAGCGGTTCCGCTGGCTGGAATACTACAAGGTGAAATTCAAGGCGGACTGGTATACGCGGATCGTCGACAAGCTCGTATTGCGCACGAATGCGGAATTTGGTTTCCTCGGAAACTACAATTCGGACGTGGGCAAGGTGCCTTTTGAGCGGTTTTTCCTGGGCGGGGACGGCCTGGGCAGAAACTTTACCCTGGACGGGCGGGAGACCATCCAGCTCCGCGGGTACGAGAACAATTCCCTGACGCCGGTGGACCCGCTTACCCAGGACCAGGAAGGCGGGATTGTCTACAACAAGTACTCCATGGAATTGCGGTATCCGCTCACTTTGAAGCCCACCGCTTCCATCTACACCCTGATTTTTGCAGAAGCAGGGAACTCCTTCAACAATTTTCAGGAGTTTAATCCGTTTCAAATAAAAAGATCGGCCGGGGTGGGGCTGCGGATTTTCATGCCTGCCTTTGGCTTGTTGGGTATCGATTTCGGGTACGGGTTCGACGACGACCTCCGGCCCGACAGCAATCCGGGGCCCAGCGGGTGGCAGACGCACTTCATCATCGGGCAGCAATTCTAGTCGACGCATCGGTTTTTCCGGATTTCCATATTTGTTAAGTCGTTCATTATAAAAGATTTAATAATTTTGGCACGATATTTTCTATTAGACAAAACAGTTCTGTGATGCGATCAAAATTTATTTGTGCAGCCCTGACCCTCTGCATTTCCGGAATGGCCCTGGCCCAGCGCGGCGTCCGCATCGGGTATGTGGACATGGAGTACATCCTGGAGAACGTCGAGGAGTACCGGGAAGCCAGCGACCAGCTGGACAACAAGGTACTGCAGTGGAAATCGGAAGTTGAAGAGCGGCAACGAGCCATCGACCAGCAAAAGAAGGACCTGCAGGCAGAGCGGGTACTGTTGACGGATGAATTGATCGCCGAGCGGGAAGAAGAAATTGCAATCCTGGAAAACGAATTGCTGGATTACCAGCAGGATCGATTTGGACCGAATGGCGATCTGGTGTTGCAGAAACAACGTTTGATACAGCCGATACAGGATCAGGTTTTCAACGAAGTACAGAAAATCGGAGCCAATAAAAGTTATGATTTTATTTTTGATAAATCTGCGGATGTTGTAATGTTGTACTCCGAAAAAAGGCACGATATCAGCGACTTGGTATTGCGCTCAATCGCCCGGACGCGGAGGGTCAGCAGCCCCCCGCAGCAGCGGAACGACCGCCTCGAGGATTTCGAAGCGGAAGAGGCGGAGGAGCCGGTTTCGGAGGCCCTGATAGAGCGCCAGCAGCGCGCCGAGGAGGCCGCCGAGGCCCGCGCCAGGGAAGCCGAGGATTACCGGGCGCAGCAGCTGAAGTTGCGGGAAGAACGGAAAAAGGCCTACGAGGCCCGGCGCCAGAAGCTCCTCGAAGAGCGGGAGGCCCGACGCAAGGCCCGGGAGGAAGAACGGCAGAATGCCACCGAACAGGCCAAGGATACAATAACGGATAACTAACTGGCAATTCAATAAATAGTAAACTCAAATAGCAAATTAGAAATCATGAAACAAGTAATTAAGGTAGCAGTAGCAGTAGTTATGTTTGTGGCTGCCACCGGTTTTGTCCAGGCGCAACACAAGACGGCACACATCAATGTGGCGGAGCTCCTGCAGCAGATGCCGGAAATGAAGGCTGCCCAGGCGGAGCTGAAGAAGCTCCAGGAAACCTACCAGGCGGATATCAAGAGTTCCCTGGATGAATTGCAGAACAAATTCACGCAATACAACAACGAAGCGAGTTCCATGTCCCAGGAAGAAAACCAGAAGCGGGCGCTGGAACTGCAGGGCTTTGAAAGGAATATCGGCGAAGCGCAACAAGCTGCGCAGCAGGAGCTGGCCAAGAAGCAGCAGGAACTGTTCGACCCGATTTCCAAGAAAGCCAAGGCTGCCATCGAAAAGGTGGCTGCGGCCCAGGGCTTCCAGTACGTTCTGGATTCCAGCCCGGGTTCCGGGGTGATTGTGGCAACCGGCAAGGACCTGCTCAGCGACGTAAAGCAGGAGCTCGGCTTCTGACACGAAAATTAATAGATTGAGAAACCGCCCCTCCCCGGGCGGTTTTTTTATTTTTACGGGTAATGGAACGAAATCCGAGAGATGCGCCCGTGGGGGTATTCGACTCAGGGGTCGGGGGGCTCACGATCTGGCACGAACTGGTTCGTTTGCTGCCTGCCGAGCACACGATCTACCTGGCCGACAGTGCCAACGCCCCCTATGGCGGACAATCGCCCGGGGCCATCCTGGAGCTTGCACGCAAGAATACGCGCTGGCTGCTGGAGCGGGGCTGTAAACTCATCGTGGTAGCCTGCAATACCGCCACCACGAATGCGATTGACCGGTTACGGGCCGAATTCCCGGTGCCGTTTATCGGGATCGAGCCCGCCATCAAACCCGCTGCCCTGAATTCCCGATCGGGGAAAATCGGCGTGCTGGCCACCCGGGGGACGCTTTCCAGCTCCCTCTTCGCCTCTACGTCGCGGAATTTCGGATCGGGCATCGAAATTGTGGAGCAGGAAGGGGTGGATCTTGTGGAACGCATCGAATCCGCCGGGCCGGACGATCCGGAATTGCGGGATATCCTGGAGCGATTGCTCAAACCGATGCTCCTCCAGGGGATCGACTACCTGGTACTCGGATGCACCCACTACCCGTTGTTGAAGCCCACATTGGAGCACCTGCTGCCCGAAGGGGTCCGGATCCTGGACTGCGGGCTTCCCGTAGCCCGGCAGTCCAGGGCTATCCTGGAAAGGGAAGGACTGTTGCGGGACGCCGGCGGACCGGTACGCCACGAGTTGCTGACCAACGGGGATCCCGGCGTGATGCGGCAAGTGCTTCTGCAATTGGGGCATAAACAGGTTCCCCGGAGAGAAGCATTCTAAGATTTGCGCTCGTAGGTCTGGTAGGTAAAGGGGTGTGCGTGTTGCGCATCCGCGGGATGCCGGTGGGAGTTTGTGAGATCCCAGTCGTTCCGGTCGATTTCCGGGAAAAAGGTGTCCGCCGGGAAGGTGCCGTGAACACGCGTCAATTCAATTTTCGTAGCCAGTGGCAGCGCCTGGCGGTAGATCTCACCCCCTCCGATAATATAGACGGTTTCCGCCCCGTCCGCTGCTTCCAGGGCCCGGTCCATGGAATCCACCACGCGACATGCCGGATGGTCTGCCCGATAGTCCGGATCTCGTGTGAGGATGATGTGTTTCCTCCCGGGCAAGGGTTTTGGGAAGGTGTCGAAGGTTTTGCGCCCCATAATCATCGGGTGCCCCATGGTCAGCTCTTTAAAACGCTTAAAATCGTCAGGGAGGTGCCATGGCAGGTCGGATTCCCGGCCCAGCTCGTTGTTTTCCCCTGCAGCCGCAATGAGGATAATCTCTTTCACGGCGCTTTTTTTTTCGGGGTATCGCCTTGAGGGGGGGTGGAGGCGATTTCCGATTCCAGCTCCCGGATGCGCTCTTTTTGTTTCCGGACCAGGCGTTCGCGCTGGGCGCGTTCCCATTCCCGGCCCATAAACCGGTTGGTGATGAAGACGTTGACCAGGTGGATCGCCAGGAGGAAGGCCCAGAGGAGCATCGCCCAGAGGAACCAGTCGTATTCCGCCCCGTATTTCAGGATCTTATTGATGACGATCAGGAATACGCTGCCTATCAGGAAGATCACAAAATGCGCGTAAAGCCGTTTTTTCTGTCGGATACGGCTTTGGGCGTATTCCACCTGTTCGTGTTGTTCCAGGTCCAGCTCCCGGTTATTTTTGTTTTTGGAGAACATCCGAATGGCTATCTTTAAAGCAAAGATAACCCTTTTCGAGCCTCCTGCATGACTCCATTCCGGCACTTCCGCAACCAGTTCCCCGCCCTGAGGCGATATACCTACCTGAACACAGCAGCCTGGGGACTGCTGCACGAATCCGTCCTGGAGTGGCGGCAGGAGCACGACCTGGACTACCTCATTGGCGGCAGCGTCCATAAGATGGACTGCCTGGATATCCTGGACCGGACCCGGGAGCGCATAGGAGCCTGTTTTGGCTGCCCGGCTGGCCAGGTGGCCCTTGTCCCGAACTTTTCCATTGGCCTGAACCTCCTGCTGGAAGGCCTGCCGAAAGGGAGCCGGGTAGTTTTGCTGGAAGGGGATTACCCGTCCCTGAACTGGCCGTTTCTCAGTCGGGATTTCCGGGTAGAGGTGCTCCCGTCGGACCCTTCGCCAGAGGAGCAGATCCTCGGGGCGCTGCGCACAGGGCCCGTGGATGTGCTGGCGCTGAGCCTCGTCCGGTGGATAGACGGCCTGCTGATTGAACCGGATTTCCTGGCCCGCGTGAAATCCGAATTTCCGGACCTGCTGATCATTGCGGACGGGACCCAGTATCTCGGCGCCTTCCAGTTGGATCTGGCAGCCAGCGGCATCGACGTGCTGGGGGCAAGCGGGTACAAATGGCTCCTGGGGGGAAATGGCAATGGATTTATGCTGTTCGGGCAGGGGGCAACGGAGCGATTCCAACCTCCTTCCTCGGGCTTTAACGCCTCGGGACACGACCTTTCGGGACGGGAGGGGATATCCCTCCCGCGCAGCCTGGAACCCGGGCACCTGGACCTGCTCTGCTTCGGCAGCCTGAACAAATCCCTGGAATTGCTGCAGGACATTGGCCTGGATGTGATTGAGGCGCAGAGCCGCACCATGAGTGCCCAGGTGGTAGAGGCCTTGCAATCCCTCGGGCTGGATACCCCGGTTGTACACCGGCCCCGCCACAGTACGATTTTCAACATTCCCCGCTCCGAAGACGCCCTGATGGAGCGCCTGAGCGGCGCCGGCCTGGTCTGCTCCAGGCGGGGGGGAGGGATCCGGGTAAGTTTCCATTGCTACAATTCGGAGAACGACCTGGACCAGTTGGTGGAACTGCTGAAATAACCCTGTTGCCTGATCCCGGGCTGCCGAAATCCTGCCGCGCGCTCCCGTAACACCAGCCGCGCGCTCTTGAAAACCTGTCGAGAGCTTCCGAAAACCTGTCGAGTGCTCCCGAAAACCTGTCGAGCGCTTCCGAAAACCTGTCGGGTGAATACTTACACGACTGCTAATGGAATGCCGGGTTTATTAAAAACTTAGACGCATTGTAAATCCAATTTTATCAAATTCATAATTCTGCTTTAACTTATTGTTTTATAAGGGTTTTGTGATTTGTTTTGTCGCGTTATTTACAAGTACACAAATTCACTGAAAACACTCCAATTATGGCGATTAAAAAACAATACCTGAAAACCAAGCCGGTCTGTAAGGTAACATTCACCGTCCCGGCCGAAGATGCAAAGAAAGTTGCAGTCGTCGGGGACTTCAACAACTGGAATCCCAAGGGGAGCCTCCTGAAAAAACTGAAGAACGGCACCTTCAAGGGCACCTTTGACCTGCCCAGCGAAAGCTCTTACGAATTCCGCTACCTGGTAGACGGGGCCTATGTCAATGACGAAGCTGCCGACCGCTACCAGTGGAACGATTTTGCCGGTGCTGAAAATGCCGTGATCGAAATCTAGGAATACGCAATGCAAAGCGCAAAGCGGGATGTGGCCTTTCGGCTGCGTCCCGTTTTTGTTTTATAGGGCTACGCGGGGGAAGCCCGTTTCCGGCAACCGGGTTTTCGACGGACTGAACGGATCGGGCGGGCCCTGCGGCATCAGGCCAAACGAAACAGGTAGTCCTTGTAGTACCCGCGGGAATCCGCATAGTGGCCGTCGATAACCAGCCCGGCCTCGCGGGCAAGCCATTCCACCACCCGGTCGTCATACTTCTGGGAGATCTCCGTGTGGATCGTTTCCCATCGTTCAAATTCCACCTCCAGGTCCAGATCCCGAACCTCCACGCGCATGGGTTCCCCGGCCACCAGGTAGCTTTTTGCCGTGCCCGTCTCCGGGTCGTAGACCTCCCAATGCCGGAATTTCCCCGGGTCGAATGTACCGCCCAACTCCCGGTTGATCCTCCCGAGGATATTCTTGTTGAAGGCTTCGGTGATCCCCTCGGGGTCGTCGTAGGCCGCCTGGACGGTGGCCGGGTCCTTTTTCTGGTCAAAGCCAATAAACAAATAATCCTCACGGCCCATAGTTTCCCGGAGTTCCTTTAAGAACGACAGGGCCTGCGGGTGCAACAGGTTGCCGATATTCGACCCCAGGAAAAGGATCACTTTGCGCTGGTCCTTCATCCGGCCGATTTCCCGGAGGACTTCAAAATAGGTACCCTGCCAGGGGGAACACCGGAGGTCGGGGAGTTCCTGCTTTAGTGTGGCCACCAGCCCGGAGAGCGCATTCTCGCTGATATCCACCGGCATATAGCTGAAAGGGGTATCCAGCCGGAGCAACTCCCGGAGCAGCAACCGGGTCTTTTTTCCATCCCCGGCCCCGAGTTCGATGAGGTTAAAAGGGGAACCGGTGTCGGCAAACCGGCTGGCGATCGCCTCCTTGTGCCGGTTGAATATTTCCGTTTCGCACCGCGTCAGGTAGTAGCCGGGCATTTTCATGATGCGCTGGAATAGGGCATCCCCCCGGGCATCGTAGATGAATCGGGAGGGCAGGCTTTTCGGGTACTGGGTCAGTCCCTTGCGGACAGCTTCGGAGAAGGCCTCTGTGGCAGTGGGTGTTTTTTGCTGCATCGGATATTGAAATTTAGCGGGCCAGCCGGAGGCCGGTGTATTGCCACCGGAGGTGCGGGTGAAAGAAATTGCGGTACGTCGGCCGGGAATGGCCATGTGGGGTGGCCACCGAAGCGCCGCGCAACACGTGCTGGCTCACCATGAATTTCCCGTTGTACTCGCCCAGCGCCCCCGGGGCTTTCCGGTATCCCGGATAGGGCAGGTAGGCACTTCCGGTCCATTCCCAGCGGTTGCCCCAGCCAAATGCCTCCTGGGCAGCTTCCCACTCAAATTCGGTGGGCAGCCGGAAACCTTTCCATTCGGCCAGGGCGTAGGCTTCGTAAAAGGAAATATGGGCCAGGGGGGCTTCCGGGTCTACCGGTTGCAGGCCTTTTAGCGTATAATACTGCCACTGCCCGTCCCGCTCGTGCCAGTAGAGGGGCGCCCGGATGCCTTCCCGGTTTACCCAGTCCCAGCCTTCGGCGTGCCAGAGGTCGAAACGCCGGTAGCCCCCGTCAGCGATAAAATCCAGCATATCCCGATTGGTCACCGGCAGGCTGGCAATTTCAAAATCCCCCAGGAGTACCTGGTGCCGCCCGAGCTCATTGTCAAAACAGAAGCCCTCCCCCCGGTGGCCGATATCGTAATGTCCCCCGGGAACCGTTATCCATTCCGCGGCCCCCAACTTTGGAAATTCCTCCGGCCCGCAGTCGCTGTACGCCGGGAGCAAGGGGTTGTTGCCCAGGATATACTTGATGTCGGTAAGCAGGAGTTCCTGGTGTTGCTGTTCGTGGTGGATGCCCACTTCCACAAGATCGCAGGCCTCTGCGGGCACCTCGCCTTCCAGGAATTCCATCAGTTTTTCGGTAACGTGGCGCCGGTATTTGTAGACCCCCTGCACGGAGGGACGGGAGAGATTGCCGCGGTTGGCCCGTATCACCCGTTCGCCCAGGCTTTCGTAATAGCTGTTAAAAACAAAGGCGTAATCTTCGTGAAAAACCGAATAGCCCGGGACGAAGGGCTTCAAAACGAACTCCTCAAAGAACCAGGTGGTGTGTCCCAGATGCCATTTGGGCGGGGAGACGTCCTCGATGGGCTGTACGACGTAATCTTCAGTCTGTAAGGGCTGGCAGAGGGCTTCGGAATGGGATCGGGTACTTAGCAGGCGGTCTGCCAGGGTAGCGGTAACGGGCATTTCATGCTTTTCCTGAAAGATAGGGAATTTCCCGGCTGTAGTCCAGCCCGGTCCCCGATCGGGCACCTATCCGGGCCTACGGGATACGCGGATCAAACAGCAACCCTCCCCCGGATCAGCGGATGCGGGTCGTAGTTGTGCAGGGTAAAGTCTTCGTAGCGGAAAGCGAACAGGTCGGTCACCTCCGGGTTGAGTTCCATGGTCGGCAGCGGCCGGGGTTCCCGGCTGAGCTGCAGCCGGATTTGCTCCCGGTGGTTGTTGTAGATATGTGCATCGCCAAAGGTGTGGATGAATTCCCCCGGCTGCAGGTTGCAGACCTGTGCCACCATCAGTGTCAGCAGCGCGTACGAGGCGATGTTGAAGGGAACTCCCAGGAAGATGTCCGCTGAACGCTGGTAAAGCTGGCAGGAGAGTTTCCCGTCGGCGACATAAAATTGGAAAAAGGCGTGGCAGGGGGGGAGGGCGGCCTTGCCGTCGGCGACGTTTTCCGCAAATGTCCTGGAGGTGTCCGGCAAAACGGACGGGTTCCAGGCGGCCACCAGCATCCGGCGGCTGTCCGGGTTGTTGCGGATGGTTTCCACAACCTGGGCAATCTGGTCCAGACCCTCGCTGTTCCAGTTGCGCCACTGATGCCCGTAAACAGGCCCCAGGTCGCCGTTTTCGTCTGCCCATTCGTTCCAGATGCGGACCCCGTTCTCTTTCAGGTATGCGATATTCGTGTCCCCGCGCAGGAACCAGAGCAGTTCGTGGATGACGGATTTCACGTGGATTTTTTTGGTGGTGACCAGGGGGAATCCCTCCGAGAGGTCAAAGCGCATCTGGTAGCCGAATACGCTTACCGTTCCCGTGCCGGTACGGTCGGTTTTTTCCAATCCTTCTTTCAAAACGTGCCGGAGCAGGTCGTGGTACTGTTTCATGGGGATATCGTCTTCCGAATGCGGCCGGGGTCGGTCCCGGCCGGAATCAAAAATAAACAATTTCACAGGGTTCCCACGGGGCAGGCCGCCGGCAATTATCCAACAGTTATCAACCCCGGTTTACCCCAGGATCATCCCGGCGATGGTGGCCGAGAGCAACGAGGCGAGCGTGCCTCCCAGAACGGCCCGCATACCGAATTCGGACAGGGTTTTTCGCTGTCCCGGGGCCAGGGAACCGATGCCCCCGATCTGGATGCCGATGGAGGCGAAATTCGCAAAGCCGCAGAGCATGTAGGTGGCCATGATGATGGATTTCTGGTACCCCAGGCCGGTGGAGCCTGCCCCGTCCTTGAGGTCTGCCAGCTGGATATACCCTACAAATTCGCTGGCGGCCAGCTTGATCCCCAGCAGCTGCCCCATCTGCATCATATCGTCTGCGTGTACGCCGATCAGCCACATGAGCGGGGCAAAAACGGCCCCCAGGATGGCTTCGAGCGACAGGTTCTCGTAGGGCGTTCGTTCGGCGATCCAGGCATTGATGCCTGTTGTTCCCCCGGTCCAGTCCAGTATTCCGTTGATCATGGCGATAAAGGCTACGAACACCAGGAGCATGGCCCCGACGTTTACGGCCAGTTTCAGGCCTTCGGTTGTGCCGTTTGCAATGGCGTCCAACAGGTTACTCCCGATTTTTTCATCCGTGATCCGGATGACGCTGTCCACCGGCTCGGTCTGGGGATACAACACCTTGGAAACGACGATTGCCCCGGGGGCTGCCATAACGGACGCGGCAATCAGGTGGCGGGCAAATTCCAGGCGGAGTGCCGGATCGTTCCCCCCCAGGAACCCGATATAGGCGGCTAATACGCCCCCGGCTACCGTGGCCATGCCCCCGATCATCACCAGCAGGATTTCCGATCGGTTCATTTTTTCCAGGTAGGCCTTGATGAGCAGCGGGGCTTCCGTCTGCCCCAGAAAGATATTCCCTGCCACACTGAGGCTCTCCGGGCCCGAAATACCCAGGGAACGCGTCAGGAGCCAGGCCAGCCCGCGAACTATTTTCTGGATGACGCCCAGGTAATAGAGTACCGAGGTAAGGGCCGAAAAGAAAATGATCGTCGGCAAAATCTGGAAGGCAAATACATAGCCGATATTCGGATTGTCCAGGTCCATCAGGTTCCCGAAAATAAAGGTGCTCCCGGCCAGGGTGTATTCCAGGATGCTGTTGAAAAACCCCCCGAGCATATTAAAAAACCACTGGACGGCCGGTATTTTCAGGATGCCGATGGCCAGGAGCAGCTGGATGCCCAGGCCGATACCTGCGGTTTTCCAGTTGATCCGTTTGCGGTTGGCACTGAATGCAAAGGCGAGGAGCAGCAGGACGGCCATGCCCAGTGCCCCGCGGCCAAGCGATTCCAGGGTAAACCCCTGATTGGGCACTGCCTGGCTGGGTTGCGCGTCATTCAACAGGGTGGTGTCCAGGGCGGTGCTGGCCAGGCTGTCCACCTGGGCGGATAATTGATCGGGAAAGGCCAGGGCAAACCCGGTGATTCCGAGGCATGCGATCGCTTTGAACCGGATAGTCCTTGACAAACTATTTGCGTTTGGAGATTTCATCCCGCAATTTGGCCGCCTTCTCGTAGTCTTCACTGGCTACGGCCTTGTCCAGTTCGGCGCGGAGCTCCTCGAGGGTCATTTCCTTATAGGCCGACGCAGCCCCGGAATCGATTTCCACGGCTTCGCTTTCCTGGAGGATTTCATCCACCACAATGCTGTCGTCCCCGGTTTCTTTCTCTTTATCCTTGGAGGAAAACTTCAGGTAGATACCCGCCTTGTCCAAAATGGTTTTGTAGGTGAAAATCGGCGCCCCAAACCGCAGGGCCAGGGCAATCGCGTCGCTGGTACGCGCATCGATGATTTCTTCGATTTTATCCCGTTCGCAGATAATGCTCGAATAAAATACGCCGTCTACCAGTTTGTGGATGATCACCTGCTTGATTACAATATCGAAACGGTCTGCGAAATTCTTGAAAAGGTCGTGCGTGAGCGGCCTGGGCGGCTTGATTTCCTTTTCCAGGGCAATCGCGATGGATTGCGCCTCGAATGCACCGATCACGATGGGGAGTTTTCGATCCCCCTCCACCTCATTCAGGATCAGGGCATAGGCCCCGTTCTGGGTTTGACTATAGGAAATTCCTTTTATTTTCAACCGTACAAGGCTCATAGATCGTTCGCGCAATTAAAAAAGGCTGTTAAACAACAGGGACGGGTTATTTAACAGCCCTATTAAAGGGACAAATTAACAAAAATTAGGCGTTTTCGGCCTTAAACTCCTTTAATTTTTCGATGAGTTCCGGGACGACTTCAAAGGCGTCGCCAACCACTCCGTAATCGGCGGCCTTAAAGAAAGGCGCCTCCGGATCGTTGTTGATAACCACCTTGACTTTCGAAGCGTTCACCCCGGCGAGGTGCTGGATGGCCCCGGAGATCCCGATGGCGATGTAGAGGTTGCTGGCCACGGGCTTCCCCGTCTGGCCGACGTGTTCGCTGTGGGGCCGCCATCCCATGTCGGAAACCGGTTTGGAACAGGCGGTAGCCGCCCCGAGAACCTCTGCCAGTTCTTCTACCATCCCCCAGTTTTCAGGGCCTTTCAGGCCGCGGCCGCCGGAGACGACAATTTCCGCATCGGCAATGGCGATCTTGTCGGTGGCCTTGTCCACGGAAACCGATTTTGTGCTGAACAGGGAATCGGGGAGTTCCGGGGAAAAGGCTTCCGCGGTGGCGTCCCCGTTTTTTTCCACGGCCCCGAATGCGTTGTTGGACACCCCGATGATTCCCAGGGTGCCGTCTAGCTGGGTATGAGCAAAGCCCTTGTTGCTGAATACAGTCCTGCGGACCACGATCGGGTCCGTCTGCTCGGGCAGGCCCACGACGTTCGGGGCGTATCCCGCCTTGAGGACCCCGGCCAGTATAGGAGCCATAAACCGGGCATCCGCGCTGGAACTGACCACGATTACGGTTGCCCCGGCCTGGGAGGCCGCTTGTTTTACTACGGCCGCCGCCGCCCGGGCATTAAAAGTTTCCAGACGGGGTTCGCTTACTTCGAGCACCCGGGAAATGCCGTAGGTGCCCAGCGCCCCGGGGTCCGATGGGTTGATGGCAACTGCCACGGCCTCGGTACCGAGTTTTTCGGCCAGGGCCGCGGCGTAGCTGGCCACTTCCCAGGCATTCTTTTTGAATTTACCTTTATCTGTTTCTGTATATACGAGTACTGACATGTCTGAATGTTTTTGGTTGAGCGAGCGTGCCCGTAACGGGCCGCTGCAGCAGCGGTTTAAATGACTTTGGCTTCCTTGTGGAGCAGATCTACGAGTTTGTCAAGCTCGCCCGGGTCCACGAGTTTTACATCGCCTTTCGGCGCTGGTTTTTCGAAGCGTTTGTCCTCGGTTCCCGGTTGCATGTCCACGGGGGAAACCACGCTGAGTTTTTTCTGACGCGCCATCATGATCCCCCGCATATTCGGGATCCGCAAGTCGCTCTCTTCCACAAGGCCCTTTTGGCCGCCGATAATCAGCGGCAGGCTGGTTTCCAGGGTTTCCTTTCCGCCGTCGATTTCCCGTACGGCCGTGGCTTTGGTGCCGTCGAGCTCCAGCCCGATGCAGTTATTGACGAAGTTCATATCGAGCAGGGCGGAGATCATCCCGGGGACCATGCCACCGTTGTAGTCGATGGACTCCCTCCCGGCAATCACCAGGTCGTACCCCCCGTTTTTGATCACCTCGGCCAGCTGCCGGGCCACAAATAAGCCGTCTTTCGGCTCCGCGTCGATGCGAATGGCCTCATCGGCCCCGATAGCCAGTGCCTTCCGCATGGTAGGTTCCACAGCGGCCGTCCCGACGGTGGCTACATGCAGGGTTGCGCCCTGCTTCTCCTTAAGCCACATGGCCCGCGTCAGCCCGAATTCGTCGTTCGGGTTGATGACGAACTGCACGCCGGTGGTATCAAAAGCAGTCTGGTCTGCCGTGAAATTGATTTTGGAGGTAGTATCGGGCACATTGCTGATACAAACTAATAGCTTCATATTTTCAATAGCTTTAGGATTGAAAGTGGCTGCTAAGATAGCCAATATATTTCAGAAATACTATGCATGCATAGTAAAAATTTCCTGATTTTTTGAAGTCGCCGCCCCGTATTTTGCGCGATATTTTTCTATTTTTGTGGGCATTTTGTTACCGAATTGCGAACCAGCGAACACCCAGATAACATGAAGACACTACAATTTAGAGAAGCCATTGCCGAAGCCATGTCCGAAGAGATGCGGCGAGACGAATCCATTTACCTGATGGGCGAGGAGGTGGCCGAGTACAACGGGGCATACAAGGCTTCCAAGGGCATGCTGGACGAATTCGGTCCCAAGCGCGTGATTGACACCCCCATTTCCGAGCTTGGTTTTGCCGGTATCGGCGTGGGATCTGCCATGAACGGCAACCGGCCGATCATTGAATTCATGACGTTTAACTTTGCCCTGGTCGGTATTGACCAGATCATCAACAACGCCGCAAAAATGCGGCAGATGTCTGCCGGGCAATTCAATATCCCCATCGTTTTCCGGGGCCCGACCGCTTCCGCCGGCCAATTGGCGGCCACGCACTCCCAGGCGTTTGAAAGCTGGTACGCCAACTGCCCGGGGCTTAAAGTGGTGGTGCCTTCCAATCCGAAGGACGCCAAGGGGCTGCTTAAAGCCTCCATCCGGGACGACGACCCGGTAATCTTTATGGAATCCGAACAGATGTACGGGGACAAAGGGGAAGTCCCGGAAGGGGAATACACGATTCCGATCGGGGTGGCGGAGATTAAACGGGAAGGAACCGACGTCACCATCGTTTCCTTCGGAAAGATTATCAAAGAGGCCTACGCAGCGGCAGAAAAGCTGGATTCCGAAGGGATATCCTGTGAAATCATCGACCTGCGGACCGTCCGGCCGATGGACCATGAAACCATCCTGGAATCGGTCAAAAAAACAAACCGCCTGGTGATCCTGGAAGAGGCCTGGCCCTTCGGAAATGTGGCTACCGAGATCACCTACCAGGTACAGCAAAAGGCATTCGATTACCTGGACGCCCCCATCATCAAATTGAATACCGCGGACACCCCGGCACCCTATTCGCCGGTCCTGCTGCAGGAATGGCTGCCCAACAGCGAGGACGTAATCGCCGCTGTTAAGAAAGTGTTATATAAGTAATCGGCACCGCTTGCTGCCGTATATTAGCCCCGCCGGAAAGGTCCGGAGGGGCTGCTGACAGGTTATGGCCCGGCGCGCCTGCACCACCCTCATCTCCCCGGACCCTGCCGGAAACCTCATGCCCATTCGAATTTCGACGCATGTCCGTACGCCGCTATCTGTTCCCAATCCTGTTGCTGTTCGCCTGCCAGGTGCTTTGGTCCCAAACCAAGGCCGGGGGGCTGGTGGTAGATGCATCCGGAGACCCGGTGGCGTTTGCCAATATCCTGTTTGCGGGCTCGTCCGAAGGCACCATTACCAATGACGACGGCAGGTTTTACCTGGAGTCTGAGGCCGTCTGGGATACGCTGGTGGTTTCCTACATCGGGTATGCCACGCGGCGGATCGTTCTGGAGCAGCGGGTCAATACGGGCCTGCGGATTGAGATGGAGGAATCCGGGGAGGAGCTGGACGAAGTGGTGGTTTACATGGGCCGGCAACCCAAAAAAGACAATCCGGCCATCGACATCCTGCGGAAAATCTGGGAGAAAAAGCGCCGCAACGGCGTGAAGCTTTTTGACCAGTACGCCTACGACACCTACGAGAAGATTGAGTTTGACCTGAATACCATCGACAGCAGCCTGATGGAGAGCCGCGTATTCCGGGGGCTGGAATTTATTTTCGAAGACCTGGATACCTCCCGGATCACCGGCAAGACCTACCTGCCGATATTCCTGAACGAGAAGTTCTCCCGGGTCTACGGGGACAACCGGATCGGGGAGGAGCGCACAGACGTGCTGGGCAACAAAAATTCCGGGTTCAGCAACAACCAGGCAATCATCGCCTTTGTACAGGACCTCTATTCGGAATACGACATCTACGACAACTACCTGAAGTTTTTCGACAAGAGTTTTACCAGCCCGCTTTCAACCACGGGGGTGGACACCTATAATTATGTCCTGGCGGATTCTGCCTTCCTGGGAGACAAGTGGTGCTACAACATCATCTATTACCCGCGGCGGAAAAACGAACTGACCTTCAAGGGGGATTTCTGGGTAAATGACACCACCTACGCGGTTGCCAGGATCAACCTGGCCGTGACGCGGAGTGCAAATATCAACTGGGTCAAGGAAATTTACATCGAACAGGAATTCGACGTGCTTTCGGACTCGGTTTTCCTGCTCAAAAGGGATTACATGCTCAGCGATTTTGCGCTGAACAAAAAGGAGGAATCCCGGGGGGTCTACGGCAAGCGCACCACCGTTTACGACAACTATGTCTTTAATCGTCCCAGGGGGCGGGCATTCTACAAGGGGGAATCCGACCCTTTCGACCCTCGGGTGTTCAACCGGGACGACGCTTTCTGGTCCGCCAACCGGCTGGAAGCACTCAACAAGGACGAACGGGGGATCTACACCTTGCTGGACACGCTGCGGACGGTGCCGAAATTCAATACCTATTACAACCTGGTCAGCATCCTGGGTTCCGGTTACGTGGAGATCGACAAATGGAACCTGGATCTGGGAAACATCTACAGCGTTTTCGGGTACAACGATGCAGAGGGTGTCCGTCTGAGGGGTGGGGCGCGGACCTATTTCGGGCAGAACGACCCCTGGCGCCTGGAGGGGTATATGGCCTATGGCTTCCTGGACAAAAAAGTCAAGTACGGGATCTCGGGTAAATGGTTGCTGGACCGCAAAACCCGGCTGATACTCTCGGGGGGCAACCGCCGCGACATCGAGCAACTCGGGCTGAGCCTGACCGCCACCAACGACGTGCTCGGCCGGAGCGTGGCTTCCTCGGCCGTATTTACCGTGGGGAATAACAACCGGTTGACAAACATCAACCTGTCTACCCTGGCGGTGGATATAGAACCCCTGGAGAATTTCAGGATCCGGTTCGGGGGATCGCTGCGCACGCTCCGGTCTGCCCTGCCGGATGTTTTCAGCCTGGACTACCTGGATCCGGAGGCCCCGGGGGGCGTCGCCTCGGAGGTCAGGCAATTCGACCTGACCACCACGCTCATCTACACCCCGGGGAAGGAAACCATTGGCTACGGCGTGGAACGTCGGGATGTGAACGACACCTACAGCACGCTTTTGCTGCATTATACCCAGGGGTTGCAGGGATTTTTGGAAAGCGATTTCGACTACCGCAAGGTGCAATTCTCCTATTCCCAGCCCTGGCAGGTGGGCGGCATGGGGAGGTTGTTGAGCACCGTGGAGGTCGGGAAGACCTTTGGGGAGGTCCCCCTGGTGATGCTCAACGTGGTACCCGGGAACCAGACGCTGTTTTCCATCTACAATACCTTCCCGAACCTGGATTTTTACGAATTCGTTACGGACACTTACGCTTCCCTCCACCTGGAGCACAACTTCAACGGCCGACTGTTTTCGCGCATCCCGCTGCTGCGCGACTGGAACCTGCGGGAAATTGTCGGGCTCCGCGGGGTCTGGGGGCAGCTTTCCGAGGCCAACCAGCTCCTCAACAGCCCGGCCAATATCCCCCTGCAGGCCCCGGATGACTCCATCTACTGGGAGTACAGCGTGGGGGTGGGCAACATCTTCAAGATCTTCCGGATCGATTTCAATTTCCGGGGGAACTACCTGGATAATCCGGATGCCCGGGCTTTCAGCGTTACCGGCGCCTTTGGCTTCCATTTCTGATTTCCGGACGGCAAACGGCTGTTTTTTCGTAGTTTTGCAGCCCGGGGCGAATCCCGGATAACCGGGTGGTGCCAACCGCCGGTGCGGGAGCCGCCACCGCCTACAATCTCTGCCTATGACAAACAATGATGAGGTTACTTTTGACGTACTGATCGAAATCCCCAAAGGGAGCCGGAATAAGTACGAATACGATTTTACCCTGAACAAAATCCGCTTTGACCGCACGCTTTTTTCTTCCATGATGTACCCCGGGGATTACGGGTTTGTGCCCGAGACGCTGGCGCTGGACCAGGACCCCCTGGATGTATTGGTGCTGACCACGGAACCCGCCTACCCGATGGTGGTCATGAAGGTGCGCCCTATCGGGGTGTTCCACATGACGGACGAAAAAGGGCCGGACGAGAAGCTGATCTGCGTGCCCCTGAACGACCCGATCTGGAGCCTGAAGGGGGATATCAGCGATTTGAATCCCCACCGGCTGAAGGAAATCGAGCATTTTTTCCAGGTTTACAAGGATCTCGAGGAGAAGAAAGTGGATACCGGTGGCTGGGGCAATGCGGAAGAAGCCCGGGAAATCTACCGCAGTTGCGTCCGGCGCTATGAGGACAGCGAATACAAAACCATCCGGAAATTCATGATCTGACCGACGGCCCTGCGCACCGCAAAGCCCTTAATCCCGCATGGTTAAGGGCTTTTTTTATTGTCCGGTATTTTACTACATTTGCTCGCGCTTAAAATGTTAAAAAAAGTGCAACACTTTCAGATTACATTAACGAAACTATACTGACTACATTATGGAACAAATCGTGAAATTCTTACCAGCCTTCGGCGTCCTGGGGCTGCTCTTTGTCCTGGTGAAGAACGCCTGGGTATCCAAGCAGGAAGAAGGGGATGCCAAAATGGCCCGGATTGCCAAAAATATTGCCGACGGGGCCATGTCATTCCTGAAGGCGGAGTACAAAATCCTTTCGATTTTTGTCGCTGCCGTGGCGGTTCTGCTATTCTTTAAGGGGCAGAATGAAGCCGGTTCCAACGGCATGGTTGCCGTGTCCTTTATCGTCGGGGCCATTTGCTCCGCCCTTGCCGGGTTTATCGGGATGAAGGTTGCCACCAAGGCGAATGTACGCACCACGCATGCCGCCCGGACCTCCCTTGGGAAAGCCCTGGAAGTAGCTTTTGCAGGCGGATCCGTCATGGGGATGGGTGTCGTCGGGCTCGGCGTACTGGGCCTGAGCGGTTTGTTTATGATCTACAGTGCCCAGGGTTGGGGGATCGATGAGGTCCTTAACGTCCTCTCAGGATTCTCCCTCGGGGCTTCTTCCATTGCCCTGTTTGCCCGTGTGGGCGGGGGTATCTACACCAAGGCCGCCGATGTGGGGGCCGACCTGGTCGGGAAGGTGGAAGCCGGCATCCCGGAAGACCACCCGCTGAACCCCGCTACCATCGCCGACAACGTGGGCGATAACGTGGGGGACGTTGCCGGGATGGGGGCCGACCTGTTCGAGTCCTATGTGGGCTCCATCATCGGTACCATGGTACTGGGGGCTTCTTTTGTGGTCCTCCCGGAGTTCCAGGGGGCATTTAACGGCCTGGGGGCCGTTTACCTGCCGCTGGCACTGGCCGGTGCCGGAATCGTCATGTCCATTATCGGGACCTTCTTTGTCCGTGTGAAGGACGGCGGTTCCCCGCACAAGGCCCTGAACATCGGGGAATTCGGATCGGCAGCCCTGATGCTGGTGGTTTCCTATTTCCTGATTGGCGCCATGCTTCCGGAAACATGGACTGAAGGCGGTCGGGAGTTTACTTCCATGGGCGTCTTTTTGGCGACAATCGCCGGCCTGGTGGCCGGTTTGCTGGTCGGGAAGGTCACCGAATACTACACGGGAACCGGGACCAAGCCGGTGAACGCCATCGTGCGGCAGTCCGAGACCGGGTCCGCCACGAATATCATCGCCGGCCTGGGCGTGGGGATGATGTCCACGGCTATCCCGATTTTACTGATCGCTGCCGCAATCCTGGTATCCCACTACTTTGCCGGGCTTTACGGGATTGCCATCGCAGCCGTTGGGATGCTGGCGAACACCGGGATCCAGTTGGCCGTTGACGCATATGGCCCGATTTCCGATAATGCCGGGGGGATTGCCGAAATGGCTGAACTGCCCGGGGAAGTGCGGGAGCGCACCGACAAACTGGACGCCGTGGGGAATACCACAGCTGCCATTGGAAAAGGATTTGCGATTGCCTCTGCCGCCCTTACGGCCCTGGCCCTTTTTGCCGCGTTCATGAAAACGGCAAAAGTCACCGCGATCGACGTTTCCCAGCCGGATATCATGGCAGGTCTCCTGGTGGGCGCCATGCTGCCCTTTGTGTTCTCGGCCCTGTCGATGAATGCCGTGGGGCGTGCCGCCATGTCGATGATCGAAGAGGTCCGCCGGCAGTTCCGGGATATCCCCGAGTTGAAGGCCGCCCTTGCCGTCATGCGCAAGTACGATGCGGATATCTCCAAGGCCTCTGCGGCCGACCGGAAGATATTTGACGAAGCCGACGGGAAGGCGGAATACGAGAAATGCGTGGAAATTTCTACCAAGGCCTCTATTAAAGAGATGGTACTTCCCGGGCTGCTGGCCATTGCTGTACCTGTCGCGATTGGCTTTATCGGGGGTGCGGAAATGCTCGGAGGCCTGCTTGCAGGGGTTACTTCCGCAGGCGTATTGATGGCCATCTTCCAATCCAATGCCGGGGGTGCCTGGGACAATGCCAAAAAGATGATCGAAGAGCAGGGCCGCAAAGGCACGGATGCCCACAAGGCAGCCGTGGTTGGGGATACCGTCGGGGATCCGTTCAAGGATACCTCGGGACCCTCCCTGAACATCCTGTTGAAGCTGATCTCTGTGGTGGCGCTGGTTATCGCCCCGAGTATCGCGCTGTCCTCGGACGGTCTGGCGGCTTATTCGGAAGGCAGCGAAGTCCAGAAGCAACTGCAGGTGCAGATGGATGAGAATGAGGACGGCACCGTTACGGCCTACGTGACTACCACCACCAGTGTAGACGGGGAAAAGACTGTTGAGGAGGTGACTTTCACCGGGACGGAGGAAGATGTAAAAGTCAGCCTGGAAAACTACACCGAGGCTGAAGCTTCAGTTGAAGTCCAAAAAGACGTGAAAAAAGTGAAAAAGGTGGTGGAGGAATAAAATGACCTCCTGGGTCTTAAACCCTTTACCTGAAGAACGAACCCCGGCCGCAAGCCGGGGTTTTTTTGTGGCAGGCCCCGAATAATCCGGATCGCGTTTGCCCGTCAAGGCCAGCTGTGCTATCTTCATGGGCCATGGAGTACGAAGACCTGATCAACCTGGGCATTGCATTCGGACTGGGGATGCTCACCGGCTTGCAGCGGCAGCACGCCGACTCAAAGATGGCCGGGGTGCGTACTTTTACATTGATTGCCATGCTCGGGGTGCTGTCCGGAATGCTCAGCCGGGTGTATGACAGTCCGCTGATCATGCCGGCATTCGGCCTGGTGCTCGGGGGGTTGCTGATTACCGCGAACGTGATCAAGAACGGCCGCTCGGACACCCCGGACATCGGGCAGACCACGGAGGTGGCCGCCCTGCTGATGTTTGCCATCGGGGCCTACCTGGTCATGGGCGAACGGATGATCGCGGTGGTTACCGGGGGTGCCTTGGCAATTCTGCTCTACCTCAAGGACAAACTCCACGACTTTATCGAAGACCTGCAGGAAAAAGACCTGGCGGCCATCATGACATTTGCGGGGATTTCCCTGGTCATCCTGCCGTTGTTGCCCAACGAAACCTTCGGCCCCCTGGATGTGCTCAACCCGCGCAGCATTTGGCTGATGGTTACCCTGATTGTGGGCATCAGTGTGGTGGGATATTTTATCTACAAATTCATGGGTGCCAGGGCAGGCACCATCTCCGGGGGCATCCTGGGGGGGCTGATCAGCAGTACGGCCACTACGGTGAGTTATGCCCGGAAAACCAAGGAATCCGGCGCGGTACACATCATGGCGGCTTTTGTCATCGTGGCCGCTTCCGCGGTTGCCGTGATCCGAGTGCTGGTGGAAGTGGGGGTGGTTATCCCGCAACACCTGCCCGCAATGATCCTCCCATTACTGGCCGAATTCCTGGTGCTCGTCGGAATCTGCGTCTGGATTTACCTGCGCATGAACCGGGACGATTCCGTGGAGTCCGTCCCGGAACCTAAAAATCCGGCCCAGTTCAAAAGCGCCCTGATATTTGGCCTGCTCTACGGCCTGATCCTGTTGGCAGTGGCATTTATCAAGCAGGAGTACGGGAACGAAGCCCTGTACGGCCTGGCGGTCATTAGCGGGCTCACGGACGTGGACGCCATTACGCTCTCCCTTTCGCAGCTTATGCGGCAGGATCGCCTGGAAATCTCCACGGGCTGGAAACTCATTTTGCTGGCATCCCTCTCCAACCTGGCTTTCAAGGGGGCCATGGCGGCCGTGCTGGGTACCCGGAAGCTGGGGCGTTGGATCGGTATCTCCTTTGGGTTGGGGATAGGGGCCGGCCTGCTGATTATCTGGCTCTGGCCGCAAAACTGGCATCTCTGATATGGGTTGGCTGGGGAGGAAAGACCCGCTGCAGATCGTGGCTTTCCAAAGCTACGGCACGAAAAACCGCCTGTATATCCGCGGACGGGCACTGGAGGATGAGACCATCGACCTGGCTCAGAAGGGGATCGTCAAACTCCTGCTGAACAGCTGGAAACGCTTTGAGACCGATGAAATCCGGCATACGCCATTGACCATCCGGCTCCCCGACGACCGCTGCTTTGAGGTGGAAACGGGTTCCGACGGGTATTATCTGCTGGACGAGCAGGTAGACGGACTCGGAAAACTGGTGAACCGGGAGGGCTGGGTACACTTTGAGATTTCGTTCCGCACCGAAAAGCTCTCCCGCCCGGTCCTGGGGGAAAACCGGTTTCCCGGGGCGCTGATGATCCCAGCCGTGGGCGCCCAATACGGGGTGATCACCGACATCGACGACACGATCCTGCACACCGGGGTAACGTCCTACCTGAAGTGGCAGGTTATTGCCAATACGCTATTCAAAGGGGTGGAAAGGCGCCTGCCGCTAAAGGGAGCCCCGGAACTCTACCACCGGCTGCACCGGGGTCGCGACGGCCAGAGTGCGAATCCCGTTTTTTATGTAAGCCACAGCCCCTGGAACCTGTATCGCTACCTGGAATTCTTCCTCAGCAATAACCGATTTCCAAAAGGTCCCATCCTCTTGCGGAGTATGGCCAGTTTCTGGAAGCGGAAGAAACAGGACGTGCCCCAGAAGCGGCACGAGATCGAGAATATTTTTAAAACCTACCCGGACATGCCGTTTATCCTGATAGGGGACAGCGGGGAGCGGGATGCGGATATCTACCTGGCCATTGCCCGGCAGTTTCCGGGGCGGGTACTGGCCATCTACCTGCGCAGTGTGCGGCACACCAAAAGGATGCAGCGCGTCCGGGACCTGATTGCCGAAAACACGCATATTCCCATATTACTGGTGGACCAGTCCGAGGAGGTGATCCGCCATGGGGAGTCGATCGGCATTATTTAGAAAATGTACCCCGGCAAGCAGCGCGGCCAGCGGGAAGTTACGTCTTGCAAAACGCCCGGCGGCAAGTCCCGTCTTGCGGAACGACCAACGCGTAGTTACGCCTTGTGAAAGGGCCTGCGGGCAGATCCGGGCTCGTCGGGGGGGGGGGCGGAACTAGAACAACCCGTGGATTTCCGCATCGATGCGGTTGATGACCTCCCCGAGGTGTTCCGGGTTGTCCACAAAGTTCAGTTTGTCGACATCGATAATCAGCAACTTGCCTTTTTCATAGCTGTGTACCCAGGCCTCGTAGCGTTCGTTGAGCCGGCTGAGGTAGTCGATGGAAATGGAATTTTCGTATTCCCGCCCCCGGTTGTGGATCTGGTTGACCAGGTTCGGGATGGAACTGCGCAGGTAGATCATCAGGTCCGGCGGCATCACCAGGGTTTCCATCAGTTCGAATAAACTCGTGTAATTCTGGAAATCCCGGTTGGTCATCAGCCCCATCGCATGCAGGTTCGGGGCAAAAATATGGGCGTCCTCGTAGATGGTCCGGTCCTGGATGACGTCCTTCCCGCTTTCGCGGATTCGCAGAATTTGCCGGTACCGGCTGTTGAGGAAGTAGATTTGCAGGTTGAAACTCCACCGCTCCATCTGGGTGTAAAAATCATCCAGGTAGGGGTTGTCCACCACATCTTCAAAATGCGCATCCCACTGATAGTGTTTGGAAAGCAATTTGGTTAGGGTGGTTTTCCCTGCGCCGATGTTGCCGGCAACCGCAATATGCATACGTTTGTTCTTTCGGTTGGTAACGTCTGAAAAGGGCACACAATATACGAAGTATCGCCGGACCCTGAAAGGATGGGGACGCGAATTCGGGGTGCTAAAAACCCGCTCCCGCCGGGTTTCAGATTCCGGCCAATTCATTACCTTTGCGCCATTGTTTTCCAGAGGACAGATTTGACTGATTGCAACCTCTGATCCGGAATTGAGCCGGACCACCAAAAATGCTAAAGCAGTTTGCTCCGCTCTCAGGGCGACAGTCAATGCGCTTTTTGCATCCCCGCGATCCGTCGGCTGTCTCGCATTAAAAACGCGCACATGCCGTATTTATTCACATCCGAATCCGTAAGCGAGGGACATCCCGATAAGGTCGCCGACCAGATCAGCGATGCGCTCCTCGATAATTTCCTCGCCTTTGACGCCGAGAGCAAGGTTGCCTGCGAAACCCTGGTGACCACCGGGCAGGTGGTCCTGGCCGGAGAGGTCAGGAGCCATACCTACGTAGACCTGCAACAGATTACCCGGGAGGTGATCAACGACATCGGCTATACCAAAGGCGCCTACCAGTTCAGCGGGGATTCCTGCGGGGTGATTTCCCTTATCCACGAGCAATCCCAGGAAATCAACCAGGGGGTGGACCGGGGGGATAAAAAACTTCAGGGTGCCGGGGACCAGGGCATGATGTTCGGGTATGCCACCCGGGAGACCGACAATTATATGCCCCTGGCGCTGGACATCGCCAACCGGATCCTTCAGGAGCTCGCCGCGCTTCGCCGGGAATCCGATGCGATTCCGTATCTGCGCCCGGACGCCAAGGCACAGGTAACCATCGAATACTCCGATGACGACCAGCCGCAGCGTATCGATACGATTGTCATCTCCACCCAGCACGACCCGTTTGACCCGGACGACGCCGCAATGCTGGCCCGGATCAAGAAGGACCTGCTGCAAATACTGATTCCCCGGGTAGTGGCCGGCCTGCCAGAACGGTTGCGGGGCCTGTTCGACGAGCGGATCAAATACCATATCAACCCGACGGGTAAATTTGTTATCGGCGGACCCCACGGGGATACGGGCCTCACGGGCCGTAAGATCATCGTGGATACCTACGGGGGCAAAGGTGCCCACGGAGGCGGTGCCTTCAGCGGCAAGGACCCGAGCAAGGTAGACCGAAGTGCGGCTTATGCTGCCCGCCATGCGGCCAAAAACCTGGTGGCAGCCGGGGTGGCCGACGAGATCCTCGTACAGGTGAGCTATGCCATTGGGGTGGTGGAGCCAACCTCCATCAACGTAACGACCTACGGCACCTCCAGGGTTAATCTCACCGACGGGCAGATCGGGGCGAAAGTTGCCGAACTGTTCGATATGCGGCCCTTTGCCATTGAGGAAAGGCTGAAGCTGCGAAACCCCATCTACCTGGAGACCGCCGCCTACGGACACATGGGCAAAGAACCCCGCGTGGTTACCAAGGTGTTTGAATCCCCGTACAACGGGCGGGTGACCAAGGAGGTGGAACTCTTTACCTGGGAGAAGCTGGACGCCGTGGACGCGGTCAGGGAAGCCTTTGGCCTGTAGCCGGTGGTGTTGGCCCGGGCCAAAGGCATCGGGCTGGGACAAAAAGCTTTGCCTATTAAATTATTCGGCCCGAAATTGGGAATTTCCCTTATGGCATCCCTATATTTGCCGAGACGTTCACATATATACTGACTCGTTATCAAGAAAGGTGGAGGGACTAGACCCAGTGAAGCCTTGGCAACCCTTCGCACAATCGAAGAAGGTGCTACATTCTAACCCGGACCGGGATCGGGGCCAGCTGGCTGCCGCGGTGCGGGGCAGATAACAACCGGGCGCTGCCCCGCTTCCATTTTCTTTTTAACGCCGACATTTAAAGCAATCCGTATTCCGGATGGGTGCCCAACGGACGCCCCGGACGGAACGGCCTTCAAATAAAACCATGGAAGCATCGCCATTGCAACATATCCAGTTAAACGCCTTTACCACCGAAAAAGGCGTTACCCAGCAGATCGAGCTGTCGTACCAGCTCTTCGGGAGGAAACTCCACACGGCCCCCGTTGTGCTGGTAAACCACGCCCTCACGGGAAATTCCAACGTCGCCGGGCCGGACGGCTGGTGGACGTCCCTGGTGGGCCCGGGCAAGTGCATCGACACGGAGACTTACACGGTACTCTGTTTTAATGTTCCCGGAAACGGCTATGACGGTTTCCTGATAGAGAATTACAAGGATTTTATCGCCGGGGACATTGCGCGCATCTTCCTCCTGGGTCTGGAATACCTCGGCATCCACAAGCTCTTTGCCCTGATTGGCGGCTCCCTGGGGGGCGGGATTGCCTGGGAGATGGCAGCTCTGCGCCCGGATTTGGCAACCCACCTGATCCCGGTGGCTTCCGACTGGAAGTCGACAGACTGGCTCATCGCCAATTGCCAGATACAGGAGCAATTCCTGGTAAATTCCTCCCAACCCGTACACGATGCGCGGATGCACGCCATGCTCTGTTACCGGACCCCCGAGTCGTTTAAGCAGCGTTTTCGCCGGAGTACAAACGAGGAGTCCCGGTTGTTCAACGTCGAAAGCTGGCTGCTCCACCACGGCAAGAAGCTGCAGGAACGTTTTCAGCTGGCGGCTTACAAGCTCACCAACCAGCTCCTGAAGACCATCGATATTACAAGGGGCGGGGAAGAGGCCTTCCAGCGGCTCCAGCAAAGCGCCACGCATATCCATATCATCGGGGTGGATTCCGATTTGTTTTTTACGGCTGCCGAAAACAAGGAGACCTATAAACAGCTCGCCCAGGTCAATTCCAATGTCACCTACGGGGAAATCCATTCCGTGCACGGGCACGATGCCTTCCTGATAGAATTCGACCAGATGGAACAGCTGCTGCAGGACGTTTTCGGTGGCACCGGACAGCGTCCCCTGAAGGTGCTGAAGTTCGGCGGGAAATCCCTGGCCAACGGCGAGGGCATTGACCGCGTCCTGGATATCATTTCGGCACGCGTAGCGGAAAAGGAACGCGTAGCGGTGGTGTTGTCCGCACGGGAAAAGGCCACGGACCAGCTCGAAGAACTGCTGGAACTGGCCGCGGACGGGAAGGATTACAGCGAGGCTTTCAGCCGTTTCGAAAACTATCAGCGGCACACGTTCTCCAATGTCGGTCTGGGGGATTCCTTTGAAGCGATTGCGAGGCTGCTGGAAGGGGTACGCCTGCTGGGCGATTACAGCCCGAAGATCAAAGACCAGGTCCTGGCCCAGGGAGAGTTGCTGTCTGCCCGGCTGATAACCAAGCTGTTGATCGGCAGGGGCCTGAACGCCGTACTCGTAGATGCGCGTGAGCTGATCCGTACGGACTCGGGCTTCGGGAACGCCCAGGTACTGGACGAAGTATCCCGGGAAAACGTCAACCGCTTTTTCTCCGGGCTCCAGGCAGACACCGTGGCCGTCGTCACGGGGTTCATCGCATCCAACGCCCTGGGGGAGACCACCACGCTGGGCCGCAATGGGAGCAATTACACGGCTTCCCTGCTGGCCAACTACCTGAACGCTGCCGAATTGCAGAATTACACCCATGTCAACGGCATCTACACGGCGAACCCGGACCTGGTCCCCGGCGCCCGGCGCATCGAACAGCTTTCCTATTCGGAGGCCAACGAACTGGCCAATTTCGGGGCGACGATCCTCCATGCCAAAACCATTATTCCGCTCCTGGAGAAGAATATCCCGTTGCGCATCCTAAATACCTTTGACGGGGACGGGGAGGGTACGCTGATCAGCGCCCGGTCCAGCCGGGACGGTATCCGCTCCCTTTCGGTCATCGAGCACGAGGCCCTGATCCACCTGGAGGGACGGGGGCTGCTCGGCAAGGTCGGCGTGGATGCCCGGATTTTCAAGGCGCTCGGACAGAGCGGGATCAATGTGGGGATTATCTCCCAGGGTTCCTCGGAACGGGGTATCGGTCTGGTGGTACGGGCGGATGCGGCGCAGCGCGCCAAGGCAGCGCTCGAAGCGGAGTTCGAGGAGGATTTTCGCAACCAGGACATCACCCGGATCCACATGACTTCGGACGTCTCGGTCATTTCTATCGTGGGGCAGGACCTGAGCACCTTCCACAAACCGTATAACGCGCTGATCCGCAACCAGGTGATCCCCTTGTTGTTCAACAATACAGTGACCGGCAAGAACGTCAGCCTGGTGGTCCGCAAAGCCGATACGCTCAAGGCGCTGAACGTGATGCACGGACAGATTTTCGGGATCAGCAAGAAGATCAACCTGGCGGTGTTCGGCGTGGGGACGGTTGGCAGCACGCTGATGCACCAGCTCCTCGCCTCGGCAGACAAGATCGAGGCGCGCAAAGGCATCCGCCTGAATGTCTTTGCGGTGGCCAACTCCACCCGGCTGTTGCTCGACGAGGCAGGCGTGGGAGCGGACTGGAGTTCCCGCTTGTCCAGCGCCCCGGAGGGTTACCAGCTTACGGAGCTGTTCGACTACGCCCGGTCGCACCACCTGGAGAACCTGGTTGCCGTGGACAATACGGCCAGCGAGGATTTTGTGGCCCGGTATTTCGATTTTGTGGAGAACGGGTTCGACCTGGTTTCCTCCAACAAGGTCGCCAATACGCTGGGATACGATTTCTACAGCCTCCTGAGGGAGGAACTCGAATCCCATCAGAAGCAGTACCTGTACGAAACAAATGTCGGGGCCGGCCTGCCGCTGATCGACACCATACAGCTCCTGCATCTGTCCGGGGAGAACATTACGCGTATCCGCGGGGTGTTTTCCGGGTCGCTCAGTTATATTTTTAATACCTTTTCCCGGGGAGGAACCTCGTTTTCTGCCTGCGTTCAGGCAGCTTTGGACAAAGGATTTACCGAGCCGGACCCCCGGGAAGACCTCTCGGGCAACGATGTGGGGCGCAAACTCCTTATCCTCGCCCGCGAACTCGACCTGCAGAACGAATTCGGGGATGTATCCATCGAAAACCTGATTCCCAAAGAACTGCGGGGCGGGACCCGGGAGGAATTCCTGGAATCCCTGTCCCAACTCGATGATCACTTCGGGGCCATCCGCGACCGGCAGGAGGCGGGCCATGTACTTCGCTATGTGGGCGACCTGTCCGGCGACTTGCAGCAGGACAAGGGCAACCTGGAAGTGAAGCTGGTATCCGTGCCCGCCGACAGCCCGCTCGGCCAGGTAAAGGATGCGGATTCCCTGATAGAGATTTACACGGAATCCTACGGGAAACGACCCCTGGTGATCCAGGGGGCGGGTGCCGGTGCAGCCGTTACCGCCCGGGGCGTTTTCGGGGACATTCTTCGCATTGCCGAGAAGGGATTTGCAGATTAAAAAACACAGCGGCGCGGGAGCCCCGCCATGAAACCAAAAGAACACCAGGTCATGAAAAAGAGACATCAGCCAGAGACGGAAGCCATCCGTACGCAGATCAACCGGACGGAGTTCCTCGAACACTCCGCACCGCTTTACCTGTCTTCCAGCTTTGTATTTGAGGACGCCGAAGATATGCGGGCGTCTTTTGCCGAGGAAAAGGAGCGGACCATTTACTCCCGCTACTCAAACCCGAATACCTCCGAATGGATTGAGAAAGTTTGCAAGATGGAAGGGGCCGAAGACGGTTTTGCCTTTGCGTCCGGGATGGCCGCGGTATTTTCCACCTTTGCCGCCTTGCTCAACAGCGGCGACCACGTAGTGTCTTCCCGTTCCGTTTTCGGGTCTACCCACACGCTGTTTACGCAGGTTTTCCCCAAGTGGAATATCAGCCATTCCTACTTCCGCTACGACCGTCTGGAGGAGGCCGAGGCGCTCATCCGCCCGGAAACGCGGATCCTCTATGCGGAATCGCCTACGAATCCCGGAGTGGATGTGCTGGACCTGGAGGCCCTCGGGCAACTGGCCCGTAAGCACAACCTGCTGCTTGTCATCGACAATTGTTTTGCCACGCCGTACCTCCAGCAGCCCATCCGGTTCGGGGCCGACCTGGTCATTCATTCCGGAACCAAGCTCATGGACGGTCAGGGGCGTGTGCTGGCGGGGATTACCGTGGGCAGCAGGGAACTGATAGACCGGGTATACAGGTTTTCCCGGATTACCGGCCCGGCGCTCTCACCGTTCAATGCCTGGCTCCTGTCCAAGAGCATGGAAACCCTTGCGGTACGGGTAGACCGCCATTGCGAGAATGCGCTGAAAATCGCCGAGTTCCTCTCGTCCCACCCCAAGGTGAACTGGGTGAAATACCCTTTTCTAAAGACCCACCCGCAATATGAACTGGCCAAGAAGCAAATGAAAGCAGGGGGGTGCGTAGTCGCCTTTGAGGTGCAGGGGGGCGTCGATGGCGGTAGGACATTCTTTGACCAGATCGAACTGCTTTCGCTATCCGCCAACCTGGGGGATACCCGCAGCATCGTCACCCACCCGGCTTCCACCACCCACAGCAAACTGAGCCCGGAAGACCGCCTGGAATCCGGGATAACCGACGGGATGGTGCGAATATCCGTGGGCCTGGAACACCCGGATGATATCTGCGCCGACCTGGGGCAGGCCCTGGATGCCGTAAAATAGGGGAAGTAGGTCTATTTTGCCTATCTTGGTACTATGCTATCCAAGAAAACGAAATACGGGCTCAAGGCGCTCACCTACCTGGCTGCGCAGAAAGACAGGGAACCCGTTCAGATTGCCGAAATCGCCCGGCACGAGAATATTTCCCAGAAGTTCCTCGAAAGCATCCTCCTGACGCTTCGCAAAAACGGATTCCTGGGGTCCAAAAAGGGGAAGGGCGGAGGCTACTACCTGATTAAGGACCCGGGTGAAATCCGGATGACCAGCGTCATGCGGGTACTGGAAGGACCCATCGCCATGGTACCCTGCGTCAGCCTGAATTTTTATGAACCCTGCGATGATTGCCCGGACGAATCTGCCTGCTCGGTCCATAAGCTGATGCTCATGGTGCGCGACAGCGCCCTGGCCGTATACCGGAACCATACGCTGGCCGATTTTGTGTAGACCCGGGGAGTCGCTATGCCCGGGGTTGTCAATTTGGCAACATCCCCCCGAAAATTTTAAAAATCTATTAAAACTATAGGGTAATCATACATTTTATCAAATTTTAACGTTGAGGTTTGGAAAAGAAGTGTAGTTTTGAAATCAAATAGTCTAGTAAGTCAATAGATTTAATACTATGGTTATCTCCGAATCTCAGGTCCGACACCTGAACCAGCAACTGAAAGGCATTCCGCCGGAAGAAATTATTTCCTGGGCCCTGGACCGGGCAAAACGGCCGGTACTCACCACGAATTTCAGGCCGTATGAGGTCGCCATCCTGCATGCCGTAACGGACATCGACCGACGCGTTCCGGTAATTTGGTGCGACACGGGCTACAATACCCCGCAAACCTACCGGCATGCCGAAGAACTCATTGTCAAACTCCAACTCGATATCCGGCTCTACGTTCCCAAACAGACGGCGGCCCATCGGGATGCCATTATGGGTATCCCCGATATCGAGGACCCCCGCCACGAATTGTTTACCGAACAGGTGAAGTTGGAACCCTTCCGGCGCGCCATGTCGGAACACCGCCCGGACGTGTGGTTCACGAACCTGAGGAAGGGGCAGACGGCACACCGGGACACCCTGGATATCCTGAGCCTGAGCAAGGACGGGATCCTCAAGGTAAGCCCGTTCTATTACTGGAACGACTCGCAGCTGGACGTCTACCTGGCATCCCGAGACCTGCCGAACGAGCATACGTATTTTGACCCGACCAAGGTGCTCGAGAATCGGGAGTGCGGCCTGCACACCTGATTTTGCCTGTTCGTTCCTGCCCGGAAAGAATGCGTCTAATAAACTATAAAATCCATAGGAATAATAGATATATGAAAAGCTTTCGCACAGAATTGGAGAACCCGGTGGTTGAGAAGGATATTGTTGAACTGGAACGGAAGATCCGGCAGTTCCGCGAGGGCGAGCTCAATGAGGAGAAGTTCCGAAGCCTCCGGCTGGCCCGCGGCGTTTACGGCCAACGGCAACCCGGGGTGCAGATGGTACGGATCAAACTTCCCTACGGAAAAGTGACTGCGCGGCAACTGCACCGCATTGCCGATGTTTCCGACACCTATTCTACCGGGATCCTCCATATTACCACACGACAGGACATCCAGATCCACTATGTGGACCTGGACCGAACCCCCGAACTGTGGGCGGAACTCGAAAGGGATGCCGTCACGCTTCGGGAAGCATGCGGGAATACGGTCCGCAATGTAACGGCCAGTGAGACCGCGGGGATCGACCCCGGGGAACCTTTCGACGTATCCCCCTATGCGCAGGCGCTTTTCGAATATTTCCTGAGGAACCCGGTAGGGCAGGAGATGGGTCGGAAATTCAAGGTGTCTTTTTCCGCATCGGATGCGGACACCGGGCTTTCCTATATGCACGATCTCGGGTTTATCGCCCGGGTGGAAGCCGGCCGGCGGGGATTCAAAGTCCTGGTTGGGGGCGGCCTGGGTGCCCAGCCGCGCCATGCGGACGTGCTGTACGAATTCCTGCCCCAGGAACAGATTATCCCGTTAATGGAGCGGGTTCTCCGGGTCTTTGACCGGTATGGGGAACGGAAAAGCCGGGCCAAGGCCCGGATGAAATTCCTCATCAGGGATATTGGCCTGGACCGGTTCCGGGAGCTGTTGGCCGAGGAAACCCCCGGGATTCCCGTCAGGGAATATCCCATCGACGCGGAGGCCTATCCGCAACCCCGGCCTGCTTCGACTCCCCCTGATATCCCGGTTCCTGCGGACATGGAGGCCTACCAGGCGTGGAAACGCACCAATACCATCCGGCAGAAGCAGGACGGGTATGTGGCGGTTGGGCTTCGGGTCTTCCTGGGGAATTTCACTACCCGGCAAGCGCGTCAATTGGCCGACCTGGTTGCCAGGTACGCCGCTTCGGAAATCCGGCTCAGCCTCCGCCAGAATATCCTGATCCCATTTGTCCGGGAAGCCTGGTTGCCGTATTTCCACAATGAACTCGAAAAAATCGGCCTGGCCCAACCCGGGTACAATACGGCCGCGGACATTACGGCCTGCCCGGGTACGGATACCTGCAACCTGGGGATTGCCAGCAGTACGGGAATCGCGACGGAACTCGAAAGGGTAATTGCAGCGGAATACCCGGACTTTATCCACAACCCGGACGTGGTTATCAAGATCAGCGGGTGCATGAACGCCTGCGGGCAGCACAACATGGCTCATATCGGTTTCCAGGGCATGTCGGTTCGTACCCGCGACAAACGGGTGGCACCGGCCCTACAGGTATTGCTGGGTGGCGGTAACCGCGGCGGGGGTGAAGGGATTTTCGCCGACAAGGTGATCAAAATTCCGTCCAAGCGGGGTCCCCAGGCGCTGCGCATTATCCTGGACGATTACCTGGAAAACGGCGGCGGCCAACCCTACGATCGCTATTACCAGGAACAGGGGCAGCATTACTTTTACGACAAGCTCAAGCCGCTTTCCGATGTTTCCGACCTGACCCCGGAAGATTTTATCGATTGGGGCACTGATAAAAAGTACGAGAAGGCGATCGGCATAGGGGAATGTGCCGGGGTGGTCATCGACCTGATTTCCACCTTGCTGCTCGAAGCGGAAGAGAAATTGGAGGACGCGCAAAAGGCCCTGGAAGCGGGCAAATGGGCCGCTTCTATCTACTATGCCTACAGTGCGCAAATCCACGCAGCCAAGGCACTGCTCACTTCCGAGGACGTCGCGGTAAATTCCCATGCGGCCATCCTGAAAGATTTTGACACCCATTTTATCGACCAGCCGCGCGGATTCGGGAACGATTCGTTTCGACAGGCCGTATTGCGGATGAACCGCCATGCGCCGGACGCCGGCTTTGCAAGGGAATACCTGGAACAGGCGCGCAACTTCCTCTCCGAAGCTTCAGCCTTCCGACAAAAAGAACTCAGCCATGCGTCCTGAAGGTATATTAACGGTTATCGGCGCCGGGCCCGGCGACCCGGAACTCATTACGCTCAAGGCCCTGCGGGCCCTGGAACGGGCGGATGTTGTGCTCTACGATGCACTGGTGGCCAGGGAGTTGCTCGAATACGCCCGAGGGGCCGAATGCATCTTTGTCGGGAAGCGTAAAGGCTGCGTGGCTTATCGGCAATCCCAGATCAACGACCTGATCGTCGCCCGGGGCAATGGCGGCAAGCACGTGGTCCGTCTCAAAGGCGGTGACCCGTTTGTATTCGGACGCGGGGCCGAGGAAATGGCCCATGCAGCTGCCCACGGGATGGAAGTCGCCGTGATTCCGGGGATTTCCTCCGGCCTGGCCGTTCCCGCCAGCCAGCACATCCCGGTTACCCTCCGCGGTATTGCCGAGAGTTTCTGGGTTATAACAGGCACCACCCGGGAGCACGCGCTCAGTGAGGACGTAGCCCTGGCGGCCCGATCGTCGGCCACCGTGGTGATCCTCATGGGCATGTCCAAACTCCCTGAAATAACTGCGCTTTTCCGTGAGAACGGCAAGGGAGGCACCCCGGCAGCGGTCATCCAGGAAGGGACCACCCAGGGCGAACGGATTGCCCTGGGGACTGTGGATACCATTGCAGGGGAAGTCTCGCGCCTCGGGCTGACAAACCCGGCGATCATCCTGATCGGAGAAACCGTGCGCCACCGGGAAGGCACCTGGTCTGCGCGCGTCGAGCCCCGGCAGGTGTCCCATCCGGTTAAAGCGGCATTTACGAACCCATTGGAAACCGCGTAATCATGGAACGAAATAATCTGTACCCCATATTCCTGAAATGCCGGACGCTGGATATCCTCATTGTCGGCGGCGGATATGTGGCCGAGGAAAAATTGTATTTCCTGACCAAGTCCAGCCCGGACGCCCGGGTAACCCTGGTGGCCCCGTTTTTCAGGGAGGATACCCGGAGGCTGGCCGGCGAATTCGGCGCAAAGCTGATTGAATCGGAATACCATCCGGGATACCTGCAGGACCAGCATCTGGTGATTGCCACCACGGATAACCCGAAGGTCAATGAAAAGATCTTTGCAGACTGCCGTCAGCGACACATTCTGGTAAATGTAGCGGACAACCCGCCCCTGTGCGATTTTTATATGGGCGGAATTGTCACCAAGGGACATGTGAAGATCGCCATCAGTACAAACGGCAAGTCGCCGACCACAGCCAAACGGCTCCGGCAATTTTTCGAAGCCGTGCTCCCGGATGATATCAGCCGGATGGTGGAGTACCTGAACGCGTACCGGAAAACCCTGGCCGGGGATTTTGAGGCCAAAGTAAACGAGATGAATGAAGTTACCCAAAAGCTGGTAGCCCAAAAAACAGAAATTTAGCATGATACAAACCGATATCCTGATCATTGGCGCAGGCCCCACCGGGCTGTTCACCGTATTCGAAGCCGGATTGCTCCAGCTCAAATGCCACCTGATCGATGCGCTGCCACAGCCCGGCGGGCAGTGTGCGGAGATCTACCCGAAAAAGCCCATCTACGATATCCCGGCTTACCCGGAGATCCTGGCGGGCGACCTGGTAGACCGGCTTATGGAACAAATCCGACCCTTCAACCCGGGTTTCACCCTGGGCGAACGCGCCGAGACCCTGGAGAAACAGGAGGACGGCCAATTTGTGGTGACCACCAATCGGGGAACACGCCACAAGGCGCCTGTCGTGGTTATTGCCGGCGGGCTGGGCTCTTTTGAACCGCGGAAACCCCAGATCGACAACCTCGCGGATTTTGAGGATCGGGGCGTGAGTTATATGGTTCGGGACCCCGAGGTATTCCGCGATAAAAAAGTGGTCATAGCCGGTGGTGGCGATTCGGCCCTGGACTGGTCCATCTTCTTGGCCGATGTGGCCGCCGAGGTGAGCCTCGTGCACCGGAGGAATGAATTCCGGGGTGCCCTGGATTCTGTGGAAAAGGCATCGGCCCTGGCGGCTGCCGGGAAGATCCGGCTCTATACGGAGGCGCAGGTGACGCGGCTCTACGGCGATGCCCACCTGGAAGCCGTCGTCGTCTCCTATAATGACCAGGAGCGGGGCGAATCGTACGTGGAGGCAGACCATTTTATCCCGTTATTCGGCCTGTCGCCCAAGCTCGGGCCCATAGGCGACTGGGGCCTGGAGATCGAGCGGAATGCCATCAAGGTTAATAACGCCTACGATTACCAGACCAATATCCCGGGGGTCTATGCCATCGGGGACGTGAACACGTATCCCGGGAAACTCAAGCTGATCCTCTCCGGTTTCCACGAGGCGGCTGTAATGTGCCAGAGTGCCTACCAGGTGGTAAACCCGGGTAAACGCTACGTGATGAAGTACACTACCGTGGGCGGGGTCACCGGGTTTGACGGGAGTAAAAAGGAAGCGAAAAAAGAAGTCATACAGGCTATTGCCTGAGATCCTACAATTAGTTGGCTTGGCCCGGAACCCTGTAATTTCAGGGGGCCGGGCTTTTTTTAAAGCCTAAAAAGAAATGGGAATGTTTGCTTTTGAAGCAGGCGTACCGTTACTTTGCAACTGTTCATTGCCAGCCTGAGCGTTATCAAGAAAGGTGGAGGGAATAGACCCGGTGAAACCTTAGCAACCCTTTACCCCTGTCCGGGGCAAAAGAAGGTGCTACATTCTATCCTGCAGCCCGGTGGCTACCCGCACCGGAAACCGCTGCCCGGACAGATAACCATTAGCCACAGTGGCTCATTGTTCCAGAACTTTCTTGATTTCGATACGCCTGACCGGCCTGCCGGCAGGTCCGGCCTGCGGTGAACCCAAACAAAACATACCATGCACAACCTGAGCGACTTGCTGACTGAAAGAATCCTGGTGCTGGACGGCGCCATGGGGACCATGTTGCAGCGGTACGGCTTTACGGAAGCCGATTACCGGGGTGACCGGTTTGCGGACTGGCCCCAGCCGCTTCAGGGCAACAACGACCTGCTTTCCCTGACCCAGCCAAAGGCATTGGGCGAGATCCACCGCGCCTATCTGGAGGCGGGGGCGGATATCCTGGAAACCAACACCTTCTCGGCAACTTCCGTGGGCATGGCGGATTACGGCATGCAGGAATTCGTGTACGAAATCAACCGGGCCGCCGCGGAAATTGCCAAACGGGAAGCCGAAGCCGCCACCCGGGCCAACCCGGCGAAACCCCGATTTGTGGCCGGGAGCCTGGGTCCGACCAACAAAACGGCCAGTATGTCGCCGGATGTGAATGACCCGGGTTATCGCGCCATTGATTTTGAAGCCCTCCGGCTGGCCTACCGGGAACAGGCTGCAGGCCTGCTCGACGGGGGGGTGGACCTGTTTCTGGTGGAAACCGTCTTCGATACGCTGAACGCCAAGGCGGCACTATTTGCCATTGAAGAACTCAAATCGGAACGGGGCATCGACACGCCCGTAATGGTCAGCGGCACCATCACGGACGCCTCCGGGAGAACCTTGTCGGGACAAACTGCGGAAGCCTTCCTGGTATCGGTCTCACATATCCCGATGCTCTCCATCGGCCTGAATTGCGCCCTGGGCGCATCCCAGCTGGTGCCCCACCTGGAGGTCCTCTCCGCGCGTGCCGGCGTGGCCGTTTCGGCCCACCCGAATGCAGGCTTGCCCAATGCCTTTGGGGAATACGACCAGAACCCGGCGCAAATGGCCCGGCAGGTACGGGAATACCTGGAGAAAGGGCTGGTGAATATCGTGGGCGGTTGCTGCGGGACCACTCCCGATCACATCCGCGCCCTGGCCGAACTGGTGGCCGAATACAAGCCGCGACAGATTCCCGACGGCAGACCCCGGCAGTTGAAGTTGGCCGGGCTGGAACCCCTGGTGATTACACCGGAAAGCAATTTTGTCAATGTGGGGGAACGCACCAACGTGGCGGGTTCCCGGAAATTCCTGCGGCTGGTCAAGGAAGGCAACTTTGAGGAGGCGCTCGAGATTGCACGCGACCAGGTGGACGGAGGCGCCCAGATTATCGACGTCAACATGGACGACGGGCTCATCGACGGGAAAGCGGCGATGGTCAAGTACCTGAACCTGATGCTGGCCGAGCCGGATATCGCGCGTGTCCCCGTCATGATCGACAGTTCCAAATGGGACATCATCGAGGCGGGGCTGCAGGTGGTGCAGGGCAAAAGCGTGGTCAATTCCATCAGTCTGAAGGAAGGGGAAGCTGTCTTCCTGGAACAGGCCAGGAAAATCCTCCTTTACGGGGCAGCGGTCATCGTGATGGCTTTTGACGAGACCGGGCAGGCAGACAACTTCGAGCGGCGGATCGAAATAGCCGAAAGGTCCTACCGCCTGCTTACCGAACAGGCCGGATTTCCGCCCGAGGATATCATTTTTGACCTGAATATCTTCCCGGTGGCTACCGGCATGGAGGAGCACCGCCGAAACGCCCTGGATTTTATCGAAGCCACCCGGTGGGTCCGGGACAACCTGCCCCATTGCAGCGTGAGCGGGGGGGTCAGCAACGTTTCCTTTAGTTTCCGCGGGAATACCCCGGTACGGGAAGCCATGCATTCGGCCTTCCTTTACCACGCCATCCGGGCGGGGATGAATATGGGTATTGTCAACCCCACCTTGCTGGAGGTTTACGACGACATCCCGAAGGAATTGCTGGGCTATGTGGAAGATGTCCTCCTGGATCGGCGGGAGGAAGCCACGGAGCGCCTGCTGGAATACGCGGAAACCGTACAGGGGACCCAAAAAGACCGCAAAACGGATATGAGCTGGCGGGAGGCCCCATTACAGGACCGGATTACCCGGGCCCTGGTGAAGGGGATCGACCAGTTTATCGAAGCGGATGTGGAGGAGGCCCGGCAAGCGGCCGGGAAGCCCATTGAAGTGATCGAGGGCCACCTGATGACCGGGATGAACGTCGTGGGCGACCTCTTCGGCAGCGGAAAAATGTTCCTGCCCCAGGTGGTGAAGTCGGCCCGGGTGATGAAGAAAGCCGTAGCCTACCTCACCCCGTTCATCGAAGAGGCGAAGGCGGCCCAGCCCGGCAGCAAACAGGCCGCCGGCAAGGTCCTGATGGCAACCGTAAAAGGCGATGTGCACGATATCGGTAAAAACATCGTCAGCGTGGTACTCGCGTGCAACAATTACGAGATTGTGGACCTGGGGGTGATGGTACCCCCGGAACGCATTATTGAAAAGGCGCGGGAGGAAGATGTGGATATTATCGGCCTGAGCGGGCTGATCACCCCGTCCCTGGACGAGATGGTCTTCCTGGCCCGGGAGATGGAGCGGCAGGGCTTCCGCGTACCCCTGCTCATCGGCGGGGCAACCACGAGCAAGGCGCATACGGCGGTCAAGATCGATCCGCAATACAGCGCTGCCGTGGTACATGTCAACGATGCGAGCCGGGCGGTGACCGTGGTGGGCGACCTGTTGCAGGAAGAGCGGTCCCAGGAGTATAAAAAGGCCGTGAAGCTCGACTACGAGTCCTTCCGGGAAAAGTTCCTGAAACGCGGTAAAATCCGGGAATACCTTCCGCTGGAGGCTGCCCGCGCCAACAGGCTCGGCCTGGAATTTGGCCCGGATCAGGTACATGTCCCCCGACAACTGGGGGTACAGGTAATCGAGTCTATCGACCTGCGCAAACTGGAACCGTTTATCGACTGGTCGCCTTTTTTCCGGTCCTGGGACCTGCACGGCAAATTCCCGGACATCCTGGAGGATGCGGTAGTTGGCCAGCAGGCAACGGCACTCTACCGGGATGCCCGGGAGATGCTCAAGAAGATATTCCGGGAAAAATCCCTGACAGCGCGGGCCGTTTTCGGTTTGTTCCCGGCAGTCTCCACCCGTCGGGACGATATCGTCATCCGGCGGGATGACAACCGCGAGTTCTCCTTCCGGACCCTGCGGCAGCAAACCAAAAAGAAACAGGGGGTACCCAACATCGCCCTGGCGGATTTTATCGCCCCGGAAGATTCGGGGATTTCCGATTTCATGGGCTGTTTTTGCGTATCGGCCGGATTTGGCGCAGCCGAACTCGCCCGGGAATACGAAGACCGCCTGGACGACTACAACAGCATCCTGGTCAAGGCCCTGGCCGACCGCCTGGCCGAGGCGGCGGCCGAATACCTGCACCGGGAGGTGCGCGTTTTGCATTGGGGGTATGCCCCGGGGGAAACCCTGGACAACGACGCGCTGATCCGCGAAGCATACAAAGGCATCCGCCCCGCCCCCGGGTATCCCGCCTGCCCGGACCACCTGGAGAAGCAGACCATCTGGGAGGTCCTGCAAGTTGAAGAAACCATCGGCGTGGAACTGACCGAAAGCCTGGCCATGTGGCCGGCGGCCAGCGTCAGCGGATATTATTTTGCGCATCCCGGCGCCCGGTATTTCGGGCTGGGGAAAATTACGCGCGATCAGCTGGAGGATTACGCAGACCGCAAGGGAATCCCCCTGGAAACCGCAGAAAAATGGCTGCAGCCCAATTTGGCAGAAG
Source organism: Robiginitalea biformata HTCC2501 (assembly GCF_000024125.1). Classification (NCBI taxonomy): domain Bacteria; kingdom Pseudomonadati; phylum Bacteroidota; class Flavobacteriia; order Flavobacteriales; family Flavobacteriaceae; genus Robiginitalea; species Robiginitalea biformata. Next base: position 3,482,175 of record NC_013222.1, on the reverse strand, counting down.
CAGCCGCAACCGTTCAATGAGCCACACCTCCGACCATGTATAACTTAGCTACCTAATTCAACCCGTGAAAGTAACCGAACATATCGCAAATGCCAGGGAAACCCTGTTTTCCTTTGAAGTCATCCCGCCTCTGAAAGGCCGCCGGATCGATGAGCTCTACCGGAATATCGACCCGCTGATGGAATTTAAGCCCCCGTTTATCGACGTGACGACTTCCCGGGAGGAATACGTCTACATCGATCGGGACGGGCTCTACGAGAAGCAGGTGACCCGGATGCGGCCGGGGACCCTTGGGATCTGCGCTTCCATCAAACACAAATACGATGTGGATACGATCCCGCACGTATTGTGCGGCGGGTTTACCAAGGAGGAAACCGAGTATTTGCTCGTGGACTGCCACTACCTGGGCATCGACAACGTGATGGCGCTCCGGGGGGATGCGATGAAGGAGCAGAAATACTTTGAACCGACCCAGGGGGGGCACGCCTACGCCTCGGAACTGGTAGACCAGATCGTTTGCCTGAACAAGGGGCAATACCTCCACGATGTGGTGGAGACGGACGATTGCTCGGATTTCTGTATCGGGGTGGCGGGCTATCCGGAAAAACACCTGGAATCCCCTTCCCTGCGCACGGACATCAAGTGGCTGAAGCACAAGGTAGACCTGGGCGCCGATTATATCGTCACCCAGATGTTTTTCGACAACCAAAAATTCTTTGAATTTGTAGATCTGGCCCGCGAAATGGGGATTGACGTTCCGATTATCCCCGGGATCAAGCCCATAGCGGTAAAGCGGCACCTGCAGCTCTTGCCCCAGGTTTTCCGCACCGAGCTGCCCGAACCCCTGATTGAGGCCGTGGAAGCCTGTAAGGACAACAAGGCGGTCCGGCAGGTGGGTATCGAATGGGCCATTGAACAGTCGCGGGAGCTGAAAGCGGCGGGCGTACCCGTGCTGCATTATTACTCCATGGGGAAATCCGACAATATACAGGCAATTGCCAAGGCCGTTTTTTAGGCGGTTCCCGGCTTCGGCCTGTGGGCCAAAAAAACTACCTTTGGTCGGCATGAGGCGTCGTATCCTGTTTCTTTCTGCCGCGTTGCTGGCCCTGTCACGTACTTTTGCCCAGGCAGAACAGCCGGTGCGCAACCTGGATCTGAATGCGTTTTACGGGTCCGTCCTGTTGCACAACACGGACATTTCCCACCTGATTCGCAACCATCCCTCCGGGATCATCCTGGGCTGGAACACCAAAACCTTTGGCTCACAAGCCTGGCAGTCCCTGTTCAATTACCCGGATACCGGCATTTCCTTTGTCTATCAGGATATGCGGAACGAAACCCTGGGACAGCACTTTGGGCTGTATGCCCACTACAATTTCTATTTCTTCCAAAGGAGCCTCCAGCTGCGGATCGGCCAGGGGGTGGCCTATAACACCAACCCCTACGATGCGACGGAAAATTTCCGCAACAATGCCTACGGCACCCACCTGCTGAGTTCCACCTACCTGATGCTGCAATATTACCGGCAACGCGTTTGGGATCGATGGGGATTCCGGGCCGGGCTAACCCTGGTGCATTATTCCAACGCAAACCTGCGGGCTCCTAATACCTCCACGAATACCTTCGGGCTCACTGCGGGGATTTTATACGACCTGTCCCCGGCGGATGAACCCGGGTACCGGGTTACATCATCAGATCCCGTACAGGAACGCCTGCGGGTTAACCTGGCATTCCGCAGCGGCGTGAACGAAAGCGACGTGGTGGGGTCCGGGCAATTCCCCTTTTACATTTTTTCCGCCTATGCGGACAAGCGCCTCGGCCGGTTAAGCGCCATCCAGCTGGGTACGGACATCTTCTATTCCAACTTTCTGAAGGAACTTATCCGGTTCCAGGCTACAGCTTTCCCGGAACTTGGCGTAGACCCGGATGCGGACTACAAAAGGGCCGGGGCTTTTATCGGCCACGAGCTCTTTATCAATAAGCTCAGCGTCATCACCCAACTGGGCTATTACGTATATTACCCTTTTGATTTTGAAGGGCGAACCTACAACCGGGTCGGGCTCAAGCGCTATTTCGGGCCAAACTGGTTCGGCGCCCTCAGCCTGAAATCACACGGAGCCAAGGCCGAAGCCCTGGAATTTGCAATCGGAATCCGCCTCTGACCATGAAATTACCTGCCACATACCGGTTCGTTTGCCTGTTCGCCCTGATCGTATCGCTGTGGGGATGCGGCAAGGAGGGTGCGGGCTGCCTCGGATCTGCGGGCGATCTGCAGCGGGAGGAAATTGCCGTGCCCGGCTTCTCGGAGATCACAGTCTTTGAAAACGTCCGCCTGGTTGTCCGTCAGGGACCGGAGCAACGCGTGGTCCTGGAAACCGGGAAGAACCTCAGGGATGGGGTTTCCGCCCGGGTGGAAGACGGCGTACTGGAGTTGCGCGATTCCAACAACTGCAACCTGTTTCGCGAATACGGGCTCACCACGTTCTACGTAACCGCCCCGGATCTCGGCACCATCCGAAGCAGTACCGGATGGCCCATAGCAAGCGACGGGGTACTGGCCTTTGATGCGCTGACGCTGATTTCGGAGAGTTTCAACAACCCCGAAACGGAAACCACCGACGGTGCCTTTGACATGGATTTGGCTGCCGGCGAAGTCCGATTGGTAGCCAACGGGATTGCCTATTTTAAATTGCGCGGTACCGCCGGGTCCCTGCGGGTAACCATTGCGGCCGGGGATTCCCGGGTGGAGGCTTCCGAACTGGTATCCGGGCGGGTGACGCTGGACCACCGGGGCAGCAACCAGGTCCTCGTAAACCCGACGGGCCGGCTTGACGGGGTTATCCGGGGCTACGGGGATGTGTTGAGCTACAACCGGCCGGATACTGTGGATGTGGAGGAACGTTACCGGGGGCGATTGATATTTGTGGAATGATGGGGAATTTCTGGCGACAGATCAGGGAGGTTTTTTCTTCAGCAGCCTCCCGTTCGGAACCATCCGGTCCGGAATGGGTGAACGGGGCTGCCGGGCTGCTCGGCGACCTGGCGGAAGGTGGACGGGTTCCCGGCCTGGCAATGCGTATCCAGCACCGGGGGCAATGGGTGCACGAAGCCGCCTTCGGGTATGCAGACCTGGAAGGAGGGGTTCCGGCCACGCCCCAAACGCTATTCCGTATCGCCAGCGTATCCAAACCGATTACGGCCACGGCGTTGGCGCGGATGGCGGGGGAAGGCCTGCTCCGACTGGACGACCCGCTGGCGCGCTATGTGCCCGAATATCCCGACCACGGCATCCTGCTCCACCAACTCGCCGCGCATACGGCCGGGCTTCGGGGGTACCGGGGAAAGGAGTACGCCCTGAACAGGCCCTATTCCATTGAGGCAAGCCTGGAAGTATTCCGGGACGACCCCCTGGAATTTGCCCCGGGAACCGGATTTCTCTATAACAGCTTTGATTTTGTATTGCTCTCCCTGGCGATGGAACGGGCCGCGGGCATGCCGTTTGACGCATTGGTACGGGAACTCGTGTTGCAACCCCTTGGGATGGAACATACGCAGGCCGAGCAGCCCGAACAGCTGCCCGACGGCCTGGCCAAGCCCTATACGCGAAGGGCCGGGGGCTTCCGAAGGGCCGTGCCAGTGGACAACCGGTACAAACTCGCAGGGGGCGGTTACCTGTCAACGGTTGGGGATGTGTGCAGGCTCGGCCAGGCCTATCTGGATGGTTCTGCCGTGAATCCGGATCTGGCCGCGGAATTCCTGACATCGCGGGAAACGCCCCAGGGCCCCACCTGGTACGGGTTGGGCTGGCAGGTCGGCCGGGATGCCTCCGGCCGCCGGTACTATGGTCATGTGGGCAATGCAGTGGGGGGATACAGCAATTTTTTCGTCTATCCGGATGCGGAAGTTGTGCTGGCTGTGCTGATGAATTGTACGGATCCGGGTGTTCAGCCCGTACTCGACACGGCCATCGATGCCGCCTTGTCCGGGCTGGAAAGTGCCGGGCGGGACAAAGGGGGTTGAATACCTGCGAGGGGATGGAATGCGGGGGATTGAATGCCCGGGCCAACCTGCCGAAGGCGCGGCAGGTTCATTCGGCTCCCTCAATCAACCGGCTGTTTGACGCATTGCATTCCACTCGATGCGCATTGGGGTATTCCCGCGTAGGGGGGAAGCATAAATTTGGCACAATCCCTGTACATTAGGCTTGTAACAAAAATTTAAAAAAAATGAAAAAGCTATTGTTCCTTTTTGCCGGGCTCCTGTTTACGGCCGCGGCCACCGGCCAGAATAAAAATTTCCTGGACCAGCCCTATCTGGAAACTTCCGCCTCCGCAGACACCCTGGTCATCCCGGATCGCATCTACCTGGGGATCCTGCTGAAGGAATCCGATACCCGGGGCCGCACCACTGTAGAGGAGCTCGAACAACAAATGTCGGCCCGCCTGAAAGCCATTGGTGTCGATACTCAAAAGCAACTGGCTGTGGCAAGTCTTTCGAGCGATTTTCGCCGGTACTTCCTCCGCGGGCAGGAAGTGGAAAAAGACAAATCTTTTGAACTGGTCGTATACGATGCGCAAATGGCGGGCCGTGTCCTCTTTGAATTGGAGAAACTCGGTATCGCCAATGTTTCTTTGAATCGCACCGAATACTCCAAACTGGAATCCCTGCAGATGGCACTCAAGACGGCTGCTGTCCGCAAAGCGCGGGAACAGGGGCGGATGATGAGCGAGGCCCTGGGGCAGGGGCTGGGCAGGGCCATCTATATTTCCGATTCCGGATACAATGTCTACCCGATGCTCAGGGGCAAAGCCGCCGGAGTCCAGATGAGCGCCATGCAGGAGGCGGACGCCTACCAGCCCGTCGACTCGGATTTCCAGAAGACCCGGGTGGAGGTGAGCGTCCAGGTGAAGTTTATCCTGGAATAGCCGGCTTCAACCTCGTGTTCCCAGCCCGGCCCGGCAGTTAAACGCCTGGTTTGGGGGTGTTTTTTTGTATCTTTTGCATTGGGATGATGTAACTTATAAATCGGGAGGGGGCAGGGCCCCCGGAGAAAACCAAGAATATGTGCTACGATATCCGGGCCAGCCTGGAGACCCAGTTAAAACGCGCCCTGAGGCGGGGCGACCAGGAGGCAGCCGGGGAGATTCGGGAAAAATTACTGCCCTTTACCGACCTGCCCCTTTTCCACGCATCCGGGTTCAGCCACCCGCGCCTGCTCATCTATACGGACGAATCCCCGGAATACCCGTCCGTTGCCACCTGGGGGCTAATCCCGCACTGGGTAAAAGATTCCGCCCAGCAAAAACAGATTTGGAACCGTACGCTGAATGCCCGGGGCGAAACGATTTTTGAGAAACCCGCTTTTCGCCTGGCAGCCAAAGGCAATCGTTGCCTGCTATTCATTGACGGGTTTTACGAACACCACCACCACAAAGGCAGCACCTATCCCCATTATATCCACCGCAGGGACGGGGAACCCCTGATCCTGGCCGGCCTCTACAGCGACTGGGCGGATCCGGAGACCGGGGAGGTCATCACCTCCTTTTCCATTGTCACCACCGAGGGCAACCCGATGATGGCCCGAATCCACAACAACCCAAAGCTGGCGGGCCCCAGGATGCCGCTGATCCTGCCGGACGAATTGGCCGATAAGTGGCTGGAGCCCTGCCAGGACGCGGCAGACCGCCAGGCCCTTGAGGAATTGATCCGTTCTTATCCGGAGGAGGAGCTCGCCGCCTACACAGTCGGGAAGTTGCGGGGCAAATCCTACCCGGGGAATGTACCCGAAATAACAACAGAAGTGGCCTACCCCGAATTGGATACCTGAAATCTGAATCCCCTGAAATGCCCGTATATTTATCAGCGGCCCGCAACTGGACCCCATCCGGGCTCCGGGCAATACGGACTCCTTAACATCCCAAAACCGAAGACTTATGAAACAAACAAATTGGATCCCGGCCCTGATAGTTGCCCTGGGGCTTGCCCTTGCCGGGTATTTTATCGGGGAGACCTTCCTGAAAGGCAAGAAATTCGACCGGTATGTTTCCGTAAAAGGGCTTTCCGAACGGGAAGTCCCGGCCGACCTGGCCGTCTGGCCAATCAACATTGTATTGACAGGGAACGACCTGCAGACGCTCCGGCGGGAGATCGAAACCCAGAATGAACAGGTTTACCGGTTCTTTATGGACCAGGGGTTCGATGCGGATGAGGTGACCCGGGGCGTGGTGAATATCAGCGATGCCCAGGCCAACCTCTACAATTCAAACGCCCAGTACAACAAGTACCGGTACCTGGCCAAATCCGAACTGACCGTCCGGACATCGGATATCCCCAAACTCCTCAAATCCCTGGATGCCTCCCTCGGTTTGTTGTCCGAAGGTATTCTCTTCGCATCCAAGAATGAGTGGGAGCCCATTGAGTATATCTTTACGGGCCTCAACGAAATCAAGCCGGAAATGATAGAGGAAGCCACTAAAAATGCCCGGGAGGTGGCAGATAAGTTTGCGCGGGACTCGGACTCAGAAGTAGGGGAGATCCGGGTGGCCCGCCAGGGCTTGTTCACCATCAGCAACCGGGATGCGAACACCCCTCAGATCAAAAATGTCCGGGTAGTCTCCACCATCGATTTTCAATTGGTAGACTAATAGAGCCGCTTTAATCGGCGATTGATGCCCCGGAAGTCAGTTCCGTAAAGAGCGCTTCGAGGTTCCGGGTCTTCCGGGCGAGTTGCAGCGTCTTGAGTTGGTTGTCGTGGGCAAAGTCGAACACTGCAGGCCGCATATCCTTCTCCGTGCTGAAACGGAGTTCATATACAAAGCCCCCCGTATTGCGCACCCCGTCTACATGCGGGATCTGCTGGAGCAATACCTCTTCCACCCGGTAGTCGAACTCCACCTCGATGACCTGCATTTCATCCTTGCGCAATTCCCGCAGCGTGGTATCCGCTACCAACCGCCCCTTGTTGATAATCAGGACCCGGTCGCATACGGCTTCCACTTCTTTCATAATATGCGTGGAGAGCAATATGGTTTTTTCCCCGGAAATGTCCCGGATCAGTTTGCGGATTTCCAGGAGCTGGTTGGGGTCCAAACCCGTCGTGGGCTCGTCCAGGATCAGGACATCGGGGTCGTGCAACAGGGCTGCGGCGAGGCCCACGCGCTGGCGGTACCCCTTGGACAACTGCCCGATTTTTTTACCTGCCTCCGGGGCGAGACCTGTCTGCTCCACCACAGTGGCCACCCGATCCCGGGACGATTGGTAAACGGATGCGCAAAAACCGAGATATTCCCGGACATACAGGTCCAGGTAGAGCGGGTTGTGTTCCGGCAGGTAGCCGAGGCTACGCTGCACCTGTTCCGGATGCCGTGCCACATCCAACCCGTTCACTTCCGCCGTCCCCGAATCCGCCCGGTAATAGGTGGTCAGGATTTTCATCAAGGTGGATTTCCCGGCCCCGTTCGGCCCGAGAAACCCCACCACTTCCCCTTTGCCAATCGAAAAATGGACATCGTCCAGGGCCAGCTGGGCCCCGAATCGCTTGGAAATACCGGTAACGCGGATGGACATGAGCGTTTATTTTGGGTAAAAATACGGATTGCCCCCGATTTACCATGCGGTATTTGCCGCATTCGGCCGTGTAAATCGGACAACCGCCACCTGCCTGGTCAATATGGGATTCTCATTAAAACGCGCATTTCGTTTTAAAAAATGCAACATCATCCCGGATTCGCATTTTTTTGTGAAAAATTTACGGTGCCCGGCAGGCATTCAAAATTAATGGCTACATTAGCCCCGATTAATTCGTTATGAACACCACGTATTTCTGGAACGGCTTCTTTTTTTACTTCTTTTTTAAGGGGAGTACGGGACCGTTGTAGCATACGCACAAGTATATAAAACCGGGTCCCGTTCTTAACGGGACTTTTTTTTTAGGGGTGCCAGAAGGCATACGGAATATGAAACCCAGGAAAATTGCCATACAGGGAATCGAAGGCTCCAACCACCACAAGGTGGCTTCGGAATATTTTGGGCAGGGGATCGAGCTGGTGGAATGCATGTCGTTCACCGGCCTGGTAGACAGCCTGCTTGAGGGAAAGGCGGAGAAAGGCGTAATGGCCATCGAGAATTCCATCGCCGGATCCATCATTCCGAATTACAACCTGGTCTGTGACAACGGCCTGCATATCATCGGGGAACACTACCTGAACGTACACCACCACCTGATGGCGCTTCCCGGGCAGCGCCTGGAGGATATCCGGGTGGTTCGAAGCCATCCGATGGCACTCCTCCAATGCGGGGACTACCTGAAGGAGAAGCCGCAAATGACCGTTGTGGAGGATGCCGATACGGCGGAACCCGCACGGAAGATTGCCCGGGAACAATTAAAAGGTGTCGGCGCCATCGCCCCGGCCCTGGCAGCAGAACTATTCGGCCTGGAGATCCTGGCCTCCGAAATCCAGACCATCAACAACAACGCCACCCGGTTTATCATCGTCAAAACCGTGAACAAGGAATGGCCGCGGGATGCAATTAACAAGGCCTCCATGCGCTTCCTTACCGACCACAAACGGGGAAGCCTGGCCACGGTCCTGAACGTGATGAGCGACTGCAACCTGAACCTGACCAAAATCCAGTCGCTGCCGGTGATCGACACCCCCTGGAAGTACTCCTTCTTTGTGGACGTGACCTTTGAGGCCTATGCGCAGTTCGAAAAGGCAAAGTCCCTCCTGGCGATAATGACCGAGGACTTCCGGGTCCTGGGGGAATACAAAAATGCACGGATATGATTGAAGAAGCCCGCCGCCTCTCGGCGGTCAAGGAATATTATTTTTCGAGCAAGCTCCGCGAGGTGCGGGGCCTGATGGCCGAAGGCCGCCCGGTGATCAATATGGGCATCGGCAGCCCGGATCTGGCACCTTCCCAGGCCGTCCTGGAATCCCTCACGGCCTCGGTGCGCGAAGCGGGGGCCCACCAGTACCAAAGTTACCAGGGGTTGCCGGAACTCCGGCAGACCATATCCGAATTTTACAACCGGAAGTTCGGCGTTTCCCTGGACCCGGATTCGGAGATCCTCCCGTTGATGGGATCCAAGGAAGGGATCATGCATATCAGCATGGCCTTCCTGAACCCCGGGGACAAGGTGCTGATCCCGGATCCGGGATATCCCACCTACGCGGCAGTGACCCGCCTGGTAGGAGCCGAACCCATCCATTATCGGCTATCCGGGGAATCCGGTTGGTTCCCGGACCTCGAGGCCCTTTCACAGTCGGACCTCAGCGGGGTAAAGATTATGTGGGCGAGCTATCCGCACATGCCCACGGGGGCGAAGGCTTCCCGGGAGCAGTTATCGGAACTGGTGGCCTTTGCCCACAGGCACCAGATCTTGCTGGTCAACGACAATCCGTATAGTTTTGTGCTCGCCCGGGAACCTATCAGCATCCTGGATATCCCGGAGGCCTCCGGCCACGTCCTGGAACTCAACTCCCTGAGCAAGACATTCAATATGGCAGGATGGCGCGTGGGCATGGCGCTGGGAGACAAACGCCTGATCGCTGCGGTGCTGAAGGTAAAAAGCAATATGGACTCCGGGATGTTCTACGGGATACAGAAGGGGGCCATTGCCGCCCTGAAAAGCGACCCGGAATGGTTTAAGGGCCTCGACGCCATCTACAGCCGCCGCCGCGCTGCCGTGCATGAACTCGCCGACCTGCTGGGCTGCAGCTACGACAAAGAAGCGGTGGGGATGTTTGTCTGGGCCCGTCTGCCGAAAGGCAGCCCGGACGCGGAGACATATATTGACGGGCTCCTGTACAACCACAATATCTTTGTAGCCCCCGGGACAATCTTCGGGAGTCGCGGGGCCGGTTATATCCGTTTCTCCCTGTGCGTGCCCGAAGAGAAAATCCGGGAAGCCCTCGGGCGGATTCAAACGGCGGTAACCAAAAAGGAAGTGTAAATGAAGGCAGTGATCATTGGAATCGGTTTGATTGGCGGGTCCCTGGCCCGGGATATCCGTCGCAGCGACCCGGAGGCAACCGTCCTCGGGATGGACATCAGCGATGCCCACCTGGAAGCGGCCCGGGAACTGGGGCTGATAGGCGGGAAGGCATCGGATGCAGACCTGGCCGCGGCCGACCTGGTGGTGGTGAGTATCCCGGTAGACCGAATTGTAGAGGAACTCCCTTCAATCCTGGACCGGGTGGGGGACGAGACACTGGTGATCGACGCGGGGTCTACCAAGGCCCCGATCTGCAGGGAGGTGGCCTCACATCCCAAAAGGCGGAATTTCCTGGCGTGCCACCCGATTGCCGGCACGGAGTTCACCGGCCCCGCCGCCGCTGTCGAGGGGCTCTTTGACGGCAAGGTGAATATCATCTGCGAGGTGGAGGAGACCGCATTTGCCATACAGGAACGCGCCCTGGACCTCTTTCGGGAGCTCGGGATGCGCATTCGCTATATGAACCCGGAGGCGCACGACCGGCACATAGCCTATGTGTCCCACCTGTCGCACATCAGTTCCTTTATGCTGGGGAAGACGGTGATTGAAAAGGAAAAGAACGAACGGGATATCTTCGATATGGCGGGAAGCGGATTTGAGAGCACCGTACGCCTGGCCAAGAGCTCCCCGGCCATGTGGACGCCGATATTTGAACAGAATAAGAAAAACGTCCTGGAAACCCTGGACGAGTATATCGCCAACCTGAAGGAATTCCGGGCCCTGCTCGATTCCGACCAGTACGAAGCCCTCTATGAGGCAATGGAGCAAACCAACCGCATACGGGAAATATTAAAAGGAATACCACTGAATAAAAGCTGAAAACAGACTATGGAGAATTCAACACAACTGCGCAAATGGCTCGATGATATGGATCTGCCGCACCCCCTGGTGATTGCCGGGCCCTGCAGCGCGGAAACCGAAGAGCAGGTGCTCGAAATTGCACACGAACTCAAGGACACGGATGTCAACTACTACCGTGCCGGCATCTGGAAACCGCGGACCCGCCCCGGGAATTTTGAAGGGGTAGGGGCCATTGGCCTGAAATGGCTGCAGAAGGTCAAGGAGGAGACCGGGCTGAAAACGGCTACTGAAGTGGCCAACCGGGCCCACGTGGACCTGGCCCTGGAACACGATGTGGACCTGCTCTGGATCGGGGCGCGGTCTACGGTGAGTCCGTTTATCGTCCAGGAAATTGCCGATGCCCTGGAGGGTACGGACAAGGTGGTGCTGATCAAGAACCCGGTAAACCCGGATTTGTCGCTTTGGCTCGGCGCCGTGGAACGGCTGCACTCTGCCAACATCGGGAAACTCGGGGTGATCCACCGGGGGTTTTCTACCTACGAAAAAACCAAGTACCGGAACATCCCGGAATGGCAGCTGGCCATTGAACTGCAGACGCGATTCCCGGACCTGCCGCTGATCAACGACCCGTCGCACATCAGCGGGCGGCGCGACCTGATCTTTGACGTATCCCAGACCGCCCTGGACCTGAACTTCGACGGGCTGATGATTGAGACCCATTGCGACCCCGACAACGCCTGGAGCGATGCCGCCCAGCAGGTAACCCCGGCACGACTTGTACAAATCATGAACGACCTGAGGATCCGGAAGGAAACCGATGAGGAAGCGGAATACAACAACAAGCTGAGCAATTTACGGGCCCAAATCGACGTGATCGACAACCAGTTAATCGAGACCCTCGGGAAACGGATGCGCATCTCGGATGAAATCGGGGCGCTCAAGAAGCAGCGCAACGTGGCAGTCCTGCAAACCGGACGCTGGAATGCCATCCTGGGTAATATGATCCTGGAAGGGGAGTCCAAAGGGCTCAGCGAGGAATTCGTGCTGAGGATGTTCAAGGCGATTCACCAGGAATCCATCAACCACCAGGAGAAGGTGATCAACAACTGATTCCGCACTGCCGGCAGCCGGATGCGTTGCGGGTTTAAAATTTCGGGGGCAGCCAGGTGTAACAACCGGGTCTTGCCCCCGTCTTTATAGATATAGCAACGAAAAAACATAACTTCAATGAGAACATTTCTGATTGCCATGCTGGTCCTCGGCCTTGGCACGGCAAGTGCCCAGCAGATGATCGACCGGGAGGTCGGCAATTTTCACGAAATCAAAGTCTTTGACCTGATCGAGGTCAATATGATCCGATCCGATGAGAACCGGATCGTCATCAAGGGCGACCGGGCCGGCGATATCGAGTTTGTCAACCGGGACGGGGTGCTGAAACTGCGGATGGAATTCGACAAGAAATTCCGGGGGGAGGACACGTTGATCGAGGTATATTACACGGATATCCTGGTGGTGGATGCCAATGAAGGGGCCCGGATTACCTGCAACGAAATGATTGAGCAGGACCGCATTGAACTCCGTGCCCAGGAAGGGGCCCGGATCGAGGTCGGGATGAAGGTCCGGGATGCGGAAATCCGGGCGGTGACCGGGGGGATGGTCTATGCCTCCGGCCTGGCAACCAACCAGGTGATTACACTGAATACCGGGGGAATCTTCGAGGGCCGGGACCTGGAAACGGAAACGAGCAGTATCCGGGTATCTGCCGGGGGGGAAGCCGAACTATTTGCCCGGGAGGAAGTGGATATACAGATCCGCGCTGGCGGGGATGTCTATGTTTACGGGAACCCGAAACGCGTGCAGAAAGACCGGATTTTTGGCGGCCGCATCTACCTGAAGGACTAAGTCTGCGGCGTCATCTCACAAGACAAATGAAAAACCCCGGAAGCACCTGGCTCCCGGGGTTTTTCGGCTTAAACTGCCCGGCTATTTTCTGAATATATACCGGGTGATAAAGATTCCCTGGCCATCCCCTTTGCCGCCTTCGCTCTCCACGGCACTGGACACAAAGACGAGTTCCCATCCGTTGGCAGTCATGTCGTTGATCATGGAGGTGATAAGCGCGTCGTTGGCCGCAATGTTCTGGAAGCGGATCCCGCCGAGGTTGTAGAAGTTGAGCAACTTGGTCTCTTCAAAATTCTTGACGCGTATTTCCGAGCGGTCCGATTTGTTCCGCGTGTTGTCGTCTTCGGTCTGTACGCTGGTGAATTCCTTGTAGTCTTTGTCCTCCATGGCGTTGATGATCCGGGAACGGCCGAGTCCGTTCGGGACGATTGATTCCACGCTGGTAACCACTTTGTACGTCTGCGCATTGAGCCCCGGGAGGCCGAGGAGCACGCAAAATGTCAGAAAAATCAATTTTTTCATGCGAATGGGTTTAAAATGTTATGAATGAATGACGGGGGAAGTCGGTACAATGTTACGCGATAATTCTTAATTTGCGACGGCGCCAAAAAAAGAAATGCAGGGAACCGTATATAAATCGACAGGAAGCTGGTATACCGTGAAGGACGAAGACGGGGTATTCCAGAATTGTCGGATCAAGGGGAAGTTTCGACTGCAGGGGATCAGGAGCACCAACCCGGTGGCGGTGGGCGACAGGGTGCGCTTCAGTCTGGAAACCATCGGGGACGAAACCGTTGGGAACATTGAGGAAATTGAACCTCGGAAGAACTACATCGTCCGGAAATCCGTCAACCTCTCCAAACAAACCCATATCATCGCAGCCAATATCGACCAGGTTTTCCTGTTGGTGACCCTGGAAAACCCGCGGACGTACCCGGCTTTTATCGACCGGTTCCTCGCCACGGCCGAGGCCTACGCCATCCCCTGCGTGTTGCTGTTCAACAAGATCGATGTCACCGGGGATGCCATGGAGGCAGAGGTAGACCGGATGTACCGTCTCTATTCGGATATCGGCTACACCTGCCTGCGGATTTCGGCCCGGACCGGGGAGCGCGTGGAAGAGGTGCGGCAACTCATGGAGGGCAAAACTTCGCTTTTTGCCGGGCATTCCGGGGTGGGGAAATCCACGCTGGTCAATACGATTGAGCCCGGTCTGGAACTCCGGACTTCGGAGATCTCGGAACAGCACCGGCAGGGGCAGCATACCACTACCTTTGCCGAGATGTACGACCTGTCGTTCGGGGCGCAAATTATCGACACCCCGGGGATCAAGGGGTTTGGCCTGGTAGACATGGAACCCGGGGAAATCGGGGATTATTTCCCGGAATTTTTTGAATTGAAGGCTCAGTGTAAATTCAACAACTGCCTCCATCTGGATGAGCCCAGTTGCGCCATCAAAGACGCCGTCGGGGAGGGTCGGATACCGCAGAGTCGCTACCGGTCCTATGTGCAAATGGTAACCGGGGAGGAAGACACCTACCGCCAGGATCCTTTTCAGGAAACATGAGGGCTGTGGTGCAAAGGGTCCGGGAGGCCCGCGTGGAAGTGGCGGGAGCAGCGGTTTCCGAAATCGGCCCGGGTTTGCTGATACTGCTCGGGGTGGAAACCGGGGATACCGCCGGGGACCGGGAATGGCTTTGCCGGAAAATTGCCAACCTGCGGATTTTCCCGGATGCGGACGGGCAGATGAACCGGTCGCTGATCGATAGCTCCGGGCAGGCCATTGTGGTTAGCCAGTTCACCCTGCTGGCCGCCACCAAAAAAGGCAACCGGCCTTCCTATATCCGGGCAGCCCGGCCCGAGGAGGCGGTGCCGATGTACGAAGCCTTCGTCGCCAGCCTGGCAGAATTAACCGGACGCCCGGTTGGAACCGGGGAATTCGGGGCGGACATGCAGGTGCACCTGGTCAACGACGGGCCGGTAACCATCACCATCGACAGCCGGAGGCGGGAATAATGCCCCATTTTATTGTGTAAAAAAGATTCAGAACAAGTAGTTTTGACAAAAACAATTTCCGATGGAACTCAGGGGAGCACAGCAGGCGGTAGATAATTGGATACAGGCCCACGGGGTCCGCTATTTTGACGAACTCACCAATATGGCGCAGCTCACCGAGGAGGTGGGCGAAGTGGCCCGCATCATCGCGCGCCGCTACGGCGAACAAAGCGAGAAGGAATCGGACCGGGGGAAAGACCTCGGGGAGGAACTGGCCGATGTGGTCTTTGTCGTCCTCTGCCTGGCCAACCAGACCGGGATTGACCTGGAAGCCGCATTCAACCGAAAACTCCACCTGAAGGCCCGGCGCGATCACGACCGGCACCAGGGGAATGAAAAGTTGAAATAACTATCTTTGGTCGTTCATTAAATTCGCCCGACTTGGATCTACAAATCAGCGGCCCCCGCCAGCAACGCCTCCAGCAGGATATCACCATTACGGGCTCCAAGAGCGAGTCGAACAGGCTGCTCTTGTTGCGCGCCCTCTATCCGGGTATCGAGATCCGGAATCTTTCAAATTCCGACGATGCCCGCGTTATGCAAAACGGCCTGGCATCCGGGGCGGATACCGTGGACATCCACCACGCGGGTACCGCCATGCGATTTTTGACGGCCTATTTTGCCAGCAGGGAAGGCCGGGAGGTGACCCTTACCGGATCGCAACGGATGAAGGAACGCCCGATAGAAATCCTGGTGGAAGCGCTCAGGGACCTGGGGGCGGAGATCGACTACCTGGAAAACCCGGGCTGCCCGCCCCTGCGGATCCGGGGAAAACGCCTGGAGAAGTCTGAGGTTACCCTGCCTGCCCATGTGAGCAGCCAGTATATCTCGGCCCTGCTGCTGATTGCCCCGAGCCTTCCGAATGGGCTGACCCTCCATCTGGAGGGGACCATCACCTCGGTTCCTTATATCCGGATGACCCTCGGACTGCTGGACCGCCTTGGCGTGAAGACCGAATTCAGGGACCAAACCATCCGGGTGGAACACGCCGCCTCCCTGCCGGAAAGCATCTGCACGGTGGAATCCGACTGGAGTTCGGCCTCTTATTTCTACAGCCTGGTGGCCCTGTCCCCCACGGGTAGCCAGATTGGCCTGCGATCCTTCCGGGGAGACTCCCTGCAGGGAGACAGCGTGCTGCCCGAAATATTCGGGCAATTGGGGGTAGAATCCCATTTTGAGGACGACCGGCTGGAAATTACCCGCAGCGGGGACCCGGATTCCGATTTTTTCCGCTGCGACCTGATCCGTTCCCCCGACCTGGCCCAAACCCTGGCAGCCTGTTGTTTCGGGCTGGGGATCGGATGCGAGCTCACCGGGTTGCACACGCTGAAGATCAAGGAAACGGACCGGCTGGTAGCCCTGGAAAACGAATTGAAGAAACTCGGGGCGGAGATCCGTGTAACAGACAAATCCCTGCACCTGGAACCCAGCCGGAGAATTGTGGCCATGCAGCGCATCCGCACCTACAATGACCACCGGATGGCTATGGCCTTCGCCCCCCTGGGGCTGAAAACGGACCTGGTAATTGAGGATGCGGGTGTAGTCTCCAAATCCTACCCGGACTTCTGGGAGGACCTGGAGGCGCTGGGGTTCAGCCACCTGGAGGTGTAAAACCTATACGGCAACCCGGTTCTACGGATGCTTCCGGGGGGTGCCAACCGGATGTCCCTGGGTGCTGAAGGACAGCCCCTGAGACCCGTAGGTACTGATCATAACCGCTTCGAAATACGGCGGTTGGGATCCTGCCGGGGTGAGCCAGTCAAAGTAGAAATTGCCACCCGTACCCCCTTGCAGGTCGTCTTCGGCGATAACGATTTCCACCGTTTCCATGGGCGCGATAAATACGGGCTGCCGGATGTACTTCCGGATAGCCTCCCCGCTGGTGTCGTAGTAATCCACGGATTGGATATAGACCGTATCGGCCGTATTCGTGTTTCTCAGGCTGACGGTGACCGTCAGGTTGAAGGTCCGGTGCTCTGACTGACTGTAGATCTGTGAATAGACCGACAGATACGTAGCCCCTGCCTGCAGGGAATCTTCAGGGATACGCGTAGCCCGCTCCTGCCAGTTCACCACGGGCTTTGCCTCCCCGGTGGGAGACTCCGTGCAACCGACAAGGGCCAGCAACAAAGAGAGGCCGATGGCAACCGGGCAGCAAACTTTATTTGTCGTTATGGATTTTATCCCATTCACGGAGATGCCTTTTTAAACCGCAGCATCGGGATGTCCCCGAGGAGCAGCGTGAGTTTGCCGTTCGAATTTACCTCCCAGCGGTTTACCTTCTGAAGCATTTCCCGGAATTGGTTCTCTCCGGGTCCGCAGTACATCATGGTGGAGGGGCCGGGTTGCCCGAATTCAATCCGGTTGCCGGAAATCTCAACCGGAGCCGTGTAACCGTTGCACCCGCTGTTGCCCGAGGCGGTGCCCTCGCCGGCATTAAAGGTCAGGACGGGTTTCCGATCCGGGAACAAGCCCTCAAAAGCGATTCGGGTACCCGAAATAAAATCGAGTTCCCAGGTTGTGGCATAGGGAAACCCGGAACCGCCGGTGGCTTTGGGGGTCCCGCAGGAACCGAAGGCTGCCAGGCAGAGGATGATGGATAGGCAATAATTGTATTTCATATACCAGGCTTTGCCCCCTCTTTCAGGGCGTTTAAAGATAAGCAATTGGCGCTTCTGCCGGAAATCGGGTGGGCATCCGCCTGCAACTTCCCAGCATTTTCCAATTTAAGTCTCTCTATTACTTGACATCCCCTGTTTGAGGGTCGTATATTTGCAGCCGCAAAAAACACGAACGCCAGACTATGAAACTATCACATTTTAATTTTGAGCTTCCCAAAGAACTATTGGCCGAGTACCCGACAGAGAACCGGGATGAATCCAAATTGATGGTCGTCCACCGGGAAACGGGTAAGATCGAGCACAAATTGTTCAAGGACCTGATCGACTACTTTGAGGAAGACGATGTGGTAGTGCTCAACAACACGAAGGTATTCCCTGCCCGCCTGTACGGGAACAAAGAAAAAACCGGGGCGCGCATCGAGGTTTTCCTGCTCCGCGAGCTGAACGAAGAACAGCGCCTCTGGGATGTGCTGGTAGACCCGGCACGGAAAATCCGGATTGGCAACAAGCTCTATTTCGGGGAAGACGAGGCCCTGGTGGCTGAGGTAATCGACAATACCACTTCACGGGGACGGACCCTGCGCTTCCTCTACGACGGCTCCTATACGGATTTCCGCCGCAAGATGCGGGAGCTTGGGCAGACACCGCTCCCGAAATACATCAAGCGCGACCCGGAACCGGAAGACGAAAGCCGCTACCAGACCATCTACGCCAAGTACGAGGGTGCCGTAGCCGCCCCGACAGCCGGTCTGCACTTCTCCAAGCACCTGCTCAAGCGGCTGGAGATCAAGGGCATCAACTTTGCCGAGCTCACCCTGCACGTTGGCTTGGGGACTTTCAGCCCGGTTGAGGTGGAAGACCTGTCAAAACACAAGATGGACAGTGAAGAACTGGTCATCGACGAGCGGGCCACCGAGATCGTCAATACCGCCAAGAAAAACAAACGCAAGGTATGTGCCGTGGGAACCACGGTGATGCGAGGCCTGGAAAGTGCCGTTTCGTCCGAGCACATGCTGAACACCCACGAAGGCTGGACCAACAAGTTCATCTTCCCTCCGTATGAGTTCAGCATCGCCAATTGCATGGTGACCAATTTCCACCTGCCCAAGTCCACTTTGCTGATGATGGTTTCGGCCTTTATGGGCCATGACCTGATGAAGCGGGCGTACAAGGAAGCCATTTTGGAACAGTACCGGTTCTATTCCTACGGGGATGCTATGCTGATCCTTTAATTTAAAACCGGCCGGAAGCGGCCTGAACCCCTGCCCATATGAAGTCCGAGGCCAAGAAAGATATCCGTGCCCTGAGCCGGGAGCAGCTGCGGGACTTCTTCGAATCCCGCGGGATGGAGGCCTTCCGTGGCAACCAGGTATATGAATGGTTGTGGAAAAAAGGGGCGCATGACTTTGATGCGATGACGAACCTCTCCCTGGATCTCCGGGAGCAGCTGGCCGCCGAATTCACCATCAACCATATTGAAGTAGACCGGATGCAGCGCAGCGCGGACGGCACGGTAAAGAACGCTGTGCGCCTGCACGACGGACTTGTGGTGGAATCCGTGCTGATCCCCACCGAGAACCGCACCACGGCCTGTGTATCCAGCCAGGTGGGGTGCAGCCTGGACTGCAAATTCTGCGCCACGGCCCGCCTGAAGCGGATGCGGAACCTGAACCCGGACGAGATTTACGACCAGGTGGTGGTAATCGACCGGCAGAGCCGGCTCTATTTCGGTCGCCCCCTGAGCAATATTGTCTTTATGGGGATGGGGGAGCCGCTCATGAACTACCCGAACATGATGAAGGCGATTGATAAAATCACCTCGGAAGAGGGCCTGGGCATGTCCCCCCGGCGCATTACCGTTTCCACCTCAGGGGTCCCCAAGATGATCCGCCGGATGGCCGAAGAGGGCCCGCGTTTCAATCTGGCCGTATCCCTGCATTCCGCCATCGACAGCACCCGCTCAACGATTATGCCGTTCAACGAGACCTTTCCGCTTGACGACCTGCGGGACGCCATCGTATACTGGTACGAAAAGACCGGGAACCGGGTGACCTACGAATACGTGGTCTGGGAGGGGATTAACGACGGGCCGGAGGACGTGGCTGCACTATTGGCATTCTGCCGGGCCGCCCCCTGTAAGGTCAACCTGATTGAGTACAACCCTATAGGGGACGATGCCTTCCGGCAGGCATCCGAACCCGCCCTGCAGGCATACATCAATGCCCTGGAGGGAGCCGGGATCACGGTTACTGTAAGGCGTTCCCGGGGCAAGGACATCGACGCCGCCTGCGGGCAGCTCGCCAACAAGGGGTAACTCCCCAAAAGACAACTGCTCCTGTCATTGTCTGGCCGGCACGACCCGTAACCAGTTCCTAACGGGTTCCCGCGCGCTTCCTGCTCTGGTTCTGGATCAACCCGAGCATCAGGGTTGCCGCAATTACCTGTACCCCCAGGACATACTCATACCCCGTCCCTTCCCGGAAGAAATACGAGGTTACCAGGATCGATGCGGCCCATAGGAGCGCGTTGATAATCTGTAGCTTTTTCATGCCTAATAGGTCGCAGGATGCTGCGTTTTGTTACAACGGGCGGACGACCAGGGCCCTGGATGGCTGGCCCAGGAAGGGAATCCGGCGATGTCCATCCACAATGCAGGTCGCTTGGGCGGTTTCCTGCCGGGCTTCCCGCCTTTTTGCCTACATTTATACCTGCTTAGACCTGACCTTCCAAAACGACCCGATTGAAGACCAGCGCCCGCATCCGTGAGCCCATTGATAAGGAGATGGAACTCTTTGAAAAGAAGTTTCATCAGTCCATGTCGTCCAAGGTGCCGCTGCTCAACCGGATTACCTATTACATCGTCAACCGGAAGGGCAAGCAGATGCGACCCATGTTCGTTTTCCTGACAGCCAAACTGCTCAACGAAGGCCAGGTAAACGAACGGACCTACCGCGGTGCCTCGGTCATTGAGTTGATCCATACGGCCAGCCTGGTCCACGACGACGTGGTGGATGAGAGCTTCAAGCGACGCGGCTTCTTCTCCATTAATGCCCTTTGGAAGAACAAGATTGCCGTCCTGGTGGGGGACTTCCTGCTCGCCCGGGGGATGTTGTTATCCGTGGACAACGGAGATTTTGACCTGTTGCGGATTATTTCGGCGGCCATGCGGGAAATCAGCGAAGGCGAACTCCTCCAGCTCGAGAAGGCGCGCCGGCTGGATATTACCGAAGAAGTGTATTACGAGATCATCCGGCAGAAAACTGCTACCCTGATCGCGGCGTGCTGCAGCCTGGGGGCCGCCTCGGTCCGTCCCGATTCGGAATATGTGGAAATGTTCCGGAAATTCGGGGAACGCTGCGGTATGGCCTTCCAGATCAAGGACGATCTGTTCGATTACGGCGAAAACCGGATCGGGAAGCCTACCGGGATTGACATCAAGGAACAGAAGATGACGCTTCCCCTGATCTATGCGCTGAATTCAGCATCCGAACGGGACCGGAAGTGGCTGATCAATTCGGTAAAGAACTACAACACCGATAAGAAGCGGGTGCGCGAAGTGATCGATTTTGTAAAATCTTCCGGCGGCCTGGAATACGCCGAAGGGCGGATGCAGGAATTCAAACAGGAAGCCCTGGAAATGCTCAAACCGTTTCCGCAATCATCCTACCGGGAGGCCCTGGAATTGATGGTCAATTATGTGGTGGACCGCAGGCAGTAATCAGACGGCCAGGCAACCCTTTTTCATCCGGCTTCGTCTATATCTATAGAAACCGACACCAAACCGTGAAGATCATCGCCTTATTTCAGAACGAGAAGGCCCTTATCCGAAAGGCCCGCGATGGGCATCGGGAAGCACAGAAAACGCTTTACGAACACTGGTCCCCGAAAATGCTGGCTGTTTGCCGTCGGTATGTACGGGACCTGCAGCACGCAGAAGACGTGATGATCGAAGGGTTTGTCAAGGTCTTTGAAAACCTGGCAACCTACAGGCACGAAGGGAGTTTTGAAGGCTGGATGCGTAGGATCATGGTGCGGCAATCGATTGACTTTTTGCGCAAAAGGCAATTCCTGGTGCTCCATGAGGAACTGCCGGAGCCCGCCAGCAAACCGGATCGGGAATCGGATTTCCTGGAATTGCGCCAGATTTACGAGCTCATTGACGCCTTGCCCGAAGGGTACCGGACCGTTTTTGTCCTATACGTCGTGGAAGGTTACAAACACCCGGAGATTGCGGAGTTGCTGGATATATCCGAGAGCACCTCCAAATCCCAGCTGTACAAGGCCCGGAAATTGCTGCAGGAGCAGCTGGAAAAACATCAAATTACCCGCTATGGCACCCGTTGATTTTGAAAGGAAAATAAAGGAAAAATTACAGGAACAGGAGATCCAACCGACCCCCGGGGCCTGGGAGCGCCTGTCCGGACGGCTCGACGTACCCCGTGGGGCGGGCCGTCGGAAACGTTGGTTGCCCTGGATGTACGCTGCGGCAGCCTGCCTGCTGATCGTCCTGGGGGTTCGGATGCTATCCGGCCCGGGAAGCGCCGGGGGCATTGATCCCATGGGGCCGTATCCGGCTTCCGGGGACCTGCCCGTAGTTGCCGCCCCGGACACCCGGGCGGAGGACCGCCAACATTCACAACCCCCCGGGGAGCAGCCCCCTGCGGATGCCCTGGCCGGGGAGGCCAGCCCGGAGAAACGTCGGGAAGCCACCGAATCTGCGGCAGGAAGGCAACCGTCGGCAGATCCGACGCGGGCGGCCCAATTGCCGCTAAATGATGATCCCGGCCCGGATATCGCCAATAACGGGGAGGCCCCGGCAACCGGGGTGGATACCAGCGGCCTGGCCTTGCAGATAAACCGGCAACTCGATGCCATCCTCACGGAGGTTGCCCAACGGGAGCAGGAAGGGGGCGCTGTCGTTACGGATGCCGAAATCGATTCGCTGCTGCGGGAGGCGCAGGAGCGGATAGCTGCCTCGGCCTACCGCATGCCCCGGGATTCGGTGGACGCGCGGTCGCTACTTTCGGCCGCCGAATCGGAACTCGACCAGACTTTTCGGGAAGAGCTGTTCGAAAAGTTGAAAGACGGCTTTAGGAAGGTGCGGACGGCAGTAGCCGACCGGAACAATTAACCCATTGAAATACAAACAATTATTCCGATCCCGTAACGGGGTCCGGGAGGAGTCTATTCATCAATCATCAAATCAAAAAGAAATGAACACATTAGTACGCCTGTTAATCCCGATGTTGATCCTCGCAAGTACACAACTCGCCCTGGGTCAAGAACCTTATGAAAATCGCGTCGAATCCCTCAAAGAGATGCGGGAGCAGGTCTCCCTTCAGGAGAAGGAGGCGTTGAAACAGGAAATCCTGCGCATTGAGGAGCGCCTGATTGACGGGGAGATTACGGAGGCGGAGGCAGCACAGCTCAAAGAAGCCGCCGCTGAAAAACGCGCCCTGAATATCGCGGACCGGCTCAACATGATCGACCGGGAGATTGCCCTGCTGGAGCGGAACGAAGGTGAAGTGCTCGGCACCCGGAAGAACCGTGATGATGCCGGGGAGGTGGTGGGCTTCAACATCCGGTTTAACGACGAGGATGTGTTTAGCTGGCGCGAACGGAACCGGCCGGTAAAATATGACCGCCGCACGTATTCCGACCTGGTGGTGGCCGTGGGCTTTAACAACGCCATGGCTTCCGGCCGGAGCCTGGAGGAGGCCCCCTATAAACTCGCCGGCAGCCGGTTTTTTGAGATTGGCTGGTCCTGGCGGACCCGGGTTTTCAACAACAGTAATTTTTTGCGGTTCCATTACGGGGTATCCCTGCAATTCAATGGCTTAAAACCGGAGGGCAACCAGTATTTCGTAGCCGAGGACGGGCAAACCAACCTGCAGGAATTTGAGTACGAGCTGGACAAATCCAAATTCCGGATGGACAATCTGGTGGTGCCCGTGTACCTGGAATTCGGGCCTTCGCGCTACAAGGAGTACGAGGACCATTTCCGGTATTCCCTGGAGAACCAGTTCCGCATCGGGCTGGGCGGGTACGGCGGCTTCAACCTGGGGGCGCGCCAGAAACTCAAGTACACCCGGGACGGGGAACGCGTAAAAGACAAACTGAAAAGGGGCTACAATACCTCCGACCTGGTCTATGGCCTGGCCGGGTACATCGGCGTGGAAGGGGTGCTGCTCTATGCCAAGTACGACCTGAACCCCATATTTGAAAACGCGGCGGTGGACGAGCACAACCTGTCCATGGGCCTGCGATTTGACCTTTGAGCCGTTGTTCCGGATTCCCGATAACGGTAGGGGCGCTTTCGGGCGCCCCTTATTTTTTCCAGTACGACCCGGGATATAATACCTTTTTCCGGACCATACGATTTCGTACATTTACCTTTGCCAAAAACGGGAAGAATTGATTGCCAGGACGACTATTGACAAGGTTTTTGACGCCGCCCGCGTGGAAGAGGTCATCGGGGATTTTGTGCAGTTAAAAAAGTCCGGCTCCAACTTCAAGGGGCTGAGCCCGTTCACGGACGAACGGACGCCGAGCTTTATGGTCTCCCCGGTGAAACAGATCTGGAAGGATTTCAGCAGCGGCAAGGGGGGCAATGTGGTGGCGTTTCTAATGGAACACGAGCATTTCACCTACCCGGAGGCCATCAAATACCTGGCCCGCAAATATCAGATTGAAGTAGAGGAAACCCAGCGGACGGACGAGGAGAAGGAGCAGGCGAGTGAACGGGAAAGCATGTTGCTGGTCAGCGAGTTTGCCCGGGATTTTTTCCAGGAGTGCCTTTGGGAGAGCGAGAGCGGGAAGGCCATCGGGCTGACGTATTTTAAAGAGCGCGGGTTTTCCGAAGATACTATCCGCGAATTCGGCTTGGGGTACAACCCGGACCAGTGGTCTGCCTTTACCGATGCGGCCCTGGAAAAGGGCTATCAACTGGAATTCCTGGAGAAAACGGGCCTGACCATAGTGAAACCCGCCGCCGACCCCGCCCAGCCACCGAGGAAATTCGACCGCTTCAAGGGGCGGGTACTCTTCCCCATCCAGTCCATGAGCGGACGGGTTCTCGGATTCGGGGGCCGGACCCTGAGTTCCGAGAAGAAAGTCGCCAAGTACCTGAATTCGCCCGAAAGCGAGATTTATCACAAGAGCAAGGTGCTCTACGGCATCTACCACGCCAAGAAGGCAATAGCCCGCGAGGATGTCTGTTACCTGGTGGAAGGGTATACGGATGTCATCCAGTTGTACCAGAGCGGCATTGAAAACGTGGTCGCCTCCAGCGGTACGGCGCTGACCCCGGAACAAATCCGCCTGATCCGACGCCTGACGGTGAACGTGGTGGTCCTTTTTGACGGGGATGCAGCCGGGCTGCGGGCATCCCTCCGGGGGATCGACCTGATCCTGGAAGAGGGGCTGAACGTCCGGGTATGCACGTTCCCGGCAGGGGAGGACCCGGACAGTTTTGCACGGTCTCATTCCCGGGATGCCATCGAGGCCTACCTCAAGGAGAATTCCCGGGATTTTATACAGTTTAAAACGGCCCTGCTAACCGAAGAAGCCGCCAACGACCCGATCCGGCGCGCAGAGACCATCCGGGATATCGTCAGCAGCATCGCCCGGATCCCCGATCGCATCAAACGGGAGGTTTACGTACAGGAGTGCGCCTCCCTGATGGGGATATCCGAAGAAGTCCTCTTTAACACGCTGGCACAGATGACCCGCAAGGCCCAGCGGGAAGAGGCGCGCAAGCCCGAACCGGGACCCATGGAAGTGGTCCGGCAGGATCCCGCTGCCGCCAAGGTAGACCCCCAGTACGAGCTGGAGCGTAAAATTATCGAAGTACTGCTGCTCTACGGCAGGGAGTCCGAGGAATTCGAGGATCTCGTCCTGAAGGAGAACGACGAAGGGGAGTTGGTATTGGAACCTGAGCGTAGCGAAGTACGCGTTTTTGAGAAAATTTTTCTGGACCTTCAGGAGGATGAAATTGAACTCAGCGACGCCCGATTCCGGAGCCTCTACTACAAACTCATCGAGAAGCTGAATTCCGAACCGGATTTCAGCGTGCACCGGTTAACCGAAGAGGCGGATGCGGAATTTGCCGGGGAATTATCGGCCATCCTCATGGACGAGGAGAAGTACGAGCTGCACCATTGGGAACGCAAGGATATCTACCCGAAACAAAAGCAGGACAGCCTGGGGCAACTCGTAAGCGAAACCATCCTCTCCCTGAGGTGTTACCTGATCAAAAAGCGCATCGAGGCGCTGAGGGGGCAGACCGAATCCCGTCCCGGGGAGACGAATGCCGAGGTGCTGGAGGAGATTATCAATTACCTGCAACTCAACAAACTCCTCAACAAAAAGCTCAACCGGGTATTATCCTGAAAGCGATACCCCGGCAAGCTGAGGGACGTGCCGCGTATCCCCCGCGTCCCGGGCAACGAAAATAAAAAAGCCCGGGGATCCGGGCTTTTTTATCCAGTATTCGCCTCGCTGCAATCAGTATAATTCCAGGGCTTTGGCTTGTTGAAGCAAATCGACCATATTGTCGACATTCAGCTTTTTCATCAGGCGGGCCTTGTAGGTACTGACGGTTTTTTCGTTCAGGTTCAGGCCAAGGGCCACTTCCTTGTTTCGTTTGCCGCTCGCCAGCATTTTAAGGACTTCCACCTCGCGGGTAGACAGCTTGCGGAAAAAGCGGCGGGGTTTCTGGGTGCCTTCGTCAAAGGCCAGCCGCTGGGCGAGTTCATTGGTGATGAACATGCCCCCGTCACTTACCTTATGCACGGCATCGGCCAGGTAGGAGAGTTCGGCGCTTTTTGAAAGGTAGCCGCGCGCGCCGGCACGGATGGTGCTCAGGGCATAGACGTCCTCGGACTGGCCACTGTAAATCAGCACCTGGACTTCCGGGTATTCATCTTTCATTTTGCGCAGGGTGGCAATTCCGTTGATTTCCGGAATATCCATCTCGAGGATCAGTACGTCGGGGGTCGCTTTTGAAAGCATCTGGAAAAGCGCCGTGGTGGTTCCAACGTCTCCGAGAACCTGAATATCGCCATCATTTTCCAGAACTTGTTTGATGCCAAGACGGACAACCGGGTGATTATCCGCAATTAGTACATTGATCATTTTGGTTTGTTTATCGATTTCAAGGCTCGGCACGTCCCTAAAAACTGACATGCAATGTAAGGCTTAAATCCGTTATTACCTCAACAAAATTGTCAAAAAATTCCCGATTGGTTAGGAAATCTCCCTCAATTCTCGAGATAATGCATCGAATTGGGGCTGAGTGGCTTATTTGAGGGATTCCGGAATTTCACACACCGGGATAGGAAGCATTTTGTGTCGATTAACGGTATTGAGGTGTTTGTATATTTTAAAGACTTCACGCTCCCGACCCTTAAAATCATCGGCTTTTTTGCCCCGTTCGTCCATCTCCATGGCCCACTCCAATTCCGGGTAGGAGGCCCCAATCTGGTCTTCATCCGTGCGGTTGTCTCCCCAGAGCCCGTCCGTGGGCGGGGCATCCTGGATTTCCTTATTGATTCCCAAATGGGAAGCCAGCTGGTATACCTCTGTCTTCAGCAGGTCCGCAATCGGGCTGAGGTCCACGCCTCCGTCCCCGTATTTCGTGTAGAATCCCACCCCGAAATCCTCCACCTTGTTGCCCGTTCCGGCCACCAGGTACTTTTCCAGGGCGGCGAAATAATACAGGGAGGTCATTCGCAACCGGGCGCGGGTATTGGCCAGGGACATAAACCGCGAGTCTTCGGATTCCACCGGCGGGAGTACCCCGATCAGGCTGTCGAATACCGGGGTCAGGTTGATCCATTCGGACCGCACGTTGGGATACTGGTTCCGGAGCCATTCGATATGGTTGGCAGCCCGCGTAACCTGAGCTGTGGATTGGTGAATGGGCATTTCCAGACAGAGCACCTCCAGCCCGGTCCGGGCGCATAACGTGGAGGTGAGGGCCGAATCGATGCCCCCGGAGACCCCGACGACAAACCCCTTCATTCCCGCATCACGGGCATAGTCCTTTAACCAGTTAACGATATGTTCGATGATTTTTTCAGATTGCATCCCGCTTTAGTTTCAATTGGAAAACCACTAACTTTGCCCCGTAAAAATAGCACCCCGCCTCCTAATACGAAAGCCTTGCTGCGATTACTTATAAAAGGAATACCTGTTGTTGCCATGGTGCTGTTCTGCAGCTGTGGGGAAACCGGGGCGAATGTACCCGAACGCATTGCCCGGATACCGGTAGACCTCGAGGTCCATCGATTTGACCGTGCCTTTGACACTGTGGCCCCTGAGGAGCTCCCCGGTTTAAAAGCCCGGTTCCCCTACCTGTTTCCGTCCCAATTCCCGGACAGTATTTGGCTGGCCAAAAAAGAGGATTCCCTGCAAACCCGGCTGCGGGCGGAGGTGGAACGGGTTTTTCCCGATTTTGAGCCGTTTGCCCGGGAACTCGAACTCTTCTACAAGCACGTACAATTTTATTTTCCCGATCGCCCGGTGCCTTCGGTCATCACGCTGACAACGGATGTGGATTACCAAAACCGGGTGGTCCTGGCCGATACGCTGTTGCTGATTGGCCTGGACAACTACCTGGGCCCGGACCACCCCTTCTACGGCAACATGGACCGGTATATCGCCAAATCCCTGGATGCGGATTTCATGATGAGCGATGTGGCGGCGGCATTTGCCCGGTCGGTGGTCCCGGCTCCCCGGGAGCGGAGTTTTGTCGGCCAGATGGTTTATTACGGTAAAATCCTCTACCTGAAGGATCAATTGCTGCCCCTGGAACCGGATTCGACCAAAATCGGCTATACCGGGGAGGAGCTCCAATGGGCCCGGGAGAACGAAGCCCAGATCTGGCGCTACCTGATTGAACGGGAACTGCTCTACAGCACGGACCGGGAACTGGGCCCGCGATTTTTGGACCCGGCGCCTTTCAGCAAGTTCCGACTGGAACTCGACAACGAATCGCCCGGGAGGATCGGTCGCTATATGGGATGGCAGATTGTGCGCTCCTATATGGAGGCCAACCCGGATACGGAACTTCGCCAACTGATGGAATTGCCCGGGGAGGCACTGTTCAGGGAATCAAATTACAAACCCCCCAGATAAGAAATTATGTCGGAACTACATACATCGGAAATAACCCTTCGGGTGGCCCTGGATGAAAACCGGGTCCCGGAAAAGCTGCACTGGTCTGCCCAGGACGGCGGGATTGAAAACGAGGAAGCCAAGGCGATGCTCCTGTCTGTTTGGGACAGCGCAAACAAAGAGTCCCTGAAAATTGACCTCTGGACCAAGGACATGCCCGTGGAGGAGATGAAGATCTTTTTCCACCAGACCCTGGTGGCGCTTTCCGATACGTTTATGAAGGCCACCCAGGACGAAAAGATGACGGCCACCATGAAGGATTTCTGCGACTACTTTGCCGAGAAGCTCGAACTAAAAGGCGATTCGCCCGGCCCGGGAGGTCAGGCCTTGTAGAGCTCCCGGTAGTAGGCGTCGGCCATCCGGTGGCTCGAAAACGCAGGGACAACTTCCTCCTTGGCGCGGAATACCATCTCCATCCATTTTTCGGGTTGCTCGTAGTATAAGGGCAATACGTCTTTCTCGAGTATTTCGTACAGGTTTTTGCTGTCTACCTCGTCCTGGACGCTGTGGGGCTGTCCGGGATCTGCCTCGGGAAGGACAAAGGCATTTTCGCCGTGACGGGCAAACTCGGGGATCCAACCGTCGTTCACCGTCAGGTTCAGCGAACCGTTCATCGCAGCCGTCATCCCGCTGGTACCGGAGGCCTCTCGGGTGATTCGCGGGGTGTTGAGCCAGATATCCGAGCCTTCCTTCAGCAACCTGGAGAGTTCCATCTCATAGCCGGTCAGCACACTCAGGTTGGGGAACCCCCAGCTGACCTCGATGAGTCGGTTGAAGATATTGATGGCGCCGTAGTCTTCCGGGTAGGGCTTGCCCGCCCAGATAATCTGTATGGGTTTTTCCGGGTTGGTCAGGAGTTTTCGGAAACGCTCAAAATCCCGCAACAGCAGGTCTGCCCGTTTGTAGGCGGCAAACCGCCGGGCCCAGACCACGGTGAGGACCTCCGGGTCAAACCGCTTTCCGGTCTGGTTCATGACTTCCCGGAACAGGTCGGCCTTCATTTGCGTTTTGCGCTTTCGGAAGGCTTTAACCTGATTTTTCTCAAAGTGCTTTTGCAGTGCAGGATCCGTCCAGTATCCCGGGTGCTGGGCATTGGTAATGGGGACGATCCGGGAATCCAGGCCAAAGGGTTGCCACATCTGCCGGGCCACCCGGGCGTGCAGTTTGGAAACCGCATTCGCCTTTTTGGAATGCCGAAGGGCCGATACGGTATAATTGAGCTCTTCCCCGACGAGTTCCCGGCGCAATTCCGGGTCGGGCAACCGGCGGCCAAAGAATCCGCGGTTGTTCAGGTGGTAGCCATTGCGGGTTTCGTTTCCGCCTTTCTCCGGCGTATGCGTGGTGAAGACCATTTGGGAGGAGGGAACCCCCTGGTCGCGCAGGTAATAAAAAGCCGGGAGTGCATGGCCTTCGTTCAGGTGGTAGCAGTCGGCCCCTCCCAGCAGCCCGACAAGCTTTGCCCCGCCGATTCCCAGTACAATGCTTTGGGAGATTCGCGTTTCGTCATTCGGGTCGTAGAGGCGGTCGGTGATCGTCCGGGAAAGGTGGTCATTGTCGGGGACATCCGTGCTGAGCAGGTACAGGGGTACTGTCTGAAAGACATCCGGTGGGAGTACCCAGACCCGAACCCGAACATCCGGGTTGTCATTAATAGCCACCGAAAGCTCAATCCCCGTATCCTGGAGGTAATCGTATCTTTTTTCCACCAGGCGGGATGCCATGGTGCCGTCTTGCTGCCGCTCCTGGTCGTAATAGCCGTATTTCCAAAGCATCCCGATACCGATCATATTCTGTTTCAGGTCAAAGGCGGACTTCAGGTGGGAGCCGGCCAAAAAGCCCAGGCCCCCGGAATAGATTTTCAGCCCCTGGTCGATACCGAACTCCATGCTGAAGTAGGCTGCACGGCGGGCGTATTTCCGGTCGGGGGTGTACGGGTGGTACCAGTTGCGGTAGGGGGAGACGGGTTGCGACATATTGGGTGGTATTTCGGTGTGTACAATTCGTTTTGCCGCGGAAATTACGTATAAATGGTTGCTTTCTATTTAAATCGGCCTTTTAATGACTCCAATGGCCGACAAGTGGTCAGGAGCAAGGACATATAACAGGTCCTTAGTGCTCGATGGCCAGCAGGGGGATTCGGGATTGCAGGGTCAGGATCCGGGTGAGCCGTCCCTCGGACGGCTTGCCATTGCGCACGTGATTGCGTGGCAGGATGGCAATCAGGTCCATTTCTTTTTCCTGGGCGTAGTCAAAAATCCCTTCCACCATGTCGTCACTCTCTATAAAGGTATGCTGGGCATAGAAATCTTCCAGGTAGTACTCGAGTAGCCGCTCGTTCTTTTCTTCCTCCCTGGAATACCCGTATACGCCAGGGGTGGTCTGAATCGTCAGCACGTGCACCTGCGCATTGAAGGTTCGTGCAAAATTCAGCAAGGTCCCCAGATCCTTGGGGTCGTCTATTTCGTTGCTGCCGAGTACCAGGGCGATTTTCTTCAGGCGGAATTCCTCCGGGACCCCTTGGGGGATTACCAAAACCGGGCAATCCGTGGACAGGACGGTTTGCGAGGTGTGGGTGGTTCCCTCCGGATCCTGGGAGCCGGAAGTGCCCATCAGGATCAGGTCGGTGTGGAGTTCCCGGCTCTTGTCAATCAGGCCGGGCACCGACGGGGGCGAAAAATGCACCCAGTCCAATTCGGAGCGGAACGCTTTGCTGAGTCCGGCGCGAATATCCGCAAACTGTTTCTCCAGGGCCTTCAGGTCTTCTTTTTCCTGCATAAAGCAAAGGGTGATCTTTTTGCCGGGGCGGCTTCCCACAAAATCCAGGGCGTAGGCCAGGGCCTGTTCGGAAGGTGGGGAAAAATCAAAGGGGACAAGGATGTCGTTGATGCGTTCCATGCGTTGAATATAGGTTCGATTGTAAATCTACCCCCTAGGATACGAATAATTCATGACAAATATCAAATTTGCCGGATTGCTCGCTTCAGGTACCTGCCTGTTCCGCCATCGGCACCTCGATAAGCAGTATGCGGCTCTGCTCCAGGATGTCGAAGTCCACCGAGCCTATTTGCCAGACCCCCAGGGCATCCCGGTCGGCCAGCCGCGTATCCGCCACTTGCACTTCACCTTCCAGGACAAAAATATAAAGCCCGTGTTCCGGCGCCTTCAGCGAGTAGCGGGGTGTTTGTCCGGATTCAAAGTGACCGAGGTGCAGCCAGGCATCCTGGTGGATCCACAGGCCGTCGTGTTTCCCTTGCGGGCCCAGGGCGGTAAACCATTTGTTTCGCGCGGCAGCCGGGTCGAGCCGGATTTGATCGTACCGGGGGCTCACCCCGGGCGTATCGGGGAGGATCCAGATTTGCAGGAAGGCTACCTCCCGGTCCTGGTTTTTATTGTATTCGCTGTGGCGGACGCCGGTGCCGGCACTCATCACCTGGATATCCCCCTCGCGGATTACCGCTTTGTTACCCATGCTGTCCTCGTGTTCCAGAGCGCCCTCCAGGGGGATGGAAATGATCTCCATATCCCGGTGCGGGTGGGTGCCAAACCCCTTCCCGGGAGCCACGCGGTCGTCGTTCAGGACGCGCAGTGCCCCGAACTGAATTTTATCCGGGTCGTAGAAGGATGCAAAACTGAAGCTGTGCCTGCTTTTCAGCCAACCGTGGTCGGCGAACCCCCGATCTCCTGAGGGATGTACAATCTTTTTCATAACTTAATGGATATCCGGTTTCACTTCCGGCTAATTTACTGAACTCCCCGGCCGGGCCGGCCTAATGAAAGGTTAAAGGAGATGGGATTGTAAGGAATTGACCTAAGAAGGAACCAACTGAAAAGGGCGCGCAGTGCCAGAAAGGAAAGGAAGACAAAAATGAACACGGAATTTTTGGAGGAAGACGGAACCCTGGTATTCGTCTACAATGCGGATACCGGATGGCGCCAGGCTTTTTGGGATACGCTTCATAAGTATATGCGTCCGGATACCTACGGCTGCAACCTCTGTAAACTCACGCACGGCCCGATAGGGCCCCGGGAGTCCTGGAGGGCGTTCCTGCAGGCCGTGGACAGGCCCGTCCATTTCCTGCACCGCGATGAATACCGGCAACTCCAGGCCGAAAAGGACCTGGAGGCTGTTGCCTTGCCTGCGGTGCTGCAAGTGCGCAGCGGACACCTTCGGATACTGCTTTCCGCACGGGAATTGAATGCGGTCAAACGGCTCGAGGTCCTGGTGGACGTATTGCGGGAACGGCTGGCGTGAATGCCGGGGGCTGCTGGCAGTTTGCGGGGTGCTGGCGTAATTTTTATTGGGGGGGTCCCCCGGAAGCCTCCCGGAAATTTTGATTGATCTCCCCGATATAAGCAAGTACCTCATCCTTGCCGATCCCCTTCAGGGAGGAGGTCACAAAGAAAGGCGGGTCGGCTTCCCATCCGGCGTTGCGCATGGCCTGCAGGTACCCGTCCGTTTGCCTGGATACGGCGCCGGGTTTGAGTTTGTCCGCTTTGGTAAAGATCAGGGCAAAGGGTATTCCTTCGCCGGTGAGCCATTCCATGAATTCCAGGTCGATGGGCTGGGGCTCGTGGCGGATATCCACGAGCAGAAATGCCGACAGCAATTGCCGCCGCTCCCTGAAATACCGGTGGATTAGTTTTTGAAAGGCGGCCTTGTCCTTTTTGGAAGTCCGGGCATACCCGTATCCCGGCAGGTCTACCAAAAACCAGTTGTCGTTGATGCGGAAGTGGTTGATGAGTTGGGTTTTACCCGGCCGGCCCGAGATCTTTGCCAGGTGTTTCCGATCGGTCAGCATATTGATCAGGGAGGATTTACCCACATTGGAACGGCCGATAAAAGCGTATTCCGGCAGGGGCTCGGCAGGGCACCGGGACACGTCGGTATTGCTGACGACGAATTCTGCAGATCGGATTTTCATAAAAACGGCGGGTTACCGGGCAGGCCCGGGGTTTGGTTCGCTGCCTTAAAAGTTGCGCTTTTCCAGCCAGCCAGCCAATATGCGGTTAAAATCCTTCGGATGTTCCATCATGGGGGCGTGCCCGCATTCCGGGATCCAGAACAAATCGGAATCCGGCAGCAGTTCGTGGAATTCCTTGGCCACATTGGGCGGGGTTACCGTGTCGTTCTCTCCCCAGATGATGCAGGTGGGCGTCTTCATGGCCGGCAGGTCCTTGGACATATTGTGTCGGATCGCGCTTTTGGCGATGGCGAGCGTCTTGACCAGCTTCATCCGGTCGTTCACCGTGGCGTATACCTCGTCCACGATTTCCTTGGTGGCCACCTTGGGGTCGTAGAAAACGTCCTCGGCCTTTTTCTTGATGAATTCGTAGTCGCCCCGTTTGGGGTAACCGTCGCCCATGGCGCTTTCGTACAAACCGGAACTCCCCGTGATGACCAGGGCCCGGACTACTTCCGGAAACATCTTGGTATGCAGCAGGCCTATATGCCCCCCCAGGGAATTCCCCAGCAGGATAACGTCTTTTAACCCCTTGTACTCGATGAACCCCTCCAGGAAACGCGCAAAATTCTTCACGTTCGTCTTGATAAGCGGCATGTCGTAGATGGGGAGTTCCGGGATCAGGACCTGGTAGCCCTTTTCGGGGAAATAATCCGAGACGCCCTGAAAGTTGCTCAGGCCGCCCATCAAACCGTGAAGGATAATCATCGGGGTCCCTTCGCCCTTTTCGATGTACCGGTATTTACCGTCTTTGATAATCTGGTCTTTCATACAGGCGGTTGCTGCTGTCAGTTGGCAAATATAGGCATTTCCACCATATGGCAAGGTTTTATAAGGCCTTCCCGGGCCTGTTGGAAGACGCTATTGAAGGCGGAATAGCGGCAGGCAACCTTCCCACTGCGAAACCGCCCGGAATTGCGGAACAGATTGGCGACTTCCGGGTGCAATCCCTATTTTTTATGAACAAAGTGGTAATTTGTGGTAAAATGTGGTAATAATTTCTATATATTTGAGTTTTATAATACCAAACAACCAGCTTTAACTGTGATCAGCTTCATCGGGACATATGAATGCAAGGCCGATTCCAAGGGCCGTATTATGATCCCTGTGGCGCTGAAAAACCAGATGGTTCCCATCCTGAACGAGGGGTTTGTCATCAAGCGTTCCGTGTTCCAGCCCTGCCTGGAGTTATATCCCATGGCCGAGTGGAACCAGCTGATGCAGCAGATGCACAAAAAAAACCGTTTCCGCAAAAAGAACAATGATTTTATCCGGCGGTTCACCGCCGGGGTCAAGCTGGTGGAAATCGATGCCACGGGCCGCCTGCTCATCCCCAAGAACCTGATTGATGTGGCGGGGATCGGCAAGGAAGTTGTCCTGAGCTCGGCAATTAATATTGTGGAGATCTGGGACAAGGACAGCTATGAGAATGTACTCGAAGAGACGGCTGCTGATTTTGCAGACCTCGCCGAGGAGGTGATGGGGGATGACGGAGATGAAATATCATAAACCGGTCCTGCTCCGGGAGTCGGTCGACGGGCTGGCGATCCGGGAGGACGGCACCTATGTGGACGTCACCTTTGGCGGGGGCGGACACAGCCGGGAAATCCTCGGCAGGTTGGGGCCGAAAGGGAGGTTGATTGCATTTGACCAGGACGAAGAGGCCCTGGCCAATAAGCCGGAAGACGAACGGTTTTTGCTGATTGGGGAAAACTTCCGGTATATACGACAGTTTTTGAAGTTCTATGGCATTCTGAAGGTAGACGGGATCCTCGCGGATTTCGGGGTTTCCTCCCATCAATTCGACCGTGCGGAACGCGGGTTTTCCACCCGCTTCGACGCCGGGCTGGACATGCGGATGAGCCGCCGGGCGGAAATCACGGCCCGGGATGTGGTCAACACCTATTCCTTTGAAAAGCTGCGCAGCGTGTTGCAGCGATACGGGGAACTCCGCAGCGCCGGGAAGATAGCCGGGGAGTTGGTCAGGGCGCGGGACAAGGCGTCCATTCAGACCACGTACGGCCTGAATGAAGCGGTTAGCGCCTTCTTGCCCCGCGGCAAGGAGAACAAGGTGCTGGCCCGGATTTACCAGGCCATCCGGATGGAGGTGAACCAGGAGCTCGCGGCTCTGGAGGCGTTTTTGCAACAGACCGCTGCGCTCTTGCCGACCGGGGGGCGTTTGAGCCTGATCAGCTACCATTCCCTGGAAGATCGACTGGTGAAGCGGTTTATCCGGACCGGGAAATTCGAGGGGGAGGTTGACAAGGATTTTTACGGAAACCCGCTGGCGCCCTTTCGCAAAGTAGGTAAGCTCATTGTCCCCGGGGATGACGAGTTGGAGGAGAACCCAAGGGCCCGGAGCGCCAAACTCAGAATAGCAGAACGCACAGATATTGAAACAACGGACACGCGGTCCGTCAATTGATTGAGAAGCATGAGAAAACGCTTGGTATCCATACTTAGAGGCACCTTCCTGGTAAGCGGGGACGCCCCCAAGAATTGGGCTTTTATCGTTTTTATCTCCGGGCTGGCCACCATCATGATCGCCAGTTCGCATGCTGCCGATAAAAAAGTACACCAACTGGCGGCACTCAATGAGGAAGTAAAGGAATTGCGCAGCGAATTTGTCGAGATCCGGTCGCAGGCCCAGCGGCTGAAACTGGAATCAACCATCCGCGAAAGCGTGAAGGAAGCCGGGTTGCTCCCGGCCGAAACGCCGCCGAATAAAATAATCGTAACACCCGAGGAATAACGTGGCTATCACCCCGAAGAACATACTCGTACGCCTGTATATTGTCGCCGGAGGGCTGTTCCTCTTTGCCGGGGCGGTGGTGTTCAAGCTGGTCAACATCCAGACGGTGGACGGCGATAAGTACCGCGAGCTCGCCATGCAGCGGACCGAAAAGCTCTTTACCATTGCCCCAAACCGGGGCAACCTCTACTCCGAGGACGGGAGCCTGCTGGCCACTTCGGTTTCCAAATACACCATCCGATTCGATGCGGTGACCGTTTCCGATGCGGATTTTTCTCAAGGGGTGGGGCCGCTCTCCCGCGCCCTGTCCGACCTGCTCGGGAAACCTTCGGCTTATTACGAGCAGCTATTGCGCAAGGGCCGCGCCAACAAAAACCGGTACCTCCTGGTGGCCCGGAACCTGGATTACTCGGAATACATGGCGATCCGGGAATTTCCCTTGTTCCGCAAAGGCCCGTACAAGGGAGGGATCATCGTGGAGCAGCGTACCGTGCGGGAACACCCCCTAGGGAAAATCGCCGAACGCAGCGTCGGATACGAGCGCTTTGATGAAAACGGCTATGCCACCCGGGTGGGCCTGGAAGGCGCCTTCGGGGGCTACCTCCGGGGGGTTGAAGGCAAACGCCTCAAACAGAAAATTGCCAAGGGGCAGTGGAAGCCCATCGGCCTGGACAATATTATTGAGCCCCAGGACGGGTATGACGTGGTGTCTACCATCGACATCAATATACAGGACATCGCCCACCATGCCCTGTTGCGGCAACTGGAACACTACAAGGCGGAACACGGTACGGTAATCGTGATGGAAACCCGCACCGGGGAGATCAAGGCGATCAGCAACCTGGGGCGCACCTCCGAGGGGACGTACTACGAACGGCTGAATTACGCCATTGGCGAATCCCACGAGCCGGGTTCAACTTTTAAACTCATGTCGCTGGTGGCGGCCCTGGAGGACCAGGTGGTGGATACGAGTACCGTGGTGGATACCGGAAAGGGCTACTGGCGCATCTACGACCGCGTGGTCCGCGATTCGAAACACGGGGGCTATGGGGAAATATCCGTCGGGAAGGCATTTGAAGTATCCTCCAATACGGCTTTCGCCAAGATCATCCACAATGGATATAAGGAGAACCCGCAGCGGTTTGTTAACCGCCTGATGGAAATGGGGCTCGCCCAGCCGCTGGGCATGCCGATCAAGGGAGAGGGCAAACCCGTACTCCGGAACCCGGGGGATAAAGGGTGGTCGGGCATTTCCCTGGCCTGGATGTCCCACGGCTATGAAGTGTCCCTTACGCCCCTTCAGACGCTCGCCTTCTACAATGCGATCGCCAATGACGGGGAGCTGTTGCGTCCCCGGCTCATCAAGGAGGTTCGGGAATGGGACCGGACAGTGGAGCGGTTCGAAAAAGAGGTGATCAACCCGGCCATATGTTCCCGGGAAACGGTTCGGAAGGTACAACGGCTGCTGAAGAATGTGGTATCCGGGGAGCACGGAACGGGCCGCAGCCTGTATTCCCCTTACCTGTCGCTGGCAGGTAAAACAGGTACCGCCCAAAAGAATTACGCGCACAAGGACCCGGAAAAACTGGCGTATATCTCCACGTTTGCGGGTTATTTCCCTGCGGACGACCCCCAGTACTCCTGTATTGTGGTTATCCACGAACCCGACAAAAGCGTGGGCTACTACGGGGCGGACGTTTCGGGGCCGGTATTCCGGTCGGTGGCCCAGAAAGTTATCGCCAATAAACCCCGCGAGCAATACCTGGCCGGGATTCAAATTGACCCTTCCGGGTTGGAAGCGGAATACGAAAAATACTATGAAACCTCGCGCCAGGCGCCGGAAACGCTGCCGGACCTGCGGGGGATGAGCGGGATGGACGCAATATCCATCCTGGAAAACCTCGGGGTGCAGGTGGAAGTCCGTGGAAACGGCAAGGTAAAACGGCAATCGGTTTCCAAGGGAACCAAAGTCCGAGAAGTCAAACGAATTGTCCTGGAACTCTCATGAAACAACTCAAGGACTTGTTGTTCGGGGTATCCCTCCACGCAGTCAGCGGCAGTACCGCTGTGGGCATTGAATCGATCCGTTTCGATTCCCGGGAAACCGGCGCGTCCGATGCGTTTGTGGCAATCCGGGGAACGGAGGCCGACGGCCACCGGTTTATCGACGGGGCGGTGAAAAACGGGGTGCGCGCCGTGATTTGCGAGGAACTCCCCCAGGATCTGGCGGACGGGGTGACCTACGTGGAAGTCGCGGATACGCAACTGGCCCTGGCGGTGATGGCCTCGAACTATTATGGGAACCCGTCTGCCAACCTGCGGTTGGTGGGGGTTACCGGGACCAACGGGAAGACCACAGTGAGTACGTTGCTCTACCAGCTTTTTAAGAAGGCGGGATACAAGGTGGGGCTGATCTCGACGATCAAAATCATGGTGGACGACCAGGAATTCCCCACCCGGCTGACCACTCCGGATTCCCTGACGATCAATAAATACCTGTCCCGGATGAATGAGGCGGGTGTGGAATTCTGTTTTATGGAGGTCAGTTCCCACGGCATTGCCCAGCGCAGGACAGAGGGCCTGGTTTTTGAAGGGGGCATCTTCACAAACCTTTCCC
Source organism: Robiginitalea biformata HTCC2501 (assembly GCF_000024125.1). Taxonomy (NCBI): domain Bacteria; kingdom Pseudomonadati; phylum Bacteroidota; class Flavobacteriia; order Flavobacteriales; family Flavobacteriaceae; genus Robiginitalea; species Robiginitalea biformata. Next base: position 3,443,291 of record NC_013222.1, on the reverse strand, counting down.
ACGACCACCTGGACTACCACAAGGATTTTGCCGATTACCGGGATACCAAGAAAAAACTGTTCGACGGCCTGCCCAAAAGCGCATTTGCGCTGACCAATGCCGACGACAAGAACGGCCTGTTCATGATCCAGAACACCCGGGCGCGCAAGCTCACCTACGCGCTTCGCTCCTATGCGGACTTCCGCGCGCAGATTCTGGAACAGCAGCTGGACGGGCAACTGCTCAAGATCCAGGACAACGAGGTCTGGACCAAGCTCATCGGGCAGTTCAACGCATACAATTTACTGGCGATCTACGCGACCGCCAGCCTGCTCGGGCTCGGACAGCTCGAGATATTACAATTACTCAGCGGCCTGCAAACAGTTGACGGCCGCTTCCAATATTTTGTGTCGAAGCAGCGCATAACGGCTATTGTTGATTATGCCCATACTCCGGACGCCTTAAAAAATGTGTTGGTAACAATCAATGCATTGAGGACTGGAAATGAAAGCGTCATCACCGTAGTGGGGTGTGGTGGTGAACGTGACAAGTCTAAGCGTCCGGTTATGGGTCATATCGCATCCGATATGAGTGAAACGGCCATATTCACATCAGACAACCCCCGCCGCGAACCCCCGCGGGACATCATCGCGGAAATGGAGGCCGGGGTGGAACCCCAGAATGTCCGGAAAGTCCTCGTAATCGAGGACCGGGAACAAGCCATCCGAACCGCCTGCAAGATGGCCGGAGGAGGCGACATTATCCTGATTGCCGGAAAAGGGCACGAAACCTACCAGGAAATTGCCGGGGTCCGCAGGGATTTCGACGATTACAAACTGGTCAGCGAGGTGCTCGAGCGGCTGGCTTCGGAAGTATGAATAAAGAACGAATCAATGCACCTGGTGCAATAACGATAAAAGACGGCAACGCATGTTGTATTACCTGTTCGAGTATCTGGAAAGCACGTACCAGTTCCCCGGGGCGTCGCTCTTTAGGTTTCTGACCTTCCGCGCGGCCATGGCCGTGTTGCTCTCCCTGGTGCTTGCAACCGCCTACGGGAAACGGGTAATCAACTTCCTCAAACGCAAACAGATTGGCGAAACCGTTCGGGACCTGGGCCTCAAGGGGCAGCAGGAAAAAGCCGGGACGCCTACCATGGGGGGGATCATCATCATCGTTTCCACCCTGATTCCCACCCTGCTATTTGCCCGGCTCGACAATATCTATGTGATCCTCCTGATAATAACCACCCTCTGGATGGGGGTTATCGGGTTTATCGACGACTACATCAAGATTTTTAAAAAGAACAAGAAAGGCCTCAAAGGGCGGTTCAAGATCACGGGCCAGGTGGTTCTCGGGCTCATCGTGGGGGCCACGCTGTATTTCCACCCGGAGGTCACCATGAAGGAAAAGAACACCACCGTGATTACGGAATCCTTTGAATTAGAGGAGGTGGAGGGGCAGGAGGTGAAGTCCCTGAAAACGAATGTCCCGTTTTTCAAGGACAACGAACTCGATTACAGCCAATGGGTAAGCTGGATCGGGGAAGGGGCTGAGAAATACGGCTGGATGTTGTTCATCCCCATTGTGATATTCATTGTGACCGCAGTTTCCAACGGGGCCAACCTGACGGATGGTATCGACGGGCTGGCGGCCGGGACATCGGCCATCATCGTGCTCACCCTGGGCATATTTGCCTGGGTTTCGGGGAACGCCATCTTTTCGGATTACCTGGATATATTTTTCATCCCCCGGGCCGGGGAACTCGTGGTGTTCATCGCCGCCTTCGTGGGGGCGCTCGTGGGCTTCCTCTGGTATAATGCATATCCCGCCCAGGTATTTATGGGCGATACGGGCAGCCTGACCATCGGGGGCGTCATTGCCGTGATTGCCATCATCGTGCGCAAGGAATTGTTGATACCGCTGCTCTGCGGCATTTTTTTCGCCGAATCCATCTCGGTGATGCTGCAGGTGAGCTATTTCAAATATACCCGGCGGCGGCTCGGGGAGGGGAAACGGATTTTCCTGATGGCGCCCCTGCACCACCACTACCAGAAAATGGGGTATCACGAAAGTAAAATCGTGACCCGGTTCTGGATTATCGGGATCCTGCTGGCCATCGTCACCATCGTCACCCTGAAGGTGCGCTGATATGGCAACAGGGGCAAAACGGGATACGGCGCGGCAGGTAGCAGTGCTTCGGCAGGGCGGCAGGTTGGCAGTCCTGGGCGCAGGCGAAAGCGGAGTTGGGGCGGCCCTGCTGGGGAAGCAAAAAGGATTTGAGGTATTTGTATCGGACAATGGGCCGATAGCCGAAAAATACAGAGACGTTCTTAATCAGACTGGCATTCTTTGGGAAGAAGGCGGGCATAGCGAATCGCGGATCCTCGACTCGGACCTGTGCGTGAAAAGCCCGGGGATCCCGGACACGGCCCCCCTGGTGGAGCAGCTTGTGGCCAGGGGCGTACCGGTGATTTCGGAAATCGAATTCGCCTCCTGGTATTGCCAGGCCACCCTGGTGGCCATTACCGGGAGCAACGGAAAGACCACCACGGCCATGCTCACGCACCACCTGTTGCGGCAGGGGGGTATGGATGCGGCCCTGGCGGGGAATATCGGCGATAGTTTCGCAGCCATGGTAGCCCGGGAATCCCACCCCTGCTACGTGCTGGAGGTCAGCAGCTTCCAGCTCGACGGCATTCTGGGTTTCCGGCCGCACATTGCGGTGATCACAAATATTACCCCGGACCACCTGGATCGGTACGAATACCGGATGGACCGATACATCGCGTCAAAAAAGCGGATTGCCGAGAACCAGGGGCCCTCGGATTTCCTGGTTTTTGACCGGGACGACCCGGTGCTGGCAAGGGAAATAAACCCGGAGGCGTTTGCCGCCAACCTCCTCCCATTGACCCTGGAAGAAGATCCCGGGGCCGCCGGCTGGCTGAAAGGAAACGATATAAACATACAATTGGAAAAAGAAAATACGCCACTTACTATGAGCAACGACACGCTGGCCCTCGAAGGCCGACACAACATGAAGAATACGATGGCCGCCGCCACGGTGGCCCGGTTGCTCGGCATCCGCAAGGAGAGCATCCGGGAGAGCGTCGCCAATTTCCAGGGGGCGCCCCACCGGTTGGAACGGGTACTCAAGATTCATCACGTCCAGTATATCAACGACTCCAAGGCCACCAACGTAAATGCCACGTTTTACGCCCTGGACAGCATGACGGCCCCGACGGTGTGGATTGTTGGCGGCGTCGATAAGGGCAACGACTACAAACCGCTGATGCCCCTGGTCCGTGAAAAGGTCAAGGCCATTATTTGCCTGGGGGCCGACAACAGCCGGATTGTGGAGGCCTTCGGCAATGCCGTTGACCTGCTCGTGGAGACCTATGCGATGTCCGAGGCCGTGAAGGTGGCCTACAAAATTGCCGAGCGGGGGGATAACGTCCTGCTCTCCCCGGCCTGTGCGAGCTTTGACCTGTTTAAAAATTACGAGGACCGGGGCGACCAGTTTAAGGACGCAGTAAAAGCACTATAGATGAAAGGGATCCTGAAAAGTCTGGAGGGAGATAAGGCCATTTGGGGCGTCGTGGCCCTGTTGGCCCTGTTTTCTTTTCTGCCGGTCTACAGCGCGAGCAGCAACCTGGTCTATGTGGTGGGCAACGGCACCACGGTGGGGCACCTGCTCAAGCACGGGCTGTTGCTCGTACTCGGCTTCGGGATCATCTACAGCGTACATAAAATCCCCACGCATTTCTTTAAAGGGCTCTCGATCATCGCCCTGCCGGTGGTCCTGGTCTTGCTGGGGTATACGCTGGCCCAGGGAACCACCATCGAAGGTGCCAACGCCAGCCGCTGGATCCGTCTCCCGGTGGTGGGGATCACCTTCCAGACGTCCAACCTGGCGGCAGTGGTCCTGATGATTTATACCGCGCGCTACCTGAGCAAGATCCGGGACCGGGAAATCCGGTTTACCGAGAGTATCCTGCCCTTGTGGTTACCGGTTTTTCTGGTGTTGATCCTCATCCTGCCGGCTAACTTTTCCACCGCCGCCATCCTGTTCTGCATGGTCCTGATGCTTTGTTTCCTCGGGGGGTACCCGACAAAGTATTTGTTGAGCATCATCGGGGCGGGAATTGTCACCCTCGCGCTCTTTGTCTTGCTGGCCAAGGCCATGCCCGGGGTCTTCCCAAACCGGGTGGATACCTGGATCAGCCGGGTGGAGAGTTTCTGGGACGGGACGGACAGCGAAGGGGATTACCAGATAGAAAAGGCAAAAATCGCCATTGCCAGCGGGGGCCTCATCGGCAACGGCGCGGGCAAAAGCGTTATGAAGAATTTTCTCCCGCAGAGCTCCTCGGATTTTATCTATGCGATAATCATTGAGGAGTACGGGTTATTAGGCGGGCTGAGCCTCCTGTTTTTTTACATGTTGCTGCTGTTCCGGATAGTGGTGGTGGCCAATGCCAACCAGACCGTATTCGGGAAGCTGCTGGTCATCGGCGTGGGCCTGCCGATTGTCTTCCAGGCGCTTATCAACATGGCGGTGGCCGTGGAGTTATTCCCGGTAACGGGCCAGACCCTCCCGCTCATCAGCTCCGGGGGAACGTCCATCTGGATGACCTGCCTGGCTATCGGGGTAGTCCTGAGCGCGAGCCGGAAACAGGACGAACAAAAGGAAATCGAACAAAATACGGAGGAACATCCTCTGGAGGTACTGAGTGGACAACTATAGGTTCTTACTCTCCGGGGGCGGTACCGGAGGACATATTTATCCGGCGGTGGCGATTGCCAACGAGTTGAAATCGCGCTACCCGGACGCCCGGTTCCTTTTTGTGGGGGCACAGGACCGGATGGAAATGGAAAAAGTGCCCCAGGCGGGCTACGAGATCCGGGGACTCTGGATCAGCGGCCTGGCCCGGAAACTCAGCTGGAAGAATTTGATCTTCCCGTTGAAACTGATAAAAAGTATGATGCAGGCACGTAAAATAGTGAAGGAATTCCAGCCGCACCTGGTGGTGGGAACCGGCGGCTTTGCCAGCGGCCCGACCCTGCGGGTGGCTTCCGGCAGGGGCATTCCCTGCGTGTTGCAGGAGCAGAATTCCTATGCGGGCATCACCAACAAGCTCCTGGCGGGCAGGGCGCGGAAAATCTTTGTGGCCTATGAGGGCATGGACCGGTATTTCCCGGCGGATAAGATTGTGCTGACCGGCAACCCGGTCCGGGGCAGCCTGGCCGGCAACCTGCCGGATCCTGCTGCCAGCCGGTCTAAATGGGGGCTGGACCCCGGAAAGAAGACCCTCCTGGTCCTCGGAGGCAGCCTGGGCGCCCGCCGGATCAACGAATTGATCGGCGGGAAACTCCAGTTTCTCCAGGACCTGGGCCTGCAGATTATCTGGCAATGCGGGAAAGGGTATTACCCAACCTACCGGGATTGCGATTCCGACCAGGTGCGCGTATTGGACTTTATCTCCGAGATGGAAACTGCCTATGCGGCGGCGGATATCATTATCAGCCGCGCCGGCGCCGGCTCCGTATCGGAGCTCAGCCTGATCGGGAAACCGGTGGTATTCATCCCGTCCCCGAACGTGGCCGAGGATCATCAGACCAAGAACGCCCGGGCCATGGTGGAGCGGGACGCAGCCGTTATGCTGCCGGAATCCGAACTCGAAAACCGCTTTGAGGCGTGTTTGGGCGAATTGCTGGCCAACCCGGCCCGGATGAAAATAATGGGAGACAACCTCCGGGCGCTGGGGCGCCCAGGGGCAACCCGCGAGATTGTGGACGAAATAGAAAAAATCCTGAAAGCCTGATGGAACTCTCTCGTGTACATAGGGTCTATCTGATTGGTGTGGGGGGCATCGGCATGTCCGCCCTGGCCCGGTATTTCGTCAGGAGCAACCGGGAGGTAGCCGGTTACGACAAGGTGCCTACTCCGCTTACCCGGGCACTCGAGGCAGAGGGCATCGCCGTGCATTACCGGGAGGATGCAGACGAGATTCCCGTTGCTTTCCGGCAGCCGGAAGGGACCCTGGTCATCTATACCCCTGCCGTACCCGCAACGCACAGCGAACTCGCTTTTTTCCGCAAGGGCGGGTACGAGGTGGCAAAACGCTCCCAGGTACTCGGGATGATCAGCCGGGCCTCCCGCTGCCTGGCGGTGGCCGGCACCCATGGGAAAACCACGACATCCTGTATCCTGGCGCACCTCCTCCGGGAGGCCGGCCTGGAAGTGATGGCCTTCCTGGGGGGGGTATCCGAGGATTTCGGCAGCAATTTTTTGATGGAGGGCACCGAATTTTCGGTTGTGGAAGCCGACGAGTACGACCGCTCCTTCCTCTACCTGGAACCCGACATTGCCTGCGTAACCTCCATGGATGCCGACCACCTGGATATCTACGGGGACGACGCCACGCTGAAGGCCACCTTTGGCGAGTTTGCCGCAAAGGTCCGGCCCGGAGGGGTGCTGGTGGTCCGCAACGGGCTGCCCCTGGAAGGGCTTACCTACGGGATCGATGACGATGCCGCGTATTCCATCCGCAATCTGCGTACCGAAGACGGGGCATATCGCTTCGACATCCATACGCCGACCCGCGTTTTTGAATCCGTCCGGTTTTCAAAACCCGGGCGCCACAACCTGTTGAATGGATTAGCTGCCTTTACGATGGCGGTCCAGGTTGCCGAGCAACCAGACCGCCTGGTTAAAGCCATGGGCAGCTTTAAGGGGGTCGAAAGGCGATTCTCCTATAAAATCAAGACCGAGCAAGGCATCTTTATCGATGATTATGCGCACCACCCCACGGAGATCGATGCGGTTTGCGATGCGATCCGGGAAATGCACCCCGGCAAAGACATCCTGGCGGTGTTCCAGCCGCACCTCTTCAGCCGTACCCGGGACTTTGGCCCGGAGTTCGCCCGGAGCCTCTCCCGCTTCGATACCATCTGGCTGCTGGAGATCTACCCGGCCCGGGAAGACCCCATCGAAGGCATCGATTCGCAGTGGTTGCTCGATCAAATCGAAAACCCCCGGAAACGGCTGATAAAAAAGTCCGAACTGATCCCGGAAATCACCCGGGAAAACCCGCAAATCCTCCTGACTATCGGGGCGGGGGATATTGGCCTGGAAGTAGACCCGATTAAAGAAGCGTTGAGTTGTGCAAGTTAAGTGGAATACATTGAAGCTGACAGGGTTATTGATCTGTATAACAGGTCTTTACGCATTTTCAGAAGTGCGCAGTAACCGACGGGATATCTCGGGAGTTACCGTTCGGTTTGAAGGTGCCGACAACCTGTATCTGACGGAAAGTACGGTTAATAAATTGTTAATACAAAAATTCGGCAGCCTCCGGAATACACCCAAAGATGCGATAGTTTTGGATACTGTGGAATCGGTCCTCCGGACTCATGAAATGGTGAATAATGCCCAGGTTTATCTTACTGTAGACGGCCAGCTTATCACGAAAATAACCCAGCGGCATCCAATCGGACGCGTGGCGGGTGATACCCAGTTTTATCTGGACGACGAAGGCAGAAAAATGCCGCTATCACCCAACCATTCCGCGCGTGTCCCCATCATTACGGGTAAGATTACGGGCAAGAGCCTGGAAGACGCGTATGAGATCCTGAAATTCATCAACGAGGACCCGTTCCTCAGCAAGAATATCATCGGGATCCATATCGAAGATGAGACGGATTACCGCCTCAGGTTCCGCCTGGACAATTTTGTGGTCCGCCTCGGAGACGTTACGGACCTGAAATCAAAGTTTGACAATTTCAAGGCCTTTTACGCAAAGGCCTCTCAAGATAAAACACTGGCACACTACGAGGTAGTCAGCCTGGAATTCGACAACCAGGTGGTGTGCACTAAAATCTGAAAGCGCATGGAAGAAGCGAAGTATTCAGTAGGACTGGACATTGGAACCACCAAGATCGTCGCCATTATCGGTAAGGAAAACGAGTATGGTAAAATCGAAGTGCTGGGTATCGGCAGGTCCAAAAGCCTCGGGGTGCACCGGGGTGTGGTAAACAACATCACCCAAACCATCCAATCCATCCAGCAGGCCGTTGAGGAAGCCCAATCGGATTCCGGCCTGAAGATCGGGGCAGTGACGGTCGGGATTGCCGGGCAGCACATTCGTTCCCTGCAGCACAGCGACTACATTACCCGGGCGAATTCCGAAGAGGTGATCGGGGAGGAAGACCTGGAGAAGCTCGTCAACCAGGTCTACAAACTGGTCATGCTCCCGGGGGAGGAAATTATCCACGTTTTGCCCCAGGAGTACAAGGTAGACGGACAGGCGGAGATCAAGCAGCCGATCGGGATGTACGGCGGCAGGCTGGAAGCGAATTTCCATGTAGTGGTCGGGCAGATTTCCTCCATCAAAAACATCGGGCGCTGTATCAAGAGCGCAGGGCTCGACCTGGAAAACATCACCCTGGAGCCCCTGGCGTCGGCCAATGCAGTCCTGAGCCAGGAGGAAAAGGAAGCGGGTGTGGCCCTGATCGACATCGGGGGCGGCACCACAGACCTGGCCATCTTCAAGGACGGCATCATCCGGCATACGGCCGTCATCCCGTTTGGGGGGAACGTGATCACCGAGGATATCAAAGAAGGCTGTTCCATCATCGAGAAGCAGGCGGAATTGCTCAAAATCAAATTCGGTTCGGCCTGGCCGGGTGAAAACAAAGACAATGAAATCGTATCCATCCCCGGCTTGCGGGGGCGGGAACCCAAGGAGATCACCCTGAAGAACCTCTCGAAGATCATCCACGCCCGGGTCGTTGAAATTATCGAACAGGTGTACCTGGAAATTAAGAATTACGGGCACGAGGACCAGAAAAAGAAACTGATTGCAGGGATTGTGCTGACCGGAGGCGGCAGCCAGCTCAAGCACCTGAAGCAACTCGTGGAATACATCACCGGGATGGACACGCGTATCGGCTATCCGAACGAACACCTGGCCGGGGATTCCGACACGGAGATTGCCAGCCCTACCTATGCCACGGCGGTGGGCCTGCTGATGAACGCTGTAGAGAACAAACACCGCCATACCCGCAAGGACGGTACCTCGGAAGCACAGGAGAGCGAAAAGGAGATGGTCCTGGAAGGGGCTCCGGCATCCGGGAAGTCCGGGGAGGTGGACAAACCGCGACGCTCGGTATTCGATAAATGGACAGACCGGCTCAAGGAATTTCTGGATAACGCCGAATAGCCGGCTAAGCCGCAATTGAAAGAACAACCACATACCCATTCATAAATCAATAAAAGAGCAACAACATGGAAATGGACAATATCACCTTCGACCTGCCAAAGAACCAAAGCAACGTGATCAAGGTTATCGGCGTTGGCGGTGGTGGCAGCAATGCCATCAACCACATGTTCCAGGCGGGGATCAACGGGGTCGATTTTGTAATATGCAACACAGACGCGCAGGCGCTGCAGAACAGCGCGGTCCCCAACAAAATCCAGTTGGGTGTTTCCCTTACCGAGGGCCTCGGAGCCGGGGCGAATCCGGAAGTAGGGGAGCAGGCGGCCCTGGAGAGTATGGAAGAGATCAAACAGATGCTCCAGCAGACCACCAAGATGGTTTTCATTACCGCCGGAATGGGGGGCGGTACGGGAACCGGGGCTGCGCCTATCATCGCCAAGCAGGCCAAGGAGATGGACATCCTCACGGTGGGGATTGTTACCATCCCGTTCCTCTTTGAGGGGAAAATGCGCTGCGAACAGGCCCAGCGGGGTATCGAACGGTTGCGAAACAACGTGGACTCCCTGATTGTTATCAATAACAACAAATTGCGGGAGGTCTACGGGAACCTGGGCTTTAAGGCGGGCTTCTCCAAAGCCGACGAGGTGCTCTCCACGGCGGCCCGCGGCATTGCCGAGGTGATTACCCACCACTACACCCAGAACATCGACCTGCGGGATGCCAAAACGGTACTCTCCAACAGCGGCACCGCCATCATGGGGTCTGCGGCGGCCACCGGTTCAGCGCGGGCCCAGGAAGCCATCATGAAGGCCCTGGATTCGCCCCTGCTGAACGACAACAAGATTACCGGCGCCAAGAACGTGTTGCTCCTGATCGTTTCCGGCTCCCAGGAAATCACCATCGACGAGATCGGGGAAATCAACGACCACATCCAGATCGAAGCCGGCCACGGGGCCAATATCATCATGGGTGTCGGGGAGGACGAGGGGCTCGGCGAGGCGATTGCCGTGACCGTGATAGCCACCGGTTTTAACATCGACCAGCAGAACGATATTGTCAATACGGAATCCAAAAAAATCATCCACACCCTGGAGGACGAGCAAAAGGCCCAGCAAGACCTTTCGGAGCCCGGCCCGCAGCGGGTTGTCCACACCCTGGAACTGGATGATGCCGACCGGAACCCCGGGACGGAAAACCCGGCCGCGACCCCGGAAGCGGCCCGGGAGGATGTGTCCCGCACCCCGGAGGCGGCCCGGGAGGATGCATCCCGCACCCCGGAGGCGGCCCGGGAGGATGCGTCCCGCACCCCGGAAGCTGCCCCGGAAACTGCCCCGCCCGCGGAAGAAGGTCAGCAACTTATCCCCACCACCCAGTACATCCGCAACTTCAATGTGTTTTACGAAGAGGTCGTGGCGGAAGGAGTAGCAGCTGATGAAGATTTTATCATCATCGATTCCAAAGACCTGATCAACGATATCGAAGTGGTGGACCCGGAAGTGGTGATGGCGGATGCGCCGGAGCAGGACCAGATCAGCCTGCACTTCGACATGCCGCTGGATACGCAGGAAGACTCGGAGGAATCCGCGGAAAACGTTATCACTTTTGACCTGGATGAGGATGTCCGCGACATGGAGGTCCGGGAACACGTAGAGATTACCCCCGTACTCGAGTACAAGAAGGAAGGGGAAACCCGATACAGCCTGGAGGATTACATGGAACTGGAGCAGCAACTGACCGGCGCTACTTCCAAGGCGGAAAAATACGAACCGAAAATCGTCGAGGACGAACTGGTTTTTGAGAAGAAGACGGTGGAGGGTTCCGGGTCGGAAAGCCCAACCCCGGATGCCGACCCCACCGACCGGCCGATCAGCGAGATCCTCCGGGAACGCGCCGACGAGCGCCGACGGAAACTCAAGGACTTCAACTACAAGTTCCAGCACAACCGGACTACGATAGACGATATTGAGAAGGAACCTGCCTATAAGCGGCAGGGAGTGGACCTCACCGACGCCAAACGGGGCGATTCAAAGGTTTCCAGGACCACCCTCAGCGAGGACAGCAACGAGGAGATGCGGCTCCGCTCCAACAATTCCTTCCTCCACGACAATGTAGATTAATCCCCACGCAGGTTTCACCCCACTGCGACCTGTATGGAACGAACCCCGGCCCTTGTGGCCGGGGTTATTTTTACACCCCGGGCGGGTTGCGTATCTTTGTCATCCATTTAAATCCGATCATAATGTCACTACAAGACCACGTCATGGACGAGATGAAGGCCGCTATGAAGGCCAAGGATACCGTGGCACTGGAGGCGCTGCGGGCCGTAAAATCGGCGTTGTTGCTGGCCAAAACCGAGAAGGGAGGGGCCAAAGGCCTGACAGAGGCAGAGGAGATTGCCCTGGTACAGAAGCAGGTAAAACAGCGCAAGGAGAGCGCGGAGATCTACCAAAAGCAGGGCCGGGAAGACCTGGCGGGGCCGGAATTGGCCCAGGCCGCCATCCTGGAACGTTTCCTGCCTGAACAGCTGAGCGAATCGGAAATGGAAGCCGAGGTAGCTGCCGCCATAGACCAGCTGGATGCCGCCGGCATGCAGGATATGGGAAAAGTCATGGGGGTTGTCACCCAAAAACTCGCGGGCAGGGCAGATGGGAAGACGCTTGCCGCTATGGTCCGCAAACAACTCGCTGCCCAGGGCTAGAATCAGCTGCCCAAGGTTGAATCAGGCGCGCAGGTTTGCTGTCATGTTTGCTGTCAGGTGCGCAGGTTGAGCAGGTTCTGGAGGGAGAACTGTTGTTTTGAAGCCTCCTTTTGATCCGTTTCATAAGGCACCTCCGCTACGCGGTCCACACATTTGCGTATATAGCGGGTAGGGTCGAAGCTGCGTCGGTTCCGGCAGTTGAGGGTACCGTTTTCCGGCACGACAGCATCGGTAATCTCCAGAGGTTCTATCGCATTTTTAAAGGCGTGGGTATTCCGCCCCGTAAAAAGCAGGGTCTGTACCGACCCGATGGATTTCCCGTGAGTCCGGCAAATTCGGTTCAGGGCATTTTCAAAGTCTTCCGACCGCAATTTGCGCACTTCACTGCGGGTGGAGAATTGGATCAGGCCCCATTTGGAATCCGGGGAGCGGAACCCGTGGACCAGGACTACATGTATCGGCTCGCCGGGGTAATTCAGCAGGGCGTACTCCATGAGTTGAAGCGACTCGGGGGTAAAATCGGTAGGGATTAGGACATTTCTCATAACTTGCTGATATTCATTGGGTGTGAAATTACACCCCGGGGATTGGAACGGTTTAAGAAGCAGATTAGAATGGGATTAGAATTCTTTTTAAGCCAGGCCGCGCTGCCCCTGCAGATTCGGAACGCGGATCGTTACCAGGGTTCCCTTGCCCGGTTGGGATGAAATTCGGATATCCCCGTGGTGCAGGCGGATGATCCGGTAGGCCATCGGCAGGCCGAATCCGTATCCCCGGCTGGACCGGACGTTCGAACCCCGGTAAAAGGGCTCAAAAATATTGGTGAGTTCACCGGAAGGAATCCCAATCCCTTTATCGGCCACCAGGATGAGGATGTCGTTTCCGTCGTTGAGGACCCGGAGTTGTACAGGCTCGTTTCCGGAGTATTTACAGGCATTCTCGACGATATTTCCCAGGGCTACCTTAAAGAGTGTCGGGCTGCCCGTTAAGGTAATCCCGCGCGCATCTTCAGGCAATTCTTCCAGGTCCAGACGAATCCGTCCGCCCGGGCCGGAAACAGTCATCGCCTCTTTGATCTCCATGGCGATTTCATCCATCCGGAAGGGTACTGCGGTAAACCCTTTGCCGGATTCCCCGGTCTGTGCGAGTTGGAGCAACCCGTCCACCAAATGGTCCAGGCGTTGTGCTTCCCGTTCAATGTCCCGCAGCAGCTCCCTGTAGGAGGCGGCATCCCGCTGCCGGGCCTGTCCCACCTCGGTAAGCCCCAGGATGGCCGTAAGGGGGTTCCGCAATTCGTGGGAGGCGTTGTTGATAAAGCGGCTTTGCTGGTCGAAGGCGATTTCCAGGCGGTCGAGCATGTTGTTGAACGTCCCGGCCAGTTCGGCGAGTTCATCCTTTCCCCGGCCCACCTCCAGACGGTCATCCAGGTTTCCGGCCCGAATGGACTGCACCTTCCGGATGATCCGGTTAATCGGGCTCAGCGCCTGGGTGGCAAAATACTCGCCCAACAACAACAGGCAGGCCAGGCTCAGGGCGTAGGCGAGGATCAGGAGGTTCAGCAGGTTACGCTGTTTATTGAGCCCGTAGGTGTCCCGTGCGCTGAGTAGCAGCAGGGTTTCCCCCTGCGACAGGTCCAGGAGCGTCCCCCGGTAATAGCGCCCTCCCTGTTCCCAGGCGGCCGTCCCGCCTGCCAGCAGGTCCCGGGTAAAAGCATCGGGCAACCCCTGGTTGGTAACGATTCGGGCCATATCCGGGCGCGAAGGGACCGGATAGACCCCCACCGCCTCTTCGGGCAGCGCCGGCTGCTGGTTGGGGGTCAGGCCCGGGGTGGATACCCGCCCGGATGTAGTCAGCACCCCCGGGGTGGTTTCAAGCTCCGTGGCCAGCTGGAAGAGGCGACCCTCCATCCGGACCTGGAATTCCCTTTGGGTATAAAACCCGGAAAACAGGAAAATAAAGGTAAAGACCCCCAGGAGCAACAGGGCGGTCAGCAGGACAAAAATGGCGGTGATCCGGGTTCGCAGGCGCATGAGTGGGTCCGGGTTTTAGGGTTCGTTGTCTTTCAGGGTGTACCCCATGCCGATCACGGTGTGGATCAGTTTTGAATCGAAAGGTTTGTCGATTTTGTTCCGCAGGTAATTTACGTATACATCCACCACATTGGTCCCCAGGTTGAAGGTGATGTCCCAGACGCTTTCCAGGATGTCAATCCGGCTCAGCACCCGGTTTTTATTGAGCAAAAGGTACTCCAGAAGGCGGTACTCGGTAGCGGTCAGGTGGATATCCGCTTCTCCGCGTCTGACGGTTTTCGCATCCCGGTCGAGAACCAGGTTGCCCGCTGAGAGGGTGCGGTTGCCCCGGGGACCGGAAGACCGGCGCCTGGAAAGGGCCCGGACCCGCGCCTCGAGCTCTTTGAATTTAAATGGCTTGACCAGGTAGTCATCCGCCCCCGAATCGAGACCCCGGACGACGTTTTCAGTAGAACCGAGGGCGGTGAGCATCAGAATCGGAAGGTCCAGACCCTGGCCCCGGATAGTACGGGCCACCTCCCGTCCGTCCATCCCAGGCAGGACGATATCCAGGATGACCAGGTCGAAATCCCCATCCTGCAGCATTTCAAGCCCCTTTTCCCCGTCGTAGCAAACCGCGACCGCATAGCCCGATTCCTGCAATCCCTGGGTAACAAAGGAGGCAATGGCGTATTCGTCTTCGATCAGGAGGATGCGGTTCCCCATGGGATGCGGCTTTGGTCGGTATTAAATCTACGGAATTGCCACTAAAATCGAAATTGGCTATCTTCAGGACACTTAAAACCATCCCGTTATGCCAGCGACCGCGACTCACCGCCAAAGAATACCCGTCTTAAAAGGCCTTTTCACCTTCCTTGCGGCGGCCTTCCTGTCTTTACATGAACTTCCGGCCCAGCGCGATTGGGACCAGGTACAGATTACTGCGGAACAGGTTACCGACAGCCTGTATGTCCTTTTCGGTGCCGGGGGGAATATCGGCCTGGCGCTCGGGGACGATTACGCCTATATCATCGACGACCAGTTTGCCGAACTGACCGGGAAGATACTGGAAACGGTTTCGGGAATCACCGACAAACCCGTGCGTTTTGTGGTGAATACCCACTGGCACGGCGACCACGTTGGGGGCAATGAAAACCTCGCAAACCAGGGTGCCATCTTAGTGGCCCACGAAAATGTCCGGAAACGCATGGGGATGCGCGTAGACCGGGGCGAACGAGGAGTGTCCGAACCAGCGCCCTATGCCGCGTTATCCCGGATTACGTTCAACGACGAGCTGACCCTGCACCTGAGCCCCCGGCGCAGCATGCACCTGATGCATGTGGACCCGGCTCATACGGACGGAGATACCTATATCTACTTCCCCGGGGAAAACGCCATCCACATGGGCGACAACTTTGTAAACGGGTATCCGTATATCGACCAGTCATCCGGAGGGGATATCGACGGGCTGCTGCGCAACCTGAATATGGCCTTGTTTATCGTGGATGACGACACGCGGATTATCCCGGGCCACGGACCCGTAATGGGCCGGCCGGAACTCCTGGAATTCCGGGATATGGTAGCGACCATCCGCAACCGGGTCCGGGCGGCGCGTAACAGCGGAAAATCCCTGGAAGAGGTACAGGCCATGAACCTGACCGCAGAGTGGGATGCCTCCAAAGGGCAGGGTTTTATAGGCCCTGCCCGAATCGTTCAGTTTGCCTACGAGACGGCAGATTGACCGGCCGGCACGGGCGGCGCATCAATTCTCCTGGGCCGCCAGCCATTCCATAACCGTAACCGGCCGCCCGTTTACCAGTACAGGCCCCCCGTCAAAATCCTGGCGGGCCACATTGGCGTGGGAATAGATCCAGGACCAGTGGCCGCTGTAATGGAAGCCTTCCCCCCCATACTGGTTGGTTATGTCCGTTACGTGGTCGTAATAGGAGAAATGCACATTGCGGGCACCCGCCTCCAGCAGGCGGTTGTAAATGGGTACTGCTGTTTCTTCCGGGAGGGTCACCGGGTCGTCCTTGGAATGGATAAACCATATCGGCACCTTCCGGATACTGCGGATCTGCGCATCGGTAACGTACTCGGCGTGGTAGGCCAGTGCGCTGATGAAGGCCGCCGCAAAATAATCCGGGTCCTTCAACAGCAGTTTGAGACTCATATAGCCCCCGTTGCTGCAGCCGCCCACGTAGATCCGGTCCGGGTCGATTCCCGGGTTATCGGCGACATAGGCCTTAATCAGGTCCATCAATCCTTCGTTGTATATGTCCTCGACATCCCCCCGGGTATAGCCGCCGCCTTCCCGATTCATCCAGAAGGTCGGAGCCTGGGGAACCAGGACATACGCGCCCCCGAAGAGGACCTGGATGTCCGGGGATGCATAATTAGCGGCCCGGTTGCCCAGCAGGGCCACTGTGGGGTCTGTCCCGCCTTCCCCGCCCCCGTGGAGCCAGATGATGAGTGGTTTTTTGCCACCCCCTGCAGCCGGGCTGAAAGCGGCGTAGGACATGGATTTTCCGGGGGCATACTGAAAGGAGCCCTCCAGGTCAAAGGAGTCTGCCAGAGGCATGATCCGGCCCGTTTTCTCGGTCCAGGTGCGCAGTGTGGGCAGGTGGGTAACCGCCACGCGGTAGTCCACCCAGAAATTGCCCCGGACCTTTTCGTTCTGAGCATACTGGAATGGCGATCCGATCGGCATTTGGGGCCCGACAGCGAGGACAAGCGTCAGGTGGGAACCTGCTGCGACCCGGTTGCCGTTGGCATCCGATACGTACGTACTCAGGACGGTCCGGGGTCCGGCTGCCATGGCTTCCGGTATTTCCGCCAGGTCCGTGGTGCGCGTGGCGTGAACTGAGAAATCTCCGGTAGGGGGTTCGCTGAGGGTTTCCCCCATTTCCAGGACAACTTTGTTCACCGCCGGGCCCCAGTCAAAGCCTTCGACGAGAATCTTGTAGTTTCCGGCATTCTGGGCCAGGATCGTGCCGCTGGTTCCCGTCAGGATCGCAAGGATCAACAGTAGTTTAATTTGTTTCATCAGGTTTGGTTTTTTAAGGATGTTAGGTTTGTTGTTTTTCCGGGTGCTGTGCAATTTGTGCTTCCCGGGGAATCCCCGGCGGGTTGCGCAGGGGGTACGCCGGAACAGGCCCCAGGATGTTAGACGCCGATTCCGGGCCAGGGTTTAATCGCCGGGCCCCGGCCGCCTGTCACTGGCCGCATCCTGCGCTTCCCTTCGGTATGGCCGGATGATCAAACCCAGGGGGCGGTCGTAACTCAGGTAATTAAAAGCCCAGTGGTAGAGGGCGGAGAGTTTGTTCCGGAAGCCGACCAGGGAATAGATATGGACGGCCATCCAGACCACCCAGGCAAAAGTTCCCTGGAATTTCCAGTTGGGCAGGTCGGCTACCGCCCGCGCCCTCCCAACGGTGGCCATCGCGCCCCGGTCGCGGTAAACAAAAGGCACTAAATCCCGACGCCTTAACAAGCGACCCAGGTTCCCGGCCAGGTGGCGACCCTGTTGCTGGGCAACCGGAGCCAGCATCGGCAGGCCGCGCGGGGTTGCCTCCGCAATGCAGGCGGCTACGTCGCCAATGGCGAAAACATTGTCCAGGCCGGCTACCCGGTTGCAGGGGTCTACCGCAATGCGGTTCCCCTTAAGCAGACAGGATTCCGGCAAGCCATTTAAGGGGGCGGCCCGGACCCCTGCCGTCCAGATAACCGTGTCGGTGGGAAACCGGGTCCCGTCCGATAAATGCACCTGGTCGTCCCGGTAATCGGCCACCCGGGAATTGAGCAGGACGTTGACGCCCAGGTCCTCGAGGTACTCCCGGGCTTTTTCCGAGGCGATTTCCGACATGGCCTTAAGGACCCGATCGCCGCTCTGGTAGAGGTTGATGCTCATCAGGGAGGTGTCGAGGTCGGGAAAATCCCTGGGGATAACGTGTTTTTTCATCTCGGCAAGGGCCCCGGCCAGTTCAATGCCTGCAGGGCCGCCTCCCACGATGGCGATATTCATGATTTCCTCCAGGGGCTCCCCGCTGTAATTGGCGATGGCCTTTTCCAGGTTCTGGTAGACGAAACTCCGGAGGTTCAGGGCATCCGGCAACGACTTGAGGGTGAGCATCCGATCCTGTAGGGATTCAAAGTTGAAATAGTTTGTCCGGCTGCCCGTGGCGATTACCAGGTAGTCGTACGGCACGGTACCGATGGAGGTAAACAAGCGGCTGCGCTCCCAGTCCACCAGGCTGACCTCCGCCATCCGGCACCGGACATTGCGGAACCGGCGGAAGATGCGCCGAACCGGGTAGGCTATGCTGTCGGGCTCCAGCCCTCCAGTTGCCACCTGGTACATTAGCGGCTGGAAATTGTGGTAGTTGTTTCGGTCAATCAGCAGGACATCCACGGGCAAACGCCGAAGGGACCTGGCGAGTTCGATCCCGCCGAAGCCGGCGCCCACGATCACGACCTGGGGTTTGTTTTCCATGTAATTCGAATGCGGAAGCGTTGTTAATAATTGTTAAATATCTGTCGATTTAACAGTTTATCAAAGTAGCGTCCGGGTATAATTCTGGTAAACTCACTAACTTATTGCAAAATTTTTATCCATGGCAGTTTATAACCTGAAAATTAACGGAACCTCAATGGAGGTGGATGCAGATCCGTCCACCCCGCTTTTGTGGGTATTGCGCGACCATCTGAATATGGTCGGTACCAAATACGGCTGCGGGATAGCGCAGTGCGGTGCCTGTACGGTACACCTCGGGGACACGGCAACCCGTTCCTGTTCGCTGCCGGTATCCTCGGTAGGCGACCAGGAAGTCACCACCATCGAAGGCCTTTCGGAGAACGGCGATCACCCGGTCCAGAAGGCCTGGCTGGAAGTGGACGTCCCCCAATGCGGGTACTGTCAGGCCGGACAGATCATGTCGGCTGCCGCCTTGCTCAAGGGAAACCCGAACCCCAGCGATGCGGATATCGAATCGGCTATGAACGGCAATATTTGCCGGTGCGGCACCTATGTGCGGATTAAAAAGGCCATCAGGATGGCTGCTGACCAATCGGCTACCTGAGGTACGCCTGAGAGAATTGCAGGCACCATCCAGGGTTTTGAGCCACCCATTTAACATGTTAGAATCCAATTAATCCCAAGAAAATGACACTGATAAAAACATCCATCGGACGACGCTCGTTTATAAAATCTTCCGCCCTGGCGGGGGGAGGCATGATGCTCGGCTTCAGCTGGCTCGCCTCCTGCAAGGACGAGGCCGCCCGGGAAGCTGCCCTGGCCATGCCCGACGAGTGGTTTGAAATCAACGGTTTCCTCAAGATTGGCGACAACGGGGTGGTGACCATCATGTCGCCCAACCCGGAAATCGGGCAGAATGTCAAGACGGCCATGCCGATGATCGTCGCAGACGAGTTGGATATTGATTGGGAACGCGTGATTGTGGAGCAGGCCCCCCTGAACCTCGATATCTTCACGCGCCAACTGGCCGGGGGCAGCCAGTCCATCCGACAGGGTTGGCAGGGTCTCAGGCTGGCCGGGGCGACAGCCCGACAGATGCTCCGAGAGGCAGCGGCCCGGGCCTGGGAGGTCCCGGTGGAGGAGGTAACCACCGAGATGGGGATGCTTCATCACAAAGCCTCCGGCCAATCGGCCGGGTACGGGGAAATGGCGTCTGCTGCTGCAGCGCTTGAAGTCCCGGAGGAAGTGGCGTTGAAGGAACCTAAGGATTTTACGATAATCGGGACGGACCGCAAAAACGTGGACGGCCCAAAGATTGTAACGGGCAAGCCCTTGTTTGGCCTGGATGTGCAACGCGAGGGGATGTTGATCGCCATGGTGGCCCATCCGCCGGCATTCGGGATGAAATTAAAATCCGTTGACGCGGAATCGGTAAAATCCATGCCCGGTATCCGGGATGTGTTCCCGATCGTGGTCTACCCGGAAGGGGCCGAAAGGCAATGGTCGGACGGGGGAGCCATCCCCGAGATGATAGCTATTGTAGGCGAAAGCACCTGGCAGTGCATGCAGGCCAAGAAGGCGTTGCAGGCCGAGTGGGAGGCAGACGGGACCCTGGAGAGTACGGCATTCCACGAAGAAGAACTCGAGAAGCTGCTGGCAACCGCCCCCGAGAAACCCGCGCGGAAGGACGGCAATGTGGATCGGGCCTTTGCACAGGCGGCCAAAGTGGTGGAAAGCACCTTCAGTGCGCCCTACCTGGCCCACAACACGATGGAACCCATGAATTTCTTTGCCCATGTAACCCCGGAGAAAGCCGAGTTGCTCGGCCCCATACAAACTCCGGAATACCTGGAGAATACGCTGGTTTCCGTCCTGGGCATGCCCAAGGAGAAGATCGATGTGATGATGACCCGGATGGGTGGCGGCTTCGGGCGGCGGCTCTACGGAACATTCGCCGTTGAAGCAGCGATGATTTCCAAAAAGATGCAGGCACCTGTAAAGCTCGTTTACTCCCGGGAGGATGATATGACCCAGGGCACCTACCGGCCCTCCTATAAAATACGCTACAAGGCCGGCCTGGACGAAGCGGGCAACCTGATTGCCTGGCATGTCCGCGGGGTGGGTACCAACGACGACCTGGTATTTGAGAACCGTTTCCCCGCCGGTGCAGTAGACAACTACCTGGCCGAGAAACACGCCCTGCCGACGCTGGTAACCACCGGAGCCTGGCGCGCGCCCCGCTCCAATTTTATCGCTGGGGCCGAGCAGGCCTTTATGGATGAAGTTGCCGAGGCGGCGGGTAAGGATCCGATCGAGTTCCGCCTGGAACTCTTTGACCGGGCGATCAGCGACCCGGTCGGGGACCCTGAAACAAATGATTACGACCCGGAACGTTATGCAGGTGTGCTGAAACTGGTCAGGGAGAAATCGAATTGGGAAGCGGGGCCGCCCAGCGGCCTGTCGCGCGGCGTGGCGGCGTACTTCTGCCACAATTCCTATGTGGCCCAGGTATTGGATTTGAAGGTGGAAGCCAATACGCCCAAGGTGGAGAAAGTGTATTGCGCAGTGGATTGCGGTATCGTTATCAATCCGCTCAGCGCCAAAAACCAGGTGGAAGGTGGTATCGTCGACGGTATCGGGCATGCGACATTCAGCGCGCTTTCCTTCCGGGACGGCCGGGCAGAACAATCAAACTTTGATACCTACCGGCTAATCCGCAACGCCGAGGCGCCCAAATCCATTGAAACGTATTTTGTGGACAACGGGATCGACCCGACGGGTCTCGGGGAGCCTTCCCTGCCGCCTGTCCAGGGGGCCCTGGCCAATGCGCTCTACAAGGCGACGGGTACGCGGTATTACGAACAGCCTTTCTTCGGGGAACGGCGGATTATCGGATAAGCCGGCTACAGGCTCCAGCGATACCCCACATCGGATAGGGGGATACACCCCTGGAACGCCCCGGGTATCGGGTCGTAGCTAAGTACATTCCTGCCGATTTCCTCCGAGGAGAAATACGCCCAGACCATCATGGATTTCAGGTTGCGGTAAAAACCGACGGGTTCCTGTTCCCCGACGGCCGTCCCCCATACCCCCGGGTTGAATTTTCCGCCGGCGGCTTCCTCGGCTTTAAGTACACCTGCGCGGTCGGTATCCCCGAGTTCTGCAAACACCTCTCCATACCCATCGATGCACCGGGAATCAAAGGCGGCCAGTTCCCTGCGGAGTGCCTCCCGGGCCTCCGGGTCGTACACCCGGGCGAAGACTTTGTCCATGAACATATCGGCCTTTACATCCAGCCCGCCCGGGGTTTCCGTCCGGGGCAGGACCGTGTCCACCAGGGCGGCCACCAGGGCTGCCTCGCTGGCCGTGAGGAATTCCGGTTTCCAGTCCGGCCGTTTTTCTTTTTGGCAGGATTGTAGGAGGGACAGGGCAGTTGGCAGGGCCAGGGCAGCCCCCGCCATCAGTCCGGTTCTCTTGAGCGCGCTTCTTCGATCCATGTCAGATATTGAATTTGTTGAGTTCGGATACCGCGTGGTCCGCTGCACGGGCGGTCAATGCCATATAGGTCAGTGAAGGGTTTACGCAGGAAGACGAGGTCATACAGGCCCCGTCCGTGACGAAGACGTTTTTCACTGCGTGTACCTGGTTTGTACCGTTCAGCACGGAGGTTTTGGGATCGCGACCCATACGGGCGGTTCCCATTTCGTGGATGCCGTAGCCGGGTTCATGCTCGTTGTCGAAACCCATGACATTTTCAAGGCCGGCCTTCTCGAGCATTTCAACCGCATCCTTGCGGATCTGCCGGTTCAGGGCTTTTTCGTTTTCCTTGAACTCGCAGTCGATGGCCAATGTAGGCTGGCCCCATTTATCCGTGTTTTCAGTGTCCAGGGTCACCTTGTTTTCGTGGTAGGGAAGGCATTCTGCAAATCCGGTAATAAAGAATTCCCAGGGTCCCGGCTTGAGGATTTCGTCCTTGAAACCGGCCCCAAATTCAGGGATATTGGCCGGGTTCCCTCCCCGATATCCGCCTCCCTGGAAGCCGAAGCCCCGGACAAAATCCTGGGACCTGGAACCTTCGTCCACGTTTACGTAACGCGGGATATAGATGCCGTTTGGCCTGCGGCCGCTGTAATATTTATCCTCAAACCCGGGGACCCGCGCTGTGGCCCCCACCCGGTAGGTGTGGTCCATCAGGTTATGCCCCAGTTCCCCGCTGTCGTTCCCCATCCCTTCCGGGAAGCGGTTCGATTTGGAGTTCAGCAGGATTTGAGTGGTACTCAGGGCGGAGGCATTGCAGAAAACGATGCGTGCCCGGTAGTCCATGGACTCCCCGGTTTCCGCGTCGATAATGCGAACCCCGTTGGCCAGGCCCTTCTCTTCGTCGTAGAGGATGGACTGGGCAATGGAGTAGGGGCGGATTGTCAGGTTCCCCGTGGCCTGGGCGGCCGGCAGGGTCACTGCATTGCTGCTGAAATACGCTCCGTACGGACAGCCCCGGCTGCACCGGTTCCGGTACTGGCACTTCCCGCGGCCATTGAGGGGCTCAGTCAGGTGTGCCACCCGGCCGATAATCATGTGGCGCCCGGGGAATTGCTCTTCAATACGGCTCTTTACGTGTTTCTCCACGCAGTTCAACTCCATCGGTGGCAGGAAGTGGCTGTCGGGCAACTGCGGTAAACCCAGGGGTTCCCCGCTGATCCCGGCAAACTTCTCCACATAGGTATACCAGGGTTCGATATCCTTGTATCGGATGGGCCAGTCCACCCCATAGCCGTCCCTGGCATTCGCTTCAAAGTCCAAGTCGCTCCAGCGGTAGGTCTGTTTCCCCCAAAGGAGGGATCGGCCGCCCATTTGGTGGCCGCGGATCCAGAGAAAGGGCTTAACTTCCGTATAGGGGTTCTCCGCGTCGTTTGCGTAAAAATGCTCTACGGACTTGCCGATAAATCCCGAACGGATACCCTTGTAGTGTTTCCGGCGTTCCTCCGGGGTCAGGGATTCCCGGAGTTCCAGGTCCCAGGGGTCGTCGTTCATGGTTTTGTAGTCCGCCACATGCTCGACAATCGGACCCCGTTCCAGGACCAGGGTCTTCAACCCTTTTTCGCACAATTCCTTGGCGGCCCATCCGCCGCTGATACCCGACCCGATCACGATGGCGTCGTAGGTCATCGCCTGGCGGGCATCGATATTAAAATTTGCCATTTTAGGAGTTTGGTCAGCGCCTAAGATAGCGATTTCCGGAAAGTACGCCAGGTGATTTCGCGTGCCCCCGGGAAATTTAGCGAAACCGGTTCGCTTCCGGAAAGGTGTAGAGAAACCCGAGATTGACAGTTGCCCAGGGACTCCCGTCGGTTTCGATGCCTGTGTAGGACAGGTTTACTTCTGTCTGGGCCCCCATCAGGAATCCGATAACGGGTTTGTAGTACAACCCGCCGTCATTTCCGTCATTCAGGCCCAGGGCATATCCGGCATCGCCCCCAAAAGAAAAGGAATTCGACAGCCAGATACGCAGGCTGCCGGCAAGGGGCAGGAACTGAACGCTGGGCAGGTCCGCGCCCCCGCTGTCAAATTTTTCGGGAAACCCGTTGATAAACCCGACCATGGCGCCAAGGTCTACCACCTCCCCAAGGGCTGCCAGGTAACCGGCATCCACCCCCACGGCCAGGCTCACCACGTCATTGACCTCCGAGGTGACGGGCAACGATCCGTGTGCCCCGATTTTAAATCCCTGCTGGGAGGTGGCCGTAGCGACAATCCCCAGAAAGAGTATCGAAAAAAATAAGCTTCGCATAATCGGAATTTTGCTTACCATAACGGGCGGGCGACCGATTTATGCCCCACGGGGCTCCTTTTTGTTGTGAAAAGTGCGATTGCGGTTGTAAGGACTGCTCAGCAACCCCGGAGGTAGAATTGCAATTCCGCCATTTTTTCGGGGCTTTCAAAGCAACCTCCATAAAATGAGGTGAGGGTTTCCGAGCAATCGTCCTGTACGCCCCGGGACGCCACACAGAGGTGTTTCGCATCGAGGATTACCGCGACGTCCCGGGTGCCCAACACGTTTTGCAATTCGGCCCCGATCTGACAGGTCATCCTCTCCTGCACCTGCGGCCGTTGGGCATAGTAGCGCACTATACGGTTGAGTTTGGACAGGCCGATGACCTTGCCGGAGGAGATATAGGCTACATGGGCTTTTCCGAAAATGGGCACAAAATGGTGCTCGCAATTTGAATAGAACAAAATATTCTTTTCTACCAGCATTTGCCCGTAGCGATAAGTGTTTTCGAACAGGGATACCTGGGGTTTGTTCTTTGGATCCAGGCCGGAAAAGGACTCTTCCACATACATCCGGGCTACCCGGGCAGGGGTATCCCTGAGGGAATCGTCGTTGAGGTCCAAACCGAGGGTTTCCATAATCCGCTGAAAATAGAATGCAATCCGGACTTTTTTCTCGGCGTCGCTCAGATCAAAGGCATCCTCGCAGAGCGGGGTTTGCAGGTGCTCGGGGAGCGATGCAGTCCCGGTGCCTTCTCTGGGTGTCCCGTTAACCTGCACGGGTGGGGTAGTGGGTAGTTTTTGCATGAATCGATTATTGTGAGGAATCGGGTCAGGCACCCGAATCCAGCATTTCTATTTCTTTAAGGACGGCCTCGGCCTCCGCGTATTTTGCATCGCCCTGCGAGCGGTTGGTCTGGGAGAGTTTGTGGGCTTCCCCCAGGAGTTTTTTGTACCGCACCTCAAGTTTCTCACGGGGAGTACGGGATTTTAGGAATCCAAACATATCATATCGGTTTATAGGGTAAAATGTACCCATAATGTTTAACAATTAATGTTAAACAATAAACAAAATTATAGAAATCATGGAAATTCGTGCCGTATTGCGGGGATTTTCAGCCATCCTCCGGGTTACCAGCCGTGCCGGAGTCATCCATGGGAGTCTCAGGAGCCGTCCTGTAGCCTGACCGTCACAGGGTTTAGGGGAGCTGCCCTTCCGGCAAAAGGCCTTTTTTGTAGACCTCCCCGAACCCGGAATTATTGGGTTGGTAGGGCTGTGTATAGGACACGTCCATGTCTTCCGGTACCTCGAGTCCCAGGGCCCAGTAGATGCCATTCAGGGCGAGTCGGCGCATATTCGGGTTTCGAAAATCATAAGGATGCCCGAGGGTGGTAAAGAACACCCGGGACGTTTTCCCCGATTCCCCTGTATAGGATTTGGTCCAGGCAACCGGATTGACCAGCGGGAATTCGTCCAGGCGGCCGTCCATCTCGTGCTTGGAGCGCAGGGACCTCCCAATGAGGAGGGGCGCGGCATCTCCCTGTAACTCCCAATCGCCTCCGTCCACATGGTAAAGCCAGGAATACGCCTGGAAGGCATTCACGTCTGTCAGTATCGGATGCTCCACGCCTTCCGCAAGGGATACAGCTGTCAATGGGTCATTCCCGTCCTCGAAGTGTCCGTGGTGGGTAATCCATTGCTGCCCAAAGACCCGGGCCGGCCAGGCGTTGTTCATCCGGGCGTTTTCCGTGGAATCCGGATAGAGAAAGGCATGTGTGGCCGTCCGGAACCCCACCATCGGTTTACCGGATTCGGCAAACCGGGTAATGTGGGCCAGTTCGGCCTCAGGCAGCGCGCGGAATCGGGTAAACAACACCATCAGGTCCGCGCTGTCCAGGGCAGCGAGCCCCTGGATATGATCCAGGCGGTTTGGGTCGATCACCCCGCTGGAATCTACCGAGAAACAGAGCGTTACCTCCGCGTCCAGCTCCCTCTTGAGAATCCCGGCCAACATCGGCATGGATTCCTCGGAGCGATATTCCTCGTCCCCAATGACAAATACCACATGGGGTTTTTTTTCCGTTTCTGCTGCCTGCCCTGTCGGTTCAGCCGCTTGCCTGCAACCCATCCCGGGGAGGCATGCCACCAGGCAAACGGACGCGAGGATGGCGTTTTTTATGGGTGTGGCGTACTTCATGGGCGTGACGTTTTTCAAAAGACTATTGCAGTTCTTCTGTGTGATAAAATCCTTTTTTCTCCCGGACCGCTTCCCGGATACGCCCCACGGATTCCGGATACACCGGTTTGGCCCGGTTCCCGAAGGCGTTGCGCACATAAGTGAGCACCGCGGCAATCTCCTCGTCGGAGAGGAGACCCTCAAAAGCCGTCATCGGCACCTTGCCGTCGTACTGAACGGCATTGACCATCAGCGGGCCCTGCAGGCCTTTAAGCGTTAGTTTTATCAGGCGCTCTTGCGAACCGGTGGCCCAGGAACTGTTGGCCAGGGGCGGAAAACCGGAAGCGGGCAGGCCCTGCCCGTCTTCCTGGTGGCAGGTGGCGCAATACCCTTCCCGCAGATAGATTTCCCGACCGCTGACAAATAACGTACTGTCTCGTTCGCTGAATCCGTCCGGTACTGGCGGGCCCTTGTCCTCCACATCGCTTTGCCTCTCGCCGTAAAGCCGGTTGCTTACTGCAAGGAAGGCTTCGCGGTTCCAGCTGTCCAGTCCGGACTCGCCGAGGATTTGCAGGATGTTCCGGGCCGTCGAATCCGGTAGCCAGGATGCTGCCGCCAGGGTCTCCATCCGAACACGACCATGGGGATCACCGGCCGTCGTTTCCAGTATTTTCACATGGTCCGGGAGCAAATGCGTATTGTAACGGACGGCCCGAACCCCGGCTGCGCGTACCCGGGGGTCTTCTGAATCCAGGAGTTCCCGCAGCAAAGCCGTATCGAGCCTGCCGATCCCCCAGCTGGTCCAGAGGGCCTCCAGAAGTTGGTGTTCCGCTTCCGGGTGGGCCGGGTTGAGTCGGGCGGTCCAGTTCCTCAATGCCTCGGAAACCGCGTCCGGGTCGCGCCCCCTGAGCACCCGACGGGCCCGGTATCGCGTCCGGTATTCCGGGGCTCCGAGGGCCCTGACCAGTTCTTCAACCGGGGCCGCCTGCAGGTCCGGGGCGGACAGCAGCGGCCGCTCCGTATGGGTGATGCGGTAGATACGGCCGTGGCTGTGGTCGCGATAGGGGTCCCGGGCGTTGTGCTGCATATGGCCAATGAGGATATTGTGCCAGTCCACCACGTACAGGCTGCCGTCGGGGGCGAATTCCAGGTCCACTGGGCGGAAATTCGGGTCGCTGCTCCGAAGCAGGTCCTGCCGGAATTCCAGGGAGAAGCCGGTTCCGGTTTCCCGCAGGGCGTGTTGTTTGATCCCGAGGAATCCGATGTCGTTGCACAGGAGGATATCTCCCTGGACCGAATCCGGGAAATGGCGGCTCGAGACAAATTCGAGCCCTGAGGTGGGGCGGACCTTGTGTGCATCGGGGACCATGTCTGCCGGTAGCGGGTGGGAAATGCCGTATTCAGGTTGCAGGGTTCCCGGTAACATCCAGCGCAGGGCCGGACCGGAGGTATCCAGGAAGAAGGGCTGGCCCCACCGGTCGAAGGCGATCCCCCAGGGGTTTGGGATCGGTAACTGGGCGGTCCGTTCCAGGTGCCGGCGGGTCGGGTTGTAACGGTAAAAGCCGCCATTCGTGCCCCGGACCGGGCCGTACGGGGTCTCGACGTTTGTATGGAGGAAGGTGCCTTCCCCCATATAGATCGCACCGCTCGGATCCGAAGTGAATGCGCTGATGGCGTGGTGCGTATCATGGTCGTCAAACCCGCTGAAGACGATCTCTTCGGTATCGGCCCGGTCGTCCCCGTCCGTATCCCGGTAGCGCTTCAGGTGGGTGCCCTGGGAGATGTAGACGCCCTCCGGGCTCAATTCGAATCCCACCGGCAGGTGGAGTCCGTCCACCCAGGTTTTTGCCGTATCGGCCCGGCCGTCCCCGTCGAGGTCCTCCAGGATCAACAGCTTGTCATCCGGTTTGGAATCGCCCGGCCGGTAATGGGGGTAGGAGGGCATGGTGGCCACCCAGAGGCGGCCGGCATCGTCAAAGGAAAGCTGCACCGGGTTGGCGAGCTCCGGAAAATCCGATTCTGAGGCAAAGAGTGAAATTTCATATCCCGGTGGCAGCGTAAACGTGGCCAGGGCTTCCTCCCCGTAGAGGTATTCACCTCCTCCGTGCCCGTACTGGTCGGGCTTGTAATTGGACTGGACCGGAGGCAGGGGACGGGTGAGCGAGTCGGCAGCAGCCACGTCGTAGGACACTCCTGCCGCGGTCTTCCAGATAGCCGTATCGCGGACGGCGGTCATCTGGCGGATCTTTTCGAGCTCGTAAGGGTAATTGTCCGGCCCAAAGGGGTCGTACCGCCTCCCGAAAACGTGGACGCCGTTGGGGATTTTGAAATCGTTGTGCCAGAACCAGTTTTTTTCCCGGACCGCTGCGAGGAGGGCCTCATCTTCGGGGACCCCTGCGTCGACGCCAAAAAGTTGCCCGGCCAGGTAAGCGGACAGTTGGCGGTAGCCGGCATCGTTGAGTTGCAGCCCGTCGATGGTCAGGTTCTCTTCCCCTTCGAACCACTCTTTTGAGGGGTGGAACAGATCCAGGAAGGGCACCCCGGCCTCGACGGCCACAGTTTCCATCATGGCGGTGTAGGCCTCCAGCTTTTTGTTGGTTTCCTGAAAATCCGGGAGGTCCGGACCGCCGGTAACCGCCTCCATTGCGGTGGGGGAAAGGAGTACCAGCCGGGGCGGAGAAGCCCCGTTGTACAGCTGGGAGCGCGTGTGGGATATAAATGCGCGGAGTTCGTCCCGGGTAATTTCCCGGTAACTATCCGGGCGAAAAACCTCGTTAAAGCCGAAAAACGCGAGGATGACATCTGCCCGAAGCCGGGCGAGCCACTCGTCGGGACTTTCCAGGTGGCCCTCACTCCCGGAAGGGGGGTAGAGTTCCCCGAGAAGTGCTTCCGCTTCCGGAAATGCCCAGGGGTGCATCCTTCCGGAGTGGGGCCGGAACCCCGGGGTATTCCCCCCGTCCCCCATATTGCGGATCTGCAGCAGGCTGTCCGGGTAAGCGGCTTGCAGGGTTGCTTCAAAATACCCGTAATGCATCATTCGGGAAGGCAGGTTATTGCCCAGGAAGACGATAGACTGGCCTTGTCGCACGGGAACCACGGGATCCTGATCCCAGCGAAAACAGCCGGATAAAACGGCCAGGGTAGAAATAACAAGTATCGGGATGATAATTCGTCGAAAGGGATGGGACATCTGTCGGTGGGTTGATATGCGGGCTGGGAAGCCCTAAGATAAATACTTTTTTTAACAGGGCTTCAAAAATGCAACCCCCCTGTGCGGATATCCGCACAGGGGGGGTTGCTTTCCCGGGGGCATGTTGCAATCAACTATTGACCAAAAATGCGTGGATGACACCGGGCAACCAACCCAGGAGCGTGAGTAAAATGCTTATCAACAGGGTGGTGCCGACCCCGTGCTGCATAAAGACCGCTACAGGGGGTAACAAAAGGTTCAATATTATGGTGAGAAGCGACATACTATTCAATTTTAATTAATGGGTGAGTTTATGGGTTGATTCCTGCGGGTTGGCCTGAGTACAAAACGCGGTAATACCCGATTGGGTTGGCCAACTCGGATTTCCTTGAGATAAATGTATGCCGATAGGAGGAGACCGGTTTGTTTTTTCACCCAAAATAATGCCGTAAAAGGCTATCCTGGAGGCATTTGGGTTGTAATGAAGAAAACAGGGGCTCAATCCGGGCCCCGGCTGGCTGTAGCTTGGGCTACAGTTTCCCCGGGAGGGCGGCGGCCTCCATGTTCCCCGCAATATGGTCCAGGATCAGGCGGGCGTGGTCTCGTGAATTTTCGATAAACCATTTGTGGGTTTCCATACCCCCGCATATCACCCCTGCCAAATAGAGTCCGGGAACATTGGTTTCCATGGTCTCCGGGTTGTATTCCGGCAGTCGTTTGGCATCGTCGGACAAGCGGATTCCCGCCTGTTCCAGAAACTCAAAATTGGGTTGGTAGCCGGTAAGGGCCAGGACGAAGTCATTGGGTAGGCTCCGGATTCCATCCGGCGTGCGGATCTCAATGGATTCTTCGTCAATGCGGGTTACCTCGCTGTTGTAATACGCCCGGATACTGCCCTCTTCGATCCGGTTGAGGATATCCGGCCGGACCCAGTATTTAACCCGTTGCCCGATTTCCGGCCCCCGGACGATCATGGTGACATCCGCCCCCTTCCTCCAGCATTCCAGGGCGGCATCCACCGCGGAATTGCTGGCGCCGATCACGGCGAGTTTCTGACTGGCGTAAAAGTGGGGATCCTTATAGTAGTGCGACACCTTGGGCAGGTCTTCCCCGGGAACACCCAGCAGGTTGGGCAAATCGTAAAACCCCGTGGCGATAATGACGTTTCGGGCGGCGTATTCCCCCCGGCTGGTCTGCACGGTAAAACCGTCATCCCCCCGGTGTATCCCACCGACTTTTTCAAAGAGACGGATGTTCAGCTGGTTGGACGTCACAATCCGCCGGTAGTATTCCAGCGCCTCGTTGCGCTTGGGTTTGGCTTCTTTGCTGATAAAGGGTATTTCGTCGATTTCCAGGCGCTCCGAGGAGGAGAAGAACTGCATATTCACCGGGTAGTTGAATAGCGAATTCACGATGGGCCCCTTTTCGATGATGGTGTAGGAAACCCCCTTTTTCTTCGCTTCCAGCCCACAGGCAATACCAATGGGCCCCCCTCCGATGATAATTAAATCCATAGCTCGCTGATTTGGTCCTCCCCCAGGCAACCGGCCCGCTGGGAGTTGCAAAATTAACCATTTTGGGCCGGATGGCCCCAATCAGGAACCGCTGCGGGCCCGTATGACAATTATCATTCTTTGGAAGCCTGTTAAATGGGATCTTTAATACATCATAAACCATGCAGCCATGAGCGTAAAAGAACGTATCCCGGTATCCAGTATCATGAGCACCCAACTGGTGGTGCTCAATACCACCGACAGTCTGGAAAAAGCTGAAAAATTATTCAAGAAACACCGCATCCGCCATATCCCGGTGGTCAGCAGTAAAAAGATCGTGGGCATGCTCAGCCTGACGGACCTGTTGCGCATCAGTTTTGTAGACGGGTCCTACGAGGATGAGGAAGCTATTGAATCCATCGTCTACGACATGTTTACCGTCCCGCAGGTCATGGTGAAGAATTTGCGGTCGGTCGGTCCGGATGCAACCATCAAGGAGGTGGCGGAAATATTCAGCAAAGAGGAATTCCACGCGTTGCCGGTTTGTCGTGACGGGGAACTTATAGGCATTGTAACCACTACGGACGTGATTAAATACCTTTTGGATCAGTATTAATACCGCTTCATTCCGTAATGATGCCTCCTGAATCCGAAAGATTCGCTACAGCTGCTTTTTTCCCGGGGAAGTTTGAATTCACCGCAAACAAGACTTGCCGGCCGGGCGGATTCCGGCCTACTTTTGGCCGGCCGCCGCGAGTCTGGCAATGGTGCCGGCCGGATCGTCGGAACGGAACACCGTACTCCCCGCCACCAGGACATCTGCGCCGGCTGCAACCAGGGCGTGGGCATTTTCCAGGGTCACCCCGCCGTCTACCTCGATGAGCGCTTGGCTGTTGCGTTCGCTCAGCAGCTTCCGCAATTCTTCGATCTTCCGGTAGGTATTTTCAATGAAAGATTGCCCGCCGAACCCGGGATTTACACTCATAACCAGCACCAGGTCTGCCATTTCGGCTACTTCGGAAAGCAGGCTTACGGGCGAATGGGGGTTCAGGGCCACGCCGGCCTTCATCCCGGCGTCCCGGATCCGCTGCAGGCTCCTGTGCAGGTGCGTACAGGCCTCCAGGTGGACCGTTAGCGTGGCAGCGCCTAAATCGGCAAAGGTGTCGATATAGCGGTCCGGGTCGACGATCATCAGGTGGACGTCCAGGGGCTTGGAGGCATGCTTCCCGATGGCCTGGATCACGGGCATACCATAGGAGATGTTGGGGACGAACAGGCCGTCCATCACGTCGATATGGTGCCAGCCCGCCTGGCTTTGTTCCACCATTTCCACAGCCTGCTGCAGGTTGCCGAAATCCGCGGCCAGCAGGGAAGGGGCAATTATCGGATGTTTCATGGGATAGGAGATGCGGTTTCTCAAAAATACATTTTTCCCGGCGACCCCGGGAAGCGAATAACCCTGGAATCGACCAGGGCAGCCCCATAAACGGGAAAAAGCCCTGTTCAGGGGCCCTAAAATGAAAAACTCCGGTAATCAGCCGGAGTTTATTCATCAATCAAAAAACGAACAGTCATGATAACTGCTGTTGTGGGTTACAAATTACAAACTTTATACCAGATTTCCAATTTATCGTTTATTTAACATGTAATTTGTATTCCTCCCTTATCCGAGATACGTTTTAAGTATCTTGGAACGAGAGGTATGCTTGAGTCGGCGGATGGCCTTTTCCTTGATCTGACGGACGCGTTCGCGGGTCAGGTCGAAGGTTTCGCCGATTTCTTCCAGGGTCATGGAATGTTGCCCGGCCAGCCCGAAATACAGGCGGATCACATCCGCTTCCCGGGGGGTCAGGGTTTCCAGGGCACGTTCGATTTCCGTGCGCAGGGATTCGTGCAGCAATTCCTTATCCGGGTTCGGGGATTCGCCACTCCTGAGTACGTCGTAGAGGTTGGAATCCTCCCCGTCGATCAGGGGCGCATCCATGGATACGTGGCGCCCGGAGTTTTTCAGGGACTGTTTTACGTCTTCCACGGTCATGTCGAGTTCCTTGGCAATCTCCTCTGCCGAGGGTACCCGTTCGTGGGCCTGCTCCAAAAATGCAAACGTCTTGTTGATCTTGTTGATCGACCCGATTTTGTTCAGGGGGAGGCGAACAATCCGCGACTGCTCCGCCAGTGCCTGCAGGATGGATTGCCGGATCCACCAAACGGCATATGATATAAATTTAAACCCCCGGGTTTCGTCAAAGCGCTGGGCTGCCTTGATCAGCCCCAGGTTGCCCTCGTTGATCAGGTCGGGGAGGGTCAGGCCCTGGTTCTGGTACTGTTTGGCTACCGAAACGACAAAACGGAGGTTCGCCTTGGTGAGTTTTTCCAAAGCTGCCTGGTCGCCCGCTTTAATGCGCTGGGCCAGTTCCACTTCCTCATCGGCGGTAATCAGGTCTACTTTTCCGATCTCCTGGAGGTATTTGTCCAGGGAAGCGGTTTCGCGATTGGTAACCTGCTTGGTAATCTTTAGTTGTCTCATGTATCGATCCTTATCCTATATAAATAGTGCCTACTGCATTAGTTATACGTATAAATTGTGCAAATGTTACACAGGGGTTACAAAAAGTTGATTTTTTGGTTAAAACGCATAAAAAAACCCCTGTTGCCAGGGGTTTTACGTTTAAATAGACGTTTGGGGATCAATCGCGGCGCCGATTTCCGCCCCGGCGATCTCCGCCCCGTCGGTCTCCACCGCCGCGGCGATCTCCGCCACCACGGCGATCTCCGCCACGGCCGCCATCCCGACGCGAGGGACGTTCCTCCCAGCCTTCCGGCTTGGGCAGGAGCGCCCGGCGTGAAACGCGTTCCTTACGGGTACGCGGGTCGATGCCCATGTATTTGACGTCAAAGACGTCGCCCATGCTCAACACATCCTCTACATTTTCCGTGCGTTCCCACGCGAGTTCGGAAACGTGCAGCAGGATTTCGTTGCCCGGGGCGTCGAGGTATTCCACCACGGCCCCAAAATCGAGCATTTTAATCACTTTTACCTCATACACGCTGCCTTCTTCGGGCGTAAACATGATGGAATCGATCTTGGCCAAAACCTTGTCGATACCCCCCTGGTCGGTCCCGAGGATTTCAACAATCCCTTCGCCGGTTGCCGGGTCTTCGTTGATCACGATGGTAGTGCCGGTTTCTTTCTGCAATTCCTGGATCACTTCGCCACCTTTGCCAATGACCGCCCCGATATACTCGTTCGGGATGATGCGGGTCACCATTTTCGGCGCATGCGGCTTCACGTCTTCGGCAGGGGCAGCAATGGTATCTGTCAGCTTGGACAGGATATGCAGCCGTCCGTCCCGGGCCTGTTTCAGCGCCTTGATCAGGATTTCATAGGAAAGCCCCTTGATTTTGATGTCCATCTGGCAGGCGGTGATGCCGTCGGCCGTCCCGGTCACTTTAAAATCCATGTCGCCCAGGTGGTCTTCGTCCCCGAGGATGTCGGACAATACGGCATATTTACCGGACTCCGGATCGGAAATCAGCCCCATGGCGATCCCGGATACCGGTTTGCGGAGTTTTACCCCGGCATCCATCAGGGCCATGGTTCCGGCGCAAACCGTTGCCATGGATGAGGATCCGTTGCTTTCCAGCACTTCCGATACCACCCGTACGGTATAGGGGCAATCTTCCGGTACCTGGCGGGACAGGGCCCGTTGTGCCAGGTTTCCGTGGCCGATCTCACGACGGGACGTCCCGCGGATCGGGCGGGCTTCCCCTGTGGAGAACGGAGGGAAGTTGTAGTGCAGGTAGAATCGTTCTTCCCCTTCAAAGGAAGGCATGTCGATAATGTTTGCCTCGCGGGAAGTCCCCAGGGTTACCGTGGCCAGGGCCTGGGTTTCCCCCCGGGTGAAGATCGCGGAGCCGTGGGTAGAAGGCAGGTAGTCCACCTCGCACCAGATGGGCCGGATCTCGTCGGTCTTGCGGCCGTCGAGCCGGATCTGCTCGTCCAGGGTCAGGTTGCGGACGGCCTCCTTCTCTACCTTGTAGTAGTATTTCTTGATCAGGTCGCCCAATTCTTCCTGCTCCTCCTCGCTGAAGGCAGCCAGGACCTCTTCCTTGAGTTCGCTGAACGCGGCGCTGCGTTCCTGCTTGGCCGAACCGGCCTTGGCAATGGCGTAGGCCTTGTCGTAAGCGATATCGCGGATTTTCTTCTCAACTGCTTCGTTCTCCTCCTCGATTTCGTATTCGCGTACTTCCTTGCGGCCTGCCTTGTCGGCCAGCCGGTTTTGCGCGGCGATCTGAACTTTTACGGCTTCGTGGGCAAACTTGATCGCCTCGGTCATGTCCTCCTCCGAGATTTCGTCCATTTCCCCCTCTACCATCATAACGGAATCTTCGGAAGCCCCGACAATCATGTCGATATCCGAGGACTCGAGTTGGGTCCGGGTGGGGTTGATGATGAATTCGCCATCCACGCGGCCCACCCGTACTTCGGAGATGGGGCATTCAAACGGAAAGTCCGAAAGCTGGATAGCAGCCGAGGCGGCCAGGCCGGCCATGGCATCCGGCATGACGTCGTCGTCGTGGGACATCAGCTGGATCATCACCTGGGTTTCGCAGTGATAATTTTTAGGAAAGAGCGGGCGCAGTACGCGGTCTACCAGCCGCATGACCAGGATTTCCCCGGTACTGGGACGCGCTTCGCGCTTGAAGAATCCGCCCGGGTACCGCCCGGACGCGTGAAATTTTTCGCGGTAATCTACCGTCAGGGGCAGAAAATCCAAATCGCTGGCCTTGTAGTTGGATACAACCGTACAAAGCAGCATACAGTTCCCGGACCGTACCACAACCGACCCGTGGGCCTGCTTGGCAAGTTTTCCGGTTTCGATAGAGATCTCCCTACCGTCTCCGAGGTCGATGACCTCCTGAAAAGCTTCTGGAATCATAAAATGGAATTAGCCTCCCGAGCTACCGGGAGAATGTTAAACAATGGTCTGCGGTGTTGTGTTGTGCAGGTCGACCAATGAAAAACCGGAAGTGAGCTTTTTATGTTGCCCTGCAAAGGCAGGGACTTCGGGGTGGCGGGCAAGCCGCCGGTAAACAAACAGGGGAGCCCGACGGGCTCCCCTGCAATAAGTTATTTACGAATATTCAGTTCCTTGATCAGGCTCCGATATTTCTCAATATCCTTTTTCTTCAGATAGTCCAGCAGGCTGCGGCGTTTACCCACCAGGCGAACCAGGGAACGCTCGGTGTTGTAGTCTTTCTGGTTCTTCTTCAGGTGCCCGGTCAGGTGGTTGATCCGTTCCGTGAACAGCGCAATCTGGCCCTCGGTGGAGCCGGTGTTGCTGTCCGATCCGCCGAATTTCTTAAAGATTTCGGCTTTTTTCTCTTTGGTTAAATACATGCCAATATTGTTGTAAATGATTTTTATGTATCCGATTGATTTTCAATCAGGCCGCAAAGATAGGAATAATTTCAGGATTTCTATCCGGGCGGTCCCGGGAAATTTTATGTCCCAATGGCTTCCCGCTTATTCTTCCGGCACTTCTTCCACGCGTACCGGCTGGTTGAGTACCAGGTCCAGGTAGAGGTTGATTTTCTTTTTCAGTTCCCGGCGATGGACGATAAAATCCAAAAAGCCGTGTTCCAATACGAATTCTGCCGTCTGAAAACCTTCGGGCAGTTCCTTGCCGGTGGCCTCCTTGACCACCCGCGGACCTGCAAATCCGATCAGCGCCCCGGGTTCGGCAATATTGATATCCCCAAGCATCGCATAGGATGCGGTTGTCCCGCCAGTGGTGGGGTCCGTGCATAGTGAGATATACGGCAATCCGGCTTCGGCCAGCTGAGCCAGTTTGGCACTGGTCTTGGCCAGTTGCATCAGGGACAGGGCCGCTTCCATCATCCGGGCCCCGCCGGATTTGGAGATCATTACAAAGGGCACTTTTTTCTCGATAGCCTTATCGATAGCCCGGGCAATTTTTTCGCCGACCACGCTCCCCATGGATCCGCCAATAAAGCTGAAATCCATACAGGCGATTACCAGGTCCCGGCCCATGGACTTGCCGTAGGCCGTGCGGACGGCATCCTTGAGCCCGGTTTTCTTTTCGGCCTCCTTGAGCCGGTCCTTGTATTTCTTGGTATCCTCGAATTTCAACGGGTCCTTGGAGGAAAGCCCGGCATCCATTTCGGTGAATTTGTTGTCGTCAAAAAGTATCTGGAAATACTCCTTGCTGCCGATGCGCACATGGTAGTCGTCCTCCGGGCTGACGTAGTGGTTCTTCGCCAGTTCCTCGGATTCGACAATTTTCCCTGTGGGCGATTTGTACCAAAGGCCCCTGGGGGTGTCCTTCTTTTCCTCAGTGGCGGTTTGTATTCCTTTTTCTTTTCTCTTGAACCAGGATGACATAATGTGCTATTTCAATTCCACGTATCGGGGCATGCCCGAAGGATGCCCGCGCAATTCCGATGCAGGCCTGCCTAGAGCGTGCCCACGTTGTTCAGGTCCTCGAAGGCCTTCTTGAGCCGGGCGACAAAGGTTTTTTCCCCTTCCCGCAGCCAGACCCGGGGGTCGTAGTATTTTTTGTTGGGCGAATCGGCGCCTTCCGGGTTGCCGATCTGCGCCTGGAGGTAGCCCTCCTTTTCTTTCATATAATCGCGTACGCCGGTCATGAAGGCGTACTGCAAGTCCGTGTCGATGTTCATTTTGATCACCCCGTACCCGATGGCCTCGCGGATTTCCTCCAGGGTGGAACCCGAGCCGCCGTGAAAGACAAAATCGATGTGGTTATGGCCCACCTTGTATTTTTCGCTGATGAATTCCTGGGAATTCTTGAGGATTTTCGGGGTCAGTTTCACATTTCCCGGCTTGTAAACCCCGTGTACATTTCCGAAAGCGGCAGCTACTGTAAAGCGATGGCTTACCTTGGAGAGCTCTTCATAGGCGTAGGCCACTTCCTCGGGCTGGGTGTAGAGCTTGGAGTCGTCCACGTCCGTATTGTCGACGCCGTCTTCCTCCCCTCCGGTGATGCCGAGTTCGATTTCCAGGGTCATGTTCATCTTGCTCATGCGGGCCAGGTAGTCCTTGCAAAGGGCGATGTTTTCTTCGATGGGTTCCTCCGACAGGTCGATCATGTGCGAGCTGAACAGGGATTTGCCCGTGGCGTTGAAATGCGCCTCGCTCGCGTCGAGCAGGCCGTCGATCCACGGCAAAAGTTTCTTGGCACAGTGGTCTGTGTGGAGGATTACCGTTGCCCCGTAGGCTTCGGCCAGTTCGTGCACGTGCCGGGCTCCGGCAATGGCCCCCTTGATGGCGGCGCGCTGCCCTTCGTTGGACAGGCCTTTCCCCGCGTTGAACTGGGCACCCCCGTTTGAAAACTGCAGGATAACCGGTGCCTTGAGTTCAGCAGCTGTTTCCAGGACTGCATTGATGGTATCCGAGCCGATGACGTTTACGGCTGGCAGGGCAAAGCCTTTGGACTTTGCATAGCTGAATATTTCCTGTACTTCTTCACCAGTGGCAACGCCCGGCTTGATGGAATGCGGCATGTTTTGCGTTTTTTGGGTTGGTAGTTCGCTGCGACAAAAGTAATAATAATACCCGTTAAAACGGATAATTTATTCCGATCTGCAGTACGGAGTTGGCAAAATTGTAGTCCCGGAACCATCTTTTTCCAACGGGTTCGGCCGGGTTGTAGGTCTTGAAGCCCAGGTCTGCCCGGAAGACGAAATAGGTAAAGTCGTACCGGAGGCCAAAGCCCGTCCCGAGGGCGAGTTCCTCCAGGGAGGAGAACCCGTTGAAGGTGGCGGCTGGGTCGTCTTCGCTGTCCCAGACATTCCAGATGTTCCCCACATCGCTGAACAGGGCCGCTTTCAGGTCGCCGACCAGGGGGAAACGGTATTCCAGGTTCATCGCCAGTTTAAAATTCGCATCGTTGAAGTCGTTCAGGTTGCTGGTACTCCCCGGTCCGAGGGAATACGGGAACCAGGCCCGGTTGTCGTTGGACCCCCCGCCGAAGTACGATCGGACAAACGGGATGTCGTCAGAATTCCCGTATGGGACCGCCAGGCCAATGAAGGTGCGGAAGGCGAGAACGTCGGTGGCATTGAGTTCCCAGTGCCGGATAAAATCGAACTCCCCTTTCAGGTACTGGGAAAAAGGCACGCCGAATACGAGCTTTTTGCCCGAGTCGTTTTCGTTAAAGGGAACAATATTGGTAAAGACCGCCAGCAGGTTGCCGGCCCCTTCCAATTTCCAGCGGATCTGGTAAAAGCTATTGTCGTTGATCCCGGTCTTGGAGTTTTTCGTGTAGGTGTAGTTGGAGGTGAAAATCAGGTTGTTTTCCGTAAGGCGCTGCCGGCGTTCCTCTACCCGGAAGACATCTGCGTAGTCCTGCGAATCCGTGGGCGCCAGCCCCTGGTTGATGATGGCGTCCGTAAACCCGGTAGTCCCTTCCGGGATGGTCAGATTCGGCGGGTCCTCGGGGGTGTCCCCGGGTTCGTAGAACCCGGCCAGGTCCGGGTTGTTCAAATACTCCGGGTCGCTCGCCACATCGTTCAGGCGGCCGTAGGAGCTCTGGTAGACATTGAAAAAACGGTCCGGGTTGACGTTGCGGACAAACTGGATGTTCAGCAATTCAATCAGGTGTTTTTTGAAGTCGGTAGAGGACCAGCTGTAACCCAATACGGCATTGAGGGTCTGCTTGTCCAGGCCGATATTCTTCTGGAAACTGGTACCTACGGTCATCCGGGTTTTGGGCAGCATGTAGTACGGGATGATATTGCCCCCGTCTACCAGCGGGAACCAGATTCGCGGAAAAATCAGGTTGATGTCCCCGCCGATTTCCGAAAAGAAATCCTCTCCCTGGGTATCATCGCTCAGCAGCCCGAACGTGCCCCTTGCAGACAGGCTCAGGGTTTCGGCCCCCCCGAAAACATTCCGGGTAATCAGGGAGGCTCCCAGGCCAAAGCCCAGGCGCTGGATGTTGGAATGGGTCACGTCAAAATCCACTGCCAGGGAATTCCGGGGACGCGCAC
The DNA here is from genome assembly GCF_000024125.1 of Robiginitalea biformata HTCC2501. NCBI lineage: Bacteria > Pseudomonadati > Bacteroidota > Flavobacteriia > Flavobacteriales > Flavobacteriaceae > Robiginitalea > Robiginitalea biformata. The sequence goes on along the minus strand of NC_013222.1, from coordinate 3,403,251 downwards.
TCAGGTAGACGTTTGCATCCAGTCGGTCCCCCGGGGCTTCGATCAGTTCGATATTCGGGTACCGGAAGGTGTTCAGGTTGCTGATTTGCCGGTAGGTCCTGAGCCGGTCGATGTCCCGGTAGACGCTGTCCTGATCCAGGAAGATCGCATCGGCCAGGACTTTGGGTTTGTAGCGCAGCCGACCGTCAAAATGGATGATGTAGTTGTCGTACCGGACGGTATCCGCTTTCTGTGTGCCGTCCTGGAACCGGTGGTCCGGGTAAATGTGGATATTTCCCATGCGGCGGACCCGGTAGGCTTCGTCCGTCACAGCACTGTCGCCCCGTCGGCGCAGGTTGTCGATGTTGAGCTCCACATGCATCTGCTGGTCATCCCGGCTGAGGGTGTCGCGGAGGATGTCGTAGGTAATGGAACTCTCCTGGAAATTCCAGACCCCGGAATTCCGGAACAGCGTGGTGAGGCGTTCCCGCTCCTGGGTAAAATTGCCCAGGTCAAATACATCTCCTTCGCGCACCAGGGAAGCGTCCCGGTTGAGGGCGTAGATGGAGTCGATGGCCGGGGAGGCGATCCGCCGGCTCAGGGAGTCCACAAGGTAGGGTTCCCCGAGGTCCAGCTGGTACCGGACCGCAGCCCGTTGCCTTCCCGTGCTGTCCAGCTGGTAACTTCCCGAGTTGTTGAAATACCCCCGGTTCGTATAATAGGAACTCAGGCGCTGGACAGACCGGTTGATCCGCGCCGTGTCGATAACAGCAGGGGCTTCCCCAACCCGCTTGAGCCAATCGCTGTACCCGCTGACAAAAAAAGATTCCCCCAGGCGTTTTACCTGTTTTTTGGAAAGCAGTGATTCGAGCCGTTCCCGGCGGCCATCCTTGCGATTGAGCCAGGCCTGGTAGGAGGAGTCGGCATCTTTTTTGGCGAGGTTGTAGAGGTGCAGCCGGAGCGGGATCCCGAGCAACCGGCTGTTGGGTTTCTGGAGCACGAGGCTGTTCACCAGCGGATCGGTGATTTTTTCCCCGTCCGCGTGGATGCTGTACTCGGTCAGGAGTTGTTCATCCTCTTCGACCCTTTTCAGCGCGTTGCAGGAACAGATAACCAGGCACAGCAAGAATAATCCTATTTTAGCCGGGAGGTTCACAAAGGGAGGATAAACCTTCATAACCCCCAAAATTAAGCTATTTGTATGGTTGCAAAAAGCGAATTAAAACGAATAAGGAGTCTGCATCAAAAAAAGTACCGGATACGGGAAGGGCAATTTCTGGCCGAAGGGATGAAACTGGTTGGCGAGCTGCTCGATTCGGGATTGGAGCCGGTTGGGCTGTACAGCACGGCCCCGGAGGAGCTTCCCGGGTCGCAGCCGATCACCGAGGGGGAGCTCCGGAAGGCGAGCGCCCTGGTCCGCCCCAGCGGGGTGCTCGGGGTCTTCCCGATACCCGACCCGGAACCGCTGACATTTGAGGGTTGGACACTCGCCCTGGACGGGGTCCGGGACCCGGGGAATCTCGGGACACTGATCCGCCTGTGCGATTGGTTCGGTATTGGCGAATTGCTCTGTTCCCCGGACACCGTGGACTGCTACAACCCGAAAGTACTGCAGGCTACCATGGGGTCCATTGCCCGGGTACGGGTGGTGTACAAAGACCTGGCGGAGACCCTGGACGCAAGCGGCTTGCCGGTCTACGGAGCCAGTATGGAAGGCGAGGCCATCGGGGGGGAGCAACCGCTTTCGCCGGGTATCCTGGTGATGGGGAGTGAATCGCACGGACTCTCCGGGCCGGTCCGGGACCGGTTGTCGCAAACCTGGGCCATCCCGTCTTTCGGCCGGGCCGAAAGCCTGAACGTGGCAACCGCGGCTGCCATCCTGCTCTACGAAATACGACGGGCTACTCGAAAGTAAAGTTGATAAAGATGCCCCGGGTTTTCAGCGCCTCGATATTCCCGGTCCAGGGGCTCTGCGGGTCGTCGTCGGGCACCAGTTCGTCCGTCAGGGCAAAAACCCCGCGAATGGAAGGCGAAAACTTGAAGTATTCCAGGTAAAAGTCAATGCCGAACCCCAATTCGTAGTTCACCACCGTCTTTTTCATCCGGAAGGTTCCGCTGCTGTTGTCCTCCATGGAATCCTGGTTGGAGCCCAGGTTGAGCGCCACGCCGGCCCCGCCGATGATAAAGGGTTTGATGTTGCCGAAACGGCGGGTACCTGCCTTGAGGAGCAGGGGGAAACTGATGTAGGTGGATTTCACCTCCCTCAGGGCGTCGTTGTCCGAAGCGAACCCCGGGAAGCCCAGCAGCCTCCGGGAATAGAACAGCCCGGGCTCAAAACGCAGGTCCAGGAATTCATTCAGGCGGAGTTCCCCGATCAGCCCGACATTGAACCCGAAGGATTTGTCCACGACGATATCCGGGAGGTCGTTTTTGTATTCAAATTTGAAATCGTACTGGTTGAAACCCAGGTAATACCCCCAGTTCAGGAGCGCCTTGTCTTCGTTCTGCAAGTTCAGGATGGGGTTTTCCCGGAATTGGGCCTGGCCGGACTGGCACAGGATTATCAGGAAACAGAGCGGCAGGAGGTTCCTCATACATTTATTTTGTTGCCGTATAAATGGCGGCTGCCCCGAACGTCTGGGGCCGGTGTTCCATAGCTATAAACCCGATTTTCCCCAAAATATTGTTGAACCGTTCCCCGTGGGGGAATGCGGCCGCCGACCGGGACAGGTAGCTGTACGCCGACGGGTCTTTGGAGAACCATCGGCCCACCCGCGGCAGGAAGTGCCGGCAGTAGATATTATAGCCCCAGCGGAACGGCTGCTTCTCCGGGACGGAGGTTTCCAGAACGGCCAGGGTACCCCCGGGCCGCAGCACCCGGTAAATCTCCGTCAGGCCTTTTTCCAGGTCCTCGAAATTGCGCACCCCGAAGGCCACTGTCACCGCATCGAACCGGTTGTCCGGGAACTCCAGGGCTTCGCTGTCGCCTAGCACCATCTCGATTTGGCCGTCCAGTCCGGAATCCCGGACCTTCCTGCGTCCTACTTCGAGCATGCCGGGCGCCAGGTCCAGGCCAACTACCTCTTTGACCCCCGCTTGGGCCAGGGACAGGGCCAGGTCGCCGGTACCCGTGGCAATGTCCAGGACGGATCCGGGGTTTTTATCGACCACCAGCCCCACCAGACGTTTGCGCCAGCGCCGGTCGATACCCAGGCTGATCACGCGGTTCAGCCCGTCGTATTTGTCCGAAATCGTATCGAACATGTTTCGGACCTGCTGCTTTTTACTCTCCCCGGAATCGTCGTACGGGAGGATTTCCTTTGCCATTCGGGTGCTCTTTTGCGCGCAAAGATACGACAATGCACCGGCTTGGCAGCAGGCTGGAAAGGCCTCCGAAAACCGGGGGACGATTCCCGCCTGTATCGGTGAGAATGATAAAATTGCGTACTTTTGCCGGGCGGACTTCCGCATGCCGCGGACCGGCGGACAGCCAGCTACCCGTATCAATTTATACTGAATGAAGATCATTATTGCAGGAGCAGGAGAGGTAGGCTTCCATCTCGCGAAATTACTTTCTTACGAATCCCAGGACATCACGCTGATCGATACGAACAAGGAAAGCCTTTCCTATGCGGAAGGCCACCTGGATATCCGTGTCCTCAAAGGGGATGCGACCAGTATCAGCGTCCTGAAGGAGGCCCATGTGGACCATTCGGACCTGGTGATCGGCGTCACCGCATCGGAAACCACGAATATTACCCTCTGCATGCTGGCCAAGCAACTCGGTTCCAAGCGAACCATTGCGCGGATCTCCAATACGGAATTCGTCGAGTACCGGGACGAGATCGCCTTCACGGAACTGGGGATAGACGAGCTGATATCGCCCGAAGAGCTGGCGGCTGCGGAGATTCAGCTACTCCTGAACCAGTCCGCCTTTAACGACACGTACGAGTTTGAGGAGGGCCTGCTGATCATGGTGGGGGTATCCCTGCCCAGGGGGGCGCCTTTTATCGGAAAAATGGTGAAGGAGGCTGCCCGGGTCTTTCCCGAACTGCATTTTATGCCCATCGCCCTGCAGCGGCGTGGGACCCAGTATACGCTGATCCCCCGGGGGGACACCGAATTCCGGGAAGAGGACCAGGTGTACTTTATCACGGACCGCAAAGGGGTGGACGAACTCTACAAGCTCACCGGGAAAAAGAAGGAGGAGATCCGCAACGTCATGGTTTTGGGCGGGAGCAAGGTGGGGGTCAAAGCGGCGCGCGACCTCTGCGAGAAACGATTCAACGTAAAGCTCATAGAGCAGGACAAAACCAAGGCTTTCGATATTGCGGATTTGCTGCCAAACGCCCTGGTCATCAACGGGGATTGCCGGAATGTGGAGCTGCTCGAGGAGGAGTCGCTCGAATCCATGGATGCGTTTATCGCGGTCACCGGGAATTCGGAGACCAATATCATGAGCTGCCTGGTGGCCAAGTCCAAGAACATCAAAAAGACCATCGCGCTGGTGGAGAATATGGATTACTTCCAGCTATCCCATTCCATCGGCGTGGATACGCTTATCAACAAGAAACTGCTGGCGGCCAACAATATTTTCCGCCACATCCGGAAGGGGGAGGTGGTGGCCCTTACCCGGCTGAACAACCTGAATGCGGAAATCCTGGAATTCGTGGTGAACGAGACCTCGGAGGTCAACGGCGAATTGATCAAGGAACTCGATTTTCCGCGGGAGGCCATCATCGGTGGGGTGATCCGCTCCGGGGAGGGGATTATCGCCCTGGGGGATTTCCGGATCCGGCAGGGCGACCGGGTTGTGGTTTGCTGCCTGCCGAGTGCCATCCCCAAAGTAGAAAAACTATTCCTGTGATATGTCCCTGAACACGCGGATTATTCTGCACCTGATGGGGTTGCTCCTGCTTTTCAACGGCGGGTTCATGCTGCTGGCGGCCCTGGTGAGCGGGATTTACCAGGACGGGGTCACCTACCAGATTTCCCTGGCTGCCATCACCACGCTCTTTGCGGGCACGGTGGCCATGTACTTTACGCGCGGCCATAAAAAGGAAGTTAAACGGAAGGAGGGGTATATCATCGTGACCTTCGGGTGGATCGTGATGTCCGTCTCCGGCGTGTTGCCGTACCTCTTTTCGGGGGCGATCCCGGATGTCACCAATGCGTTTTTCGAAACGATTTCGGGCTATACAACTACCGGGGCCTCCATCCTGGACGACATTGAACGCCTGCCCGAGGGCATCCTCTTCTGGCGAAGCCTGACGCATTGGATCGGGGGCATGGGGATCATCGTCCTGGCCATTGCGATCCTGCCGCTGCTGGGTATCGGGGGGATGCAACTCTTTGCCGCCGAGGCGCCCGGGCCCACGGGAGATAAGCTCCACCCGCGGATTACGGATACCGCCAAACGGCTCTGGCTGATCTATGTGGGGTATACCCTGGCGGAAACGCTGTTGCTCCGCCTGGCCGGGATGTCCTTTTTCGACGCCATCAACCACGCCCTGGCCACGCTTTCAACCGGCGGGTTTTCCACCAAAAATGCCAGTATCGCCTATTGGAACAGCCAGCCGCTCATCCAGTATATCATCATTGTCTTCATGTTTTTGGCAGGGTCCAATTTCGTGTTGAGTTATTTTGCCTTTAAGGGCAGGGTGCAGAAGGTTTTGCGGGACGAGGAATTCAAGGTATTCGGCCTGATGGTTGTGGTGTTTGCCATCATGGCGGCCCTGGTGATTTATTTCCGGGCCGACGTGCCCGAGTCGGAGTACCACCCGATGGTCTGGGGTGCCGGGGAAAGCGCCTTCCGCCATGGGCTTTTCCAGGTAGTGGCCGTAGTGACCACCACGGGGTTTGTCACCGCCGATTTTACCAACTGGACGCCCTTCCTGACGGTGTTCTTTTTCGGGTTGATGTTTGCCGGGGGGTCCGCAGGCTCCACGGCCGGGGGCATCAAGATCATGCGGCATATCCTGATCATCAAAAACGGCTTGCTCGAGTTCAAGCGGACGCTCCACCCGAGCGCCATCATCCCCGTGCGGTACAACGACAAGACGGTGACCGAACACATTGTCTACAACATCATCGCCTTCTTTGTCCTCTATATGCTCCTGTTTATCATCGGCGCGCTTGTTTTAAGCCTGCTCGGCCTGGATTTTGTATCCGCCATCGGGGGGGCGGCTTCTTCCCTGGGGAATGTGGGCCCGGCCTTTGGCTCGCTGCACCCCCTGAGCAACTTCAACGGTTTGCCGGCGCTCGGGAAATGGTGGTGCGGCTTTCTGATGTTGGCAGGGAGGCTCGAGTTGTTTACCGTCCTGATCCTGCTGACACCTTACTTCTGGAAGCGAACCTGATGTAGGTGCGGGGTCTGGTCGTCCCGGTCCGTTGGGCCGGAAGCCGATCTATCCGGAGTTTCTTTCCGTGTCAACGGGGTTTGGCCACCTCGCTCCCGGGGCTTACGCGTTTTGCTGAAGCTGGAAGTTGCATTTTTTGGCCCATTTCTCCGCTCTTATGGATGTCTTTCCTGAACGTAGCGCTGCTGTGTTTTGCGAAAGACGCCCGGAGGGATGCCTGAGCAGAAGATTCCCTAAGCCAGGGCTTCCTGCATCCTGCGCACCGCTTCCCGGATCTCCTCCTCGGAAGCCGCATAGGAAATGCGGATGCAGTTCGGGTTGCCGAAGGCCTCGCCGGTTACGGTTGCCACCCCGGCTGCTTCGAGCAGGTAGAGGGCAAAATCCGAGGCGTTGGCAATTGTTTTCCCGCCCAGGGTTTTCCCGAAATACGATGATATGTCCGGGAATACGTAGAAGGCCCCTTCCGGCACGTTCAGGTTGAACCCGGGGATTTCCCCGAGCAATTCCAGGATCAGGTCCCGCCGCTCGTGGAATTTATCGATCATGTACCGGATCTTCTCAATGGGGGCATCCAGGGCGGCAATGGTTGCCCGCTGGGCGATGGCGTTTGCCCCGCTGGTGATCTGCCCCTGGAATTTCGTACAGGCCTTGGCCACCCATGCCGGCGCCCCGATAAAGCCAATCCGCCAACCGGTCATCGCGTAGGCTTTGGAAACCCCGTTTACGGTAATCGTGCGGTCGTACATACCCTCCAGGCCGGCCATGCTCACATGGCCTTCCCGGAAATTGATGTGTTCGTAAATCTCGTCGGACACCACAAAGATCCCGGGGTGTTCCCGCAATACGGCAGCGAGGCCTTCCAGTTCGGGTTTGCTGTATACGGAGCCGCTCGGGTTGCAGGGCGAGCTGTACCAGATCATTTTGGTCCGGGGCGTAATCGCCTCCCGCAGTTGGTCCGGGGTCATCTTGAAATCCGTGTCGATACTGGTGGGGACTTCCACCGGCACGCCGCCTGCGAGTTTTACAATGTCTGAATAACTCACCCAGTAGGGGGCGGGGAGGATCACTTCATCCCCCTCGTTGAGCATTACCATGGCCACGTTGGCAAGCGACTGCTTGGCGCCCGTGGAGACTACGATCTGGTCGATGCCGTACTGGAGGCCGTTGTCCCGGGCAAATTTCCTGGAAATGGCCTGTTTTAAATCGCCATAGCCGTCTACAGGAGAATAGCTGCTGTAGTTCTGGTCGATGGCCTCTTTGGCCGCCTCCCGGATGAATTCCGGAATGTTGAAATCGGGTTCCCCAAGGCTCAGGCCGATGATGTCTTTTCCTTCCTGTCTCAGTTCCCGGGCCTTTGCGGCCATAGCCAGGGTGGCCGACGTGGCCATGTTGTTGATCCGGTCGGAGAGAAATTGCTTCATAAGTCTGCTGCGTATTTACTGTAGTTGCAGGGAGGGTTTTTTCCCCAGTTCCCGCAGGTGTCTGAAGTGCGAAATTATAGCTTTTCGCGTAGTTTTATATTCGTTGTAGGGCAAATTGAACTCCCGTGCCGTCTGTTTCACAATTTTGGAAATTTTTGTGTAGTGGACGTGGGAAATATTCGGGAAGATGTGGTGCTCCACCTGGTGGTTGAGCCCGCCCGTAAACCAGTTGACAATGCGGTTGCGCGTACCAAAGTTAACGGTGGTGCGCAACTGGTGGATGGCCCAGCTGTTTTTCATGGTGCCGTCTTTTTCCGGCAGCGGCATGTCCGCGTGGTCTACCACGTGCGCCAGCTGGAAAACCACGCTGAGGATGACACCGGCCACATAGTGCATGATAAAGAAGCCGAGGACCACTTTCCACCAGGCGATGTCCATGATGATGATCGGCAGGGCGATCCATATAAACAGGTAGATGAGCTTGGTGATGACCAGCACGCTCCAGTTCAGAACCGGGTTGGGAAACTTGCCGTAGGCGAGCTTGCGCTTGGTGTAGCGGTACATCTGTTGAAAATCCGTGGTGATGGCCCAGTTAAAAGTGAGCAGGCCGTAGAGGAAGACCGAATAATAGTGCTGGAACCGGTGGAACCGATGCCATTTGGCGTGTTTTGAAAAGCGCAGAATCCGTCCGGCTTCCAGGTCTTCGTCGTGCTCGTGAATATTCGTATAGGTATGGTGCAGGACGTTGTGCTGTACCTGCCAGTTGTATACGTTCCCGGCCAGCAGGTAAATACTGCCGCCCATGAGCTTGTTGATCCATTTACGGGAGGAATAGGTGCCGTGGTTGCCGTCGTGCATGACGTTCATCCCCACGCCGGCCATCCCCACGCCCATCAGCATGGTGAGCAACAGGTTGGCCCAGGTGGGCAGCCCGAGGGTCAGGATCAGGAAATACGGGGCCAGGAGGAGGGAAAACATCACGGCCGTTTTCAGGTAGAGTTGCCAGTTGCCGGTTTTTTTCAAACCGTTTTCTTTAAAATAGGCGTTTACGCGCTTGTTCAGCGTTCGGAAAAATTGGGGGGATTCAGTGCGGGAGAATCGAATGGCGTTTTCAGACATGAGTAGAGGCTCCTTGATTTCTATTGATATTATAACGGTAAACCGCATGTTTTGGTCTGCCCGTGAATATCGTAAATTTGTATTCGAAGTACAAAGATACCAATGACAGCCGAAACGGTCTTCCAAAATTTTCCCAATTTATCCGATACCCAGAAAGACCAGTTCCTCCGGATCGGCGATTTATACGCCGATTGGAACCGGAAAATCAATGTGGTTTCCCGCAAGGATATCGACGAGCTCTACCTGCGCCACGTACTGCATTCCCTGGGCATTGCCCGGGTGCATTCCTTCCTGCCCGGGACGGAGGTGCTCGACGTGGGTACCGGCGGCGGGTTCCCGGGAATCCCCCTGGCCATTCTTTTTCCGCAGGTTCAGTTTACCCTGGTAGACGCCATCGGGAAGAAAATCCGGGTTGTCAACGATGTAATCGAGGGGCTCGGGCTGGAAAATGCTTCGGCCCGGCAGGTCCGGGCGGAGGCGATGAAGGGTTCGTTCGATTTTGTGGTGAGCCGGGCGGTAGCCGCCATGCCCACCTTTGTGCTCTGGACCCGGGACCGCCTGCGCCCGGGCGGGAAACCCGGCGGGCTGGCCAACGGCATCCTGTACCTGAAAGGCGGGGACCTGTCCGAGGAGCTGGCTCCGTACCCGCAGGCCCGTACCTATCCATTGTCCGATTATTTTCAGGACCCGTTTTTCGAAACAAAGCAAGTGGTGTACCTGCCGGAAACAGCGTGCCGGTAAGCCCGGTTCCCGGGGGTTTCAGGTATTCAGGATCGTGCGGTAAGTGTGCCGGCAGCACCTGGCGTAATGACGCATCCGCTCAAATACCTTTTCGGCCCACGTTTTGGCTATTGCCTCTTTCTCAGGGATGTGCATCTGGGACTTCATAGTGTAAAAGTACGTTTGTTAAACATTAATTTACAAATTAATAACGTTAAATTTACATTGAAAGTATGTCCCGGGCGATGGCCTGTCCAAATTCCGCAAACCCAGCGGGTAGCGCGTCCGAGTACCTCATACCCTGCAGGTAATACGTCCAGGTAATAGGTCCTAGTACCTCATACCCTGCGGGTTGCGCAACCAAATACCAAAAAAAGCCCCGGAACACCGGGGCTTTGCATTGTTATGCGTCAGTATGTGCGGCTGGATTCAACCGTATACTTGTCCGGGAACTACCCCAGGAAAGGGTAGCGGTAATCTTCCGGGCTCACAAAGGTCTCCTTGATCAGCCGGGGAGATACCCAGCGCATCAGGTTTTGGGCGGAACCTGCCTTGTCGTTGGTTCCGGAGGCCCGGGCACCGCCAAACGGCTGTTGCCCCACCACGGCCCCTGTGGGCTTGTCGTTGATGTAGAAATTCCCCGCACAATTCTCCAGTACCCGCGTGGCCTGCTGTATCGCATAGCGGTCGCCGGAAATCACGGCCCCGGTCAGGGCGTATTCCGAGGTTTGGTCTACCAGTTCCAGGGTGGTGTCCCAATCTGCGTCCTCGTAGACGTAAACGGTAACCACCGGGCCAAAGAGTTCGGTTTCCATGGTCACGTAATGCGGGTCCGTGGTGAGGATCACCGTGGGTTCCACAAAATACCCGACCGATTTGTCGTACCCGCCACCGGCAATAATTTCCGCGTCTTCGTCGGATTTGGCCCGATCGATGTAACCGGCGAGTTTGTCAAAGGCCCCTTCGTGAATTACCGCCGTCACAAAGTTGCTCAGGTCGGCAGGCGAGCCGGGTTTATTTATCGATTTAAGGTCCTTTTTCACCCCTTCCAGCACGTCGTCTGCGATGGATTTGGGCAGGTATACCCGGGAAGCGGCGCTGCATTTTTGACCCTGCAGCTCAAACGCCCCGCGTGTGATGGCTGTGGCCACCTGGCGCGGGTTGGCCGTGGGGTGGGCGATGATAAAATCCTTGCCCCCGGTTTCACCCACGATGCGCGGATAGGTTTTATAGGTGTTGATGTTATCCCCGATCTTTTTCCAGATGCCCTTGAACACTTCGGTAGACCCGGTGTAGTGGATGCCGGAGAATTCCGGGTGGGCGAGCAGGATGTCCGTGATCATGGCCGGGTCGCCGTAGATGCAGTTGATCACCCCGGCCGGCAGGCCGGCTTCCTCAAAGATATCCACGATGACCTGGGCGGAGAACACCTGGTGGTCGCTGGGTTTCCAGATCACCACGTTCCCCATCATGGCCGCGCTGGCCGGCAGGTTCCCGGCGATGGCCGTGAAATTGAACGGGGTGACTGCATAGACAAAGCCTTCGAGCGGGCGGTATTCCACCCGGTTCCAGATCCCTTCGGAGGATTCCGGTTGCTCCTGGTAGATCTGGCTCATGAATTCCGCATTGAAACGCAAAAAGTCGATCAGCTCACAGGCGGAGTCAATCTCGGCCTGGTGGACGGTTTTGGACTGGGCCATCATGGTTGCCGCATTGATCCGGTCCCGGTAGGGCCCGGCGATGAGTTCGGCAGCTTTTAAAAAGACCGAGGCCCGCTGTTCCCAGGGGAGGGCCGCCCAGGAGGCGCGAGCGGCCAGGGCCGTGTCGATGGCCTGGCGCACCTCTTTTTCGGAAGCCAGGTGGTACTGGCCTACCTGGTGTTGATGGTCGTGGGGCGGGGCAATCGGCCGGGTGTTGCCGGTGCGCACTTTCTCCCCGCCGATAGTCAGCGGGATATCTCTGTTGCTGTTGTAGTACGCATCGTATTGCTTAAGGACTGCCTCCCGTTCCGGGGAGCCGGGGGCGTAGCTTTTTACCGGTTCGTTATACGCCGGGGGGACTCTGAAAAATCCGTTCGCCATAGTGTATTTTTTTGCGGTTTATAGATTTCCGTCAAAGGTACAAAATGGCTTAGCCTTAAAAAAACAAGCGGGACGGCCGGATCCCGGTTTAATTGAGTGCGAAGGGGGCGCTCAGTTTGAAGGTGGGTACGTAGACCCGGAATTTCTCGGTAGACGCAAAATTCACCATGTTGTAATGGCCCTTCATGGCGCCGATTGGGGAAGCCAGCAGGCAGCCGGAACTGTAGGTGTGGGATTCGCCCGGGCGGATGACCGGTTTTTTGCCGATCACGCCTTCGCCATCCAGAACCTCCATATCGCTCAGGGCGTCAAAAACCTTCCAGTGACGGGAGGTGAGCTGAACGGAATCCTTACTCTGGTTTTCAATGGTGATCGTGTAGCCGAAGGCAAAATGCATCTTGTAGTTCTTGAAGAACGTGCCTTCAAAACTCGTATCGACTGAAATCTTTATCCCTTTGGTGACTTGCGTAAACATGATCTCTAATAGGTGACCGCACTTCCAATTAGCAGAGCTATCGCGGTCATGGTAGCTAAAATAACAAAAATGGTATTGAGAAACAGGTACTTTATGATAGTTTTAAATACCCCCTGCCTGTAAAATTTGCGCATCGCTGCAAAAAGATACACGGCGAATGCGATAAAGCACAACCAGTAGATATCGAGCCCTATCAGGCTGTCAATCAAATAACCAATGATGAGCAAGATAAAGAACAGGGACTGAATGTGGAAACTAAAAACCAGATTATCGGTGTAGGTGTATTTTTTTCTGATGTACGCCAGGGTAATGAACAAGGAGAAGACCGGAAGGAAGAAAAAAGTGGCGAACGGCAGCCGCGCCAACAGGTCGCTCAAAAAGCTCCCGGGGCGCTCCAAAGCGCGTTTCAGGGAGCGGGCCGTGCTGAAACTGATCCGGTTCTCCCGGGTGTCCTCCACCTCGTACCGCTCCAGGGCCTCGTCGAAGGTGTAAATAGTATCCTTGCGGATCAGGTTTAAAAACGCATCGCTCTTGGTGCCCACACGCCCGAAAAAACTACCGTCCACCCCGGCGAAATAGGCTTTTGGGTCTGCCTGGATCAGCGAATCCTTCCGCCGTTTGGCCGCGTTGATCCCGGCCCCGAAATTCAGGGAATCCCCGGATCGCATCCCCAGTGAATCCAGCACGGACAGGGCCTGCTCTTCTTCCGGGCTGTCCAGTTCAAAGTTGAAGGACATATCCGGCACCTCGGCGTCGCGGGTACGCTGGTCCAGGTTAAATCGGTCCAGGGCCGTAAAATCGCCGCTCAGGCTCATCAGCAGGAAATAGATAAATGCCAGGCTCAGGAGGAAGCGGAAGGGGTTTGTGTAGCGCTGGCGCTTGCCGGCCACATAGTCCAAAGTGATTACCCCCGGGCGCAGCAGCAGCGCTTTGACGGTCTTGAGCAGGCGGGAATCGTAGTCGATAAAACTGGCAAAGAACTCTTCGATATAATCCTTCAGGGTCAGTTTCTTGGTGCTGTTCGCCTGAGAGCAATTCGGGCAGAAGCGGTCGCTGATATCCAGCTGGAACCCGCAGTTCAGGCACTCCGTGCCCCGGTATTTCAGTTTGTATCTCCCCCCGTATCTGGCCGGCTTTGTTTCCATACGGTCTTCCTGGCTGGTCAAAGCTATTGGTTAGTTGCTGATGGTCCGCGAATTCGCGGTACCCACCCCGATTACGCTGTCATAAATATCCCCAAAATTCCGATAATAAACCAGTATTGTGTAGGTGTTCTCCGTAAAGTGGAAATTCCCCCCTACGGCGTTGAGTTCCACAGTCCCGTCCTCCCGCTCCAAAACGTATTTGTAGTTGTAGAACCCCTGTTTGAGCAGCAGGGAAAGTTCCATGTCGCCCGTTTCCCGGTTAAATGTCATCCGGTTTTCTTCCCCGATCTCGTAGTTGTTGAATTTCCCGAAGACGTAGACCTTGTCCATTGCGAGTACCTCCTCGTAGGGCAGCCGGAAATGCACCCGGGTGTATTCGCCTTCCCGGGAGTCGTCCTGTCCCTGTAGCGTGCGGACCCGGAAATCCCCGTTGATGTCCGGGAAGTACGTGTAGGGCTCGTCGTACCGGTAGTCGTCCCGGAAGAGGTAGTGCTGGTAGAGGTCCTCAAAGCCGATCCGGGAGATGGCCGCCGTGGGGGTCCGCAGGTCGCTCGTGTCGAAATTCAGGTACTCGTTCCCACCAAAAAATGCGGTTTCCTGGTCGTACTTGTAAACGAGTTCATTCCCGATGGTGAACTGGGGCGGGATGTCGTATCGCGCCGTGGGCCAGTGGAAATTCTGGAGGATGGCCACGCGGACTTCCTTTTTGGGGTTGATCAGCTGGACTCCCGAGGGGATGACGCTGAACTGCACGGACTGTTTTTCCGTCAGGAATTTAAAATCCCGGGAGCGGCGCACCACGGCCGGGACGCTCACCTGGTCCTGATAGACCACAAACCGCCGGGAGAACTGCAGGTCGCCGGCCGAATTGTAGATCTCCAGGACAAAATTGCCGCTGACCCGGAGCCGCACCTGCTCATTGGGCAGTTGCAGCCGGTAGTTGGAGTAGGGCTGGAGCGTGTTGTAACTGTTGCCGTAATTGATGATCCGCTGGTTGTCGATCCCGTCCAGGTACTGGGATTTAAGCAGCTGTGAAGGCTGCCAGTCGTAGTCGCAGTGGATGATGCGGTAGTAGAAGTCCTGCTCGCTGGCCGAGAGGTCGTCGAACTCCAGGAGGATGGGTTCCCCCAGCCGGACAATCGGGAACTGGTCGTCGGTGGGCCCCTTGAAAATCACCGACCGGATATGTTCGGGCGGGGCCACTTCGGTCTGGACCTGGGCGAGCAATCCGAAACCCCATAAAAACAGCGGGATTTGTTTAAGTTTCAACGGCATGCGGGGCGTAATTTTGGGGCAAAGGTAAACAAAAACCATGCCCGCCGATTCGCCCCGGGCGGAATGCCCAAAAAAAGGGGTAATAATTATGATAACTTTCTTTTAAGTAGTATTTTTGGGCGCACATTTTTATAACCAAAGGTCCACGATCATATGTCAACTGACATCCGAATAAAAAAGGGGTTGAACATCAACCTCGTCGGCGCTGCAGAACCTTCGACTTCCAAAGCTGTTTCCAGTAACGTTTACGCCATTAACCTCAATGATTTCCATGGCCTGACCCCTAAGATGCTCGTGAAAACGGGTGCTGAGGTCAAAGCCGGGGAGGCGCTTTTCTACAACAAGGATATCGAGGAAATGCTTTTCTGTTCTCCGGTCAGCGGGGAACTCGTCGAAATTGAACGCGGCGCGCGCCGCCGAATCCTGACCCTTCGGATCCTCGCGGACAAGGAGCAGAAAACCCTCGAGCACACCCCGCTGAATCCTGAAAAGGCAGATGCGGAGGCCATCCGGAATTTCCTGTTGCAAACAGGTTGCTGGCCCTTTATCCGGCAGCGTCCCTACGATCGGATTGCGGACCCGGAGGTGGTCCCGAAGGCCATCTTTATTTCGGCCTATATCACCGCTCCCCTGGCAGCGGACATCAACTATTCCCTCAAGGGCAGGGAAGCCGAACTGCAGGCAGCCCTGACGGCCCTTTCCAAACTCACCCCCGGTAAGGTGCGCGTGGGTGTCGGCAAGGGAGAGGACAATATTTTCAACGGGCTGAAGGATATCGAAATCCACCGGGTAAGCGGGCCGCACCCGGCCGGCCTGGTGGGCACGCAGATTAACCGGATCGACCCGATCAACAAGGGCGAACGCGTCTGGACGCTTTCCCCCCAGGACCTGGTCATTATCGGGGAAGCGCTGCTTACCGGGAAATACAACCCGCAGCGCGTGGTGGCCCTGGCCGGTTCCGGGGTCAAAAAACCCCAGTATTACACCACGCGGATCGGGGCGGAAATCTCCACCTTCCTGTACGCCAGCGGCGTCACCCAGAAGAATATCCGGGTGATCAACGGGGATGTGCTTACCGGCAGCAAGTCCCGCCCGGATGGCCATCTCGGTTTTTACAACAACACCGTAACGGTGATCCCCGAGGGGGACGACTACGAATTATTTGGGTGGAACAAGCCGGTTTTCGACAAGATCTCCACTACCCGGGCACTGACGTTTTCCTGGCTGAACCCCAGGAAAAAATACGACCTGGACACCAATACAAACGGGGAGCACCGGGCCTTTGTGGTTACCGGCCAGTACGAGAAGGTCTTCCCCCTGGATATCTACCCCATGCAACTGCTCAAAGCCTGTATGGTCCAGGATATCGACGAGATGGAACAGCTCGGCCTCTACGAAGTGTCCCCGGAGGACTTTTCGCTGACCGAGTTTATCTGCATCTCCAAGCAACCGCACCAGCAGATCATCCGGCAGGGACTCGACCTGCTGCATAAAGAAATAGGATAGCGATATGAGCGACAAGAGACTGACACTGAAGAAACGCCTCCACATCATCAAGCACCGCTTGCGGGGCAAGAAGGTGGCGCCGGCATTCAATGCCTTCCACACCTTTTTGTACACCCCGGACGAGACCACGCACAACGGGGCCCACGTACGGGGCGCAGACGACCTGAAGCGGACGATGAATACGGTGATCATGGCGCTGATCCCCGTGCTGTTGTTCTCCTTCTTCAATACCGGATACCAGCATTACGCGGCCATCGAGGCTGCCAACGGGGCCCCCAGGGAACTGGACCTGTTCGGGAACTTCCTGACATGGGAGAATTTCTGGCTGGGCTTTACCCAGGTGATCCCGCTGGTAATCGTATCCTACGGGGTCGGCCTGCTGGTGGAGTTCATCTTTGCCGTAATCAAAGGCCACGAAGTGGAGGAGGGCTACCTGGTAACCGGGATGCTCGTACCGCTGATCGTTCCCGTGGATACCCCCTTGTGGATGCTGGCGGTAGCCGTGGTATTCGGGGTGGTGATCGGCAAGGAGGTTTTCGGGGGGACCGGGATGAATATCCTGAACCCCGCCCTGACCATCCGGGCCTTTTTGTTCTTTGCCTATCCAACCTGGATGAGCGGGGACAAGGTATGGGTTCACGAAGCCGTGGAACGCGCCGGTACGGCCGACGCGATTTCCGGGGAAACCATCCTGGGGTCCCTGGCGCAAAACGCCGAACACGGCTACAGCACGGCCGATATGTTCTTTGGATTTATCCCGGGGTCGGTGGGCGAGACATCGGCTTTCCTGATCCTGCTGGGCGGCCTGTTCCTGGTATTTTCCAGGATCGCCAGCTGGCGCATCATGCTGAGCGCCGTGATCGGGGCCCTGGTGATGGGCCTGATCTTCAACGGGGTGGCCGATGCTGGTTGGGTAACCGAGAGCAGCCGCTTCTACAGCCTGATGAGCTTTGAATTCTGGCAACACCTGATTGTCGGGGGGCTGGCCTTCGGGATTGTGTATATGGCCACCGATCCGGTAACCGGGTCGCAAACGAATCGCGGCAAATGGGTCTACGGGTTCCTGATCGGATTCCTCTCCGTAATGATCCGGGTATTCAACCCGGCCTATCCGGAAGGGGTTTTCCTCGCGATCCTTTTGATGAACGTATTTGCGCCCACCATCGACCACTATGTAATCCGCGCCAATGTGAAAAAGCGCATGAAACGACTCAAGACGGCCCGTATTTTCCCCCGTACCACGGATGGAAAGGCCGAAGAACTGCAAGCAGAAACCGCATAAGATATGGCAATCAATACCGACAAAAACGTTTACACCGTCCTCTTTGCCACCGGCATGGTGGTAGTGGTGGGTTCCATCCTGGCCTTTTTGGCATCTGCCCTGAAGCCCCGCATCCAGGAGAACGAGCGTTTTGAGAAGCAGCAGAACATCCTCTACGCCATGGGGGTCAATGAAAATGAGGACGAAGGTTCCGTGAATTTCATTTCCACCGAAGAGGTGGAGGAGGTCTTCTCGCAGTACATTACCCGGCAGCTCGTCATCAAGGGCGACTCCATTGCCGAAGACGATGAAGCCTACCTGATAGACATGAAAAAACAACTGGCCATTGCCAAATCCGGGGATACCCCGAGTTTGCCGGTGATGATCGGGGAGAAGGACGGGAAGACCTTCTACATCATCCCCATGTACGGGAAGGGGCTCTGGGATGCTATCTGGGGGCACATCGCCCTGGATAACAACCTGGTGGTCCAGGGGGTGTACTTTGACCACAAAGGGGAAACACCCGGCCTGGGCGCCAATATCAAGGCGCGCTACTTTATGGACGACTTCGCCGGGGAATCCATTCTGGACGGCACCCGTTATGCGGGGATCGAAGTAGCCAAGGGCAACAACGACCCGCTGAACCAGGACAAGGATGACAACCAGGTAGATGCGCTTGCCGGGGCCACTATTACCGGCAACGGGGTTTCTGCCATGATATCGGAAACGGTGAACCTCTACAAAGACTATCTCCAATCCATAAGCACGCAATAATATGGCATTACTGAGCAAAAAAGACACAAACCTGATCCTCGACCCGCTCGCGGACAACAACCCGATCACCATCCAGGTACTCGGGATCTGCTCCGCCCTGGCGATTACCGCCGAGCTGAAGCCCTCCGTCGTGATGGCCTTGTCGGTGATCTTCGTCCTCGGGGTCGGGAACGTGGTGATCTCCCTGATGCGGAATATCATTCCCTCCAAGATCCGGATTATCGTCCAGCTGATTGTGGTGGCCACCCTGGTGATCATCGTAGACCAGGTCCTCAAGGCATTTGCCTACGAACTGAGCAAGACCCTGGCCGTCTTTGTGGGCCTGATCATCACAAACTGTATCATCATGGGCCGCTTTGAGGCCTTTGCCCTGGGGAACGGACCCTGGAAGTCCTTTTTGGACGGCATCGGGAACGCCCTGGGCTACGGGGTGATCCTGGTCATCGTCGGGTTTTTCCGGGAATTGCTCGGGTCCGGGACGCTGTTCGGCTTCAAGGTGCTGGGCGACCCGATTGCAAAGACCGGGGTGTATTCCATCGGATACGAAAACAACGGGTTTATGATTATACCGCCTGCCGCCCTGATTGTGGTGGGCATCATTATCTGGGTGCAGCGCTCCCGGAACCGGTCGCTCATCGAAGAGAACTGATCGGGAAATACTGAATTGAACGGATTATGTTAGAGCACGTAGAATTATTTTTCAAGTCCATCTTCATCGACAATATGGTGTTTGCCGTATTCCTGGGGATGTGTTCCTACCTGGCGGTTTCCAAGAAGGTCTCCACGGCTGTGGGACTGGGGGCGGCGGTCATCTTTGTACTGGCCGTAACCGTCCCGCTGAACTGGCTGTTAGACCAGTACCTCCTGCAACCCGGGGCGCTTACCTGGCTGGGGCCGGAATACGCGGACTACGATCTGAGCTTCCTCTCCTTTATCCTCTTTATCGCCACGATTGCCACCATGGTACAACTCGTGGAGATTGTGGTGGAGAAATTTTCGCCATCCCTGTATAACTCCCTCGGGATTTTCCTGCCGCTGATTGCGGTGAACTGCGCCATCCTGGGCGGTTCGCTCTTTATGCAGGCCCGGGAGATCGCCACCCTGGGGCTGGCCTTCAATTACGGGGTGAGTTCCGGGATCGGCTGGTTTCTGGCCATCCTGGCCATCGCCGCCATCCGGGAAAAGATCCGTTATTCCAATGTGCCGCCGCCCCTGCGCGGGCTCGGGATCACCTTTATCATCACCGGCCTGATGGGCATCGGATTCCAGAGTTTCGGGGGAATGCTCACCGGGGGGGACGAAACCGCAGATGCCGCTGAAGAGATGGCCGTGGAAACCATCAGGGAACCTGAAAACACAGAAACGCCCGGCACCGAAGCAGCTGCCGACAATCTGGAACAACCCAGCCGCGAAGAAGAACAAGTCCTTTCGTATAACGACGTTGTAAATAACGAGTAAATGATTCTAGCTACAAGTACCCTCGGGACCATCACCATTACCATCATCGCCTTTCTGATCCTGGTGCTGCTGTTGGTATCCCTCTTGCTTTTTACCAAGGAGAAGCTGTCCCCTTCCGGGCCCGTGACTATCAAGATCAATGGGGAGAAGGAGATTGAGGTGGCGTCGGGAAGTTCCCTGCTGTCGACCCTGGGAAACAAGAAGATCTTCCTGCCTTCCGCCTGCGGTGGCGGAGGTACCTGCATCCAGTGCGAGTGTCATGTCCTCTCCGGCGGAGGGGAAGCGCTGCCTACCGAAACGCCCCACTTTTCCAAGCGGGAACTCAATGAGGGGGCCCGCCTGGCCTGCCAGGTGAAGGTGAAGCAGGACATGGAAATCACCATCCCCGAAGAGGTTTTCGGGATCAAGAAATGGGAGGCCACCGTGGTGCGGAACTACAATGTGGCTTCGTTTATCAAGGAATTCGTAGTGGAAATCCCCGAGGACATGAATTACAAGGCGGGGGGATATATCCAGATCGAGATCCCGCCCTGCGAGGTGCCTTATAAGGATATCGACATCACGGCCCACCCGGAGGAACACGAGACGCCGGACAAGTTCCAGACGGAATGGGATAAATTCGGCCTCTGGCCGCTGGTAATGAAAAACCCTGAGACGGTGGAGCGCGCCTATTCCATGGCCTCTTACCCGGCAGAGGGTCGCGAGATCATGCTGAACGTGCGGATCGCCACCCCGCCCTGGGACCGTTCCAAGAACGGCTGGATGGACGTGAACCCGGGAATCGCTTCGTCTTATATCTTTGCCCGCAAGCCCGGGGATAAGGTGACGATTTCAGGCCCTTACGGGGAATTCTTCATCAACGAATCGGAATCCGAAATGCTCTATGTGGGCGGGGGTGCCGGGATGGCGCCGATGCGTTCGCACCTCTACCACCTCTTCAAGACCCTGAAGACCAACCGGAAGGTGACCTACTGGTACGGTGGCCGCTCCAAGCGGGAGCTTTTCTATATCGACCACTTTAAGCGACTCGAGGAGGAATTCCCGAATTTCAAATTCTACATGGCCCTTTCCGAGCCTTTGGAAGAGGACAACTGGAAGGTGAAGGAAAATATCGATGCCCCGGGTGACGGGTTTGTGGGCTTTATCCACAACTGTGTGATCGAGCACTACCTGGACCACCACGAGGCCCCCGAAGACATCGAATTGTATTTCTGCGGCCCGCCCCTGATGAACAAGGCGGTGCAGAAGATGGGAGAAGATTTCGGAATCCCGGACGAGCATATCCGCTTTGACGATTTCGGGGGATAATCCCGTACGAATTCATCTTAAAACCGATATGCTGCATATCGGTTTTTTTATACGATAAAAAATGCAAGCACTCACCGAGCAGGAATTGCACAACCTGGCGATGAACATCGTGGGGCGGGAACTGGAAGCCGACGGCTATGAGTTTATGGGGGTCAACAGCAAGCCCGGCAAAAACCCGCAATTTGTCTGCCTGAAGGAAAAAGTACTGCACTTTATCGTGGTGCGGCCCGTGGCCTATCCGGACAACCCGCGGGAATACGATGCGGGCCTGATGGCCCGGGTTAAGACCCATGCCGAGAATTTCGAGGCGCGAACCTACTATGCCGGGGTGGGGCTATCGAATGCCGCAGACCGGAATGCCCCGGTATTTTTGAATGAAAAATACATCGTGGACTATGAAGGCCTTATCGAGATTTAAATCTACCCGGGGGTGGGCCTGTATCGGCCGGGTTTCCGCGAAGCTTGGCACGGGGTGCCTGGCCCTGGTCCTGGCGGTGGCCGCGGGTTGTTCCCGGCCGGAGCTGCAACGGCGGGATTACCGGGGGCAGGCCCTGGGGACCACCTATGCAATCACCGTATTCGGGGCGGACCGGAAAGACCTCGGGCCGCAGATCGATTCGGTGTTTACCGTCCTGAACCAGTCCATGTCCACCTACCTGCCCGGTTCGGACATTTCCCGCATCAACGAGGGGGATACGACCGTGGTGGTAGACGAAATGTTCCGGGAAGTCCTCGCGGCTTCCCGGGAAATCCACCGGGCTACAGGGGGCCGGTTTGACCCGACCGTAGGCATCCTGGTAGACGCCTGGGGTTTCGGCCCGGGGGCGGCCCTGGAAATGGACAGTACCACCGTAGACAGCTTGCGGCAGTACGTGGGGCTGGACAAAATCACCCGGACCCCGGATAACCGGATCCGCAAGGAAACAACCGGCATCCGCCTGGACTTCAACGCCATTGCCAAGGGGTATGCCATAGACCGCCTGGCCCTGCTTTTGGAGCAGGCCGGCTCCGAACATTTTCTGGTGGAAGTGGGGGGCGAGGTACGCACCCGGGGCAGGCAGCCGGAAAAGGACCAGCCCTGGCGGGTGGGTATCGATGACCCTCAGGCTACCGGGGCGCGGCAGATTAAACAGGTGGTGGAATTGGAAGACGCTTCCATGGCCTCTTCCGGAAACTACCGAAAATTCCGGGAAGATCCGCAAACGGGCAGGCGGTACGTGCATACCATCGACCCGCTTACCGGGTTTACCCGCGATTCAAATATCCTTGCCGTTTCGGTGATAGCGCCCACCTGTATGGTGGCAGACGGCTATGCCACGGCATTTATGGCCATGGACCTGGAAGCCAGCCGGGAACTCCTCGATAATTCCGGGGACCTGGAGGCCTATATCATCTACCTGGACGCGGAGGGGAATACCCGGGAGTTTGTCACGGAAGGATTCCGCTCCCGAATCGCACGCTGACCCCTTTCTATCCGGTTAAATACGCCCGCAGTTTACGCCTTTCCCAAAGCGCCTGCTTCCCCGACGGGTTTGCGCACCAGGGGGATCAGTTCCCCGGGAGCCAGCCGGTACCGCTCGAGTTGTTCGGGTGTAAACCCCCGCGTATAGTCTACGCCTTCGGCCATAAAACCGGCCTGCCTTAAGATATCGAAATAATCGCGGCCGTATACCCGGACGTGGTCGTACTGGCCAAAGATCCGACGCCGCTCCTGCGGGTCGGTAATGCCCGGGTCCTCAAAAGTCGTTTCCCGATCCAAATCCTGGGGGACCTGGAAGACCCCCCACCCCCCGGGTTTCATCACCCGATACAATTCGGAAAGTGCCTGGCGGTGGTCCGGGATGTGTTCCAGGACATGGTTGCAGAGGATGACGTCAAAGGAATTGTCTTTAAAGGGCAGCTGGCAGATATCGGCCTTGACGTCCGCCAGGGGGGAATTCAGGTCCGTGGTGGTGTACTCCAGGTTGGGCATCCGGCGGAAGCGCCGGTGAAACGCCTGTTCGGGGGCAAAGTGAAGCAACCGCAGCGGCGCCGTAAAAAAATCCGTCTCCTGCTTCAGGTAGAGCCACAGGAGCCGGTGGCGTTCCAGGGATAACGTGGATGGGGAAAGGACATTTTCCCGCGGTTTTTCATAGCCGTAAGGTAAAAAGGTCCGGTAACTTTTTCCGTCGATCGGGTCGGTGTAGCGGTTGCCCCTCAGGAGCAGCGACAATACGGGGCGGATTGCAAAGCTCAGTCGGATCAGCACCGGCCTGGGAAAAATGCCCAGGGCCCATTTAAAGAGCCGCTTCACAACCCTCAGGTAGTTAACGGGGCGGCCCGAAAGGCCGTTTCCTCGTCCGATTCAATCCCCAGGGCCTCGTAGATATAGGCAAACGTGGAGAGCAGTTCCGGCTTCCCGTCAACCAGCGCCACATCGTGCTCAAAGTGGGCGCTTGGCTGGCCGTCGGCCGTGAGGATGGTCCACCCGTCCCGGAGTTGCCGAATCCGGCGGGTACCCCTGTTGATCATCGGCTCGATGGCCACCACCATTCCGTCTACAAACTTTTTTCCGCGGCCGCGTTTGCCGTAATTGGGCATCTCCGGGGCTTCGTGCAGTTTGCGTCCCAGCCCGTGCCCTACCAGCTCGCGCACCACGCCGTATCCGTGTTTTTCACAGTGGTCCTGGATGGCCCAGGCCACATCGCCTACGCGGTTGCCGGCCCGGAATTCCCGGATGCCCACATAGAGCGATTCCTTGGTGACCTCCAACAATTTCAGGGTTTCCGGGGCCACCTCCCCAATGGGGAACGTATAGGCATGGTCCCCGTAAAATCCGTTTTTCAATGCCCCGCAATCCACCGATATGATATCCCCTTCCTCAAAAGGCGTATCGTTGGGAATGCCGTGGACTACCTGGGCATTCGGGCTGATGTTCAGGGTGTTCGGGAAATCGTACATGCCGAGGAACCCCGGTTCGGCTCCCTGGTCGCGGATAAAGGTTTCCGCCAGTTTATCGAGCTGGAGCCCGGTAACCCCGGGTTTGATCTCGGCGGCCAGCATCCCGAGTGTTTTGGAAACGACCAGTGCGCTCTCGCGCATGAGTTCAATTTCCTCGGCCGATTTGATTTGAATCGCAGACATAGGGTGCAAAGATAGGAAGTCCTGCCGGTTAATCCCAGTCGTAGGCGTGGCGGTAGGGCGCCCCGCTGAGGATTTTCACCATATCGGTTTCCAGGCCTTCGATGGGATATTCAACAATCCGCCCCAGTTCCTCCCCGTCCCGGTAAAAGATAAACGTGGGGACGTTGATGATTCCAAATCCCTCTTCGTAGCCCTGGGGGGTATCCTTCTCCCGGGTCATGGTAATCAGTTCCACCTCGTCGGCCGGGTAGCCGGCTTTTTCGAGGATCTTTACAAACCGGGGGACTTCCCGCTGGCTGTCTTCGCACCAGGTACCCATAAACAGCGTAATGTCGATCCCTTCCAACAGGTCTTCCAGTTCGGCAATTTTTTCAGGGTCCGGCTCGTAGGCGGCCAGATTGGGCTCATACCACCCGGCAAAGGGCTGCGCGTGTAGGGAATCAATGGCCGCGGTACCCACCAGGATTTCAGTCCCCTGGTCCGGCATCCGGACTGCAGTATGGGCGGGCTGGGCCTTGCAACCGGCCAGCAGGACCGTACACGCCGCCAGCAGCAGGTACGTGGGAGTGAGCAGGGGCGTCAGAGCCCGTGCAAGGGAGTTCCGTGTAACCATTCGGGGGAGGGTCAGATGCTTCATGAAACCAATAGGGATTTCTGGGTCATCAGTTCGGGTTGCGCAACGCCGATAATCTCCAGGATGGTCGGGGCCATGTCGCCGAGGACCCCCGATTTTATGGATTTTCGGTCGGGATCCACCAGGATCAGCGGCACCGGGTTTGTGGTGTGGGCGGTGTTGGGGCTGCCGTCCGGGTTTACCATGGTGTCGCAGTTGCCGTGATCGGCAATCACCAGGGTGGTATACCCGTTCTCCAGGCCGGCGGTGATTACGTCCCGGGCACAGGCATCCACCGTCTCACAGGCTTTGATAGCAGCCTGCAGGTCGCCGGTATGCCCCACCATGTCCGGGTTGGCGAAGTTCAGGCAGACAAAATCCGCTTCGCCTTTGGCCAGTTCCGGGAGGATGGCGTCTCGAATGTCGTAGGCGCTCATTTCTGGCTGCAGGTCGTAAGTGGCTACCTTGGGCGAGGGACAGAGGATCCGGGATTCCCCTTCAAAAGGAGCTTCCCGGCCCCCGTTGAAAAAGAAGGTGACGTGCGGGTATTTTTCGGTCTCCGCAATCCGAATCTGTTTCTTTCCGGCCCGGGCGAGAACTTCCCCGAGCGTATCCTTGATGTTTTCCTTGTCGTAGACCACATGGACGTCTTTAAACGTATCGTCGTAATTGGTCATCGTCACGTAGTGCAACTTGAGCGGGTGCATGTTTTGTTCGTGGAAAGCCTCCTGGCTCAATGCCAGGGTCAGCTCCCGGCCACGGTCTGTACGGAAATTGAAAAAGACCACCACGTCCCCGTCCCGGATCTGCGCCAGGGGTTTGCCGTCTGTCCCGGCAACCGCAATGGGCTCCACAAACTCGTCCGTGGTTCCCGCGGCATAGCTGGCTTCCAGGGCGGCAACCGGGTTGTCCGTGGCCGTCCCCGTGCCGTTGACCAACAGGTCATACGCCTTTTTGACGCGTTCCCATCGCTTGTCCCGGTCCATGGCGAAATACCGCCCTACCACGGAGGCAAGCCTGGTGCGCGTAGGCCGGGCAAATTCCATCAGGTCTCGTACAAAGCCCACCCCGCTTTTTGGATCCACGTCGCGTCCGTCGGTAAACGCATGGACATAGGAAGCGGGAACCCCTGCTTCGTCGGCCGCGCGGATCAGGCCTTTCAGGTGGTCGATATGGCTGTGTACGCCTCCGTCGGAAAGGAGTCCCAGAAAATGTACGGGTTTGTCGTTTTCAACGGCATACCGGAAAGCTTCCTTCAATGCCGGGGCATCCTTGAGGCTGTTGTTGGAAACCGCCAGGTTGATCTTGGCCAGATCCTGGTAGACAATACGGCCCGCCCCGAGGTTCATATGGCCCACTTCGGAATTCCCCATCTGCCCGTCGGGCAGCCCCACATGCATGCCATCGGTAAGCAGCGTGGCGTGGGGATATTTCTCATAGAGGGAATCTACAAACGGGGTGTCGGCCTGCTCAATGGCGGAGACTTTCGGGTCCGGGGAGATTCCCCATCCGTCCAGGATCATCAGTATGGCTTTGGAATTCATCAGCTGCGGTTTTACAATGCGGCCTTAAAAATAGGGGGAAATCGGAAGCTTTGCCACTATTTGGGGCATTTCTTTCGCCTGTTCGGACCGGGCTGTAAAGACAATCCCGGCACCGGGCTGCGGCCGCCGCCGGGGACCCTGTCGGGATGTTAAAGTTTCGTTATTTAACTGTTAATCCTGAAACACTTACGCATAGGATTCGTCTATATTTATATAGTACGTATTTATTATTCATCATCAATCAAAAATCGACGCGTTATGAAGACATCTTCAGCAATGGCTGCAGTGCTTGCCTTATTTACTGCCGCCCAACTCTCAGCCATGAGCAATTCCCTGGCTCCGACAGATCCCGTACCGGAAACCGAACTGGCCGTTTCCGGGCTCACCCCGTTTTGCAAAGCCATCATGAATGGGGATGCCGCCACAGTGGAAAAAATGATCCAACTGGGCGAAGACGTAAACCGCAAATCCCTCGGGAAGACCCCGGTAATTTTTGCGGCCCGCTACAACCAACCGGAAATCCTGAAAATGCTCCTGGAAAACGGGGCCGACCCGACGATCCGATGCGACAAGGGGCACTCAGCGATGAAATATGCCGAATTATCCAACGCCACCGAGGCCATGCAGGTCCTGCGGCAGGCGAAAAAAGCGTGAGACAGAAGGAGTTTACTCATCAATCAAAAAACCCCGGCGCTCATGGCCGGGGTTTTCATTTTCAAAGCCTGTGGCTTTTCGTGTTCTGGTAAAAGAGTCCGCGGGCGGCCGGTCAGAAATCGAAGCCGGTTAACGCCCGGTAGATAAAGGCATACAATGCCATGGTCAGCATCAGGGCGCAAAAAACAGAATAACCCTTCAGCAGCACGACTACGAAAGACGGTTTGCAACCGTCGAAGGCGTGCATGTACAATTCCTTAAAATGCAATAGTGTTCCCATATAGTCTCGTTTATTAAATAAATCAAAGCTATAAGGGTTAAATCGGGGCAATGAACGCATTCAGCCTTTGCCATGTCTCGCTTCAAGCGCAAAAGGTAAAATGGATCACAAAGATTCGGGAGTACGTAAAGATAGCAAAAAAGCCCGGCCACCCGATTACTGCCCGTTTAATTCGATTAACTGCGATATTTCTCGATGGCCTTGCGAATCCGTTCGATCCGGTTGTCCGGATCCGGGTGGGTACTCTGGAATTCCGGGACGCGGTTCCCGCCGGAGGCTTCCTTGAGGATTTCCATCACGCGGATCAATTCTTCCGGGTCGTATCCCGCCTGTAGCATGATCAACACGCCGAGTTCGTCGCTCTCGAGTTCGTCGTCCCGACCGTTGGTAAGCAGTGTTGTTTGCCCGATCCCGGCTACAACGTTCCCCATGTCCGCACCCACGGAGGCTCCCATCGACAGCGTTTTCCAAAAATTCGTCTCGGCAATGCGCTCGGCGGAATGCCGGCCGATGACATGCCCGATTTCGTGGCCGAGGACCCCGGCCAGCTGGGCTTCGTTCAGACGGGAGAAAAGCGCATAGGTGATAAAAATCTGCCCGCCCGGCAGGGCGAAGGCATTGACCGTCTGCTCATCCGCAAGTAAGTGAAACTCGTATTGATACGGGGTTTCCTCTGCGATACTGCTTTCCACCAGTCGGTTGCCGACGGCGTCCACAGAGCTCTGCAGCCGGTTGTCCCGGTAGAGGCCGCCGTGTTGCTGTGCTATTTCCGGGGCCGATTGCAGGCCGATGGCAATTTCCTGCTGTGCCGACATATTGATGGTCTGGGTCCGGCCGGTATACGGATTTTCTTCCTGGTCGCCACAACGCTGGATAAAGGCAAAGGCCACAATGGCCAGGCCGATGAATATGCGGATTTTCCAATTGCCTCGCCTCATGGATTATCGGATGGGTTGTTACCGGTAAAATACAAAATTCCCTAAAGCAAGTCCGGGTTGATATCCAGGATGTTGTCGGTAAAATACGTGCGCAAAAAACCCGTTGTGAAGTGCTCGCTTCCCAGGAAATCCTCTTCTTCCATCAGGCGGATGAGGTTCAGCCGCCGGTACTCCGCGAGCATGTCCCGGGAAATCGGGGCATAGGAGTAATGCCAGGGCTCGTATTTAAAGCCGCGCCTCCGGGGGTTGTCTGTGTATACGAGGTAGAAGCCGTAGGATTCGCTGTTGGCATCCATCCAGGTTTTAAAATCTTCAAACGGCCCGCCGGATTCAAACTTGTCGGCAACTAGGACGTCCCCGTCCGCCGGCTTCGAAGCGTCGATCAGGTCTACGTCCGTACCCCAGTGGTGGCGGCTGGTCCCCGGGATGGTAGAGTATTCGATGATCTTGTCGATCGCTTCCAGGGGTTCCAGCCCTTCGTCTGTAAACGCGATGTATTTGCGTTCAAAAATGGCGCGCTGCCGTTCAAAATTCCGGTAGCTGCTCACCACGGAAATATCGATCCCGTCCTGGTAGGCAGCCCGCTTCATCCGCACAAAGGCTTCATGGGCTTCCTTGCGGAGATTGATCCCTTCCCCGAAAAGTTCCAGGTCCGTCTTGCCCATGAGTTCTTCCGGCGTGTAATAGTCCTGGCCACTTGCGGTATGGGCCGGAAAGCCGGATATGGGCAGGCCCAGTGCCAGGCCCGCCATGCCGCTGTTTCGGATAAAGGTGCGTCTTTTCATATTGTGGGGGATTAAGCCCGGGTACTAAGGTACTTAATTTTGGGATTTTCCGGGGGTGGCCCCGCCCGCCCGGTTTCAAGATACACCGTACTCCTGCAATTCACCAGCAGGTCCCAAGCCCCATCAATCGTTGAGGTAGAAATACCCCTGGTGCCGCTCCCGGAGTTCGGGAAACGTAATGATATAGAAGTAGATACCCGGTTCCAGCCCGGATTGGCGTTGAACGACCAGATCGGTATTCGACTGCCCGTCAAAACCACCTGTGTAATTATCCTTTTGGTAAACCAGCTGACCGTAGCGATTGTAAATCTGCAAATTGTTCCCGGGCATTTCCCGGGCGGCCTCGATTTCCAGGGTTTCATTGACCCCGTCGCCGTTGGGGGAGAGGTAGTAATTGTCCAATTCCACGGTCCGGTAGTTTTCGGATTCGCCCGTCCCGCCAATGGTAATTATTTCGTATTCACTGGGCACAAAATAATCGGAGGTGAGCGAACCGTAGTCGCGGCCGCCTTCCACGGCGGTATTGCCCAGGTTTACCCAGGCTTGTTTTTCCCGGCTCCAACCCACCACGCGTAAGTCCCCGAAAAACTTTACCACCCCGGCCACATTGCTGTATACGTCCCAGGTCAGGGTTACCCGGGAGGGGATATCGGCGTCCAGCGTCCAGAACTCGCTGCGACCCACCCGCAGGCCGGGATCAACGGTAGACCCCACGTCAAAACGGCCATTCAGGCTAACGGGGGCCTGTGGGTCCTCGGCAAAATACGCGCTTGTGGCACGGGCGTTAATAGCCTGGGATTGAATTTTCAGGGGTCGCAACCGGTCTATGTCGCCAATCGGGAAAACGAAGTCCTGTTTGTTCTGCAGGGCGGCATATCCGTCCACTTTGGACACGCTGCTTTCGCCCGTGTAGAAGGAATCAAAATCGAATACGGGATAGTTTTCCGGGGTGCTGCGGGAAGTTTTCAGGTTCCCGTGCACCAGGTTGGCATTGTTGCCTACTTCTACGGGCGTTTCCAGGTAAACCCCCTTAACAGCGGAAAACTCAACATCGAACAATACCGGGGTATGGCCGCCAGACACCTTCAGGGAGCCGGTTTCATTGTAGAAACCCACCAGCCCCTCCAGGTTTTCAAAGGGCCCGTCATTTTGGAAATCGGCATGGAAACCCGCGGATCCATCCCCGTGGAGTTGCATGGCTCCGTGATTGGCAATACCCGATTGGGCTATCCCGGCCAATGGCATGAGGAAGGCCCCGAGCAGGAGAATAAAATATGTCGGCAAAACCTTCATGGAATTAACGATATGCCTGATAAAGGATGACAACGTCTTCTGCATAATTGTCCGTAATCAAACGGAAGCCGTCGGAATTCATTTGGGTAACACGAGCCCTGGTAAGCCCCAGCTTGTCACCATTCTGGTTGCTGTAACGCAGGCCAATACAGTGCGAGTTGGAGGCGAATCGGGAAATATCGTTGATTGAGTTACCACTTCCCCCAACGTAGATCACCTGCTGGTTCAAACCACTGCCGGTATCCTGAACAAAACCGTTCATGGTTCCGAATGCGTTACTGATGCCCGAGTCGTTGTTGCGCGTACCATTGTCAGAATCCAGATTAAAGTTCTCCACATTGGCATGAGCCGAAAAGCTGATGCTTGTGGGTTGGAAAGGGATGCCCGTTACATCCATCGTGCCGCTCGAAGTAATGCGAATGGCCCCCATCCAGACACGTGGCTGCATACTGGGAAGGTTTGTTGCAATTTCATCCAGCGCCTCCTGAACATTGGAAGACCCCAGTCCTGACGTCGTATTGTCGTAGGATACTTCTGTGGCGTCCTGATCATCGGTATTGTCCAGGTAGGTGGAAAGGTCCACGGTGCCTCCGTCCTCTAAAGTCAGGGTATTCCCGGACAGGCTGAGCGCCTGGTCATCGGTGTTGTCCTGGTAAGCGGATAGGTCCACGGTCTGAGTGCCCCCGTCTTCCAGGGTCAGGGTCAGGATATCTCCAGCCAGGCTGAAATCGGTGATTTGCTGGTCATCCGTATTGTCCAGGTAGGCAGTTAGGTCAACAGTGCCTCCGTCCTCCAGAGTCAGGGTATTCCCGGAAAGGCTCAAGACCTGGTCATCGGTATTGTCCAAGTAAGTCGAAAGGTCAACAGTGCCCCCGTCCTCCAGGGTTAACGTATTCCCGGAAAGGCTCAGGGCCTGATCATCGGTGTTGTCCTGGTAAGCGGAAAGGTCTACAGTCTGGGTTCCGCCATCTTCGAGGGTTATTGTCAGATCATTACCTGAAATACTGAAGTCGGTGATTTGCTGGTCATCCGTGTTGTCGAGGTAGGCGGTAAGATCAACGGTGCCTCCATTGTCCAACGTCAAAGTGTTACCTGAAAGCGAGATATTCTGACTGTCTGTGTTGTCAAGGTAAGGCGCAAGATCAACGGTGCCTCCGTCCTCCAGGGTCAGTGTATTCCCGGAAAGGCTGAGCGCCTGGTCATCGGTGTTGTCCTGGTAAGCCGAAAGGTCTACGGTCTGGGTGCCTCCATCTTCGAGGGTCAGGGTCAGGACGTTGCCTGAAATGCTGAAATCGGTGATTTGCTGATCGTCCGTGTTATCGAGGTAGGTGGAAAGGTCAACAGTGCCCCCATCTTCCAGAGTCAGCGTATTCCCGGAAAGGCTGAGCGCCTGGTCATCGGTGTTGTCCTGGTAAGCCGAAAGGTCTACGGTCTGGGTGCCTCCATCTTCGAGGGTCAGGGTCAGGACGTTGCCTGAAATGCTGAAATCGGTGATTTGCTGATCGTCCGTGTTATCGAGGTAGGCAGTTAGGTCTACGGTGCCTCCGTTATCGAGGGTCAATGTGTTGCCGGAAAGCGAAATGTTCTGGCTATCGGTGTTATCCAAGTAAGTCGAAAGGTCCACGGTCCCGCCATCTTCCAGGGTCAATGTGTTGCCGGAAAGGCTAAGCGCCTGGTCATCCGTGTTGTCCTGGTAAGCGGAAAGGTCTACGGTCTGAGTGCCCCCGTCTTCCAGGGTCAGGGTCAGGATATCTCCAGCCAGGCTGAAATCGATGATTTGCTGGTCGTCGGTGTTATCGAGGTAGGCAGTTAGGTCTACAGTCCCTCCGTTATCGAGGGTCAATGTGTTGCCCGAAAGCGAAATGTTCTGGCTATCGGTGTTATCCAAGTAAGTCGAAAGGTCAACAGTGCCCCCGTCCTCCAGGGTTAACGTATTCCCAGACAGGCTCAGGGCCTGGTCATCGGTGTTGTCCTGGTAAGCGGAAAGGTCCACAGTCTGGGTGCCCCCGTCTTCGAGGGTCAGGGTCAGGACGTTGCCTGAAATGCTGAAGTCTGTGATTTGTTGATCGTCGGTGTTGTCCAAGTAGGCAGTTAGGTCCACAGTCCCGCCATCTTCCAGGGTCAATGTGTTGCCGGACAGGCTCAACGCCTGGTCATCGGTGTTGTCCTGGTAAGCGGATAGGTCTACGGTCTGAGTGCCCCCGTCTTCCAGGGTCAGGGTCAGGATATCTCCAGCCAGGCTGAAATCGGTGATTTGCTGGTCATCCGTGTTGTCAAGATAGGCGGTAAGGTCTACAGTCCCTCCGTTGTCAAGGGTCAATGTGTTTCCCGAGAGCGAAATGTTCTGGCTGTCGGTGTTATCCAAGTAAGTCGAAAGGTCAACAGTGCCCCCGTCCTCCAGGGTTAACGTATTCCCAGACAGGCTCAGCGCCTGGTCATCGGTGTTGTCCTGGTAAGCCGAAAGGTCTACGGTCTGGGTGCCTCCATCTTCGAGGGTCAGGGTCAGGACGTTGCCTGAAATGCTGAAATCGGTGATTTGCTGGTCATCCGTGTTGTCGAGGTAGGCGGTAAGATCAACGGTGCCTCCATTGTCCAACGTCAAAGTGTTACCTGAAAGCGAGATATTCTGACTGTCTGTGTTGTCAAGGTAAGGCGTAAGATCTACGGTGCCTCCGTCCTCTAAAGTCAGCGTATTGCCGGACAGGGTAAGGGCCTGATCGTCGGTATTGTCCTGATAAGCGGAAAGGTCCACGGTCTGGGTGCCGCCATCTTCCAGGGTCAGAGTCAGGACGTTGCCTGAAATGCTGAAATCGGTGATTTGCTGATCGTCCGTGTTATCGAGGTAGGTGGAAAGGTCCACGGTACCTCCGTCCTCCAGAGTCAGGGTATTCCCGGAAAGGCTCAGGGCCTGGTCGTCGGTATTGTCCTGGTAAGCGGAAAGGTCCACGGTTTGGCTGCCGCCGTCTTCCAGGGTCAGGGTCAGGACGTTGCCTGAAATGCTGAAATCGGTGATTTGCTGATCGTCCGTGTTATCGAGGTAGGCAGTAAGGTCTACGGTGCCTCCGTTCTCCAGGGTTAGTGTGTTGCCGGAGAGGTTAAGTGCCTGGTCGTCTGATGCCGGGTCGCCGGGATCCCCTTTCGGACCGGGGATTCCCTGGTCGCCCTGAGGCCCCTGGGGTCCCTGTGGTCCAACGGGCCCGGCCTGAACATTCGAGGTAAAACTACGACCGTCCTCAAAGTATACTGTGAAAGTGCCGTCGTCATTATTTTCAAATCGGATATCAGTAGTGTCCCCACCGGATCCGGCAGGCTTCCATTTGGTGGAATCAAAATAATAGAGCGCTTTCTGATCGGTGTTATAGACAATTGCACCGTGCAGCGGTTTCATCGATTGCATTTGCAGGTCCGTCACCCTGGTAAGTACAAGTGCTTTATCCGATCCCTCGAGTTCCAGGACGGAATTCGGGTGGATTTGCTCCGGCCGATTCCCCACTTTTAATTGAGAGGAACCGACAAATGCCGAAAACAAGAATAGGATAAGTAGATATTTTTTGCTCATGACGAGGTCCAATTCGGGTTTTGTGAACTAAAGTTATATCCGACCGGGCCCAGGTCATAAAGAATTGTTGTGAAGTAACGGCTAAGTGTTGTGAAGATGGCATATCGCTTCAAACACCTGAAAAATCAGGCGTTACAACGACATGCTGCTGATTCGAAACCTATCGGCGTAAGTACAAAAAACCCTGATATTCGGTTCCCAGGTCCAGAAGGCGGACCACGTAGAAGTACACGCCTTCCGGCAGGCCGGCATCCCGGTCAAAAACCAGACCGTCCACATTGGAAATGCCGTTGAACTGGTCCGTGTAATTGTCCTGGGTAAAAACCAGCAGGCCCCGGCGGTCGTAGATTCGAAGTTGGTTGTTGGGGGAGTCGGCCAGCTCGTCGATTTGCAAGAAATCGTTGATGCCGTCATCGTTCGGGCTGACGTAGTAGTTGGGCAGGGAAGCCACCTCTTCGATTTCAGAGAGGCTGCCAAAGGTAATCACGTGGAAATCATCCGGGACAAAGGGTTCGGAAACCGCAAATCCGTTCATCAGGTCGCCCGCCACACTGGATGTGCCGAGGGAAATCCACCGACCCCCGGATTTATTCCATCCCAGGATAACAATCTGGCTAATGTCTGTGGCAATTCCGGCCATATTGCTTTGCGGATTCCAGCTGATGGTAACCGTCCCGGAAACCGCACCCTCCAAACGCCAGTATTCATTCTGGCCAACGGCCTCGATGGTCCGCGGCCGGAGGTCCGGGTTAAAAAATCCGTAAGGGGTGGTGACGGTAGGGTCCTCCCGGAAATAGGCGCATCGGGCCACAGGTACCGTGCCGGATGCCTGGTAGGTGAGGGCCCGCAATTGGGAGGCATCGCCCACGGGGAATACAAAGGCGGGTTGCTGGACCCCCTGCACAAAGCCGTCCACCTTGGAGGCATCGGATTCCCCTACGGTAAAGCCATCCTGCAGGAGCCCGATATACTGGTCTGCCAGCGTCCGGTCTGTCCGGAAATCCCCCGAGATAAAGTTCAGGTTATTGGCTATAAAAATCGGCAAGTCCAGGTCCACGCCGGCATCATTGGCAATCTCCACGTCAAAAGCCCCCGGCGCGAACCCCCCGCTGACCCGCAGGGGGGTGGACCCGTAAAAGCCGAGCAGCCCCAGGTTCTGGTCAAAAGGCGCCTGGTTCACCAGGTTGGTGTGCAGCCCCAGTTGGGCCCCGCCGTGCAGCTGCATGTTCCCATAGTGCTGCAGGGCGGGCTGGGCCAAGAGGCCGCTGCCCATTAACAGGAGACAATATGTGCAGATCAGGCGCATCCTATTCCTCGATTTGGTTAGACAGCAGGCTCTCGATGCGTGCCATGCGCGCCTTGAGGTCCTCCAATTCCGTGGCAAGGGACGCATTCTCCTCTTTCAGGGACCGTATTTTGGCCTCCTGCTCGATGGTGTGCAAAAAGAGCTCTTCGATTTTTTCGAGGTTTTGTGTAGTGGCCTCATTGAGGATGATGCCGCCTTGTTCCTTTACATCTGCAATTGAAGTTACGCCTGGCAGGTGGTGATGTTTCTCCACAAATTCCCGAACAGCATCCAGGCTGGGCATTTCGTAATCCGGTTTGATTTCTGAAGCCCCGGTGAAATAGGATTGGAAGACGTAGTCGGGGTAATTTGTAGAAGTAGATGTTCCAGTTACTGTGAGGTTACCTACAATTCTCACATTACTATTCGTTCCATCAATATCCTCAATTTCCATCGCAAGTGTTCCCGCGGTGGAAAATCCAAGGTGATCATCAGCTATCCGAAACATCCCAGTATTTGTATCACCATTGGTGTAAAATCCATAGGCCGGTTGACCTGCGGATCCCTCTGTTGAAGCAAACCCAAATCTTGCTTGAATTTGACCATCCACGTCCAATTTACTTGCCGGACTCGCAGGGCCACCGCCACCAAAATCCCCTATTCCAACTGAACCACCAACCCCGCCAAAGATTAAGTTCTGACCGTTCAGGTCATAGTTACGATCCTCAGGTTCTTGTACAAGGTCAATATTGGCCAAATTTGCACCAATTCCGGAGGCCACCAGGTCCTCGAATGCTTCCTGAACGGTTGTTTCATTAACGAGGTCACCGTCTACATCTATCCCTGGATTTAAATTCACCTCATCCGCCATTTGATTGTCGCTGGGGATATTCGCGACAATTTCGTCCAATGCCGCTTGCACATTATCCCCTGTCAATCCGGAGGAAACATTATCATATGGGACATCCACTGCATCTTGTAGCGGAGGAACATTATTGATGATTTCATCTAAGGCAGCTTGCACATTTGTGGCCACAAAACCGGTGACATTTGTATTATCCCAAGGAACTTCGAATGCTTCCTGATCGTCATTCCCTGCCGCTGGTGCAGCCCACGCAGTAATGCCGCCCACAGTTGTGAGTACTTCACCATCAACTCCAGGGGCAATTTTGACTTCGGTGACGGCAGCATTCTGGATTTTTGCGGTTGCTACTGCATTGTCTGCAAAGTCTTCTTCAAGGATGGTCCCATTCAGGATTTTGCTGGTATTTATACCATTGTCGGCAACACTCAGGAGGCTCCCTCCCGTTCCATCCCCAGAAAGCGTAGCATCGGATTGAACAGCTCCTGCTGAAGCTGTAGCCCAAACCACCTGGCCGCCCCCGTCAATGCTTAATACGTCGCCAGGAGTTCCATTGCTTAATGCATTATCAACGATACCACCAAGAAGCTCCAGGCTTTGAGTTCGTGTAGCGCCGGCGACATCTAATTTAGACTGTGGTGCTGGTGTCCCGACACCTACATTTCCAATAGAAGTCACCGTAAAAACAGCATCTGCGATTGTGGGCAGCGCGCCAATGGTATTGGTTTGATTTTGCAAGATGTGGAAGTCCCCGCGACCGTTAAAAAGGCTCTGGTCGCGCTCGTATACAATGGCGCCTTTGGCTACGGCGGTATTTGTGCTAGTCCCAAAAAGGATGCCCACATTAGAGCCATCATTGCCGAATGTATTGTTGATGTGCAGCGGATAGGTCATAGCACTTGGGGGCAGGCGCTCGGAAATTTGCACCTTCGCAATATCTGCGTGGGAAGTAGCCTCCAATCCGATACCCAATCCTCCAAAACCAACTCGCAGGGCCGGATCCCAGAAGAAGTTCGGGGCATTCGTGACGGGCGCCCCGGAACCGTCCCCAAAAAAGATTCCGGTGGGCTCATCGCTGTGCGACAGGCCGGCCAGGGGCGTCCAGGCAACGGCGCCTCCGCTGCTTAACAGGACTTCGTCATCATTTCCCGCTAGCAATTTTGCCGGGGTCACGGCGTCATCTGCCAATTCGTTCGAAGTTATTCCCGCGGGCAGTACGGAGAGTGGGGTGGCATCCCCATCACCGGTGATAGTTGTTTCATCTGCGGTGACAGCCCCGCCGGTTGCCGCCGGGTCCGCCCAAACTGTAGTAGTTCCAACAGTGGTAAGAACCTGTCCGTCGGCCCCCGGGTTGATTTTTATTGCGGTAACGGCGGCATCGGCCAGATCTGGGGTCTGGACCTGGCCGTCTAGGATTTTGGCGGTAGTCACTGCGTCATCTGCCAGTTCATTGGCGCTTATGCCGCCGGCAACAACGGAAAGCGGGGTCACGTCCCCATCACCTTCAATCGTGGTTCCGTCAGTGGTAACACCACCTGCAGAAGGAGCGGACCAGACCGCAATCCCTCCAACCGTAGTCAATACTTCGCCGTCCACCCCGGGTGCGATTTTGGCGCCCGTAACCCCAGCATCGGCCAGTTGGGTTGTGCCCACCCCTCCGTCGGCTACCTTGAAGGGATCGCCTACAGTTCCCACGCCGGTGATGGTTACCTGGTCGGCTACCTCTACGGCACCGCCGCCCGCAACGGCATCCACATAGGCCTTCGTTGCGGCATCCTGTGCCAGGGTCGGGTCCGGGAGGTTTATGATCCCGGTACCTCCGGCATCATTCCCAAACGTCAGGACGCTGGTGAGATTTTGGGTTCCGCCGCCCCCGGCATCCAATTCATCTTTTAATTGTTGAATGGCAATCTGTACGTTATTGGCCCCGATAGTCAAGTAGGGGGTAAATCCTACCTCCCCGGCCGTTTGGTCATCGGTCCCCAGGTCTGCTACGGGAACCTGGAAGGTATTGCCCGCATCGGTGAGTTCCAGGTTGATACCGTTAATTTCGAATGCCTGCACTAATTCGTCGGTCGTGTTCCCGCCTCCTGCCGGGTCTGCCCATACGACATTACCACCCGTTGTCGTCAGTACTTGCCCGTTGGTGGCCGACGGGGCGATCTTGACCGGAGTGATCCCCTGGTCGGCAACTTCGAACTCGTTGCCCGCTGAACCGTCGCCGACAATGGTCACCTGGTCGGCCAGCTCGGTGGTCCCGCTTCCGGCGCTTACATTGTCCAATTCGTCCTTCAATTCCTGGATCGCTGCCTGCGTATTCGTGCTGTTGACAGTAAGGTAGGGCGTGAATGGCACCTCTGAAGCGTTCTGATCGTCTGTGTTGTCCAGGTACGGGGTCAGGTCCACTGTTGTCGCTCCCCCGGTAATGCCCAGGAGGTTGGCGTTGAAGGTCAGGTCCTGGAAGGCCCCGCCGAGTTGATTGTCCACATAGGTTTTAACCGCGTTTTGCGTCGGGTACAGGGTGTTGGAGGTCCCCAGGTTGATATCCGTCGATTTGTTGGATAGGTTTTCTTTGATGTTCAGCAACGTCGTATTCAAATCGATGGCATCCTGCAGGAACTGGTCGTCGTAGAAGACCCCGGAGTCGGTGCCCGGGAAGAGGTCGTTCCCGTCGTCGTCGCTGATAATGTCGCCGGATACCAGGTAGCCGGCATCGTTTGTAAAATCGGCCAGGGTCACCACGGAATAATCCATAACCCGGTCCGTCACCGTGTTGTCCTGCAGCTCTTCGGCGCCCACGGAGCCCGGCGCCAGTTTGTCCGAATTGATGGAATTGTCCTGGATGTCCTGGCTGCCGATGCTGAAGTCCAGGATGTTTTCGCTCCGGATTTCCCCCACTTCAAAGTTTACGATGTCCCCGTTTTCGGTAATGACGATGGTCGGGGCCGAATTCACAATGGCATCCGCGGTAAACTGGAGCCCCAGGGATTCGCAGATGTTGATCCAGGCCGCCCCGTCAAAATAATAGATGCAGCCGCCGTCCGTGTTGTAAACCACGGCCCCCTGTTGCGCATTGATCGCATTCATCTGCGCATCGGTTACGCGGGTAATCACCAGGGCCTTGTCCGTGCTTTCGAGTTCCAGCAGGGATCCCGGGTCGATGGTCTGGGGGTTGTCGCCAATTTTTACCTGGGCCGTCAGGCTCAGCCCGCCGAACAGGGCGGTTAGCAGCAGAATTCGTCGTTTGTTCATCGGTCGTCGTTTTTATGGGGTTGGGCGCTGCGGACATTGCAAATAGACCCAATCAAACAAAAATAATACTCTGGGGGTAATGCGCACAGAATTTAGCCGCAA
Source organism: Robiginitalea biformata HTCC2501 (assembly GCF_000024125.1). Lineage (NCBI taxonomy): Bacteria > Pseudomonadati > Bacteroidota > Flavobacteriia > Flavobacteriales > Flavobacteriaceae > Robiginitalea > Robiginitalea biformata. The sequence continues at coordinate 3,364,080 of NC_013222.1, read as the reverse complement.
GTGCCGGTTTTTGCGTTGAATGGGGTCGCTGCCCGCCCGGGTGCCCCAAGGTGCAGGTGCGGCCTGCACGGGGCAAGCAGGGAAACGGGGCCTGGGAGCCTGATTTCGGTTGCCTGAGCGCCCATATTCGTTGAGATTAACATAAGTTTATGCCTGCCGGGTTTTATTTTATTCCCTCATGCACTTTCTTTATCTTTATTTGAGACACACATTCCATGAAAAATACCTGCATATTGGCCTTCCTCCTGCTGGGGGTACTCCCCCTGGCCGCCCAGGACGACACAGACGGTGACAGGGAGCTCCTCCGGGGCACCGTCCTGTACCGGAATACCCCGGTTCCCGGGGAGAACGTCCTGAATGCCGGGGCTGGCACCGCCACCACCACCGACGACAACGGGCAGTTTACCATCCCGGCCAAACTGGGGGATACGCTCTATTTCATCGCCCTGGCCTACCAGTTTAAGCAGGTGCCCGTGGACGAGGAAGTGATTCGGCGCAACCGCATGGTCGTGGAGGTCACCGAGAAGGTCACCGAGCTGGACGAGGTTACCGTCAGCCCGGAAGAGCAGCAGGAGTTTCTGCGGCTGCGCAATGAGGACTTCAAGGGTTTCGACTACGATACGGACGAGACCACGGAGATCCAGAACACCGCCCTGGACCCGACGGTCCGCGGCATGGAATACGGGTTGAATTTTGTGAATATCTTCAAATTGCTAACCGGGGGGTTGAAAAGCCGGGGCGAAGAACAACCGGCCATACAGGCCAGCACGGTCATCCGGCAAATCTACGACGATGCCTTCTTTGTGAGAGACCTGGGGATCCCCCAGGCGCAGATCCCGGATTTCCTGGACTTTGTAGATGCCCAACTGCCTTCGCGCACGCTCCTTCGGCGGGATCGCGAATTTGAACTGATAGATTTCTTGGTAGACCAGAGTGAGACGTTCCGAAAGACCGTACTGCAGGACTAAAGACCCTTTTTCCCATTACTTCGCAATTGGAATCCTTTTCCTGGGGGTTTTCCTGGCCGGCGTGTCTGCCCGTGGGCAATCGGAACTCCGCGGACGGGTCTACGAGGGGTCGGAAGGCATCGCGGATGTCCACGTGCTGAACCTCAGCCGGGAGAAGGCGGTGATCTCGGATTCCGGGGGGTACTTCCGGATCGATGCTGCCCCGGGCGACACACTGCTGTTTTCGGCCGTCCGATACAAACGAAAAACCCTGGAGGTGCGCGCCGATATGCTCACCGCCATCCGCCTGGAGGTGCCTATGGAACCCTTTGTCAACGAGCTCGATGAGGTGGTGGTGCGCCCCTACGACCTGAGCGGGGACCTGGACGCGGACCTGGACCGTTTGCCGGAAGACCGCACGGTTACCGAATACAGCCTCGGGTTGCCCAATGCGTACCGGCGGCCCTGGACGCAGACCGAAAAGAAAATCCACGAGGCCACAACCGGGGGAGGCATTGTTCCCCTGAACCCGATCCTGAATTATTTTACCGGGCGGACCAAAAGGCTGAAAAAGCAACTCGCTTTTGAACGCCAATACCGGAAATCCCTGGAGATGCGTGCCCAGTTCCCGGACAGCGTGCTTACCCGGGAACTCGGGGTGCCCCTGGAGCGCCTGCCGGATTTTATGTATTTCTGCGAGGTGGACTCCCTTTTTGACCCCGTGGCGGATTCCGGCGACCGCCTGCGGGTATGGGCTTTTCTCAGGCGAAAAGGCGAAGAATACCGGAAATACAATAATTTAGACCCGCCTTCCCGGGAATGACCCCTGGCAGGGATAAGGCCTGGCACGGGTTTTGTTCCGGATAGGCCGGCCGGCCCTGCCGGCAGGGTGGCGGCCCCTCGAAAACGGATCTCGCAGAAAGCGTGTCTGTTCTCGCAGAAAGTGTAGCTGTAGCAAGTGTAGCTGTGGCCCGAACATGAAAAGTTATGGCCCGAACCTGAAAAGTTATGGCCTGAACCTGAAACGTTATGGCCTGAATCTGATAAAGAACACCATGAAAATCAAATACTCCAAACTCCCGGCAGTCGGATTCCTGATACTCGCCTTGCTGCTAACTTCCTTTACGGCGGCGCACAAGTTCTACGTAAGCGTCACCAATGTGGAGTATTCGGAATCGGACGAGTCCCTGCAGATCATCAGCCGGATTTTTATCGACGATTTGGACAACCTGCTCAAAACGCGGTACGATTTTGACGCCCGCCTGGCCACGGAAGACGAGCCGGAGGCTGCCGCCGGGTATATCGAACGCTATTTCAATTCCAAGTTCCGGGTGTTTGTAAACGGGGAGGAGCGGGCCTATACCTTCCTGGGGAAAAAGTACGACAAGGACCTGATCCTGTGTTTTATCGAGGTCACCGGGGTTCCCCGGGAAGACCTGGAATCCGTGGGGTTGCAGAACGAAATCCTCACGGATCTCTTCAGCGAACAAAAGAACCTGGTCCACTTCAAGGTACTGGGCAAAAAGCGCAGCGTGGTGCTGATCCGGGAGAATAATAAAGGAATGTTAAACTTATAAGGTTTTATAACGATTCGCGCCAAAAAAGTTATTTTTCGCGGATCAAAAATTTAGCGTAAACCATGATGAAAATCAAGTATGTATTATCCGCTGTCCTCTTTGTTTGCGGGGCCGTTGTTTTCGCCCAGCAGGAGGAGCAGTCAAAAGAGCGGGAGCCCGGCCATACCAACCAGAGCAAGTTCCGGCAACTCTACCAGGAATTCGCCACCCCGAACACCTACCGTTCGGCCTCCGGAGCCCCCGGCCCGGATTACTACCAGCAGCAGGCCGACTACAAAATGGACATCCGCCTGGATGATGAAAATGCCCGTATTTACGGGGAAGAAACAATAACTTACCACAACAATTCCCCGGACGAGCTTGAATACCTCTGGGTGCAACTGGACCAGAATGTCCGCGCTAAGGATTCCAAGTCGCCTTTGCGCAACGGGAACGGGGTACCCCTGGCTTACCGCACCGGCTCGTTTGCCGGCGAGTACCTCGGCGAGCCTTTTGACGGCGGCTTCAATATCGAATACGTGCGGGATGCCTCCGGTAAACCGATCCCCTATACCATCAACCAGACGATGATGCGGGTAAATATCCCGCAGCCGCTGGCGAGCGGGGAGCAGGTTTCCTTTTCCATCAAGTGGTGGTACAACATCCCGGACCACACCGTAAACCGGGCGCGCTCCGGCTATGAGTATTTCCCCGAAGACGGGAACCGGGCGTATGTGATTGCCCAGTTTTTCCCGCGGATGGCCGTTTACAGCGATGTGGAGGGCTGGCAGAACCACCAGTTCTGGGGAAGCGGGGAGTTTGCCCTGCCCTTCGGGAACTACGAGGTGAATATCACGGTTCCCGCCGACCACGTGCTGGACGGTACCGGGGAATTGCAGAATCGCAAGGAGGTATTTTCCAAAGAAATGATGCGGCGCTACGAGCAGGCCAAAAAGAGCTACGACGAGCCGGTGATGATCGTCACCCAGGCGGAAGCCGAGGCGGCTGAAAAGGGCTTTTCCACCGAGACCAACACCTGGAAGCTCAAGGCCGAAAACGTTCGGGACTTTGGCTTTGCCACTTCCCGGAAGTTTATCTGGGACATGATGGCCGTCAAAATCGGGAACAAAGACGTGATGGCGGTATCCATGTACCCCAAAGAAGGGAACCCGCTTTGGGAGGAGCTCTCCACCAAAGTGGTTGCCAGCACGCTCAAAAGCTACTCAGACCACACCTTCGACTACCCGTACCACAAGGCAATTTCCGTACACGCCAAGAACCAGGGCATGGAATACCCGATGATCTGCTGGAACTACGGGCGCCCGAACCCGGACGGCACCTATTCGGACCGCGTCAAGTACGGGATGATCTCCGTGATCATCCACGAGGTGGGCCACAACTTCTTCCCGATGATCGTCAACTCGGACGAGCGGCAATGGGGCTGGATGGACGAAGGCCTCGACACCTTTATGCAGTACCTGGCCGAGCAGGAGTTCGGGAAGGAATTCCCGGAGGTTATTGCCCCGAATGAAAAATACCCGTCGCGGCGGGGGGCGCCTGCAGCCATCGTGCCGTATATGGCTGGCGACCAGAGCACCATCGCGCCGATTATGTCCAACCCGGAGAATGTTTACCAACTGGGGCCCAACGCCTATGCCAAACCGGCCACGGCCCTGAATATCCTGCGGGAAACCGTCATGGGGCCGGAACTGTTCGACCACGCGTTTAAGACCTATGCGCAGCGCTGGAAATTCAAGCACCCGACCCCCGAGGATTTCTTCCGGACCATGGAGGATGCCTCGGCCGTAGACCTGGACTGGTTCTGGAGGTCCTGGTTCTATACCACCGACTACGTGGATATCGGGGTGAAAGGCGTCAAAAAGTACTATGTCTCCGACAAACCCACCCAGCAGATGCGGGAGTATATGGCCAACAACGGGGTCACCGAAGACCAACTGCCCCCATTGGTATACCTGGCCGAGGAAGACAGCGAAGACTTTGACCCGGACCTCAAGGGGAAAAAGCCTTCCGAAATCTCCCAGCCCCTGTCCGAATTCATGATGGACAACATGACCCCCGAGCAGCGCGCCCAGGTAGCGGAGCCGAAGTATTTCTACGAGGTGACCTTCGAGAAACCGGGCGGGATCCCCATGCCGCTGATCGTGGAATACACCTATGCAGACGGGACTACCGAGCGCGTTACCTACCCCCCGGAGATCTGGAGGAGGAGTGATGCCGAGGTCAGCCGCGTGATTTCCTCCCAGCAGGAACTCGTGGGGATCGTGGTGGACCCCGATGCGGAAACCGCCGATATCGACACGGACAACAACAGCTGGCCCAAGGACCAGTCTCCGTCTGAATTCGAGCAATTCAAGGAAGAGATCAAAGGCTGATAAGCCGACAAAAAAAATAGAAAAGTCCCGGCCTGCGAACCGGGACTTTTTTTATGCGGGCTGCGAAACTTACGTATATTTGTGGTATGGCAATGCAATTCTTATTTATTAGCGGGGCAGAGATATTTTTTATTCTCTTTATCGTGGTGATGGTTTTTGGAGCGGATAAGATCCCGGGGATTGCCAAAGGCCTGGGCCAGGGCATGCGCCAGCTCAAGGACGCAACCGACGATATCAAGCGCGAGATCCACAAAAGCGCCGAGAAGCAGGGAATCGACACCTCCTTTACCAAGGAGATTGAGAAAGACCTCAAGGACGTCAAGAAGAACATCGACGACGTAGGCGGGACCATCCGCCGCAAGTAACCCTTATGCTGGAACGCATCCTCAAGTGGGACCAGGAAACGTTTATCTACCTGAACGGCCTCGGGATTGAACGCTATGACGCTTTTTGGTCCGGGGTGACGGATATCGATACCTGGATTCCCCTGTTCGTGCTTTTCTTCCTGCTCATCCTCAAGAAATTCCCCCTGCGGCAGGCCCTGCTTATGTGCGGGATTACCGTATTGCTCGTGTTGTGGATTGTCTGGTTCACGGATTTCACCAAGGAGTACGTGGCCCGGCTACGCCCGAACAACAATGAGGAAATCAACACGCTTATCCGGATACTCAGGAGCCCAACCAATTTCAGCTTTTTTTCCGGCCACGCCGCCAGTTCCTTCTCCGTCACCACGCTGATAGTATTGTTCCTCCGCAGCCAATACCGGTGGGTTTACTTATTTTACATCTGGCCACTCTTGTTTGCCTTCAGCCGGATCTATGTGGGGGTCCACTACCCGGTGGATATCCTGGTGGGTGCCGGCGTCGGTTTCCTGACGGGGTGGGGCTTTTACCTGATCTACCGCCTTACCGCACCATACATCCCGTCAGGCCGTCCCGTATCGGGAGCATGACCACCTGCAGGCGAGGGTCGCGGGGCAGGGCGGCATTCAATTTTTTCAGGGATTCGGTGACCCTGTCGTTGGCAGGGTCGTCCAGTACCTTCCCGGACCAGAGGACATTGTCCAGCAGGATCAGGCTGCCGCTCCGCGTCCTGGGCAAAATAGCCTCGAGGTAGTCTGCGTACTCCTCCTTTTCCGCGTCGATAAAAACCAGGTCAAAGGTGTCATCCAGACCGGGTATGATCTCCAGGGCCAGGCCGGTATGCTGGATGATCTGCTGGCCGTACGGGCTCCGGTCGAAATACCGCCGCTGCATTTCCTTTAATTCCTCATTTTTGTCGATGGTATGCAATTGCCCGCCTTTGGGGAGGCCTTCGGCCAGGCACAGGGCGGAATACCCCGTGTAGGTGCCAATTTCCAGGATCCGCTGTGGGCGCATCAGCCGGGAGAATAAGCTGAGGACCCGGCCCTGGTGGTGGCCGGTTATCATCCGGGGCCGCAGGACCTTCAGGTGGGTCTCGCGGGTGAGTTCCGCCAGGAGTTCCGGTTCCGGTTCGCTGGAGGCGGCAATATAGGCTTCGAGTTCCCGGGAGAGGAAGTGCATCTTGGTTTTTTGGCAAAAATACGAAATCCCTTGGGGGAAGCCCGCCCGCCCGGATTCCAAGATACCTCCATCCCCTGCAACCCCCTCGCAGGGGCGCCGATATTTTTCACACCTTCCGTACCTTTCGCCTTGAATATCAATATCAGGAACATGGAACTCCTTATCCGCCCGGCCACCGAGGCCGACCTGGAAGAACTCCGGGAACTCGAACAGGGGCTGATCCGCGATGAGCGGCCCTTTGACCCGACCATCCGCCCGGACCCCGTCCACTATTACGACCTGCCCGCCCTGATTCACGACCCGGAATCGCTGTTGCTGGTAGGGGTATCGGATGGCAGGATTGTATCGACGGGGTACGCCTCCAAACGCACGCCCCGTCCTTACCTGGACCACGATGTTTATGCGTATTTCGGCTTTATGTATACCCGCCCGGAGTACCGTGGCCGGGGGTTGAACGGCCGGATCATTCAGGAACTCCGGCAATGGGCAAGGGAGCGCGGGCTGGAGGAGGTCCGGTTGACGGTGTACACGGGCAATGCCCCGGCCATCCGGGCCTATGAAAAGGCGGGTTTTGCCCCGCATATTGTGGAGATGCGGCTGCCCGGCCGCGGCTAATCGGGAACTTCCTCGTATTTTTGGTAGCATCGAAACCGCGCCCTATGACCTATGAGAATACCGAGGCCTTTGCCCGCCGGATGGATGCCGAAGACCCGCTTGCCAGCTACCGGGAGGCTTTCCTGTTCCCAAAGCACCACGGAGAAGAGATCATCTACTTTACCGGGAACTCCCTGGGGCTGCAGCCGCGGAAGGCAGCGGGCAAGGTCCGGGAGGTCCTCACCGATTGGGAAGAGCTGGCCGTGGAGGGGCATTTCAACGCGAAGAACCCTTGGTGGGAATACCACGAGCAACTGGCGCCCTATTTGGAGCGCATCGTAGGGGCAAAACCCGGGGAGGTGACCGTGATGAATACGCTTACCGTCAACCTGCACCTGCTGATGGTTTCCTTTTACCGGCCAGAGGGCAAACGCTTTAAAATCCTCTGCGAGGAAAAGGCTTTCCCGTCGGACCAGTACATGCTGCAAAGCCAGTTGCGTTTCCACGGGTACGACCCGGCCGAGGCGCTTGTAGAAGTCCGGAAGCGCCCGGGGGAGCACCATTGGCGCACCGCGGATATCCTCGCCGCGATTGAAGAACATGCAGACTCCCTGGCCCTGGTATTGATGGGCGGGGTGAATTATTACAACGGACAGGTCCTGGACATGGAAGCCATAACCCGGGCCGGGCAGGCAGCCGGGGCACTTGTTGGCTGGGACCTGGCCCATGCAGCCGGCAACGTCCGGCTGGACCTCCACGACTGGGGGGCGGACTTTGCAGCCTGGTGCAGTTATAAGTACATGAACAGCGGCCCTGGGAATGCCTCCGGGGTATTTATCCACCAGCGACACCTGGGCCAGAAGGACATCCGGCGGTTTGAAGGCTGGTGGGGAACGCGGAAGGAGACGCGTTTTTTGATGCAGCCGGAATTCGACCCCATGCCCACGGCCGATGCCTGGCAGCTGAGCAACCCGCCCATCCTGGCGCTGGCCCCCTACATGGCCTCCCTGGAACTCTTTGACGAAGTGGGGATGGAGGCCCTGATCGCCAAGCGCGACCTGCTCACCGGCTACCTGGAGTTTATTTTGGGGGAGGTGGACAAGGAGGTGGACAGCCGCTTTGAAATCATCACCCCGGCAGACCGGGGCTGTCAGTTGTCGGTTTTCCTGCACGGCGAGGGCCGGCCACTCTTTGACTACCTCATGGACCACGGGGTCCTGCCCGACTGGCGGGAGCCGAACGTCATCAGGCTGGCACCTGCCCCGTTTTATTGCTCCTTTATGGACATGTACCGCTTTGGCCAAATATTGAAAGCGGGGATACAGGCAGGTTCCGGGGCGGGAAGCCCGGCCACCTGATGCTTCAACTTTCGGATTTTCGGGTTATTTTGCCGCCGTTTTCCATGCCGAGCCGATGAAATCCCTCCGCCTGATCCTGACCAACCCGCGCTACCTGGCACCTGCCTGGGTTTTTGCCAGCCTGAACATCTGGTTCGGGACCTGGGCCATCTACATCCCCACCGTCCAAAGCCGCCTCGGGATCGACAAGGCTGACCTCGGCCTGGCCATATTCTTTTTGAGCCTGGGGGTTTTTACGGTCTTCCCCGTCGCTGCCCGGATCATCAACCGGCTGGGGGTGGGGCGGGCTACCTGGATCGGGGTCCTGGGTAGCAGTTTCTTTGCGTTTTTCCCCCTGATCGCCCCCAACTACTACGCCCTGGTGGCATCCCTGTTCTTCTTTGGCCTCTCAAACGGCTTCACGGATATCGCCATGAACACCCTGGTGACGGAAATTGAGAAAGAAGACCGGCAGAACTTTATGTCGGCGGCCCACGGGTTTTTCAGCCTGGGGGGCGTTCTGGCGGGCCTGGGGAGTTTCCTGATCCCCCGCATCGACAGCCCGGCCCTTCACATGGGCGGCGTTATCCTGCTGGTGCTGCTGGCCAATGCCGGGTTGCGCCGGCAGTATTTAAAAATTACGGCGGCCCCGGTGGAGAAAGAGGGCTTCAGCCTGAAACTCTTCCGTCCGCTCCTGTTGCTCGGGATCATCTCCTTTGTGGTCATGGGAGGGGAAGGCGCTGTGGTAGACTGGAGCGGTTTGTACCTAAAAGAAGTGGTCGGCTCCCCGGAATATCTCTGGGGGGGCGGCTTCCTGGCGTTTTCCGTCACCATGACCCTGGGACGGTTTTTGGGGGACGGCATCAGCGCCCGCATCGGGTCGGTACGGATTGTGGCTGCGGGCAGCGCCATTGCCGTCCTGGGATACCTCTCCGTTTTATGGGCGCATCCCTTCGCTGCCCTGGCGGGGTTTGCCCTGGTGGGACTCGGGTTCTCGGTGATCATCCCGGAGTTGTTCCGGATTGGCGGGAATGTCCGGGGGGTGGATTCCTCCCAGGGGGTAGCGTTTATAGCCGGTACGGGCTACTCGGGATTCCTGGCGGCGCCCCCTGTACTCGGCTACCTGGCCGAAGCCTTTGGCCTGCGCACCAGCTTCTGGGTGTTGCTGGGCTGTGCCACGCTGGTCTTGTTGGCGACGGGTATCCTGAAGAACGGGGGAAAGGGGCCGCGGGGAACCGGGGCCTAGGCCGGGCTGGCAGGCGGATGCACCCGGGTCAAGGCCCGGAATTTATAAGGCAGGCAACCGGCCAGATTCCTCCACCGACTATTCCACCTCGATATCCGTAAAGTACAACTTGAAGCCCTGCGGGTTCTGGTGCATGGTGGCTATTTTGAGCCCGTTGTGGTCCTGGTACTCTTCCCAGGTGGCGGCCAGGTTCGGTTCGGGTTGATTGCCCCTCCGGAAAACCCATTCGGCCACCAGGGAGTCCTGCCCGATATAGAAATCGTAAGCGTCCCCGGGGGTATAGCCGCCTTCATTCCCGTAGACGATAGTCAGTTTGGGCATCGTATCCCCCGAAATCGGCGCAGGGGCAGCCGGGTCGATTTCCCATTCAAAGCTCTCCCGGTCCCATACCCACTGGTAAGGGGCCAGCATCCAGTATTTGTCGTTGATAAAGCCGCCGTCTGCCTGCATGAGGGTGGAATCCACCTCGGAGCGCAGGAAGGTGAGCGTATCGGAGCCCATGATGCGGGTGACCCGGTTTTCGGCAGGGTTCCAGATCCAACGGCGTTCAAAATGGGAGGTATCCCGGTCCACATTGAAAGTAAACCGGATTTCCGATACATCTTTCCAGTTGGCAAACCCGTGGGCAGCCGCCAGCCGGTCCAGGTCGTCCATCGGGTTCAGGGCCGCTTCCGGCGACGCATCGTTTTGTTTTTCGGGGGCTTCCTTGCAGGCACCCGCGAGCAGCAGGCAGCAGAATATCAGGACTCTTAAATACATGTTTGTTGGTTTTTACCAAAGATAGGGCCTTTGGGCGGAAATAGCAGCAATAGGGGAGCGGGATGCCTGCGCGTATTCTGATAAATTGATTATTTTTGCCCCTAAACCCAAAACGGTCTATGAGCGCAAAAAAAGGAAAGATTCAGGAACAGATCGACGCACGGATGCTGGAGGAACGGAAAGTTTTCCTCTGGGGCCAGGTAGACGACGACTCGGCTAAACACGTAATCGACCGGCTTTTGTACCTGGACCTGCAGAACAACAAGGAAATCCAATTGTATATCAACAGCCCGGGAGGGTATGTAACCTCCGGGTTTTCGATTTACGATACTATCACCTCGCTCAAGAGCCCGGTCTCGACTATTTGTTCCGGACTGGCTGCCTCCATGGGGTCCATCCTCCTGTCGGCCGGGAAAAAGGGGCGCCGCTTTGTGCAGCCCCATGCGCGTGTAATGATCCACCAGCCCAGCGGGGGAGCACGCGGCCAGGCTTCCAATATCGAAATCCAGGCCAAGGAGATTCTGAAGACCCGCGAAATCGGGGCGCAGATCCTGGCGGAGAACTGCGGGCAGCCCTTTGAAAAAATTATGAAAGACTTCAACCGGGACTACTGGATGGACGCCAAAGAGTCCGTGGAGTACGGCATTGTCGACGACATCCTGGATTAGTACCTCCTGGGTTTAGCGCAATAGCTTTTCCCCCGGGGAAGGCGAGAAATCGAAAAGACCTTCCGGGCAGCTGCCTGGAAGGTCTTTTCTTGCATATATAGAGTCGCCGAAGCGTTGATTTCTATTTTATATACGAGGGGTGCACGGGCCCCGGTTGCCGCCGGATGGTTAAGAAATTGTGAAAACCGCCCGGAAACCGGCTCAATAGCGCTGGGGATGTGCTATAATGGACGCAGCGCGTTTTTTGAGGGCTTCCAACTCCCCGGGATCCATCTTCTCCAGTAACCGGTACATCATCCCCATCCGGGGGTTGTCGCCCAGTTGGTCCTTTTTCGCATCGAGGAAGTTCCAGTAAAGCGCATTGAACGGGCAGGCAGAATCCCCTGTTTTTTCGGATGCCTGATACTGGCAATCGCTGCAATAATTGCTCATTTTCCGGATGTAGTTTGCACTGCTCACATAGGGTTTGGTGGCCACCAGCCCCCCGTCTGCAAACTGGCTCATCCCGCGGGTATTGGGCATTTCTACCCACTGGATCGCGTCGATATAGATGCCCAGGTACCAGGCGTCCACCTGGTCCGGGTCCGTTTGGGTGAGCAGGGCGTAATTGCCCGTGATCATCAGTCGCTGGATATGGTGGGCGTACGCCGTGTCGAGGCTCTGGCGGATGGCGTGTGAGAGGCAGTTCATCTTGGTTTCCCCCGTCCAGTAAAAGTCCGGGAGCGGATTCTCATTCCCCAGGGCGTTGCCGTCGGCGTACCCGGGCATCTCCTTCCAGTATACCCCGCGCATATACTCCCGCCACCCGAGTACTTGCCGGATAAATCCTTCTGTCTGCGACAGGTCGATGGCGTCCGGGTCGTCCCGGTAGGTGGCCTCCACCTTCTCCACCACCTCCCGGGGGGATAACATCTTGGTGTTCAGTGCAAACGACAGGCGGGAGTGGAACAGGTATTTCTCCCCGGTATGCATGGCATCCTGGTAATCCCCGAAATGTACGAGGAGGGAATCGCAGAAATGCCGGAGAACGGCCAGGCCGTCGGCCCGGGAGGTAGGCCAGTTAAAGCTGTCCGCATCCACCTCGCCGATGGTTTCTACCCCGGCATCGCGGATTTCCTGTTCCAGGGCCGTCAGGTCTTTGCGAAAACCGCGCTCGTGGGGGATTTCGGGTTCCCCTTTCCATTTCTTCCGGTTGTCGCCGTCAAAATTCCAGCGGCCGCCCAGCGGATCCCCCTCATCCATCAATACCTGGTGTTTCCGGCGCATCATGCGGTAGAACGACTCCATGACCATTTGTTTTTTGCCGTCAAAAAATTCGGCCAGATCCGATCGGCCCGTATAGAAGTGCTCGGTATCCACGGCTTGCGTCTCGCAATCCAGGGCCTCGCAAAGCTCCCGCAGCTGCTGGTCCAGGCGGTATTCGTCGGGCGACTGGTATTCAAACCTTTCGGCGCCTCCTTCACTGAGTACCTGCCGGATAAGCTCCGGCAGCTTCCCGGGGTTGTCCCCGTCTGAAATCTTAAAATAACGCACCTGGTGGCCTTTATCCCCGAGTTCCCCGGCAAAATTCCGCATGGAGGCAAAAAACCCCAGGACTTTCTGGATGTGGTGTTTTACATAATCGGTTTCCTGCCGCATCTCTGCCATCAGGTAAACCACCTCGGGGTCCGTTTCTTTATACCAACTGTGTTTGGCATTTAACTGGTCGCCCAGGATGAGTCGCAGTGTTTTCATGGGGTGTTTTCAGGTTTTGACGGTTGGGATGGTGCATCGTCCGGTTGGGTCCCTTCCCCGCCGGGGGCGGACAGCTCCCCGGGGGTTGCGATGGCTGTGGGCGCTTCGGGGGCTGCGTCAAAGAGGGTGCCCTGCAGCCAGAGGCGCCGGAATTTCCCCGATGCGTCGTAGCGGCTGGCCTGGTGTTCCGGGTTGAACTTGCGGTTCCGGGGATCGTTGCCGACGGCGCTGTTGTACATCCAGTTCCCCCAGTTGCTGTGGACGTCGTAGTCCAGCAGCAGATACTGGAACCAGGCGGCCCCCAGGCGCCAGTCCTGCCCCATGTCCTGTGACCAGTAGCTCGCCGTGTTCTGCCGGCCCCGGTTGCTCATCCAGCCCGTCAGGCGGAGCTCCTGCATGTTCGCATTGATAAAGTCACTGTCGGTTTCCCCCTGTGTCCAGCGGGCAAACGCCTCCCGGGAGGCACCCCAGTCCCTTTCCACCTCCCGGATGCCGCCGGGGGCAAATATTTTCGGGCCGTGTTTCAGGGAAACATACTTAAAGTAATCGCGCCAGATCAATTCAAAGACCAGCCAGTACGTATCCCGGTTTTTTTCCACTTCCTGTTCGTAGCGCTTTACCTCCCGGTAAATTTGCCGGGCAGAGAGGGAACCGTTGGCCAGCCAGGGGGAAAACTTGGTACTGTATCGGGTTCCGACCAACCCGTTCCGCGTGCGTTTGTAGGTGCTCAGAAACCGGGATTCCCAAAAATATTCCTGCAGCCGGTCCCAGGCAGCAGGTTCCCCGCCCCGGAACGGGAAGGCGCTCCGGGAATCGGCCCGGGGGGGAGCCATCCCGAGGGCCTCCCATCCCGGCAGGCCGCCGTCCCCTGCGGGAGCAAATACCGCTTCCCGCCGGGCAGGCGTATCTTCCGGGGACCGGACCGATACGTGTTTTTCGCATTTTTTCCGAAAGCCTGTAAATACGTCCGGGATGTCGTCAAAACTGTCGTAAGGCAAGTCTTCGGGGTGGAAGAGGAATTGCTGGTAATGCTCGTGGACAGTCACCCCGGGGGGCAACCCCTCGCGGACCGCGTCCAGGGCCAGGCATTCATCCCGGGTCCATTCCCGTTGCAGGTGCAGGTCGGTGACCCCGTACTTTTTGATCATCCCGGGGAGGATGTCCCCGGGTGGGCCGAAGTGGATATGCAGGGAGATATTGAGGCCCTGCAGTTGCTCCCGAAGTGCGAGGACCGATTCCCGCAGGAACCCCGCCCGGTAGGGCCCCATCCGGCGGATGCCGTAATCCCCCTCCCGGAAGTCCGCGGGGTCGAAGCAAAATACCGTCAGGACGCGCTGGCTGCTGCAGGCAGCCAGAAGTCCCGGGTTGTCGGTAACCCGCAGGTCATTGCGGAACCAATAGAGGGCTGTTGTCATCGTTTCACCGTTTTTTGCCTGCCATCCTTCCGGCCTGGCAGGGTTGCTTCCGAGCCGGTATCCACCCGACCCCGGTGGTTGCGGCAACGGCTGCTGCAATACCTGACAGACTCCCAGTTGCGCTGCCATTTCTTGCGCCAGCTAAAGGGCCGCAGGCAAACCGGGCAAATTTTTTCGGGGAGGTGTTTCTTTGAATGCATAAACGTTTAACGAAAATAGTTATTAATTAAACAAAACACTGTTAGGATTTCCCTAAATAAACAGGGAAATGTGCGGGAGGACAGGAAACCGGCAGGTTTTAGTAACTTTAGCCAGCTAACCCGTTTATATGTCTCAAAAACCGAAACAGGTTGCCATCGTCGGATCCGGCCTGGTCGGGTCGCTGTTGGCGATCTTCCTGCGAAAAGCTGGCCACGCGGTGACCGTTTTTGACCGCAGGCCCGATATACGGACCGTGGAGTTTTCGGGTCGCTCCATCAACCTGGCGATGAGTAACCGGGGATGGAAGGCCTTGCGGCAGGCGGGGATAGAGGAGGAGGTACGCAAATTGGCAATCCCCCTGTACCAGCGGGCCATGCATGTGTCTGACGAACCCGTGTACTACCAGAAGTACGGCAAGGAAGAGGAGGCCATCTGGTCCATTTCGCGGGGGGTGCTCAACCGCCGGATGATCGACCTGGCCGAAGCGGCCGGTGCGAGTTTCCGCTTCTCTGAAAAGGTCTGGGATGTAGACCTGCCCACTGCGCGCCTCTTCACGGGGGAAACCGAGAAAGGGGAGTGGGAGGAATACGCCTTTGACCACGTCTTTGGTTGCGACGGGGCATTCTCCAGGGTCCGGCACAAGATGCAGCGCCGCAGCCGTTTTGATTATTCCCAGGATTTTATCGATGTGGGGTATAAGGAACTTACCATCCCGCCCAATGCGGATGGATCCCACAAGCTGGACAAACACTCCTTCCACATCTGGCCGCGCGGCCGGTTCATGTTCATCGCCATGCCCAACCTGGACGGCAGTTTTACCTGTACGCTTTTCCTGCCGTTTGAAGGGGAGGTGTCTTTTGAAAAAATTCAGACCCGGGACGATGCCCGGGACTTTTTCCGCAAGTATTTCCCGACAGTTACCCCTGATATCGAGAATTTAACCGGGGATTTTTTCCGAAACCCCACCTCCGCGCTGGTCACTATCCGTTGCTACCCCTGGACCTACTGGGATAAGGTAGCCCTGGTGGGCGATTCGGCGCACGCCATTGTCCCCTTCTACGGGCAGGGGATGAATGCAGGTTTTGAAGACATTACTGTACTGACCGGTTTGATGCAGCAGCACGGGGGCGATTGGGAGCGGGTGTTCTCCGAGTACCAGGCCCGGCGCAAACCGAATGCCGACGCCATTGCCGAACTGAGTTACCGGAACTTTGTGGAGATGAGCTCCCGGACGGCCGACCCGGAATTTTTACTCCAAAAGAAAATCGAGCGCCATTTTGCCAATGCCTACCCGGATAAATGGATCCCGGCCTATTCCCGGGTGACGTTTTCGGACCGGCCCTACGCGGAGGCCCTTGCGATGGGCGACCGGCAGGAAGCCATTATGCGGGAGGTAATGCAAATGCCGGATCTGGAAAACCGCTGGGACAGCCCGGAGGTTACCAACCGGATCCTCGAACTCCTGGACCAGCAGCCGGTAGCAGCCGGCAAATAAAAAAACCACCCCTGTCTGGAGTGGTTCTTAGCGGATTCCCCGAAATATTGCGAATGCCGCCAGTGCGGCAATGCCCGGGTTATTTGATCTTTTCGAACAGCTTCTGCATTTTCTCCTGCTCTTCGTCGGCCAGGGCCGGGTCTACCAGGATACGGCCGCTGTGCTCGTCCGTGATGATCTTTTTGCGGGAGGCGATCTCCACCTGTACCTGGGGGGGGATCGTAAAGAAGGACCCGCCGGACGCGCCCCGTTCAATCGGGACTACGGCCAGGCCATTCTTGACGCTGCCGCGGATCCGCTTGTAGGCGGAAACCAGGCGGTCTTCAATCTGCTTCTCGAATTCTTCCGACTTGGCGATCAGCGCCTTCTCCTCCTTTTCGGTTTCCGCCAGGATCGCGTCGAGTTCACTTTTCTTGTGTTTCAGGTGGGTTTCCCGCTCGGAAAGTTTTTCCTTGGTCTCGGCAATCACCTCCTTCTTCTGCTCAATCTGGGCCTTGAATTCCCGGATGTGCTTCTCGGCCAGCTCGATTTCGAGTTCCTGGTATTCCACTTCCTTGGACAGGGAGTTGAATTCCCGGTTGTTCCGGACGTTTTTCTGTTGTTCGGCGTATTTCTTGATCAGGGCTTTGGCGTCCTCGATCATATTTTTCTTGGCAGTGATCTCGTAGTTGATGGTTTCGACATCCGTTTTGAGTTTGTCCACGCGGGTCTTCAGCCCGAGCACCTCGTCTTCGAGGTCCTCCACCTCCAGGGGCAACTCCCCGCGGACATTGCGGATTTCATCAACCCGGGAGTCGATGAGTTGCAGGTCGTAGAGGGCTCTCAGTTTGTCTTCTACCGTCACTTCAGTCTTTGTTGCCATAATGTCTAATAATAGTTGATGGGATTTGTTCGGGTCCCGGATAAAGAGATCGCAAAATTAGGAATTTTTTCTGTAAGATAATCGTGCAGCAGGTTTTTTGTAAACTGCTCAGTTTCATAGTGCCCGACATCTGCCAGCAGCAACTCCCCGGCCGCCTGGAAGAAGTCGTGGTATTTGATGTCGGCGGTTACGTAAGCATCAGCACCGGCTGCCCGTGCCGCCCCGATGGCAAAGGCCCCGCTGCCCCCCAGTACGGCAACCCGCCGCACCTTCTTTCCCGTAAAATCCGAATGGCGGATGCAGGGGGTGCCAAACCGGCTTTTCAGCAGGTCCAGGAATTGTTTTTCGTCCAATTCCCGCTGGAGTGTGCCCACCATGCCCATCCCCACCTGCTGGTAGGTGTTCTCCAGGGCGGTCACTTCATAGGCCACTTCCTCGTAGGGGTGGTTTTCCCGCAGGGCCCGGAGCACCTGTTGCTCCCTGTCTGCCGTAAAGGTGAGGTGCAACTGGGATTCCGGTTCGCGGTGGAGCTTCCCGCGGGACCCGATGGTGGGGTTGGCTTCCTCCCCGGGCAAAAAGGTGCCCTCTCCCGTATTGCTGAAACTGCAATTGGAATAATTGCCCACCTGCCCGGCTCCAGCGGCGAACAGTGCCTGGAGCAACGACTCCCTGCCGGATTCGGGTACGTAGGTGGTGAGTTTGCGCAACTTCCCCCTTGCGGGTATCAGGATGGAACGGTCCTCCAGTCCGAGTTCGTCGGCGATCCGCCCGTTGACCCCGCTTTTTACATTGTCCAGGGCGGTATGCATGCTGTAAATCGCCACGCGGTTTTCAATCGCCCGGGCCACCACGCGCTCCACGTAGGTGGCCCCGGTGATCTTTTTCAGGCCCTTGAAAACAATCGGATGGAAGCTGACGATCAGGTTGCAGCCTTTTTCGATGGCTTCCCCCACGACGTCCTCCAGGGTATCCAGGGTGACGAGTACCCCGGTGACTTCACGCCCGGGGTCGCCCACCAGCAACCCGACATTGTCGAAGTCTTCGGCAAACTGCAGGGGCGCCAGTTCTTCCAGGCAGTCGGCTATTTCTTTTACGGTCATCCGTCGGCAGGTTTTTTGGGTTTGTTCAAAGATAAATAAACTATTTTCGCTCCTATGGAGGTTATCCGCAAGCTGCTTTGGCCCTTTTCGCTGGTATACGCCGCCGCGGTATGGCTCAGGAACCAGTGCTACGACCGGGGCTGGTGTGCGTCCGAGTCGTTCGCTACCCCGGTGCTTAGTATCGGGAACCTCAGTGTGGGCGGGACCGGGAAGACCCCCATGGTGGAATGGGTACTGCGCCGCATCGGGGCGCGTCGCGCAGCTGTACTCAGCAGGGGATACCGGCGCAGGAGCAAGGGCTTTGTCCTGGCGGGCCCGGATACCTCGGCCGATGACCTGGGGGACGAGCCTGCACAGATTGCCCTGAAGTTCCCGAAGGTGGCCGTTGCAGTGGATGCCGATCGCAGAAGGGGCATCCGTAAACTCACCCACCTGGCCTCCCCGGACCTGATCATCCTGGACGACGGGCATCAGCACCGGAAAGTGCGTCCGTCCGGGGCCATCCTGCTCACTTGCTGGGGCGCCCTTTACACGGATCAGGGGTACCTGCCGGGCGGGGACCTGAGGGACCATAAATCCCAGGCCCGGCGGGCCGGGATCATTGCGGTGACCAAATGCCCGGAATTGCCCGATCCGGAGACGCGGGCGGAGATCACCGGCAGGTTGCAGCCGGACCCGGGTCAGCGGGTGGTTTTTGCCCGCCTCGCCTATTCGGACGTCAGGGATACGGAAGGCCGGGTGGTATCCCCTGAGGAGCTCCGCAAGGAGCCGCTGACCCTGGTAACCGGTATTGCCAACCCGGAACCGCTGGTGCGCCACCTGCGAAGTTTGGGCCTGGTTTTTGAGCATTTGGAATTCCCCGACCACCACCGCTTTTCACCCCGGGAAATCGATGCCCTGCGCAGCAGGAAAAGGATCCTGACCACCGAAAAGGACGCGGCCCGCCTGGGCAGCGATCTAACGGGGCATTGGGTCATTGGGGTTGCGCACCAGTTCGGGGAGGCGGATGAAAAGGTGCTGTTGGATTTTATCGACTCGCTTTAGGGGGCTGCAGAGGCGGCGGGGGCGGCAGGGGCCACCGGGCCGGGGCCTGTGGCACGCAGCTTTCGCTGCTGGGGATTCAGGAAAGCGTTTTGCGCAGTTTGGGCTCCAGGATATTCTCCCCGATCTTCTGGTAGAACACCTCGGGTTTGAACGGCTTGGTCACCACGTCGTTGCAGCCGGCTGCGTAAAAGGCTTCCAGGCTGTCGTCCAGGGAAATTGCAGTCAGGGCGATGATCGGGGTTTCCGGGTCGAACTTGCGGATTTCCTGGGTGGCCTCCACACCGCTGATCCCCGGCATGTGGATGTCCATCAGGATCCCGTCGTAGGAGTTGGAGCTCGCCAGTTGGATGGCCTCGGTGCCATTGTTGGCGATATCCGAGGAAATCTCCTTTTTGGCCAGCATCTTCCGCGTGATTACCTGGTTGATCTTGTTGTCCTCCACAATGAGCAGGTGGAGCCCCTTGAAGTCGTACTCTTTCGGGGTCACTTCGAAAGGTACTTCGTCTATCAGGTCGTCCTTGCATTTGAAATCGAGCTCAAAGAAGAAGGAGCTGCCCTGCCCCAGGGTGCTTTCCAACTGGATGGTGCTGCCAAAGAGGCCCAGCAGGCTCTTAACGATGGTCAGCCCCAGGCCGGTACCCCCGTATTCCCGGTTGATTTGGATGGACCCCTGCTCAAAGCTGTCAAAGATGGTTTTCTGCTTTTCCTCGCTGATGCCGATACCCGTATCACGGACCTCGAAGTACACGCGGGCCCGGTCGTCTTCCTTCCGCACCAAACGGGCCAGCACCAGTACCTCCCCGTTTTTGGTAAACTTCAGGGCATTGCCCATCAGGTTCATAAAGACCTGCGAGAGCTTCACCGGGTCGCTCATCAGGTGGGAGGGGATTTCCGGGTCGAAATCCAGGATCATTTCCGTTTTACTTTCCTTGGCGGTTTGCTGGAGGGAATTCATCACCTCGGTAAGGATCTTCTTCAGGTTGAATTCGATTTCCAGCATCTCCAGCTTGTCCGCGTCGATTTTGTTGATCTGGAGGATGTCGTTGATAAAGTTCAGCAGGTAATCCCCTGAAAACTTCAGGGCTTTCAGGTGCTCCTGCTGCTCCTTGCTCGGGTTTTCCTCCAGCAGGAGGTGGGTGAGCCCCGTAACGGCGTACAGGGGTGTCCGCAGCTCGTGGCTGACCGTAGACAGGAAGTTGGTCTTGGCTTCCATGGCCTGGACCGCAGCATCCCGGGCGGCGTGCAGCTCCCGGTTCTTGGTGTGCAGCAAATCGTTGGTCTTCAGTTTGATCTGGTTGTTCCTGTAGAGGGAAACGGCCAGAAGGGAAATAATGATCAGAAAAGCAGAGGAAAGGATGGCGGTGAGTTCCGAGCGGTTGGCAGATTCGCTGAGTTCCTGGATCTCCTCGTCCTGCCGCTGGATCTCCTTGCTCATATATTCCGTCTGGATCCGGTCGGCCGTTTCCAGCTGGGCCTTTTCCCGGGCGAGGCCCCTCACGGAATCCTTGAAGTGCATCAGGTGCCTGGTGGAGGCCAGGGCCTGGTCGAACTGACGGGTTTGTTCAAACATGTTGGCCAGCAGTTCGTTGGCCAGGATGTATTCCGTTGTAAACCCGTTGGATTCCGCAATATCCAATGCGTATTGGGCATTTTCGATACCCTCGGGCAACAGTTCCTGCACGAGGTCGAGGCGTGCCAGGCCCAGGTAGGCCCTGGCCCGCAGAAACTCCCGTTCATAGGGGTCCGTGTTGACCAGCAGGGAGTTGTAATTGGTTTCCGCCTGCTCGTATTTGTCGATGCTCCTGAGGTTATCGGCTTCCAGGAGCGTGATGCGGTTGAGCAGGTTCCGGTCGTTGGTGCGTTGCCGCGCTTCGTTGAGCTGGAAAATGGCCTGGAAGAAGTTTCCTTCCGTATACAGGATTTTCGCGTTGATATAGTAGTGGACCGCCGTGCCATAGGGATATTCGATCTCCTCCAGCATCAGGGCGGCGCGACCATTGTTGAACTGGGCGGTTTCCTCCTTGTCCATGTCCAGGTAGATCAATGCAAAATAGTGGTAGCAGTCGATCAGGTCTTTCTCGCTCTGTTGCTCCTCGGCCCATTCGGCCGCCTTGTCCAGTTCTTCCAGGGCAAGTTCCAGGTCGTCCCGGTTCCAGTAGACGCGCGCCTGGTTGATATAAACGTCAAATTCCCGCTCCTCCTGCAGTGGGAGCTGGGCATGGAGCCCCCAGCCCGCAGAGAAACAGGAAACCAGGAAGATAAGCGCAATCGTATGTCGCAACAGGCGTTTCAAATAAAGTTTCGCTCTAGCAGTAACTCAATTGTATCCCTTACCCGGCTGCTGTAGCCGGTTTCATTATCGTACCATCCAATGACCTTCACCAGGTTGCCCACCACGGAAGTCATCTGAGAATCAAACGTACAGGAGTAATAACTATTGTTTATATCGATCGAAACTATCGGGTCTTCCGTGTAAAAAAGGATGTTTTTCAGCTCATTTTCCGAAATTCTTTTAAATGTAGCATTAATTTCGGCAATGGATGCGGGGTTCCGCACCTGGGCCGTGATATCCGTAAGCGAACCATTCGGAACCGGTACACGGATGCCGCAACCCCCGATGACATCGGAGAGATGCGGGAAAATGCGGGTGAGGGCCTTGGCAGCCCCCGTAGTGGTCGGGACGATGGATTGCCCGGCGGCCCGCGCCCGCCTCAGGTCCCTGTGGGGCCGGTCGTGCAGGCTCTGGTCGGAGGTATAGGAGTGAACGGTGGTAATATAGGCCTGCTGAATCCCGCAGAGCTCGTCCAGCACGCTGATCAGGGGGGCTGCGCTGTGGGTGGTACAGGAGGCGCAACTGAAAATGGCTGTTTCCGGGGTCAGCAAGTGGTCGTTGATGTTGTAAACCACCATGGGGATGTCGGCATCTTCCGGAGGGGCAGACAGGATGACTTTTTTGGCCCCCCGGGCCAGGTGGGCCTCCAGGGCCTCCCGGTTTTTGAAACGTCCGGTAGCCTCCACCACGAGGTCAACCCCGTGTTCCCCCCAGGGGATGCGCCCGGGTTCCCCGAAATTGGTGAGGGTTGTTTCTGTCTGGTTCATCTGGAACCCGTTATCCGTAACGGAGACGGGGTGGGGCAGGGGGCCGTGGATGCTGTCGTAACGGAGGAGGTGCGCCAGGGTACGGCTATCCGCCAGGTCGTTCACCAGGACGACATCCAAATGCGGCACGGGTTCCAGCAGGCGGTAGAGTGTACGGCCGATCCGGCCAAACCCGTTGATACCAATGGTGATTTTTTTCAAGACTTTCAGGGTGTTTACCCGTTCCCGCAGGGATTCGGCCTGCCGGAAGCGGGCATCAATGGATGTGCTTGTGCGCTTTGTAGGACGAGCGCACCAGGGCGCCGCTTTCCACGTGCCGGAAGCCCATGGCCAGGCCGGCCTCCCGGTATTTGTCGAATTGTTCCGGGGTGATGAATTCCTTTACGGGCAAATGGCGTTTGGAGGGCTGCAGGTACTGTCCGATGGTGACCACGTCAACCCCGGCCTCCCGCAGGTCTTCCAGGGTCTGCAGCACTTCGGGCTCTGTTTCTCCCAGCCCGAGCATGATCCCGGATTTGGTCCGGTTGGCACCCTGGTCCTTCAGGTATTTCAGGACACCCAGGCTGCGGTCGTATTTGGCTTGTATCCGGACTTCCCGGGTCAATCGCCGGACGGTTTCCACATTGTGGGATATTACCTCAGGGGCTACCTCCAGGATACGGTCCAGGTGTTGTTCCACCCCCTGGAAATCGGGGATCAGGGTTTCCAGTGTCGTATCCGGGTTCATTCTGCGGATGGCCTTGACGGTTTCCGCCCACAGGATGGACCCCATATCTTTCAGGTCGTCCCGGTCTACCGAGGTAATTACCGCGTGTCGGATCCCCATGATTTTGATGGAACGGCCCACTTTTTCGGGTTCTGCCCAGTCAATCGCGGAGGGGCGGCCCGTTTTTACGCCGCAGAAACCGCAGGAACGCGTACACACGTTGCCCAGAATCATGAACGTGGCCGTACCTTCCCCCCAGCATTCCCCCATATTCGGACAACTGCCCGAGGTGCAGATGGTATGCAGGTCGTAGGTGTCCACAAGCTTGCGCAACTGGGTGTACTTCTTACCAGTTGGCAGCTTGACCCGGAGCCATTTGGGCTTTCCCTTGGTCGTTTCGGCAGTTTTGGGTACCGCGGTGGTGCTCATAGCGAAATTTTAAGCAAATATACGAACTAAATCAGGCCTATTCCAGTACCCCTTCAGCTGTTTCCCTTATCCCGGGCTATGAGCCCGGCCAGCAACTTCTTGGCCCGGAGCAGCCGCACCTTTACATTGCCGATCGGCTCATCCAGGGCCGAGGCGATTTCCGCATAACTCATCTCCTGGAAGAACCGCAATTCGATGACACTCCGGTATCCCGGCTTGAGTTTCCGGATATACTGCAACAGGGTTTTCAGGTCCTGCTCGATGATGAGCTGGTCCTCTGCCGTCGGGGCGTCGTCCAGGACGCGTTTTACCGCATCGCTGTGGCTGTTGTCCGTGCCTTCCAGGATGTTGCGTTTGCGTTTTCGCAGCAAATCGATATGCAGGTTCTTGGAAATGGTAATCAGCCAGGTGTTGAAGGCGTAGGTGGGGTCGTAGGTGTCCAGTTTGTCAAAGGCGCGGGCAAAGGTCTGAATGGCAATATCCTCGGCGTCGTTCTCGTTCTGCGTCCTGCCCAGTTGGAAATGGTACACCTCCTGCCAGTAGGCGTCGAGAAGCTGGCTGAAGGCCACCTGGCTACCCGAGCGCGCCTTATCGATAGTCTGTAGCAGTATGTCTTTCTCCGTATGCAAAGGGATGCTTGGGGGTCTGGGGAATCCTGGGGGATGCGGTCAACGGGTCAGGCGTCGGCCTGCTGCCGGCACTCTTGTTCCGAAGGCAGTTTGCCGCACATGCCGCACGCCTCGCCATCCTTGTTCAGATGGGGGTTTTGACTGGCACAGGTGCCGGCAAAGGCACCGTCTTTCCTGGCCCATATCTTGATGGCGATACCCGCAAAGGCAAGTGCCAGCAATCCGATAGTCAGCAGGATGAGTTTCATGGATTCCAATTTGGTACAAAGATATAAAAAAAGCCCCTTTTACAAGGGGCCCGGGCTATTCGTTCCGTTGGGGTTCAGTAGGAAAAATCCGCCACGATATTTTGAACGGAGGGGGTGGTGTTGCCTCCCTTGGGTTCGATGGTGATATAACTCAGCCCCTTCTCGCCGTAGGGCAATGCCATCAGTTTGTCCTTGTCTTCGTAGTTGCGGATGACCCCCAAATTGACCATTTCCCCATTGACTTCGGCCCACATCTGGTAATCCTTGTCTTCGGGCAGGTTAGGGAGTTTCCTCACGTTGATATAGGAGAGTTTCTTCACGGGGTTTACGTAGGCAATCGCCTTGAGTTCCCGGGCTTTTTGGTTGCCGTTAACCATGAACTTCCGTGTTCCCGGGTTGTTCAGTACGATAAACTGGTTGCGGACATCCTCGAGCTGCTCCTTCATATCGGCTTCCAGTACCCGGATTTTATTGTTGACCAGGTCGTTTTCCACCTGCAGGTTCTGGTTCTGGTTGTAAAACCAGAACGACGCCCCGGCAAAGAACAGGGCGGCAATGCTGGCTGCCACGGCGTACCGCATAAAGCGCCGGCGACCTGCCCGCTCATTCCGGACGCGTTGCAGGATGCGCTCGCGCAGGCCCTCCGGGGCGCGGACGGCATGCAGTTTGGCGTAGGCTTCCAGGTTTTCCTGCAACTCCAGGTAACTGTCGCGCACCTCCGGGTACATCGCAATATAGCGTTCCACCCGGGCGCTTTCCTCAGGACCCGTAGTTTCCAGCAGGTACTGCTCCAGCAGGTCGGACTCCAAAAACTGTTGTATTTTTTCTTTCATAACGCTTGCAATAAACAATAAACGATCATTACGGCCGGGCCGTAGATCTTCTTGAGTTCCCTCAGGCCGATCTTGAGCCGCGATTTGATGGTTCCCAGCGGGATATCCAGTTCCTCGCTGGCTTCCTGTTGGGTCATTCCCTGGAAGAAGAGGGCCTCCAGCACCACCTGGTACTTGGGCTCAATACTCCCGAGGTGTTTTTGCATGTCCATCAATTCGGGGTTCACCCCGTCCACACCTATTGTATATACGTCCGAAACGTCTATTTGGATTTCCTTATCCGACTTTGTACTCAAACTGCGAAGTTTGTCGATGGCCGCGTTGCGGGTAATCCGGAATAGCCAGGTAAACAGTTTGGCCTTTGAAGCGTCGTAGGTATGGGATTTCTTCCAGATCTTCACAAAACTCTCCTGGACCACGTCCTGGGCGAGTTCTTCGTTTTTTACCACCTTCAGGGCAACCCCGTAGAGCGTGTCCCCATAGTGCTCATAGAGCAGGCCGATGGCCTTTTCATCGCCCTCCCGGAGCAGTTCAACTATATGTTTTTCGAGTAATGTGCTCATGATTTGGGCGATGGCCGGAAAAAAGCATATTGCCCGGCATCCAAACCCTATAGCCTTGTCGTATATAGGGAAACGCTAAGTTAAGAATTTTTGTTCTCCGGCGTTTTCACTTTTGAATTAGTTCGACGTACGGGAACTTCATGCCGTACGTAATGTTTGGTTAGTTTGGTTTGGTTTAGCCCCCGCTTCGGATCCCGCAGCGGGGGTTATTATTTTCAGGGGAACTTACAAGATATTCACTTCTGGCTCGATCTGTATTCCATACGTATCCCGGACTGCTTGTTGGATTTCCCGCGCCAGGGCCAGTATTTCTTTCCCGGAGGCTCCCCCGTAATTGACCAGGACGAGCGCCTGGTTTTTATGGACGCCCGCATCGCCCTGGCGATGCCCCTTGTACCCGAGCGAATCGATGAGCCAGCCAGCCGGCACCTTAACGTCCCCGTTTTCCTGCGGATATCCCGGCATTTGCGGGAAGCGCGTGCGGAGATTTTCAAATTGGGACTTTCCAATAACCGGGTTCTTAAAAAAGCTCCCGCTGTTTCCCAGTTCGGCAGGATCCGGCAGTTTGCTCTTTCGAATGGCGATAACTGCCCGCGCAACTTCGGGCGGCCCGGGAGCCTCGATGCCTTCCCGCTCCAGCCAGCCCGCAATGTCTCCGTAGCCCGTCCGGATCTCGTGCCCGGAGCGGGTCAGCCGGAGGGTGACCGACCAGATGGCGTAGCGTCCTTTCAGCTCGCGTTTGAAGACCGAATCCCGGTAGCCGAAGCGGCAGGCAGCGTTGCTGAACACCCGGGGCTCCCCGGTTTGGATATCCACGGCTTCGAGTTCAACGAGTACGTCGCGGATCTCGGCCCCGTAGGCGCCGATATTCTGGATGGGGGCCGTCCCCGTTTTCCCGGGGATCAGGGAGAGGTTTTCCAGGCCGCCATAACCCTGCTCCAGCGTCCACATCACCAGCTCGTGCCAGTTTTCCCCGGCCATTACGCGCAGGGTAACCGAGTGCGCGTCCTGGTCCAGCACTTCCTTGCCCGATGTATCCATATAGAGTACGCGGGCTTCCAATGGGGCCGTGAGCAGCAGGTTACTGCCTCCGCTGAGGATAAAAGGAGGGGGGAGGTCCGGTTCGGCTATGGCCTGCCGGAAGGTTTCCAGGTTGTCTACCCGGATAAAATGGCTGGCGGGGACATCGATGCCGAAGGTATTGAACCCTTTCAGGGATACGTTGCGTTCAATGACCATCCGCCTGGTATTTTTCGAGGGCTGCCGCGAGTATCCTCACCGCCTTCCGAAGCTGGTTTTCCTCGAGTACGTAGGCGATGCGCACCTGGTTTTCCCCCAGGCCCGGCGTCGCGTAAAAGCCGGCGGCGGGCGCCAGCATCACCGTGGCCCCCTCGAGCCTGAACTCCTCCAGCAGCCATTGGGCAAAGTGGTCGGCATCCCGGATGGGCAACTCCACCATGCAGTAAAAGGCCCCCTGGGGCCTGGCCACAAGAATCCCGGGGATCTTGCCCAGTTCTTCCAGGAGCACATCCCTTCTGCGGGTATATTCGGCATTGACCGCTTCAAAATAAGACGGGGGCGTATCCAGGGCCGCCTCGCTGGCCACCTGGGCGAACGTAGGCGGGGACAGCCGCGCCTGGGCAAATTTCAGGGCCGCCTGCATGAGCTGTTCGTTCCGGGTAATGATGCAACCGATCCGCGCCCCGCACATGCTGTACCTTTTGGAAACCGAATCCACCACCACGGCGTTGTCCTCCAGCCCGGGTTCCTGCAGGATGGAATAGTGTTTTTTTCCGTCGTAGGCAAATTCCCGGTAAACCTCGTCGGCAATCAGGAACAGGTCGTGCCGGCGTACGAGTTCCGCCAGCGATCGGATTTCCTCGGGGGAATAGAGGTACCCCGTTGGGTTGCCCGGATTGCACAGCAGGATGGCCCGGGTCCGGGGTCCGATATAGGATTCGAAGTCCGAAATAGGGGGTAGGGCGAAGTTATCCGAAATGCCGGATGCCACCGGAACCACCGTTACCCCGGTGGCCGTGGCAAATCCGTTGTAGTTTGCGTAGAATGGTTCCGGGATGATGATTTCGTCTCCCAGGTCGGCCACGCAACTCATTACAAAGGAGAGGGCTTCAGACCCCCCCGTGGTGACCAGGATTTGTTCCCGGGTAACCGCGATGCCCTGTTTCCCGTAGTAATCGGCGAGTTTGGCCCGGTAGGATTCACTCCCCTCGGAACGGCTGTATTCCAGCACCTCCGTCCGGAAATTCCGGACAGCCTCCAGGGCCTGGGACGGTGTCTTGATGTCCGGTTGCCCGATATTCAGGTGGATGACTTCCACCCCGCTTTTTTTCGCTGCCTCGGCATAGGGCACGAGCTTGCGGATCGGGGAGGCCGGCATGGCCTGGCCTTTTTTGGAGAGAGTGGGCATAATAGGGTAGGGTTTCTGCTTCTGCCACAAAAATGGGAAAACCATTCGGTCCCCGCAACCCCAATCGCATCCTGTGGGAAGGGAGGGGGCCTAAGGGGATGTTAAAAAAGCCTTCGGTGTCCGATAAATTAGTAACTTTAAGAGATACACCACTGGTAATGAAGCTTGTACGATATGCGCGGATCGGGTTGCTTCTGGGGATAGTACTCTGCTGTTTCCGGGGGGCGGCGCAGCATTACCAGTTGCTGGACGGCCGGAAAAAAAGCCCGAAGATCCCATTCGAATTGGTGAATAACCTGATGATTATCCCCCTTGAAGTCAACGGGACCCCGCTGCGTTTTATCCTGGACACGGGCGTGAACAAACCCATCCTCTTCAACGTTGCCGACCAGGACTCCATAGAGCTCCGAAATGTTGCCAAAATCCAGATCCGCGGTTTGGGAACGGGCGACCCTATCGACGCGTTGCGTTCCACCGGCAATATTTTCAAATTAAAGGGTCTGGTAAATCCCGGCCAGCAGTTGTACGTGGTGCTGGACAGGGAAATGAATTTTTCGCCTTCCCTGGGCATTACCATCCACGGAATCATCGGGTACGACCTGTTCCGGGACCACGTGGTGGAAGTCAATTACGGCAGGAAGTTCATCCGGTTTCACAACCCGGCCACCTACAGGCACAGGAACCGGTCGCGGGAGGTAACCGTCCCGATCACCATCGACAGGAACAAGGCCTATGTCAGCGGGGGCGTCACCCTGGAAGACGGGGAGGAACTGGATGTCAAGCTCCTGATGGACACCGGGAGCAGCGATGCGCTCTGGTTGTTCCGGGATGACGACGAAGGGCTCTACATACCGGAAAAACATTACGAAGATTACCTGGGCAAAGGGCTGAGCGGTACCATCTACGGGAAACGGACCAAGGTCAAACAAATCCGGGTCGGCGACTTTGTCCTCAACGACGCAAAAGCGGCCTTCCCCTACCTGGATTCTTTCAGGGCACTCCCAAACCTGGGTGACCGGGATGGCAGTATCGGCGGGGAGTTGCTCAAACGCTTCAACATGGTGTTCAACTACCCGAGCGGGGAGCTGACTCTCAAACCGAATGCGCATTTCCGCGACCCCTTCCATTTCAACCTGGCGGGGATTGAACTCGAGCACGCCGGGGTCCGCTATATCGCCGAACGCATTACAGATTCGCGGGGCGTGGTGCAGCAGGATGAAGAAGACACCTTTGGTACGGTCCAGATACTGACTTCCCAGAGAACCCGCCTGAGCCTGGTGCCCGAGATCGTCGTTTCCGCCATCCGTGCCGGCAGTCCGGCCGAGGAAGTTGGCCTCCGGCAGGGAGATGTGATCCTGGCGGTGAACGGCAAGTCCGTGCACCGATACAAGTTGCAGGAAATCATGAAGATGATCAACGAGAAGAAGGGGAAGCGGATCCGGTTGCTCATTGAGCGCTACAACCGGGACCTGCTATTTTCCTTTACCCTGAGGGAACTCTTTGAATAGGCGGGGAGGGTACTCTTTGAATAGGCGGGCTAAGGTGGCCGGTTCCCGGCCGGTTATTTCCCGCTACGGCAGGCGCACCGGGCATCCCGGGATGCACAAAAAAAATCCCCCGGTTTTTCCGGGGGATTTTCTCGAGGTTCAAATCGTAATTTTTACTTCCCTTCAACGCCTTTAACGGTTCCTTTTATCTTCAGAATCTTCGTCGGGGTGTCCGCATTGGAAATCACCGTAATCGCCTTGCGGATCGGACCTACCCGATTCGTGTCGTATTTTACCTGGATTTCCCCGGTTTTCCCGGGCATGATGGGGGCTTCCGGCTTCTTGGGGATCGTACATCCGCAGCTGGAACTCACCTTGCTGATGACCAGGGGTGCATTGCCGGTATTCGTAAATTCAAATACGCGGAGGCCGTCGCTTCCCTTGTCAATCTCACCGTAGTCGACCGTTTCTGTCTTGAATTCGATCTTTGCAGTTTTTTCCTGTGCGGAAACACTCCAAGTCAGTAGGCCTACAAACAATAGAATTACTACTTTTTTCATTGTGGTTCATTTTGGGTGAACTTCAAATGTAGCCATTGAGGCAGGAACATCCAAAATTCTTTTGTTATCTACTAACGTTACTTATTTTTGTTTCGTATTTAATCTTGCTGACAATTTTCGGGCGGCAGGCCGGATTACCCGGTATTTTCCCCGCTCCGCAAACCGTCCGCCCCCTTAGATCAAAAACCATACCAAAATAATGGATATCCCCTCAAAATACGACCCGCAACGGGTTGAAAAACAATGGTATACCTATTGGATGGAGCACGAATATTTCCGCTCTGTCCCGGATGAGCGGGAACCCTATACCGTGGTAATCCCGCCGCCCAATGTCACCGGGGTCCTCCATATGGGCCATATGTTGAACAATACCATCCAAGATGTCCTGGTGCGCCGGGCCCGGATGATGGGGAAGAATGCGTGCTGGGTACCGGGTACGGACCACGCCTCCATCGCAACGGAGGCCAAGGTCGTTGCCAAACTTCGGGACGAAGGAATTTCCAAAGATTCCATCAGCCGGGAGGAATTCCTGAAGCACGCCTGGGACTGGACCCACAATTACGGGGGGGTTATCCTGGAGCAATTGAAAAAGCTGGGTTGTTCCTGCGACTGGGAACGCACCAAATTCACCATGGATCCCGATATGGAGGCGTCCGTGCTGCAGGTTTTCGTAGACCTATACAAAAAAGGCCTGATCTACCGGGGGTACCGGATGGTGAACTGGGATCCGGAAGCCCGGACCACCCTCTCGGACGAAGAGGTGAATTACGAGGAACGCCAGGGTTTCCTCTACCACATCGCTTACCCGGTGGTGGGCAGCGAATCGCGCGTAGTGATAGCCACCACCCGCCCCGAAACCCTCCTGGGTGATACGGCGGTATGCGTACACCCCGAAGACGAACGCTACCTGGACCTGCATGGCAAGCGCGTGCGGGTGCCGATTTGCGACCGGGAGGTCCCGGTAATCCCGGATGAGTACGTCACTATGGAATTCGGTACAGGCTGCCTGAAGGTCACCCCGGCCCACGATGAAAACGATTATGCACTCGGGGAGAAGCACGGCCTGGAAATCGTGGATATTTTTAACCCGGATGCCACCCTGAACGCCCATGGGTTGCACTATCAGGGTATGGACCGGTTCGAGGCCCGCAAGGCTATCGTAAAGGAATTGGAGGCGAAGGGCTACCTGGTGAAAACCGAACCCTATACCAACAAGGTCGGGACGTCCGAACGCACGCGGGCTGTTATTGAGCCCCGGTTGTCCGACCAGTGGTTCCTCCGGATGGAGGAGCTGGCACAACCCGCGCTTAAAGCCGTACTGGAGACCCGCGACGTCCGCCTGGTACCCTCAAAGTTTGAGAATACCTACCGGCATTGGATGGAGAATATCCGCGACTGGAACATCTCACGCCAGTTGTGGTGGGGTCAGCGCATTCCGGCGTGGTACTACGGGCCGGGGCAGGCAGATTTCGTCGTCGCGGCAACGCCCGCGGAGGCCCTGGAGCAGGCCCGGGAACAATCCGGGAACCCGTCCCTGCAACCCGACGACCTCCGGCAGGACGAGGATGTGCTGGACACCTGGTTTTCCTCCTGGATCTGGCCGATCAGCGTGTTCGGGGGGATCCTGGAACCGGAAAACGAGGAAGTGTCCTACTACTACCCGACCACCGACCTGGTTACCGGACCGGACATCCTGTTTTTCTGGGTGGCCCGGATGATTATTGCCGGGTATGAATTCCGGGGGGAACGCCCTTTTGAAACCGTTTACCTGACCGGGTTGGTCCGGGATAAACAGCGCCGGAAGATGTCCAAATCCCTGGGGAATTCCCCGGATGCCCTGGAGCTGATATCCGAGTTCGGGGCCGACGGCGTGCGGGTGGGGCTGTTGCTGAGCGCGGCGGCCGGGAATGACCTGCTGTTCGACGAGTCGCTTTGCCAGCAGGGGAAGAATTTTGCCAACAAGATCTGGAATGCCTTCCGTCTGGTCCGCGGTTGGGAGGTGGCGGACCGGGAGCAGCCCGAGTCGGCCGCCCTGGGGGTTTCCTGGTATCGGGCAAGGTTTTCTGCCGTCCTGGCGGAAATTGAAGATCATTTTTCAAAATACCGAATCTCCGATGCGCTGATGGCCACCTATAAACTGCTTTGGGAGGATTTTTGTTCCTGGCTGCTGGAGATTGTCAAACCCGCCTATGGGGAGCCCATAGACCGGAAAACCTACGCCGAGGTAATCGGCCTCTTTGAGGACAACCTGCGGCTGCTGCACCCGTTTATGCCCTTCCTGTCCGAGGAGGTCTGGCAACATATCGCCAAGCGGTCTCCCCGGGAGGCCCTGGTGGTCGCTTCCTGGCCCGAGGCACCCGACGCGGACCCTGCTCTGCTCGCGGAATTTGAATTTGCCTCGGGGGTAATTTCCGGCGTTCGTACCATCCGGAAAGACAAGAACATCCCCTTTAAGGAAGCGCTGCAACTCCACGTGCTCGACGAGGAAAACCAACCGCGCAAATGGGATGTGCTGATCCGGAAACTGGCCAACGTGGAAGAGCCCGTCTATTGCGAACAGCCCCCTGAAGGAGCCCTGTCCTTCCGGGTTCGCAGCAACGAGTATTTCATCCCCCTGGAAGGCGCTGTGGATGTGGGGGAGGAAATCCGGAAGATCCGGGAGGAACTGGAATATACCCGGGGCTTCCTGGCATCCGTGAGGAAAAAGCTCTCCAACGACCGGTTTGTGGGCAATGCTCCGGAAAAAGTTGTGGCCCTGGAGCGAAAGAAGGCGTCGGATGCCGAAGCGAAGATCGAAACCCTCGAGAAAAGCCTCGCCAACCTGCAATAGGCCGCTGGCCTGACAAGTGCATGAAGTTGGCTATCCGGGAAGCCAGGCGGTTATCAACAAGCCCAAGTGGGTTAGAATAAACCCATGGGTAAACGAATATCTACCGGTTAAAAGGATCCTGCTTTTCCGGGTCCAGTTTCACGCCGGATCCGCCAAAACGATACGCTACTGCCACATTGATTACATAATCCGCAAAGGCGGCATCTCCGGCGCGGGGCTGGCCGGTCGCTTCCTGGGTTTCCAGGTCGGTCAGGCTCTGGGGCCGCTCCCTGCGGACGGCAACCGGCACACTCAGGCTCAGGGCAAACGGGCCGCTCGTGTAGGTGAGGCCCGGGTCGATGGCCAGGACGTTCCCGGGCCTCCTGAAACCGCCGCTCCCCCCAATAACATCTTTTACGGGTACCCCGTCAAACCGCGCCCCGAGCGATCCGGTAATCGCAGGGGAAAAGGGGTGGCTCAGGCCCAGGCGAACGGAATACTGGTCCGGGACGGACATGACGGCTTCGTTTTGCAGGATCGGGCTCAGGGTTTCCCGGAAGGTCCGTACCCCGTTGGTCTCCCTGGGGTTAAACAGGTAAAATCCCCCTCCGTACAGGAAAAGGGACGGGCTGAGTTCCCGATAGAATTGGATTTCGGCAGTAACCCCAAAACCCCCGTCGCCTACCTGGATGGACTGGTCTACCGGACGCACCTCCGGGCCGCCTTCGGGCCCGACATTGTAGAAAATATCGGTGGCCTGGTAGTTGCCTGTTGGCAGTTTCATCCCCAGGGCGATGGCGACATTCCCTTTGGGGAGCGAAGCGGGATCCTGCAGCCAGTAACCGACATTCCACCGGATATCCGCCAGGCCCCTGGAAAAGGTGGTGTTGCGCTGATCCCGCCCGTGTTCGTACAGGGAGGAGCGGGTGTTGATTACCGTAGGGATCACCAGGCTGGCAAACCAGCGGTCTGAGATGCCGTAGGTGGCCACAAAATCCCAGGCGTGGGAGTGGTTGATCACCTCGGTCTCGTTAGCCACCCGGTCCGGTTCTTCCTCAGTGCCGCGAAAATGGCGGAAGGATTTAAAATACCGGTAATTGGCGCTGAGCATCAATCCGCCCTTCGCGAGGATGTTGTTCTCCGGATGTGTGCCGGTACAACTCGAAAAGTGCCGGATTGCGACGCAACCCTGGGCGGAACCCAGGGAAGGGATCAGCATGGCCAGGCATACCAGGACCGGTGACAAGCGGCGTAAGGAATGTTGGGTCATTGTGGTGACGGGTGTTTGTTTCATGGGTATTTAATTGCTTTCGGTTGTTTGTATGGGTTTCCGGCAGCGTTTGTTCAGCCTCCCGCGGCAGACTGGTAATTGTCATGCAGGCCGGGGCGGTGTCCGGGCCTTTGGTTGGCAAGACCCTGGAGAAAGTGCTACCTTTAACCGGGGCAAATCTAGGGGATGCCCCGTATCCCGGCGGCTGGGATGGGGTTAATTGGATTAACGAAAGGTTAATGAAGTTAAACCCGGATTAACGGTTCCGCCGGTAACGATTAATTCGCCTTTTTTGTAGGAGCATTTTGAACAGGAGAGTTCTCTTTATAGCACTTTTTGTGATATCCATCGGCGGGCTGGCTTTTGTCCAGTACCGCTATCTGCGCATCGGGCTGAGCCTGGCGCGGCTGCAATTCGCCCGGCAGATTTCCGATGCCGGGGCGGATATCCGGAGCGGGCTCTACGCTAACAACCAGCTGACGTATCTGCTGGGGAGTGTCCTGGAGCGCGACAGTACGCGCTTTAACACCGGGATGGACCATATGCGGGATGCCTCCAGGCATTTTTTGGAGGACTACCTGAAAGAAAAGCTGATCGACAATGAAATTGATGCGGATTTCACCTTTGAGCTCATGACCCGGGACAGCAGCTACTATCTCGCGTCGGCCGCAGGCAATCGCAGGCCGGACCCCCGGTCTGCCTATCCCATAGAACTGGACGGCTACCTGCCCGAGCGGGTTGGGCAACGGCTGATCCTGCAACTGCAGTTTGCCGACCTGACCACCTATTTCCTGCTGCAGCTCAACGGGCTGACCTTTCCGAGCCTGCTCTTCCTGGCCGGGATCCTGATCGCCGTGCTCTGGGTTTTGCGAACCTATTACTGGCAGGAGCGGACCATTACCACCACCCATGAATTCATCAACAACCTGACCCACGAATTGCGGACGCCGGTATTTTCGATCAGCCTGGCCGCCAAGATTCTCCGGGAAAAGCTGCCGGAAGAGGAAAAGCCCCTGGCCGACACCATCCTGCAGCAAACCGCCCGGGTTTCCGGGCATATCGACCAGGTACTCGAGCTCGGCAACCTGGAGCGGGCCTCCGGGTCCATCCCCATGGAACCCATAAACCTGGCACCGGCGCTCAGGCAGCAATGCGAGCAGTTCGTGGCGCTTTGCGACCTGGAGGGCATCCGGTTTACCCATACCCTCCCGGACGGCCCCCTGCAGATGAACGGATCGGTTTTCCACCTGGAGAATGCGGTGAGCAACCTGCTGGACAATGCGCGCAAATACGGGAAGGGCAGCCCGGTACACCTCGAAGCACGCAGGGATTCGGGAAGGCTGCTCATCTCGGTAAAGGACCAGGGCCCGGGCATGGCCGCAGCCGAGCAGAGGCGCATTTTCAGGAAGTACTACCGGATCCCCGAGGGGGACCGGCAGGAGGTTCGCGGTTACGGCCTTGGGCTGAGCTATGTCAAAACAGTGGTCGACCGGCACCGCGGGAAGATCCGCGTTGAAAGCGAACCCGGCCGGGGGACCGAAATAACCATCGAATTACCACTATCGAACCATGGAAGCGAAAACCTATAAATTGCTGCTCGTAGAGGACGATACCTCCCTGGGGTACCTGCTAACGGAATACCTGGGGATGAAGGGCTTTGACCTGCGATGGATCCAGGCCCCTTCCGAGGTGATGCCGCTTTTGGAGCAACGGGCCTTTGACCTGGTCATCCTCGACGTCATGATGCCCGGCACCGACGGGTTTACCCTGGGCCGCCAAATCCACGATCGCTTCCCGGGCCTGCCTTTTATCTTCCTCACGGCCCGTTCCATGAAGATCGACGTGCTCAAGGGATTTTCGGTGGGGGCCGTAGATTACCTCAAAAAACCGATAGACGAGGAAGAACTGGTCGTCCGGATCGAAACGCTGTTGTCCCGCCTGGAGCCGGTATCCGGCGCCGAGCCGGAAACCACCCTGAAACTGGGCCGGTACACCTTCGATAGCCTGAACCAGAAGCTGCTTATCGACGGGGAAGAACGGTCGCTGACCAATCGGGAAAGCGAATTGCTCGCCCACCTGGCCCGGAACCGGAACAGGCTTTGCACCCATGGGGAAATCCTCAAAAGGATCTGGGGCCGCAACGACTATTTCAACCGGAAGAGCCTGAATGTCTTCATTACCCGCCTGCGCAAACTCCTGGATGCGGACGACTCCCTGAAAATCGAAAACATCCACGGGCAGGGTTTTATTTTCAGGATCCCGGGCAACGGGGATCGCTGAGGGGAAGAATCGCAAAAAAAATGAGGTTCCGGAAACCCCAGGCCTTAGCTGGAAGAATTGACGCTAAATCCGTATTTTGTAAATAAAAAATGCGAAAGATTTGGATGATCCTGCCAGCTGTGCTGATTTTGGGGTGCAGCGACGATGAAAAAGAAGTTTCTACCGAATATCCGCCCGATCCACTGACCGAAATCCCGGATGCCCGTTTTGAAGCTGCGCTGGTTAATTTGGGCTATGATGATACTGTTGACGGGAACGTCAGAACATCGGCTATTGCATTCGTGGAAGACTTGAACCTGGATAACCGGGAAATCGAGAATCTCAGCGGTATTGAGGATTTTAAGGAGTTGGTGAATTTATCCGTTCGTGGAAATAACCTGGAAAATCTCGATCTTTCAGCCAACACGTCCCTGCTATTTATTTGGGCAGAAAATAATGCAATTACTTCACTGAGTATCGGCCAAAACACGGAAATTGAAAAAATCGGTTTGTCCGGAAACCAATTGGAGTCTATCTCGCTGAGTACCTATACGCGATTGCAATTATTGACCCTCGCCAATAACCAAATCAGTCGGCTGGATGTTTCCGCCTTTCCAGATTTGAACACAATGGCCGCCGAGGGCAATCCGCTTAACTGTATCCAGGTCAGTGCAGTCCAATTGGATAATATACCTGGGAACTGGTCAAAGGACGCCACGGCCGAATACAGTGAGGACTGTCCGTAATTTTCGGAGACTGTCCGAAATTTCCGTTGGGTATACGGGGATCCTCGCGCTTTAGCTGACTACATCCGGGCCGATTTGTCAATCACGCCCAACGGTTGTGTAGCAACCGGTAATGCGCCCAAAGCGTTCAGTCCAATAACATTCCGGTTTGTGCCCCCCGTTCCTTTCGGATTCTGAGAGAATGCCTATTTTTAGGAAAAACCGAGTATTAATGGAGGCCTATGCCACCGCCCTGTTGTATGCAATCCCTTTTTTTCTGCTGCTGATGGCAGTGGAAATCGGTTACGGGGCCTGGACCCGGAACCAGAAATACAAGCTGATGGATACCGTGAGCAGCATCAGTTCGGGCCTGACCAATGTGGTCAAGGATTCCCTGGGGCTGGTGGTCGTCCTGGTATCCTATCCGTATTTGCTGGAACACCTGGCGCTCATTGAGATTCGGGCAAGTTGGGGTGTTTGGTTGGTGGCTTTTCTCGCCATCGATTTTGCCGGTTACTGGAATCACCGCCTGAGCCACCGCGTCAACCTGTTCTGGAACCAACACGTCATCCACCACAGCAGCGAAGAATTCAACCTGGCCTGCGCCCTGCGCCAACCGATTTCCAACCTGGTAGGCTATTTCTCCCTGCTGCTGCTGCCGGCCGCGATCCTGGGGGTCCCCGAACAGGTAATCGCCATCCTGGCGCCCATCCACCTCTTTGCGCAATTCTGGTACCACACCCAGCACATCGGGAAGATGGGCTGGCTCGAATACGTGATCGTAACCCCGTCCCAGCATCGCGTTCACCACGCGATCAACCCGGAGTACATCGATAAGAACCTGGGGCAGATACTCTGCGTCTGGGACCGGATGTTCGGGACCTTTCAGGAAGAGCTGCCGGATGTCCCGCCCCAGTACGGCGTGCTGAAGCCCGCCGCCACCTGGAATCCGATCCTGATCAACTTCCAGCATCTCGGGAGGCTGCTGGCCGATGCCTGGCGTACGCGGAGCCTCCGGGACAAATTCCGCATCTGGTTTATGCCCACGGGCTGGCGACCGGCTGATGTAGCCGTCAAGTACCCCCGGAAGGGGATTACGGACGTTTACAATTTCCGCCGGTACGATACCCCTGCGGGCCCGTTGCTGAAAGCTTATGTGATATTTCAACTGGCCGTTACCCTGGCGTTGCTCATTTTTATGTTTTACAATTTCGGTTCCATCGGGTCTTCCGGACTCCTGCTTTCGGGCGGGCTCCTGTTTGCGGGAATCTTCGGGTTTACCGCCCTGATGGACGGGCAGCGGTTTGCCCCGTTGATTGAAGTTTTGCGCGCCCTGGCCGGCGGGTGGCTTATCTACAGGACCGGCGACTGGTTCGGGCTCGATGCGTATTGGGCCCTGGGCAGTACGGCTGTGGCCGTATATTTTGGCATCACCCTGGCCGGGGGCATTTATTTCGGTACCCGGACCCGGCCTGCGAGGGATGCGCCCCTGGCGTACTGATCCGGGCAGAAAATAAAAAGGATGAAACGTCGGGGTGACAATTTCCGAACCATCCGCTCAACCCCTACATTTAAAATTTCAACGAATATGCGACCCTATATACTTGCAGAAACGAATTGGAAGGCCCTGAAGGAGACCCGGTTTGACCTGGCCATCCTTCCCTGGGGAGCCACGGAAGCCCACAATTACCACCTGCCCTACGGGACGGATAACTACGAAGCGGATGCCCTGGCTGCGGCAGCGGCCGCTCATGCCTGGGAAGCGGGTGGCCGGGTGGTGGTCCTGCCGACCATTCCGTTCGGGGTCAATACCGGGCAGGCGGACATCTACCTGGACATGAACCTGAACCCGAGCACACAGCTCGCCATACTGGATGATGTGGCGGCTACCCTCCACCGCCATGGCATTCAAAAACTGGTCGTGTTCAACAGTCATGGCGGGAATAATTTCAAAGCCCTCCTGCGGGAACTCGGCCTGAGGTACCCGGACCTCTTTGTATGCATGACCAATTGGTTCCGGGCGATGGATCGGGAGACGTATTGGGAAGCCCCCGGGGACCATGCCGATGAGGCGGAAACCAGCCTGATGCTGCACCTTCGGCCGGACCTGGTACTTCCCAGGGAATCCTGGGGGGACGGGGCTTCCCGGAAATTCCGTATCGAGGGGCTCAACCAGGACTGGGCCTGGGCCGAACGAAAATGGTCCGAAGTGAGTGCGGATACCGGGGTAGGGGATCCTTCAGCGGCATCCGCGGAAAAGGGTGCCCGGTTTTTCAGGGACGTAAGCCGGAAGATCGGCGCATTCCTGCTGGAACTCTCCCGGGCCGATCCGGCGGATATGTACGGGTAGCGCTACTCTTTGGGCAATTCGCGTTGCACCAGGTCGATATAGGCCTGCATAGCCCCTTCCGGGGTAACGTTCCGGGCCTGGATGAGTGCGTTGGCCTTAAAGGCGTTGATCAGGGGCTTTTTACTCCCGGGATGGCTGTAATCCTTGTTGGCTATGCGGTAGTAGGCGTAGAGTTTCAACAGGAAATCAGCCGGCAGGGGCTTGGTATAGCTGTTGACGCGGTCAACTGCCTGCCTGAACCGCGTATGGAGGTCTTCACTCATCATCCCGTTGTTGTGGTAGGGTTGCTATACACGTCTGGGCGCCGCGGACTTTTTGCTGAAGCCTGGCGGTTATCGTACTGTTCAGGGGCAGGATCACATCTACCCGGGAGCCGAATTTTATAAAACCCGAATCCTCGCCCTGCTGAACGCTTTCGTCTTCTTCTGCATAATTCACAATGCGCCTGGCCATGGCTCCTGCAATTTGGCGATACATGATTTCGCCGAATTTGGGCGTCCGGATCACCACGGTGGTCCGCTCGTTCTCTTCGCTCGATTTCGGGTGCCAGGCCACCAGGTATTTGCCCGGGTGGTACCTGGAGTAGGTAATCACCCCGCTGGCCGGATATCGGGTTACGTGCACGTTGATGGGCGACATGAAGATGGAGATCTGGATGCGCCGGTCGCGGAAATATTCCTTCTCTTCGATTTCTTCGATTACCACCACCTTCCCGTCTACCGGGGCGAGGATTTCATCAAAGTTTTTGGGGGCTATCCGCCTGGGGTTTCGGAAAAACTGCAGGATCAGGATCAGGACGACAATTGCCGCAACCTGTACCCCGATACGCCACGGGGCCGATACGACATGGTGTTCGGCCACGACGGCCAGTAGTGCACAAAGCACAAAGGTGATCAGGATAATCCGTTGGCCTTCCCTATGAAACATAGCTGAGAATTAATAATGTCAAATATGCAAAAGGCGCGGCAAATACCAAACTGTCCAGGCGGTCCAGCATCCCCCCGTGTCCGGGCAGGATGGCCCCGCTGTCTTTGATGCCGGCTGCGCGTTTCAACCGGGACTCGATCAGGTCGCCGTAGGTCCCCATGCCGACCAGCACGAGCCCGAGTACCACCCACTCCCAGGTGTGCAGTACCGGGGTGAGGTATCCCAGTAGGGCCGAAGCGGCTATTGCGAATACCATCCCCCCGAGGGTCCCCTCTATCGTCTTTTTCGGCGATACAGAGGGAAACAACTTGTGTTTGCCGATGGTTTTGCCCACCAGGTAGGCAAAGGAATCGTTCACCCAGATCAGGATAAAAATACCCGTTATCAGGTATTTGGCAAAAACGTCGTCCTTGTAGGGGATCATGGTCAGGAAAATGCAGCCCCCGCCGATATAAAAAAGCCCGACGAGGAACTTCTGCAAATTGGTAAAGGGATTTTTGCGTTTGCTGTACAGCCAGGCCATCAGGGTAATATTCACAACCAGGGTCAGCATGAGCAGCAGCCGGATCAGTATTACGTCCCGGGTCAGGTAGATAAACACCCACCACAGCCCCAGGTAGGCGATAAAGATGTAATACCCCCTGAGGAGCACCAGGCGCTTGTATTCGTAGAGGCAGGCCAGGCCAAAGACCATAAAGAGGAAATCGAAGGCGTCCGAACTGAGGAAGACCGCGGAGAGCAGGAGTAAAACGTAAAGTACGCCCGTGATCAGGCGTCTGAATACCTCCCTCATGGCTACAGATCCTCCAATAAGAGCAGGTACAGGTGTTTTGAACTACTGCCGTAGGTGAGAAAATCCTTGGCGTTTTCGGTGGTTGGCTGGAAGTGTTTCAGCGTGGTGATGTTCGCCGGGATTCGATTTTTGTACTTTTTCTTGATGATTTTGAGGCCTTCCCCAATAGATTCCACCAGCTGGCTGGTGGTGGCGAAGACGATGATGTTCTCCGGGAGTTCGCCCAGCTTCTTCTCCAGCAACTGGTTGGAGCAAACCAGGATGGACCCGTTCTGGGCCACCAGGTGTTCGCAGGTGGTAAAAAAGACCCCGCTTTGGGCGCTTTTGGATGAAAATCGGAGGTTTTCGTTTTTAAAACGCTCCTCCAGGGCGGGGTTCATCACAAAAAAAGAGGCCTCCTGCCATTGGTTCTCCTCCACGATGTTTTTCAGGGCTTCCCGGACCTCCTCAAAATTATCGCAATAGATAAATTTGCCGCCGTTTTTCTTGAACTGAATCGTAAACTTCTCGTCGACAGGAATTTGCAAATCGGGCATATGCACGCCCCGTGTCTGAACCGTTTCCTTGGAACGCTTCTTCTTCTTTCCTCCTCCGAAAAGTTTATCAAATAGCCCCATGAACTGATATTCGTATTGCGGCTACCGCACCGGCACCCGCGTACGACCGCTTAATTCTCTTTTTCAACGGTCTTCTCCTCCTGTTCTTCCGGTGATTCGGGATCCTTGCCGCCGGCCGGTTTTGAAGCCTTGGGCTCCGCGTCGTTCTCCGAACCGTCAGCCTCCGCAGCCCCCTTGTCGCCCGCGTCAGGCGCATCGAGGGTTTTCTCCTGCCCGAGCTTGTCGAATTTTTCAAACGGGCGCTTCCCGAAGATCTTTTCCAAATCCTCCTTAAAGATAACTTCTTTGTCCAACAAACGCTCGGCCAGTTCAATTAATTTGTCCTTGTTCTTCTTGAGGACATCGATGGCCCGCGCGTACTGCGCTTCGACAATCCGGGAAATTTCCTGGTCGATTTTTCGGGCGGTTTCCTCACTGTAAGGCTTGGTGAACCCGTATTCGTTCTGTCCGGAAGAATCGTAATACGTCAGGTTGCCGATGGCTTCGTTCAACCCGTAGATGGTAACCATGGCGCGCGCCTGTTTCGTCACCTTTTCCAGGTCGCTGAGCGCCCCGGTTGAAATCTTGTCGAAGATCACTTTTTCCGCAGCGCGTCCTCCCAGGGTGGCACACATCTCGTCCAGCATCTGTTCGGTGCGAACCAGCAGGCGTTCTTCAGGCAGGTACCAGGCTGCCCCCAGGGATTGCCCCCGCGGGACGATGGTCACCTTTACCAGGGGGGCGGCGTGCTCCAGCATCCAGCTCACCGTGGCGTGCCCGGCCTCGTGGTAGGCGATGGTTTTTTTCTCCTCCGGGGTGATGATCTTGTTTTTCTTCTCAAGCCCGCCGACAATCCGGTCCACCGCGTCCAGGAAGTCCTGCTTGGTCACCGCCTTGCGCTCCTTCCGCGCGGCGATCAGTGCGGCTTCGTTGCAGACGTTGGCGATGTCCGCCCCCGAGAAACCGGGCGTCTGCCGGGCCAGGAAGTCCAGGTCCAGAGTCTCGGCTGTCTTGATGGGGCGCAGGTGCACCTCAAAAATCTCTTTTCGCTCCCGGATATCCGGCAGGTCCACGTAGATCTGCCGATCGAACCGCCCGGCCCGCATGAGCGCTTTATCGAGCACATCGGCCCGGTTGGTGGCGGCCAGTACGATCACGTTCGTATTTGTGCCAAACCCGTCCATCTCCGTCAGGAGCTGGTTCAGCGTATTTTCACGTTCGTCGTTGGATCCGGTAAAGTTGTTTTTACCCCGGGCGCGGCCGATGGCGTCGATTTCATCGATGAAGATGATAGCCGGCGATTTGTCTTTGGCCTGTTTGAACAGGTCGCGGACCCGGGAGGCCCCGACCCCGACAAACATCTCTACGAAATCCGATCCGGACAGGGAGAAAAAGGGCACTTTGGCTTCCCCGGCAACGGCCTTGGCCAGGAGGGTCTTTCCGGTTCCGGGCGGCCCCACGAGGAGGGCCCCTTTCGGGATTTTCCCGCCCAGGGAGGTGTATTTATCCGGGTTTTTCAGGAATTCCACAATTTCCTCCACTTCCTCCTTGGCGCCTTCCAGGCCGGCTACATCCTTGAAGGAGGTACGCGTATCGGTTTTCTCGTCAAAGAGCTTGGCCTTGGATTTCCCGATATTGAATATCTGGCCGCCGGCACCGCCACCGGCCCCGCCGGACATCCGGCGCATCAGATAGATCCAGATCCCGATAATCAGGACAAAGGGGAGGATGGTCAGGAGGAGTTCCATAAACACATTGGACTCCGTATCGTAGTCCACAACAGTGTCCAGGTTGTTCTCCTGCTTGATTTTCTTGATGTCGTTCTCGAAGTTCTGCAGGTCGCCGTAGTCCAGCACGTACTGGGGGACGCTGCCCGAACTCAGGGAGAAGGGCTGGTCGGATACATCCCGGTGCACGTCCTTGGTCATGGCTTCCTCGGTGAGGTATACCCGTGCCTGACGCGTATTGGTGATGATCAGAATTTTATCGATATCCCCGTTCCGGAGAAATTCCTGAAGTTCCGACGTAGTCGTTTTACTGGTGGGCGACAGGCTGTCGCTACCGAAGAACTGGAAGCCGATGAGGAATACGATGATTAAACCGTATATCCACCAGGAACTGAATCGCGGCTTTTTTTGGGGGGTTTTATTGTCTTTTGCCATTGTTTCTTAGTTGTAGCTGCTTTCGACGAGCGTCACCTTGGCATCTCCCCAAAGTCCCTCAATATCATAGTACTCCCGAACGTGCTTCTGGAACACGTGGACGACGACATTTACATAGTCCATCAACACCCATTCGGCATTTTCCGAACCTTCTACATGCCAGGGCTTGTCATTAATAGCTTTGCTAACTGTTTTCTGAATGGAATTTACGATGGCATTGACATGTGTGTTGGAGGTTCCGTTGCAAATCACAAAATAATCGCAAACCGTATTGTCAATGGCCCTTAAATCGAGCAGGTTTATATCTAATCCTTTTACTTCTTCTATTCCATGTAAAATTAAG
Organism: Robiginitalea biformata HTCC2501; assembly: GCF_000024125.1. Lineage (NCBI taxonomy): Bacteria > Pseudomonadati > Bacteroidota > Flavobacteriia > Flavobacteriales > Flavobacteriaceae > Robiginitalea > Robiginitalea biformata. The sequence continues at coordinate 3,319,969 of NC_013222.1, read as the reverse complement.
GCAATCAATTCATCTGCACTTGCTTCCCTTTTCGTCATCCAAAAGTTTTAGGTTTCTACAAAGTTATTATTTTTTTGTTTTTTTAGGCACTGTTTTTAACATAAGCTTCACGGCCCTGCCGGCCCCTATGCAACGAATCAAACTCCCTGCCACAGATTCCACAAACGCCTATTTAAAGCGATTGTTGCGAGAACGCGAATTGCCCGACGGCACGCTGGTTTCTGCCGGGGTGCAGACAAGGGGAAGGGGACAGCGGGGGTCCGGTTGGAAATCAGAGGAGGGTAAAAACCTGACATTCAGTATTCTGAAGCGATTTTCAGGCTTTCCTGCCCGGGAGCATTTTCGGCTGAATATGGCGGTATCCCTGGCGATAGTCAGCGTCCTGGACGCCCTGGAAATCCCCGAAATTTCTGTAAAATGGCCGAACGACATTCTGTCAGGTCCGTATAAGGTCTGCGGAATCCTGATCGAAAATGCCCTGCAATCCGGCGGGATCACCCACAGCATCGTCGGAATCGGCCTCAACGTGAACCAGCGGGCATTCCCCGGCCTGCCGGCTGCCGCATCCCTGGCTGTCCGGGCCGGTCGCAACCTGGACAGGGACCAGCTCCTGGACCGTCTCCAGGAGGCCCTTTGGAAAGAGCTGTCAGGTCTGGAGTCGCAGCCTTCGCCGGAGCCGCCCTTGCGCTATGGGTCGCTGCACGACCGCTATGAGGCCCGCCTTTTCAGGAAAGGGGCCGAGTCCAAATTCAGTACGGCAGACCGCGGTCTCTTTGCGGGTGTCATACAGGGGGTGGATGCGGAAGGCCGCTTGCTGGTTGCCACCGGCGAACGGCAGGTCCGGGCCTTTGGATTTAAGGAGATCCGGTTGCACTACGGCCCGGAAGCCCGGTAAGGGCTGGGGGTTCCCCCGGTATCAAACCCGGGCCAGGTTGGTGCTCAATGTACCCAGGAAATTCGTGATAGGGCCCTTAACCATCATGGCCATCATCGCGTTGAAGGTCCCTTCGAATGTAAGTTGGACCTCGCTCTTCCCTGCGGAAATTTCCCGAATATCTGCCGTCAGGGTAAACGGGAGTTTGTCGCTGGCCGCCCCGAGAACCAGCTGGTTGGGGGGGTCTTCGGATTTTCGTTCCAGGACGATTTCCGGCATGCCCTTCAGCGCGAAGCGGAAAGTATCCGGCCCGAGTACCTCAAAGGTCTGGATGTTTTCAGGCATGAGTTGTTCAAAATTCGATAGGTCGCTCAGGAAGGCAAACGTGGCCTCCGGGCCTTTCTCGAGCTGTACGGCGGGTGATTCTAAATACATATCAGTTGTTCCATTCTTGGGGGTTTCTGCGCCATTCGCGCAGGGTTTCCATCTGGTCCGGCTGGATGTAGCCGGATTCGGATGCCAGGCCAATCAGGTGGCCGTAAGTGCTGAGGGTATGGACCGGGATGCCCCGCCTGGCAATATTTTCCGCCGCGACGTCAAAGCCATAACTGAAAATACCCAGCATACCCAAAACCTGCAACCCGGCCTTGTCCAGGGCCGCGATGGCGTTCAGGCTGCTCTTGCCGGTGCTGATCAGGTCTTCGATCACCACGACGCGCTGGCCGGTTGTAGCCTGGCCCTCAATCTGGTTTTGCCGCCCGTGCGACTTGGGTTCGGGACGGACGTATGCAAAGGGCAACCCGAGTTTTTCGGCCACCAGCATACCGATGCCGATGGCGCCTGTGGCAACCCCCACCACCAGGTCCGGCCGCCCGTATTGTTCCGTGAGCTGGTGCGCCAGTTGCCCGGCGATGTACTCCCGTATATCCGGGTAGGACAGTACAATGCGGTTGTCGCAATAGATAGGGGATTTCCACCCGGAAGCCCAGGTAAAGGGATTTTCAGGTTTTAATTTTATTGCATTAATTTGCAGCAGCAGCTCTGCGGTTTTCCGAGCCGTTTCATCATCTAAAACCATGCTGTAAATGTATAAAGTTTTTGTGAATGAAAGGCCCCTGATTTTGACAGACAAAATCGTGGAGTCCGCGGAAGGGGAATACTTTATGATGAATGACGACGCAGTGCAGACTGCCGTAGAGTCCCTTTCGAAGAAAAAACTCAGCAAAGCCTTTATCTACCACCCGAACATCGAGGAGATCCTCAATAAGTTCGCGGCCAAGATCCCGCTCACCGTGGCGGCCGGAGGCGTGGTGACCAACCCGCAGGGAAAGGTCCTTTTCATCTACAGGAACAAAAAGTGGGATTTACCCAAGGGGAAGATCAAGAAAAAGGAAAGCCTGGAGGAGTGCGCCCTCCGGGAGGTAAAAGAAGAAACCGGCGTCAAGGGCCTGAGAATCGAAAACCATCTGCGCACCACCTACCACGTCTTCAAGCGCAAGGGGAAATACCACCTCAAGGAAGTGCACTGGTACGCTATGAAAACGGATTATTCCGGCAAATTGAAGGGCCAGAAAAGCGAGGGGATCAAGAAAGTCAAATGGAAGGGGCCCCGGAAGATTCAGAAAGCGCTGAAGAAATCCTATATCAATATCCGCATCCTGTTTGAACCGCCTGCGGAAAGCCTCTGATCCGCAGGAAGCTTCCGGCCCGGAAAATTCGCTGAAACTGTCCCGGGGAAACCCTTTCATCCGCGGACCCCACTTTATTTACAAAACTATTCAAGCCGGTATACCGGATACTGCAGGTGGGCTGCTTCGTAGTGCGGACTCTGCATGTAGATCCAATTGAGCTGGCGGTAGCCGGAATCGGCAAAGCCCGGGACCGAATCCCGCATGCGTTGGAATTTTTTCCGCAACAGGGAATCGCCGGCCAGGAGTTCCGCTGCAGTCTCCTCGAAGACGTAGGGGGAGAACCCCTCTTTTTGCTGGAGGATGGTGTCGAAGAAATTCCAATTGAAAAATGAATCCGGCGCCATGGGCTCCAGGGTTTCCAGGAGATAGCGCACCCCGGGCTGGTCGGTGGGGACCACCAGGTCGCCCGCGTGGAAATCCCGCCTGACGGTATCGGCGGTTACGCTTGTGGCGTAATGCGGGTAGTGCCCCTCATAGGCCTGCTGGTACGTGCTGTAATCCGCGATGCGATAGGAGGTAACCCCCAGGGTGGTATCCCGCTCCAGGGCCCGGTAGCGAATGTTGTTCCACTCCAGGCGCTCCACCACCCGGGTCCACTGACGGGGGATGATGTAGGCCTCGGGAATTCGCACCGAGTCCGTGGGCCGGAACTGGTTGTAATACCGGACCCGGGTTTCCACGGGGCGGTTCCTGTCATACTGAAGCCGGGGTTGCCCGCTAACCGCGCTGGGAATCGTATCGGCCTGGTATCCCTTGAAATCGAGCATCCGGAACTGCGTACTGTCTGCTTTCCAGCCCAGCGGGTAGCCGGAGCCGGGTACCCAGGACGCTTTTGTCTGCCCGCGGTGCTCCCGGAGGGCTTCGCGCCGTTCCGCCACCAGTGCCATCAACGACTCCATAAGGGCGTAGGTTCCGGCAACCCGCTGGTCATAGGGTTTGAGCATGTGGGTTTCCAGCATCATCCCGGGCGTATTCCAAAGAGCGGCATACCCCGTGGAATACCGCGGGGAGTCCATAAACTGGCTGAACCCGGACTCCGGGGGGCGGTTAAATACATTTACATAGGGAGTAATCTCCCAGTCGTTGCGCGCAAGGGATGTTTCGAGTGCGGTTCGCAGGCTGTCTTCCAGGTACCCCCCAAGCGGCCCCCCGAGTTTGTTGTGCTGTGTGAAAAGGTGGGTAAGCGTGTATTGGTAATCCGCCCCGTTGCTCACGTGGTTGTCCAAAAAGAAATCCGGTTCAACCAGATGGAAAATCTGTGCAAATGTCCGGGCATTCCGGGTATCCATTTTTACAAAATCCCGGTTGAGGTCGTAGTTGCGCGCATTTCCCCGGAACCCGTAGGATGCCGGCCCGTTTTGATTGGCCCGCGAACCGCTGTTCCGGTTGAGCGCTCCCCCCACGTTATATACGGGAATTACCGCAACCACCAGTTTTTCAGGAACTTGTAGTTTGCCTGCCGCCAGGTCGCGCAGCAGCAGCATACTGGCGTCGATCCCGTCGCTTTCACCCGGGTGGATGCCGTTGAGGATCAATAAAATGGCATGCTCCCGGCGCAGGCGCTCAAAATTGAAATCCCCTTCGGGGCTATAGGTCACCAGGTGAAGGGGTTTGCCGCTGTCGGTAGCACCCAGGGTCTGTACGTTTACTTCCGGGTATTCCCGGGCCAGTTGCAGGTAGAAATCAATGGTTTCGGCGTAGGTCGCCGTGGTATTCCCGTCGCCGGATTCAAAAGGCGTGGGGAATTCCGACCGGGCGTCTTCGGCTTGCTTTTCGCATCCCGCCGTAAGGATTGCCAATGCCAGCAGGCACCACTGTAAAGTCCGCATGGATTGCCGATTTGTAGTTTACGGCAAAGGTACCAAATAAGGTGTCAAATATCGTTCCCTATGCGGCCCGTGTAATTTCCTCCAGGTCGCTGAGGCGGATGGGTTTGTTCCGGTATTCCAGGATATGGCTGGTGCGCGTCTTGAAGTTTTCAAATCGATCCAGGTCGTTCGGGTCGATGGAAGAAGTGACGATGTTGATGCGGATGGGCCGCGGACAGGGCAATTGGATAAAAGCCTCCAAAAATTGCCAGCCGTCCATAATGGGCATGTTGATGTCCAGGAAAACCACGTCGGGCAGGTTGCCGCCCTGTTCGAGCAATTCCTCAATTTTCTGCAGGGCCAGCTGCCCGTTGGCAAATGAGTCAATCGCTGCCGCCGCATCGAGGGCCATCAGCATTTTACGGATCCCGAAAACTGTGATCGGATCGTCGTCGATAATAAAGATTTGGTCAACCTTGTTCATCCAGGAAAATTTTAAAAATCGTACCCTCCCCGACCGTACTGCTGGTCTGGATCCGGCCATTCATGGCCTCCACCTGGTTTTTGGTGATATACAAACCGATACCCCGGGCTTCCGGGTGGTTGTGGAATGTCTTGTACATGCCGAATAACTTGTCCCCGTATTTTTTCAGGTCGATCCCCAGTCCGTTGTCCGAAATCACCAGGACGTCCTGCCCCCCGGATTTTTCATAGGAGAGGCGCACTTCGGGTACCCGTTCGGGGTGCCGGTATTTGACCCCGTTGGTGATAAAATTGATCAGGATACTGTCCAGGTAGGTAGGGATGGCACGCATGACAGCCTCCGGCGGGATTTCGTTGAATACTTTGGCATTGTGGGATTTCAGGAATTCCGACAGGTGCTGTTGGGCAGCGTGTACCGCCCGGTGCAGGCGGACCTCCTTCTTTTCCATCCGCACATTTGTATTGATGGCGATCACCTCGTTGAGGTTTTCGAGGGTCTCCAGCAGGTTGTCCGAAGCATTGTTGAGCATGCCCAGGATCCGGTTGCGTTCCTCCCCGTCGGGTTCGGAGGAAAGGAAATCCAGCAGCATCGAAAAATTGGCGCTGTGCGACCGGAGGTTGTGGGAGACGATGTGCGCAAAATTCACGAGCTTTTTATTCTGCTGGGAGGAAACGTCGATCAGTTGCCGCAATTCGGATTCCTTTTGTTTCAGGTCGGAAATATCCATGCTGAGGCCCAGAAGGCCGTAGACCTCGCCGTCTTCGTCAAAAAGCGGGATTTTGGAACTCAAAAAGTGCGTGACTTTTCCATCCTTGCGTACAGAAATGGTCTCCTTGCCCAACAACGGGGTCCCGTTGTTCAGGACAAAGAGGTCCTCATCGCGGGATTCCTGGGCAATTTGCCGGTTGTAGAGTTCAAAGTCTGATTTTCCGAGCAGTTCATCCGCGTCGGATACCCCGAGGTAGGCGCATTCCGCCTTGTTTACGAGGATTTTCCGGGATTCCAGGTCCTTGATATAGACGTTAAGCGGGAGGTTGTCTACCACTGTTCGTAGCAGGTTTTCGCTCTCCGTAGACCGCTGGTGGGAGATATTGGCTTCGGTAACGTCCTGGATGGTCCCGATCAGCCCGATATAGATGCCGTCCTTGTAGAGCGGCTTCCCGGTGGCGATTACCCAGAGTTCCTTTCCGGTTCGGGAAACGATTTTCAGCTTTTCCTTCCAGGGTTGCCCGGTTTCCATCGCCTTATATACCGCCATGGAGATTGCATTTCGCGAATAGCCTTCCTTGTAGAATTCAATGCCGTCGTCAATTGTTGGTTTGTAGTCGTCCGGGACCTCGTGGATTTTGCGGGTCATCGGGCACCAGCTGAGTTTCTCCGTAAAGGCATTGTATTCCCAGCTGCCGATGCGGGCATTCACCGCCTTGGCTTCCAAAAGGATTTGCGTTTTTTCGTACTGGAGTTCCTTTTGGATCCGGTCGGTGATGTTGGTAATTTGAAGGATAACGCCAATGACGTTTTCATTTTTGTCGTACCAGGGCGTATTGCTCGACTCGTACCAGTGTTCCTCGTTGTCGGAGGTCACAAAGCGGTCGATGCCTTTTTTGCCGTCAGTTCCCTTCAGGCAGCGTTGCATGACGCCGATCAGGTGTTCCGGGGCCTGGGGGAGGACTTCGGAAATCCTACGTCCAAACAGGTTTTTTTTGTCGAAATGAAAAGTCTCGATAAAGGTATCCGATGCGTGGACCACTTCGAGGTCCCGATTGAGGAATGCCGTAGGGCTGGGTATTTGTGAAATCAGAAAACTCTGTGCGTGTACTTGCGTCTCCTTCAAAACTCATCAGATATTTCCTACGAAAATACTGGGATTCCTATTATATGTGCAAGTATTGTTGTGAACTGCCCCCAATTCGTGGTGAGGCGGTCTATTTATGGGGTTGGACGTCCCTGTATTCCGGGGATCCGGCCCGTGTTTCAGGTTCGACCGGACCCGGTATCAGGATTTGCACAGGTGCCGGGCGTCAGAATCTTACAGTATCCGGTACGAGCCCGGTATAGTCACCGCCATTGCGGATGACATCCCGGACAATGGACGAACTGATATAGGATTTTCCGGAAGAGGTGAGCAAAAAAACGGTTTCGATCTCCGAAAGCTTCCGGTTGGTATGGGCGATGGCTTTCTCAAACTCAAAATCGGCCGGGTTTCGCAGGCCGCGAAGGATGAACCCGGCGTCTACCTTCCGGCAAAAGTCCACGGTGAGCCCGCTGTAGGATTGTACGCTGATGGCGGGCGTATCGCGGAACGCCTCCCGGATAAAATCCATGCGCTGTTCGAGTCCGAACATATAGGATTTTTCAGCATTCTCCCCAATGGCGATGATCAACTCGTCAAAAAGGGAGACGCCCCGTTGGATAATGTCGTAATGCCCCAGGGTGATCGGGTCAAAGGACCCCGGAAAGACAGCGCGTTTCATGCCGGTTTGCAGTTTGGTTGTTTAAAGCTAACCATTTTTGTCCAAAGCGTCCGCAATGGCGCTCCCGAACAGTTCGGTAAGCGAGATGCCGGCACAGGCGGCCTGCTGGGGCAGGATGCTCGCCTCGGTAAGCCCGGGGGTGGTGTTTACTTCGAGCAAGTGGGGCTCCCCATCCACCAGGATAAACTCCGAGCGGCTGTACCCGGTCATCCGGAGCCGGTCGTAGATCCGCGCCGCGAGCTCCCGAACTTTTTCTGCAGTGTCTTCCGGGATCCGGGCCGGGGTAATTTCCCGCGACTTGCCTTCGTATTTGGCCTGGTAGTCGAAGAAATCGTTTTCCGAAACGATTTCGGTGATGGGCAGTACGCGGGTGGCCCCCTGGTAGCGGATCACCCCCACGGAGACCTCGGTGCCCTGGAGGGCTGCTTCGATCAGGATTTCGTCGTCTTCCTTCAGGGCGTTTTCAACAGCGGCCTGCAGGCCGGAGGCTTCCCGAACCAGGCTCACCCCGAAACTGCTGCCCGCCCGGTTGGCCTTTACAAAACACGGCAGGCCCACCGCATCCAGGATGGCCTGCTGGTTGAGCTCCTGGCCCCTGTCCAGGTGGTAGGACCGGGCAGCCGGCACCCCGGCGGATTTCAGGATACCCAGCAGGTCGCGTTTATTAAAGGTAACCGCCGCCTGGTAAAAACCGCAGGAAGTCTGGGGCATGCCGATCAATTCAAAATAGGCCTGCATCAGACCGTTTTCCCCCGGGGTACCGTGTATGGCATTGAAGACGCAGTCGAACCGGAGTGTGCCGTCCTCCAGTTCGACGCTGAAGTCGTGCCGGCTGACGGGGTATTCCCGGCCGGAATCCCCCAGCATCACCCATTTATCGCGGCGGATCAGGATGCGGTACGGGTCGTATTGATCGCGGTCCAGCCACTTGCAGACAACCTCCCCGCTTTTCAGGGAAATTTCGTATTCGCTGGAATAGCCGCCCATGATCACGGCAATTTTTTTGGTGGATCCCATGCTGTGGATTGCGTTAAATTGATCGTAAGACCGGCCCAATTTAATTAAAAAACAGGCGGGTTTCCTATATTTGTGGGGTTAATAAGAACCGTATGCGCAACTTCCTGAATTTTCTACGCTCCCGGGTATTTTTGATCAACCTGGCACTCGCCCTGGTGGCGGTCGTGGTGATTTCCTTTGTGACGCTGCAGTGGCTCGAGAGCACTACCCGCCACGGGGAGTTTGTGCAGGTACCCGACCTGGGGCGGATGTCCGTTCCCGAGATGCGCCAGGCGGTAGAGGCAGCCGGGTTGCGTTACGAGGTGGTGGACTCTGCCAATTTTGACCCGGAGTACCCGCGGTTTTCGATTATCGAGCAAAACCCGCCGGCGGGCAACCGCGTCAAGGAGAACCGGAAAATCTACGTGACGGTGAACCCGTCGGGATACAAGAAAGTCAGCGTCCCGGACATCATCCAGGTAACCCAACGCAATGCGGAGTCCATGTTGCGGGCCGTTGGCCTGGAGGTGGAACGCGTCACCTACATCGACGAACTGGGCAAGGATATGGTCTATCGCATCCGGCACGACGGCAAATACATCAACCCGGGCGACAAACTACCGAAAACCTCCCGGGTAGAACTGATCTGCGGCAACGGGAATATCCCGGATCAGGCCCGGATCCAATCGGAATCCGATTGAGCATGGCAGCGCACTCCCAACAGGAAGACCCGGAAGAAGACGAATTATTTGAGCATTACAGCTTTACCGCGGATACGGGCCAGAAACCCCTCCGGGTAGACAAATTCCTGATGACCCGCATCCGGAACGCCACCCGCAACAAGATCCAGCAGGCGGCCCGGGACGGCAATATCCGGGCCAACGAACAGGTGATCAAACAAAATTACCGCGTCAAACCCGGGGATACGATCCGCGTGTTGTTCGAACACCCGCCTTACGAGAACCTCTTGTTGCCCGAGGACATCCCGCTGGATATTGTCTATGAGGACGAGGTGCTGCTGGTGGTAAACAAGCCAGCCGGGATGGTGGTCCACCCGGGCCACGGAAATTATACCGGTACCCTGGTCAATGCCCTGGTCCACCACCTGGACCAGCTTCCGTTAAATTCGGATAATCGCCCGGGCCTCGTCCACCGCATCGACAAGGAGACCTCCGGCCTGCTGGTCATTGCCAAGACGGAAGCCGCCATGGCCAACCTGGCCCGGCAATTTTTCGACAAGACCACCCGGAGGGAGTACCTGGCCCTGGTCTGGGGGAATGTTGCCGACGATTCGGGCACCGTGGAGGGGCCTATCGGCAGGAACCCGAAAAACCGGCTGCAGATGCAGGTGTTCCCGGACGGCTCCCAGGGCAAGGAGGCCGTGACGCATTACCGGGTTGAGGAACGCCTGGGGTATGTCACCCTGGTTTCCTGCAGGCTGGAAACCGGACGGACCCACCAGATCCGCGTCCATATGCAGCACATTGGCCATACAATCTTCAACGACTCCCGCTATGGGGGCGACCGCATCCTCAAGGGGACTTCTTTTACCAAGTACAAACAGTTTGTGGAGAACGCCTTCAAGATCCTGCCCCGTCAGGCCCTACATGCCAGGACCCTTGGCTTTACCCACCCGCTGAGCGGGAAGGAGCTGGATTTTGAGGCCCCGGTGCCTGAAGATATGGCGGCCTGTATTATCAAATGGCGGGACTACGCAAAGCACCGCCTGGAATAGAAGCAGGCGATGGCGGTATAAACAACATCCCTGGTACGCGCTTACCCATTTCACCTCTGCTTTGTATTTTTAACCCCCAAAACTGAACGCTATGAAAATTGTCCTGTCCCCGGCCAAATCCCTGGATTTTGAAACCGGGCTGCCCACGGAGCGGTATTCGCAACCCCGGTTTACCGAGGAAGCCGCCCGGATCAATAAAGTGCTGGCCAAGAAAAAACCGCGCTCCCTGGCGCGCCTGATGGACATATCCCAGGAACTCTCCGAATTGAACTGGACCCGCAACCAGGAATTTTCCCTCCCGTTTACACCCGGGAATGCACGCCCGGCGGTATTCGCGTTCAACGGGGACGTCTACCAGGGACTCGACGCCTATACGCTGGAACCGGGTCAATTGGACGCCCTCCAGGAGAAGCTCCGGATTCTCTCCGGTCTCTACGGCCTGCTCCGTCCGCTGGACCTGATCCAGCCGTATCGCCTGGAGATGGGCACCCAATTGCGGTTGGGGAGGAAAAAGAACCTGTATGAGTTCTGGAAGAAAAAACTCACCGACCAGTTAAATTCGGAAATGGCGGAGGGGGATGTACTGGTCAACCTGGCGAGTAAGGAGTATTTCAGCGCCCTGGACAGCAAGAACCTCAAAGCCCCGGTGGTAACCCCGGTTTTTAAGGATTGGAGCAAGGACAAGCTCCGGATCATCAGTTTCTTTGCCAAAAAGGCGCGGGGTTCCATGGTGCGGTACATCCTGGATCAGGGGATCGACCGGCCGGAAGGATTGCTGGGATTCGATTACGACGATTACCAGTACAGCAAGGAACACACCCTGCGGGAAGACCAGCCCGTTTTTGTGCGATGAAAGGAGGGCCCGGTACCGTCGTACCGGCGCAGGCTCAGGCCTGGGAAGCATCCCGGAGGAGCCCCCTGCGAACCCGCTGTCAGGATTTGCCCTTGATATTGATTTTTTCCTCTACCGGAGTTTTTTTCCGGATTTTACGGGGGCGCCTGGCGCCAAAGGATTTGTTGGCGATTTTACCCCTTTTCGTCTTTTTGTCTCCCTTGCCCATTGTCGCGTAGTTTGTTCCTACTAATTTAGGCAATTTGAGAGGAACCGTCAAGCGGGGCAACGCGATCTCGCTTAAGGAAATTGGCGGCTGAAATAATACGCCCCAAAGGAAGAATGCCGGCTGCCCCCAAAGGAAGAATGCCCGGCTGCCCCCCAATGAAGAATGCCCGGCTGAAGGTAAATCCCCGGAACATGTTTGAGCACGTCCATCCATACCCGCCTTTTGTATTTGAGCGAGCCACGCGCTGGGTAGTGGGTACGCTGCCGCCGCCGCGGTTTACCACCGGGGAATTGCTGCCGGGGGATGTGGATTTTTGCTACGGCAGCCGCGACGGCCAGCTCTGGCCCATCCTGGACCGGATTTTTAACCTGGGCCTAAAATTCGAGAATACGGCAGAGGCTATCGACCAGAGAAAGCGCTTTTTGATGGCCCGCGGCATTGGCATTTGTGATATTGTAGACCGTGCCCGCCGGGAAAAGGTGGATGCCTCGGACACCGGGATGCGGGAGATCCGGCTGCGCGACCTGACCGGACTGCTGCGGCAATTCCCGTCGGTGGATACCCTCCTCTTTACGGGAGGCAACAGCAAGAATGGCCCGGAATACCTCTTCCGCAGGCACCTGGCCGATTCGGGGCTCAGGCTCAGTTCGGTGGTGGACCGGGTTCCCCGTATCCACCGGTTCGTCCTGCCCGGTAAGGGCGGTTCCAACCGGGAAATCCGGACGGTTTCCCTTACTGCGCCTTCCGGTTCTGCCAACCGGGCCGTAGGCAGCATGCCGGCATACAAGTCGCGAAAAGCGGCCGATCCTGCCTATACCACCCTGGACTTCAGGGTGGAGCAATACGAACCGTTTTTCTAGCGGATTTTGTTGGTTTTGTGTACGTGTTGCCATATTTTGTTATTCGGGCCGGGAATGCCTTGAATATCCCGGCCAATTCAGGAACTTTACGGTATCTGCCGGCGGCATCGAAGCCATCGGCAGGTCGGGAATTAATCAGAGAAATTACTATGAGCCAGGTCGAACGACTGAAAGAATTCAAAAAATCCGTACGCAATAAATTTAACATCTATAACAGCCTCTTCCTGAACCTGCCCTATACGGAAGGGGAAAATGTGGGCATCTATATCCCACTTTTGTTTCAGCAATGTGATCGCGGGCTCAAATCGGGGAAGAACCCGACGGAAATCCTCGACGATTTCTTTGAGAATTTTACCCAGGCGACAGACGAGAAGGAGCGCATCGACCTGATGTTTCGGATAATCCAGTACGTGGAACGCCAGGTGGTGCTCTACGACAGCGTGGAGGATGCCGCTTTCCCCAGGCTCCACGTGCACACGGATTCCCTGTCCATCCGCGACTATTTCCAGCTGGCCAAAAAGAACAAGCGCTGGGACAAGGTTTCTAAAAAGCTGGAATCCTTCAGCGCCCGTATCGTCCTGACGGCCCACCCGACGCAGTTTTACACGCCGGCCGTACTGGACATCATCGCCGAGCTCCGCACGCTGATTCTGGAGAACAAGATCGACGAGATCGACGTGACCCTCCAGCAGCTGGGCCTTACCTCCCTGATCAACAGTAAAAAGCCGACTCCCCTGGACGAGGCCAAAAACATCATCTATACGCTTCGCCATGTTTACTACCAGGCAGTCGGAGACCTCTATGCGTATATCAAGGGGAGTATCGAAAACGACGCGTACGACAACCCGGACATCATCAAGCTGGGCTTCTGGCCGGGCGGCGACCGGGACGGGAACCCCTATGTCACCGCGGATATCACCATGGACGTGGCCGACGAACTCCGCACCACCCTGATGAAATGTTATTACAACGACCTGAAAACCCTGCAGAAGCGCATCTCGTTCCGCGGGGTACAGGAACAAATGCAGCAATTGCGGGGCAAGGCCTATGTGGCCATGTTCGATACGAGTAAAACCCTGTCTTATGAGGAGATGATCGAAACCCTGAGGGAAATTCGGGAAATCCTCGTACGGGACTACTACGGGCTTTACCTGAAGGAACTCGACCATTTTATCGACAAGGTGCGATTGTTTAAAACGCACTTCGCCACGTTGGATATTCGCCAGGATCACAGCAAGCACTACCAGGTGGTGGAGACGGTGCTCCGGCACCATGGCCTCATTAAAGAATCCCTGGACGAATTACCGGAGGAGCGCCTGGTGGAGTTGCTGACCCGGGAATCCCTGGAACTCGACCCGTCGGCCTATGACGACCCCATCGTGAAGGATACGCTGGTCAATATGGCACAGCTCGAGGAGATCCAGCGCAAAAACGGGGAAGACGGCTGTAACCGGTATATCATCAGCAACTCGGAGGATATCTTCTCCGTCCTCTTTGTGTTCGGGCTGTTGCGCTGGTCCGGTTGGAAAAACCGGGACCTGACCTTCGATATCATCCCGCTCTTTGAGACCATGAAGGGGATGGCCGAGGCGGAATCCGTGATGCAAACCCTGTTCGACCTGCCGGAATACCGGGCCCATGTGGCCCAGCGGCGGGACCTGCAGACCATTATGCTCGGGTTTTCAGACGGGACCAAGGACGGGGGGTACCTGAAGGCCAACTGGTCGATATTCAAAACCAAGGAAACCCTTTCCCGTGTTTGCCGGCGCAACAAGATCAAGGCGATATTCTTCGACGGCCGCGGCGGCCCGCCCGCCCGGGGCGGCGGCAAAACCCACCGGTTTTATGCAGCCCAGACCAAGGCCATCGCCAACCACGAAATCCAGCTGACCGTACAGGGGCAGACTATTACCAGTACCTTCGGCACCAAGGAATTGTTTATGCATAACAGCGAACAGCTGCTGACTGCAGGCCTTTCAAACACAATCTTCGGCAAGGAGAACGTCATCGACAAATCCCAGCGGGACTTGCTCGAAACCCTGTCCGAGCTGAGTTTTGAAAAATACAATGCCCTCAAGCAGCACGAGCTCTTCCTGCCTTACCTGGAAAATCGGAGCACGCTGAAATATTATTCAAACGCCAATATCGGCAGCCGCCCCGGGAAACGGGGCAATAAAGCGAAGCTGGAATTCTCCGACCTGCGGGCCATTTCGTTTGTCGGTTCCTGGAGCCAGCTCAAGCAGAATGTCCCCGGCTACTATGGCATTGGGACGGCCCTGAAACAACTCAAGGACGAGGGGCGGATGCCCGAACTCAAGAAGATGTATAAGGAGGTTGCTTTCTTCCGGGCCCTGATGCTCAACAGCATGATGAGTCTCACCAAATGTTATTTTGAACTCACCAGCTATATGAAGGAGGACGAGGTTTATAAGGGGTTCTGGGAGATGCTGTACCGGGAGTATAAGCTCTCAAAACAGATGCTCCTGCAGCTCTCCGGCTACAAAGTCCTGATGGAAAATGAGTCGGTTTCCCGGGAGTCCGTGAAAATTCGCGAGAACATTGTGCTGCCCCTTTTGGTTATCCAACAATACGCCCTGCATCGAATTGCCGAGGGCACGGACCGGAAGGAACTCTACGAAAAGATCGTGACCCGCTCCCTCTACGGCAATATCAATGCGAGCCGGAACTCAGCCTGACATAGGGACACGCCGATTTAATGGTTTTCCGGTACCGGGATGCAAATAAAAAACCGGAGTTTCGCGAGAAACTCCGGTTTTTTCATGGTTCGCCGGGCGGCAGGTTAACCGCTCAGCTCTTGTTCTGTTGATCCTTGATGGTGGATTCGTCTATATCAAAGGTATTTGTGTCGATATTTGTATTTCCCGTGGGATTGGCCGGGTTGTGTTGTTCTTTCTTTCTCTTAAACTTCCTTCTATCACTCATGGTCTTTCTCTTTTTTCTAGTTAACTATCTTTAATATAGGTAATTAGGTTGAGAAAAACCGTTAAAAACTGCTAAAATCCCCCGGGAGGCGGCGTGCTGAGGATCACTTCAAAAACCCGGAGTCCGTAGGCGATCTGTCCGATTTCCAGATTTTCATTGGGGCTGTGCTGATTGTTGTCCGGATTGACCAGGGGCAGGAGGAAGGCCGGGATATCCAGGGCGTTGACAAACGGGGCGATTGGGACGGTACCCCCTGCAATTCGGATCTGAACCACCGGTTTTTCAAAGGTTTCCCCCAGCAGGGAGACCAGGTGCATCCCGAAAGGGTTGTCCAGGGGGGTGCGGAACGCATCAGTGACTTCACTTTCTGTAACCCGCACCCAATGGGATTGGGTAGTGCGCATCCCGGCATCCGGCTCCTGTTCCGTTATCCGGTATCCCAGGCTGGCAATGTGGTCCCTGACCAGCTTTTTCATCCGTTTCCCGTCCGTTTCAGGGACCAGGCGAATGTCAATTTCGGCTGTGGCAGTGGCAGGTACGATGGTTCGCGCCCCGGATCCGATCCATCCGGAGCCCATGCCGCGAACGTTCAGGGAGGGATATTGCAGGGCTTCCTGGTAAAAGCTGCCCACCTGGTCCGGTTCGGCGATCTGGAGGTTCCCATTGATCAATGAGGCCTCGTCCGGGACGGATCGGAGGATATCCATTTCAGCCTCACTCAGGCTGATGCCGTCGTAATATCCCGGGATCAGTACCCGTCCTTCCCGGTCTTTCATGCTCGCCAGGATCTCCGCCAGCTGGAAATTCGGGTTCGGGGCATAATTGCCGTAATGGCCGCTGTGTTGCGGGAGCACCGGGCCGTAGGTGGTCAGGGTCATCGTGGTTATTCCCCTGCAGCCATATACCACGGTGGGGTTGCCCGAGTAGTGGACCGGGCCGTCCGCAATCAGCAGGTAATCGGCCTGCAGGAGTTCCCGGTATGTTTCCACTGCTTTGGGCAGAGGCTTGCTGCTGCGCTCCTCCTGCCCGTCCAGGATGACCTTGATGTTGTAGGGCAGGGAGGTTCCCTGTTTTTTCAACAGGTCGATGGCGTTGAGCATCATGATAATCGGGCCCTTGTCATCCGATACGGAACGCCCGAACAGGCGCCAGTCGTAGGGGATGTCGTCGCTGAGTTCGCTCATCGGCCGGGTTTCCCACCCCTCCCCCGAAGGCGCCTTGAGCACCACCTTGTAGGGGTCCGGCTGGTCCCATTGGGAAGGGTCCACGGATTGCCCGTCAAAATGCATGTACCAGAGCAGGGTGGGTTTGCCGTCTTCCATGGGCAGGGCGGCAAAGAACAGGGACTCTTCTTCGGTGGGGAGGATGCTCGTGTTGAAACCCCGCTCGGAAAACGCCCGGGTAAGCCAGGTGAGGTTCCGGTTGATATCGGCGTGTTCCAGGGCGTCGTTCGGAATGGCGATGAACTGGACGAGTTCGTCGATGGTATGCCGTACCTGGGTTTTCAGCAGGGCTTCGTCCTGTCCGCGGACGGAAAACTGGAACAGGATCAGCAGGAGGAGCAGGCGGAATTTCATGATTAGGCGTTTTAAGGGTATGGCGGGTTCAATTTACCACAAGTGCGACAAATAACCGCACGTTTGGACCACCCATTCCGCCCGGGTTGGCCGAAGATCCCGGTTACCCCCTCAACCCTTTCACAAAATCGCGGATACCCGGAATCCCCTTCTCGGTGAGGAGCCGGATAAATGCCGATCCGATGATCGCGCCTTTTGCCTTTTGCGTGGCAGCCCGGAAACTCCCGGCGTCGCTGATACCGAAGCCCACCAATTGCGGGCAGCTGAGGTTCATGCCGGCAATCCGGTTAAAATAGGCTTGTTGCCCCGAGCCGAAACTGTCCTGGACCCCGGTGGTGCTCGCCGAGCTCACCATATAGATGAAACTGCCGGAAGCCGCGTCGATTTGACGGATCCGTTTTTCAGAGGTCTGCGGGCTGATCAGAAACACCATGCTCAAACCGGCGGCTTCAAAGTAAGGCTGGTAATCCCGTTGGTAGATCTCCAGGGGCAGATCCGGCAAAATCAACCCGTCGATACCCACCTCCTGGCATTTTTGGCAAAACGCCTCCACCCCGAATTGCAGCACCGGGTTGAAATATCCCATCAGGATCAACGGGATGTGGATTTCTTCCCGGATACCCCGCAGCTGTTCAAACAGGCGGGCCGTGTGCATGCCGTTTTTTAAAGCTGCCGTGGAGCTTTCCTGTATGGTGGGCCCATCCGCCAGCGGGTCGCTGAATGGCAGCCCGATTTCGACGATATCGGCCCCGGCTGCCTGCAATTCCCGCAGGATCGGGACGGTATCCCCGAGCTCGGGGTATCCGGCCGTAAAATAGATGGAGACGAGTTTCCCCGGTTTTTCCAGGGTGCTTTTCAGCCTGTCGGATACGTGTGGTAATGCGGTTTTCATGTAGGGGGTATTAGGCGAGCTTAAAATGGTCGATATATGTTTGCAGGTCTTTGTCACCCCTTCCGGAGAGGTTGATCACTACCAGGGATCCTTCCGGGACAGCGCCCTGGGAGAGGACTGCCAGGGCATGGGAGGTTTCGATTGCCGGGATGATGCCTTCCAGCCGGGCGAGTTCACGACCGGCTTCCATGGCCTGGTCGTCGGTGACGGGGATAAAGCGGGCCCGTCCGGTTTGGAAGAGGTGGGCATGGAGGGGGCCCACACCCGGGTAATCCAGGCCTGCCGAGATGGAATAGGGTTCGGTAATCTGGCCGTCGTCCGTCTGCATTAGCAAAGTCTTGCTCGCGTGGATGATGCCAGGCCGGCCCAGGGCGGATGTAGCGGCGCTTTCGCCCGTTTCCACCCCCTTCCCGGCTGCTTCTGCTGCGATGATCCGGACGTGCTCCCTGTCCAGGTAATGGTAATAGGTGCCAGCCGCATTGCTGCCGCCGCCTACGCAGGCAATCAGGTAATCCGGGTCCGGGCGTCCCTCGGCCTCCTGCAATTGAGATTGTATTTCCTCCGAGATGACTGCCTGCAGGCGGGTTACCATATCCGGGTAGGGGTGCGGCCCCACTACGGACCCGATGATGTAATGCGTATCCACAGGGTTGTTGATCCAATCCCGAATGGCTTCATTGGTGGCGTCCTTGAGGGTGCGGCTTCCCGATCGAGCCGGCCGTACCTCGGCCCCCAGCAGTTTCATCCGGGCTACGTTGGGCGCCTGCCGGGCAATATCCACTTCGCCCATATAGACCACGCAGGGCAGCCCCATCAGGGCGCAGACGGTAGCCGTCGCCACGCCGTGCTGGCCGGCCCCGGTTTCCGCAATGATCCGTTTTTTTCCCAGTTTTTTTGCCAGCAGGATCTGTCCGATGGTGTTGTTTACTTTATGGGCCCCGGTGTGGCAAAGGTCTTCCCGCTTGAGGTAGATCCGGGCTTTGTACGTGCTGGAGAGACGACGGGCCAGGTAGAGGGGGGTAGGCCTTCCCACGTAGTCCCGAAGCAGCTTCCGGAATTCGGACTGAAATTCCTCCGATTCGATGATGGGCAGGTAATTCTCCCGTAATTCTTCCACATTCGGGTAGAGCATCTCGGGGATAAAGGCGCCGCCAAACTCCCCGTAAAACCCTTGTGCATCTACTTTGTATTTACTTGTTTCCAATTTCTTGCAATTTTATTTGCCATTTGCGAGAAGGCAACTGGCCGTTGTTTTCACTGTCCGGCGCTGCCTTGCCAAAGCCACGGGCTGGCCGCCATAAATCGCTTAATTTTCCCTGCATCTTTTTTTCCCGGGGCGATTTCAAATTTACTATTTACATCAATGGCATGGCAATGCGCACCGGCGGCAGATGCGGCGAACGCCTCAAGCGCTTCCAGGGAATCCGGTCCGATGCCGCCGCTCAGGAAGAACGGGGTATCAAAGGGGTATCCCCGCAGGATCTCCCAGTTAAAGACTGTGCCATTGCCGCCAGGCAGGGGTCCGCGGCTGTCGAAAAGGAAATATTCGCAGCTCGGGCGGTACGCCTCCAGGGGTTTGAAGTCAAAATCGCCCCCCACGGCAAAGGCCTTGATCAGACCAGGAGGTTGGGCCAATGCGTCCTTCAGATATGCGTTCAGCCTGCTGCAGTACCCGGCGGTTTCCGAGCCGTGCAACTGGATGTATGTCAGGTCAAAATCGCGGGTACGCTGCAGGATATCGGACGGGTCTGCATCGACGAACACCCCCACGCGCCTGGGGCTTTTAGCCGCCGTACCGGGAGGTTCCCCGTCGAAATACCGGGACGATCCCTTCCAGAAAATGAATCCCAGGTAATCGGGTTCCAGCCGGGCGATTTCGCCGGTATTCTCCTTCATGCCGCAGACTTTGAGTTTCATGCTTCCAGGGTTTTGAGAAATGCTTTAAGTGCCTTGCCCGGGTCGTCCTGTTTCATGAAAGATTCCCCCATCAAAAACCCCCGGTAACCGGAATCCCGCAGCTCCCGCAGCTCCCCGGGCTTCCCCAGGCCGCTTTCGGTAATGCGCAGGGCCGTGTCCGGGATGAGGCCCGCCAGGCTGTGGCTGGTGGCCAGGTCTACTTCAAAGGTTTTCAGGTTGCGGTTGTTGACCCCGATCATATCGGCCGAGCCCAGGGGGGATTTGTCCAGTTCCTCCCGGTCGTGTACCTCGAGGAGGACCTCCATGCCCAGTTCCCGCGCCTGGCCGGCGAGGGCTTCGATTTGGCCGGGTTCCAGCAGGGCGGCTATCAACAGGATGGCATCTGCTCCGTGGGCCCGCGCCTCGAGTACCTGGTAGGGCTCCAGGATAAATTCCTTGCGAAGCAGGGGCAGGTCCGTTACGGCCCGGGCCAGCAACAGGTCTTCCAGGGACCCGCCGAAATAGGTCCCGTCCGTCAGTACGGAAACCGCACCGGCTCCTCCTGCCGTATAGCCCCGGACCACCTGCTGGACGGTGAGCGCCTGGTTGATTACCGCACGGGAGGGCGACCTGCGCTTGTGCTCGGCGATGATACCGTAACTCCGGGCGGAGAGGGAGGCTTTCATGGAAGCCGGTTCCCGCTGCATCAGGGCGGAATCCCGAAGCCGGGCTTCGGGCACCACCAGTTGTTTCAGGGCAATTTCCTCCCGCTTGGTCGCTGCAATTCGGTCCAGGATATTCATGGCGCAATCCGGCTTAGTTCCTGTAATTCCCTCAGGGCTTCAAGGGCTTTCCCGCTCTTGAGGGATTCTGTGGCTTTCTCGTAGGCGGCGGTCATCGATCCGCCCTCCACCGTGGAAATCGCGACTGCCGCGTTGGCGCAGACTACGGATTGTTGTGCCTCGCTCCCACGGCCCTGGAGTACCTGGAGGAAGATCCCTGCCGCCTCTTCGATGCTCTCCCCCCCGTAAATGGACTCCGCCTCCAGGGCCCGCAGCCCGAGGTCTTCCGGGTAGAGCAATTCCTCGCTTTCGTTGCGGATTACCTTGGCCGGGCCCGTCAGGGAAATCTCGTCATACCCATCCAGGGCGTGCAGGATGCTGAACGTCCTGTCCGTATTCTGGTACAGGTAGCCGTACATCCGGGCGAGTTCCAGGTTAAACACCCCAACCATCTGGTATTTCGGGAATGCCGGGTTGACCATGGGCCCCAGCATATTGAAAAAGGTCTTCACCCCGAGTTCCCTCCGGATGGGTGCCACGTTTTTCATGGCCGGGTGGAAAAGCGGGGCGTGGAGAATACAGATCCCCGCCCGGTCCAGGCAACGCCTTAAGAAGTCCTGCTCGTTGCTGAAGCGAACGCCCAAAAATTCCAGGACGTTGCTGCTGCCGCATTGGGAGGACACCCCGTAATTCCCGTGTTTGGCCACCGGAATCCCGGCACCTGCCGTTACGAAGGAGGCCAGGGTGGAGATGTTGAAGGTGTTCTTGCCGTCCCCCCCGGTGCCGCAGAGGTCGATGGGCTCATGTCCGCCCAGGTCGACCTTATGGCAGAGTTCCAGGAGGGCGTCCCGGAAACCTTCGAGTTCTTCCGTGCGGATGCTCCGCATCATAAACACGGTCAGGAAGGCTGCAATCTGGCTTGTGTTATACTGCCCCCCGGCAATGTCCACAAGGACCTGGCGGGCTTCGGCCCGCTCCAGCATCCGGTGTTCGATGAGTTTGTTCAGTGTCTCTTTCATGCTTCAGAATTTAACCAGTTGGAGAGGATATCTTTGCCCCTGGGCGTCAACACGGATTCCGGGTGGTATTGCACGGCGCGCACGTCATAGGTTTTGTGCCGGAGCGACATGAGTTGTCCATTCCCGTCAAAGGCGGTTGCCTCCAGGGAATCGGGCAGGTCCGGGTCCACCACCCAGGAGTGGTAGCGGCCAACCTCGATGCTGGCGGGCATGCCCCGATACAAGCTGTCCGGGACCGTAATATCGATAGGGGAGGCCACCCCGTGGTAAACCCGGTCCAGGTTAATGAGCTTGCCGCCGAAGACCTCCGCAATAGCCTGTTGTCCGAGGCAGACCCCGAAAATACGCCGGGTGGGGGCATATTTCTCGATGAGCGGCTTGAGCAACCCGGCCTCATCCGGTATCCCCGGCCCGGGAGACAGGACAATATGGTGAAAAGCCCCGGCATCCTCCAGGTCGAACTTGTCGTTCCGCCACACGTGTACCTCGCAATCGAGGTCTTCCAGATAGTGGACCAGGTTGTAAGTGAAGCTGTCGTAATTATCGATTACCAGTACCTTTTTCATATCAGAGGTTTTCGGCGATTTCGAGTGCCTGGTTCAGGGCCCCGAGTTTGTTGTAGGTCTCCTGGAGTTCCGCCTCCGGGTCCGAGGCCGCGACCAGCCCGGCCCCGGCCTGGAAATACAGCGTGTGGTTCCGGCTCAGGAAGGTCCGGATCATGATGGCGTGGTTAAAATCGCCGTCAAAGGCCATGAATCCGATGGCCCCCCCGTAGTAGGTCCGGCTTGTTTTTTCGTACTGTTCAATCAACTGCATCGCCCGGTGCTTGGGCGCGCCGCTGAGCGTCCCCGCCGGGAAGGTGTCGGCAACCACCTTCATCGTCGGGATTTCCGGTTTCTTGCGCCCGGTAACCTTGGAAACCAGGTGGATGACATGGGAGAAATACTGGACTTCCCGGTAGGTTTCCACCTGCACGGTATTCCCGTTGCGGCTCAGGTCGTTCCTGGCGAGGTCCACGAGCATGACGTGTTCGCTGTTCTCCTTGTCGTCGGCCGCGAGCTCCCGGGCCAATTGGGCATCTTCCTCGTCGTTCCCGGTGCGTTTGAACGTCCCGGCGATCGGGTGGATTTCCGCCTTGCCATCCCCTACGACCAGTTGGGCTTCCGGGGAACTGCCGAATATCTTGAAACTCCCGTAGTCAAAGTAGAACAGGTAGGGGGAGGGATTGATGGACCTCAGGGCCCGGTACACGTTGAATTCATCCCCCTTGAAACCCTGGGCGAAACGCCGGGAGAGGACCAGCTGGAATACGTCTCCCCGGCCGCAGTGCTTGCGGGCGAGTTCCACCTGCTCCAGGTATTCGGCATCCTCCAGGTTTGTTTGCCGTTCGCCTTCCTTGCGGAAGGAGTACGAAGCAAAGGTCTGTACGGCCAGTAGCTGTTCCAATTCGGGTATATTGTTTTTCCCGTCGTGGGAATGGGCAAACAGGTAGGCTTCGTTTTTGAAGTGGTCAAAGGCGATGATGTTGCGGTAAACCGCGTAGTAGATATCGGGGATATCCGGGGAATCCGGTTTCCTGCCAATGGAAATATCCTCAAAATAGCGGACGGCGTCATAGGCCATGTAGCCGAACAACCCGTTGTTGATGAACTTGAAATTTGAAGACTCCGCCCGGAAGCGGGCCGCAAATGCATGTATTTCCATCGGGATATCCGTATCCGGGCCCACGGGGCGCTGTTCGCGTTTCCCGTCCGGGTATTCCAGGAAGATCGTCTCGTGCTGTACCCGGATGGAGGCAATCGGGTTGCAGCAGATATAGGAAAACGAATTGTCGTTGGCGTGGTAGTCGCTGCTCTCCAGCAGGAGGCTGCCCGGGAACCGGTCGCGTACCTTCAGGTAGACGCTCACCGGCGTCAGGGTGTCCGCGAGGATTTTCTTGTGGTGTGTATGGAGTTCGTATGCCATATTGAGCTTGTTGACAAAAATTAAAAAAGGCCTGTCGTGACAGACAAGCCTTAGGTATGGTGGACAAACACAGGGGGGCTCAGGTCACGACGTTCCGCGATCAGATACCCACCACCAGTTTGTTGTAATCAATGTTTTCATCGG
Source organism: Robiginitalea biformata HTCC2501 (assembly GCF_000024125.1). Taxonomy (NCBI): domain Bacteria; kingdom Pseudomonadati; phylum Bacteroidota; class Flavobacteriia; order Flavobacteriales; family Flavobacteriaceae; genus Robiginitalea; species Robiginitalea biformata. Next base: position 3,296,768 of record NC_013222.1, on the reverse strand, counting down.
AGTCAAATATAGAAAGGAATTCGGTATTGTCAAACCCCGTTTCAAAAAAAACGCCGGAGCGGACCCCGGCGTTTATCAGTCAGTTATTTTAAACTGCATGTGCTCGTCCTGCATATTAGCTCGCTGTTGCGAATTCCAGGTCGACGACCAGGTCGAACTCGTCGTAAATGGTCTTGTCGCCCAGGTTGTCGAAGAAACTGCCGGATCCGTAGCGGATATCATACGCCGCCCGGTCTACCTTTACATTGGCAGTAGCCTTGCTTCCGTAGACGGACAGGTCAAAGGTCACGGGGTTGGTGATGCCCTTGATGGTGAGGTTCCCGGTTACCTCATAGGAGTTTTTCCCGGTAGATTTTACCTGGGTGAAAACCAGTTTTGAGGTGTTGTATTTCTCCGTTGAGAAGAAATCATCGGACTTCAGGTGCCCGACGAGCTTATCCCGGTATTCCCCCTCGAGGTCCGTTGCAGTCAGCGTGGTCATGTCTACCTGGAATTCGCCTCCGGTAAGCTTGTCCCCGTCAAAAATGAGGGAACCGGACTTCAGGGCAACGGTCCCGGTGTGGGAACCGGTTACCTTGTAGGCTTTCCAGGTAACGGTGCTCGCCTTTGCATCGACGGTTTTGGTCTCGTCGGCTGCGGGTTCTGTGGCTAATGTAGCTGTAGTGGTAACCACAGCCAGGGTCAGGGCAAAAAGGTTCTTTTTCATGGTGTTGTTTCTGTTTTTGAGATAATAAATAGTTGTTAATAAATTGATTAAATGTGTGTAAAAAGTTCTTGTCGGGTACGCCTAACCTTGTTCTGATGCTGGGTAGCGTCCGATTCGGACCGGTAGCCCAGGGCCACCAGGGCTGCGGCGCTCAGGTTGCGCGATCCAAGGTCCAGGATTTCGTCCACCTTTACCGGGTCAAAGCCTTCCATGGGGCAGGCGTCTACCTGGGCCACAGCTGCAGCTGAAAGCAGGTTGCCCACGGCGATGTACGCCTGACGGGCCGTCCAGTTGGATTTTTGTTCCCGGGGCAGGTCCATGAGTTTCGACTTCATAAAGTCTGAGTAGCCATTTAGTTTGGCCTTTTCGACACCCCGGGTTTCTGATACCCGGTCGATATAGCTTTCTACCAGTTCCGGGCCGAAATCCGTTTTGTATGTAAAGACCAGAAGATGGGAAGCATCCGTAATCTGTGACTGGTCCCAGCCGGCGGCGCGCAATTTTTGACGGACTTCCGGATCGGAGACTACCTGAATTTCATAGGGTTGCAACCCATAGGAGGAAGCGCTGAGGCGAACCGCCTCCAGCAATCCTTCCAGGACGGGTTCCGGGAGTTTTGCATCCCGGTCGAATTCCTTGGTGGCATAACGCCAGTTCAGCGAATCGAGATAAGTTTCTATTTCTGTCTGTGTGCTGGTTTGCATGGTTTTATTTTATTAAGTCCAACAATTCATTTAAACGGCGCAGATCATCATCCGAGAAGTTCTCCATCAGCGCGTGCTCCTGGGCGTCTACAGCTGCGGACATGTCCTCCAGCTGTTCCTTCCCCGTATCGGTCAGGAATATTTCCACCTTGCGTCGGTTTTCCGGGCAGACATTGCGCCTTACCAGGCCTTTGGCGATTAATTTATCGACCAAACGGGTGGTATTGCTCATCTTGGAAACCATCCGCTCATTGAGTGTGCGCATATTGGCCGGCTGCCCCTTTTGACCCCGCAGGATTCGCAGCACGTTGAATTGCTGCATGGACAGGCCGAATGGTTTCAATGTCTGTGCCATGGCCTCGCCAATCCGGTTGTTCACGAGCATCAGGTGGATCATGGTGCGCCGCCGGGGCGGAAGGGTAGCCGTTTTGATAATTGCTTCTACATTCATGTCACTACAACATTTGTATATACAAATATATAACATAAATCAAAGGACTCCAACCTGCGGCAAGCTAAAATTTTGTTAAACGTTCCATAGGGGGGAGACCCTGTGGTTAATTTTAAGGGAATCAAATTCGGTATGGTACATCTGCGTTTATTGCCTCTGCTGATACCCATGTTACTTACAGGTAAGCTGTATGCCCAACAGGGAGATTTCAGCTGGTTGACAGGATCCCCCAAGACAACTGTAGAAACGGTATCCGGACCGATTCCCGTGCTGGCCTTTGAGGAGTTGGAGCCGTTATTCCATCAGGAAGGCACCCAGGTCCGGATCATCAATTTCTGGGCCACCTGGTGTGCCCCCTGTATTGCGGAACTTCCCTTTTTTGAAAAAATCCGCCGGGAATATGCCGACCGGGGCGTGGAGGTTACCCTGGTGAGCCTGGATATGCCTTCCATGTGGGAAAAGCGTCTGCCGGCCTTTATTGAAAAACGGGGAATCGAAAGCCCGGTGGTGGTCCTGGACGACCCCCGGCAAAACGACTGGATCCCCCGGGTTTCTCAGGAATGGTCCGGCGCCATCCCGGCCACCCTGATCTATTCCGCAAACCGCCGCGAATTCTACGAACAAACATTTGACGGCCCACAACTCGAGTCGGTCGTTCAATCTTTTTTAAACGATTAAATCAAATAGCATGAAAACACTGCAACACCTTCTCGTTTTATTTGGCTTGCTCCTCTTTCCGCTCCAGGAAGTATTATCACAGGGATATTCCGTAGGGGACAAGGCCACGGATTTTGAACTGCCCGCCGTTGGCGGCGATCGCGTCAGCCTCAGCGATTACCCGGAGGCTAAGGGCTTTATCGTTGTGTTCACTTGCAACACCTGCCCGTATGCCCAGGCCTACGAGGATCGGATCGAGGCGTTGAATGCGAAGTATGCGAACCGGGGTTTCCCCGTGATTGCCATCAACCCGAATAACCCGGAGATACAACCCGGGGACAGCTTTGAAAAGATGGCCCTGCGGGCAAAGGAAAAAGGCTTCTCCTTTCCCTACCTGCTCGACGAGGAACAGGAAATCTACCCGCTTTACGGGGCCACCCGCACCCCCCACGTCTTTTTGCTGGAGCGCAGCGGTTCCGACCATATTGTACGCTATATCGGAGCCGTCGACGACAATTACCGGGATGCCTCGGCCGTGGAAACGCCCTACGTGGAAGCTGCCGTGGACGCCCTGCTCAACGGACAACCCGTGCCAACTGAAACCACCCGGGCAATCGGGTGCAGCATCAAGGCCTGAGAATAGTTGAGGTAGCCGCACGGAGCCCGGAGGCAGTTTCGGGCGACCCGGCGGGCATTTGGTCCAAAATCCGTATTTTTGCCGGGAATTCGCGCGCCCCGGTTTTCTGGAATGCGCGACTCCAAAAACAGAAAACACCGTATGGCAGACCTTACCCAAGAAGACTGGAGGGAACAATTGGAATCCGACCCGGATGCCGTCATCCTGGATGTCCGGACCGACGAAGAGATGGAGGAGGGGTACATCCCCGGGGCCATCCAGATCGATATATACCGCGGACAGGGGTTCCTGGACGAAGTGGAAAAACTGGATAAATCCAAAAGTTATTACGTGTACTGCCGTTCCGGGAACCGCAGCGGCCAGGCCTGCTCCCTGATGCAAAGCAAGGGCTTTGAGCGTACCTACAACCTGGTAGGGGGGATGCTCGAGTGGGACGGGGAGGTAACCGAATAATTGTTCGGAATGTGCTATTTTTAGCATGTGAACCTTTTTTACACGGCACTGTATTATTTCCAAAAGCGGGGATTTGAAGTCTGCCGCCGCATAGCCGAGCGCCTGGGCATCCGTACCCGGGTGGTCCGGACCTCGTTTATTTACCTGACGTTTGTTACGCTGGGCTTTGGATTTGCCCTCTATCTCTTCCTCGCATTCTGGCTGAGGATCAAGGATCTGGTGTACACCAAACGAACCTCCGTATTTGACCTCTGACTATGCTGAAGCTCTTCCGGTCCAAGATTTACCTGGCGCTGACGCTGATGCTCCTCGTGCTGCTATTCGGGCTGTTCGGGTATCGTTACGTCGCCGGGTTCAATTGGAGCGAGTCCCTGTACATGACCATCATCACCGTGACCACGGTGGGCTTTCAGGAGGTGCGCCCGCTGGATACGGAGGCACGACTCTTTACGGTTATCCTGATCGTATCGAGCGTCTTTATCTTTGCCTTTGCGATCTCAGTGATTACCGAGTATATCCTCGGGAGAAATTCCCTTCAAATCCTAAAGAAGAAAAAAGTGAAACAGCGAATCGATGCACTTGAGCGCCATGTGATCATCTGCGGGTACGGACGGAACGGCTCCCAGGCCGCGCAGCGGCTGCAGAATTACAAACAGCCCTTTGTCGTAGTGGAGCGGGATCCAACCATTATCGAGAAGTACGAAACGGACGACATCCTGTTCCAGGAAGGGGATGCCAACGAGGACGAGGTGCTGCAGGAGGCCGGGGTGGAACGCGCCCGGTACCTGATTACCACCCTCCCGGACGACGCGGCCAACCTGTTTGTGGTCCTTTCGGCCCGCCAGTTGAACCCGGACCTCACCATCATCAGCCGCGCCTCGCAGATTTCCTCGGTCAAAAAACTGCAACTGGCAGGCGCTGACAAGGTGATCATGCCGGACAAGATCGGCGGAGATCACATGGCATCCCTGGTGGTGCTGCCGGACCTGATTACCTTCATGGACCAGCTTTCCATGGAAGGCGAGCACACGACAAACCTGGAAGAAGTCGGGATTGAGGATTTTCGCAACCAGGTGGAATGCAATACGCTTCGCGATTTGGACCTCAGGCGGAAAACGGGATGTACGATTATCGGGTATATCGAACCCGATGGCAACTATATCATCAACCCGGAAGCGGACCTCCCCTTGCAACCCAAGAGCAAGGTCATCGTATTGGGCCGTCCGGAACAGATCCGCAAGCTCAACGAGATGTTTCACATCGGCTGAACCCCGGGGATAATATTTGGACGGCATCCTAATTTTTAGGATATTGCCGCGGTCCGAAAAATTCAAACCACACTAACTCACCCTACCGAATATGAAGTATTTACTTTCCCTCCTGATCTGCATGACATCCCTGGGGATAACCGCCCAGGAACTCGAACTCCGGGGGACCATCAACAACCCGTCATCCAATATCAACGACGGGGTCATCCGGGTAACCGTTTCCGGTGGTACGGCGCCGTACACCTACCGGTGGAGCAACCAGGAGACCCCGCTTACCTCGGACCGGTCTACAGGGCTCACCGAAGGCGTGCCTTACTCCGTGGTCGTAACGGATTCGCAGGGGAACTCGGCAACCGCGGAATACACCGTCCCCACCGAGGCGATCACGGAAGTATTCAACGGCACGATGACACCGGCGGTCAACGCCCTGGGATCCGTGCTTTTCTGGGATCCGTTCGCCGCTCTCGGCCTGTACGACCCGGTGGTATATGCCGACGTCAAGAATATCGGCATCCCCGGCTGGTCGCCAGACGTAACCGACCGGTACGTCCTTAAAGAGTGGCTGAAGGCAGAAGGGGAGCAAGTCCGAAATGGAGACCCCATAGCGGTTATATCCCGGGATAACGGGCCGGACCAGACCATTTCGGCTAACGCCTCCGGTTCACTGAAACACCTGGTGGACGAAGGGAAGGTAATCTACAACCCGGACAACCCGGAACACATCATCGAGCAGGGGGCCCATTACCTGGCCCAGGTGGAATACGACGAGCCCGTGGTAATTGCACACCCGAACGGCGACCCGATTACCAATGGCATTCCGTTTATCGTAATCTGGCTCGTACTGGGGGCCACCTTCTTCACCATCCGCATGGGCTTTATCAACATCCGCGGCTTCCGGCATTCCCTGGCCCTGGCACGCGGCAAATACGACGACCCGAATGCCCCCGGGCAGGTTACGCATTTCCAGGCACTGGCGACCGCGGTGTCCGGTACTGTCGGGCTTGGAAATATCGCAGGTGTAGCCGTTGCCGTATCCCTCGGTGGGGCAGGGGCGACTTTTTGGATGATTATCTGCGGGCTGCTCGGGATGTCCTCGAAATTTGTGGAGTGCACCCTGGGCGTGAAATACCGGGACATCCTCCCGGACGGGAGGGTCTTCGGCGGGCCGATGAACTATCTGCGGTACGGGCTGGAAAAAAGGAACCTCAAAGGCCTCGGAAGGGTGCTGGCCGTGGTATTTGCCGTCCTGGCAGTAGGCGCTTCCTTTGGCGGGGGGAATATGTTCCAGGCCAATCAGTCTTTTGAACAACTGGCCGGGCAATTCTCGGTCCTTCAGGGGAACGGCTTCTGGTTCGGTGTGGTTACGGCCATCCTGGTAGGGGTCGTGATCATCGGGGGAATCCGGAGCATCGCCAAGGTAACCGGCAAGGTGGTCCCCCTCATGGCGACTATCTATGTGGTTGCCGCCCTCGCGGTCATTATCATGAACATACAAAATATCGGACCGGCTTTTTCCGCCATCGTGGACGGCGCATTTAACCCGGGAGCCCTCAAGGGGGGGATCATCGGCGTGCTGGTGGTCGGTTTCCAGCGGGCGGCATTCTCCAATGAAGCCGGTGTGGGGTCGGCTGCCATCGCGCACAGCGCCGCAAAAACCAACCATCCGCCCTCTGAGGGCTTTGTGGCCCTGCTCGAACCGTTTATCGATACAGTGGTGGTTTGTACGCTGACGGCACTCGTCCTGATTTTTACCGGGATGCACGAGGTGGAGGGCATGGCCGGCGCCCAACTTACGTCCGATGCCTTTGGCAGCCAGATTTCCTGGTTCCCGTATGTATTGGGCATCGCGGTATTCCTCTTTGCCTTTTCCACGATGATTTCATGGTCCTACTACGGTATGCGGGCCTGGACGTTCCTCTTCGGCAAGAGCAAGAAATCCGAGATGGTCTACAAATCCCTTTTCCTGGTATTTGTCGTAATCGGGGCGTCTGTGAGCCTGGGTGCGGTACTCGATTTCTCGGATATGATGATCCTGGCCATGTCCTTCCCGAACATCATCGGCTTGTATATCATGTCCGGCGAGGTACGGGTAGACCTGCGGGAGTACATGACGAAACTCAAGAATAACCAGCTTTTCCGGAAGCAGACTGCAGAATAGGGGCAGGCCCCATCCGTATTTTTGGCGGATGAGGCGACCCGAATCCCACTTCAGAGGCAACCAACGCATCCGGAGTGGGATTTTTTATTTCCTGTGCCTGATGTTACTGCTGGAATGCTTGCGTCGCTCGGCGCCCGGGTGGGGGAGCGGGCATCCGGTCGCTGCAGGACCCGACACTACTTTTACCTGGATCCCTGACACCCCGGTTACTCCGGTTTCCGATCAAAAGTCCGGTAAGCCGGAATCCTTTGCGGGCCGGCAACGCCATCCGGACGCCTCCGCAGTACGGGTACCCCATTCAGACACCTCCACCCTCCGGGTCCGCCCGCCGGGCCGGGACGAGGCAAAACCCAACCCTTTCCGGGACCTGAACCAGGCCAGCGCATCGGATTTGCAGGCCGTCCGCGGGATTGGTCCGGTCCTTTCTGCCCGGATCGTAAAGTTCCGAGATGCCCTTGGCGGCTTCCAGCACGCCGGGCAGCTCTACGACGTATACGGGCTCCCCCCGGAGGTAGCCAGGCGTGCCGCCCTGCAGTTCCGGGTGGTGCAACCCCCGCCGGTACAACGCATAGATATCAACGATGCCACCGTTGAGGAACTGGCTGCACTGGTGTACCTGGACTGGCAAATGGCCCGGGATATCGTGGCCCGCCGAAATACCCTGGGTCCCTACGAATCCCTGGAGGAGCTCCGGGAGATCGGCAGTATTCCAGGCGGGCGAATTGAGAGAATAGCGTTATATTTGTCCCTTGAAAAACAATGAATTGCTATGATCGCCGAATCCACTGATAGTGTGAATTTTGAATATTCCGAAACCCAGCGTATGGTGGCCGAATCTGCGCGGGATTTTGCGGAACAGTTCATCCGTCCCCACGTAATGGAATGGGATGCTTCCCAGACGTTTCCCGTGGAGGTTTTCAAGAAAGCCGGGGAATACGGATTTATGGGGGTGCTGGTACCGGTAGCCCTGGGGGGCTCCGGGATGGGGTACCACGAATACATCGCCATTATCGAGGAAATCTCGAAGGTGGACCCGGGTATCGGCCTGTCCGTGGCCGCCCACAATTCGCTCTGCACGAACCATATATTGCTTTTTGGGGACGAAGAGCAAAAGCAGCGCTGGATTCCTAAATTAGCCACTGCCGAATGGATCGGTGCCTGGGGCCTGACCGAGCACAACACAGGGTCGGACGCCGGCGGGATGAATACCACGGCTAAAAAGGACGGTGACCACTGGGTTCTCAATGGTGCCAAAAATTTTATCACCCACGGGATCAGCGGCGATGTGGCGGTAATCATTGCCCGGACCGGGGAGAAAGGAGACAGCCGGGGCATGACGGCTTTTGTGGTGGAAAAGGGTACCCCGGGATTCTCCAGCGGCAAGAAAGAGGATAAGCTCGGCATGCGCGCCAGTGAAACCGCCGAATTGATTTTTGAGGATTGCCGCATCCCGGACGGCAACCGGCTCGGGCCGGTAGGGGAAGGCTTTATCCAGTCCATGAAGGTCCTGGACGGAGGCCGCATCTCCATCGGGGCACTCTCCCTGGGAGTTGCCAAAGGAGCCTTTGAGGCATCCCTGAAATACTCCAAGGAACGCGTGCAGTTCGGCAAGCCCATCAGCGCATTCCAGGGTATCTCCTTCAAACTCGCTGAGATGGCCACGGAAATCGAGGCGGCTGAATTGATGGTCCACAAAGCGGGGTTTTTGAAAAATGCGGGTAAACCGGTAACCCAACAGAGCGCCATGGCCAAGATGTACGCTTCGGAAGTGTGTGTGCGGGTGGCTAACGAGGCGGTGCAAATCCATGGGGGATACGGGTATATTCGTGAATTTCCCGTGGAAAAATTCTACCGGGATGCCAAACTGTGCACCATCGGGGAGGGGACTACGGAGATACAGAAAGTGGTCATCTCAAAGAATCTTTTAAAATAACTAGGAAGTTTCCGGGGAATGGCTGTATATTTGCAGCCCGAATCCCAAAAGAAAGGAGGTTGTAGCCCATGTTAATTATACCTGTAAAAGAAGGAGAAAATATCGACCGAGCGCTCAAGCGCTTTAAGCGGAAATTCGACCGGACCGGTACCATGCGCCAGCTGCGGAAGCGGCAGCAGTTTACCAAGCCTTCGGTAGAACGCCGCCAGCAAGTGCTCAAGGCAGAATATATCCAAAGTCTGAGGGACCAGGAAGAATACTAGGATCCACTCAGCAAGCAATATCGCGACCCGGACCATTTGGCCCGGGTCGTTTTTTTGTACCCGCCCCTTTCGTATCTTTAATCCATGTCCCTGGAGGCGTTTGCCAAATACCTGACCCTGGAAAAGAAGTATGCCGCCCATACGGTGAAGGCCTACCTGGCCGACCTGGATGCATTTTCGGAATACTGCCGGGAGGAACAGGGGGAATTTGCCCTGGCGGACCAGCCGTACCCCGTGATCCGCAGCTGGATCATCCACCTGATGGAATCCGGCCTGAACAACCGGTCGGTGAACCGGAAGGTAGCCTCCCTGAAATCCTATTATAAATACCAGCTTCGGCAGGGCCGCATTGACGCGAGCCCGCTGGCCGCCCACAAACCGTTGAAAATCCCGCGCCGGGTGGAAATCCCCTTCAGCGAGTCGGAAATGGAGGGCCTGCTGGGCGAATGGGAGCCATCGGAAGGGTATGAGGCCCATCGGGACAAACTGGTTGTGGAACTCCTCTATACCACGGGGATGCGTCGGGCCGAACTCATTGGATTAAAGCTCGGGGACGTAGACCTGGAACAGGGGACGCTGCGGGTTACCGGGAAGCGGGACAAGGAGCGTATCCTGCCGCTCCTACCGGGGATTGTACGTGAAATCCGGGCCTACCTGGAGCTCAGGGGCGCCCACTTCAAATCCGGTTCGGAACCGCATCTCTTCCTCACTTCCAGGGGCAATAAATTATATGAAAATCTTGTTTATAGAATTATAAATAGATACCTTAGTATGGTATCCGCGAAGTCCAAAAGGAGCCCGCACATCCTCAGGCATACCTTCGCTACTCATCTACTAAACCAGGGAGCCGATATGAATTCCGTCAAGGAACTTTTGGGACACTCTTCACTGGCCTCCACGCAGGTTTATACGCACAATAGCATTGCCGAGCTGAAACGGATCCACGGTACTTCGCACCCGAGGAACAAAACAAAGTAAGAACCATCAAAATCAACGCGTATGCATGTGACCACACAATCCGTCAATTTTAACGCCGATGGTAAACTGTTGGAATTCACCCAGCGCCGGCTCGACAAACTCGAACAATTTTACGACCGGGTCATCCGGGCCGAGGTGTTTCTGAAGGTGGAGAACATCAGCGAAAAGGAGAACAAGGTTGCAGAGATTAAAATGCAGGTTCCCAAAGATACCTTCGTCGTGAAAAAGCAGTGTAAATCCTTTGAGGAAGCAGTCGATTCTGCCTGCAGTTCCCTGGAGCGGAAACTGGTCAAAAAGAAGCGCAAACCCAGGGCGTATTCCTCCCTAAAATTTTTATAAATATAGTTTTGATTAAATAAATAATTATCTACATTTGCAGTCCGTTAGAAATAGCGGACTTTTTTATGCTTAAAAAAGGCCCATTAAGCCGATGTAGCTCAGCTGGCTAGAGCACGTGATTTGTAATCTCGGGGTCGTGGGTTCGAGTCCCTCCATCGGCTCGTAAGTTCTTAAATTTCTAGGGTTCGGGGAGATACTCAAGCGGCCAACGAGGACAGACTGTAAATCTGTTGGTTTTCACCTTCGCAGGTTCGAATCCTGCTCTCCCCACAAAGAAATTCTTAAAGTGGGTGTCAAGAGCTCGCTTTTGATTAGCGTTCATTGAGTTCTTATATAAGAGGATGAGGCCAGCGCACCAGCTGGCTCCTCACTGCAAAACGTCCACCGGACGTTCTGCAAACGTTCGGACCGGTTCCCCGAACCAGGATCACCGACACCGGGAAACCGGTGGCGGTAATCCGGAGACAACCGAAACGCTACTAAAAATGGTTTTAGGTTTAACCGGAACCGAGCGCAGCGAGGTAATCCTCGCGAATTGACATATTGAGATTAAATTATTGCGGGAGTAGCTCAGTTGGTAGAGCGTCAGCCTTCCAAGCTGAATGTCGCCGGTTCGAACCCGGTCTCCCGCTCAAGACCTTGGGCAAGCGTTTGCGGTGCTTGGGCCGATCGATTTCCGAAAGGTTTTCGGTGATGTCGCCCCCTGAACCTTGCGCCAACCAGCCGACGTAGCTCAGGGGTAGAGCGTTTCCTTGGTAAGGAAGAGGTCACGGGTTCAATTCCCGTCGTTGGCTCAAAGAAATATGGCCCCGGTGGCCGGATCACCCGCTTTCGGAGCCCTGATCGAACCGATTTCCAATTGCCGTTTACCGGCAGGGAGTTTGGGGATGGCGGGCCGGACGCGTTTAGAACAGTTACACTAATATAAACTAAGATTAAAATCACTAACAATGGCTAAGGAAACATTTGACCGTTCCAAACCGCACTTGAATATCGGTACGATTGGACACGTCGACCACGGTAAAACTACGCTGACAGCCGCCATTACTACCGTACTGGCAAACGCTGGCCTCTCTGACATTCGGAGCTTCGACTCCATCGATAACGCTCCCGAGGAAAAAGAACGTGGTATTACCATCAACACTTCTCACGTAGAATACCAGACCGAAAACCGTCACTACGCCCACGTTGACTGTCCGGGTCACGCGGATTACGTAAAGAACATGGTTACGGGTGCTGCCCAGATGGACGGCGCTATCCTGGTAGTTGCTGCTACAGACGGTCCGATGCCCCAGACCCGCGAGCACATCCTGCTCGGCCGCCAGGTTGGTATCCCGCGCATCGTTGTCTTCCTGAACAAGGTAGACATGGTGGACGACGAGGAGCTGCTGGAGCTCGTTGAAATGGAAGTGCGCGAGCTGCTTTCCTTCTACGAGTACGACGGCGACAACAGCCCGGTTATTTCCGGTTCTGCCCTGGGCGCCCTGAATGGCGAGCAAAAGTGGGTGGACACCGTAATGGAGCTGATGAAGGCTGTAGACGAGTGGATCGAGCTGCCCCAGCGCGATGTGGACAAGGATTTCCTGATGCCCGTTGAAGACGTATTCACCATTACCGGACGTGGAACTGTTGCTACAGGCCGTATCGAGACTGGTGTTGCCAGTACAGGAGACGCGGTTGACATCATCGGTATGGGCGCTGAAAAACTGTCCTCTACCATTACAGGTGTTGAGATGTTCCGCAAGATCCTCGACCGCGGGGAAGCCGGTGACAACGTAGGTATCCTGCTGCGCGGTATCGAGAAAAAAGATATCAAGCGCGGAATGGTAATCTGCAAGCCGGGATCTGTTACTCCGCACGCCAAGTTCGAAGCGGAAGTCTATATCCTGAAAAAAGAAGAAGGTGGACGTCACACGCCGTTCCACAACAACTACCGTCCTCAGTTCTACGTACGGACAACGGACGTTACCGGAACCATCAACCTGCCTGACGGCGTTGAAATGGTGATGCCGGGGGATAACCTGACCATCACTGTAGACCTGATCCAGCCGATCGCCCTGAACGTGGGGCTGCGCTTCGCCATCCGCGAAGGAGGTCGTACTGTCGGTGCCGGCCAGGTAACCAAGATTCTGGATTAAGCCCCAAAAGGCTTAGGAAAGGCAGTGAGGGGTCCCGTCCTGATAACGAATCGGGACGGATCCCTTTCACTGTAAATACGGGTGTAGCTCAGTTGGTAGAGCACTGGTCTCCAAAACCAGGTGTCGGGAGTTCGAGTCTCTCCTCCCGTGCAGAGCAACGGAAGGTCCCGCAGGGAGCGGGTCTTCAGGAATAAAATACAACCAGCGATGTTGACATATTTTAAGGAATCCTATCATGAATTAAGGCACCAGGTAACCCTGCCCTCGCGGGCGGAGGCGTCTAACCTGATGGTGATCGTAGCGGTCTTTTCCATTCTGTTTGCCCTGGCGACCTGGGGTGTGGATTCCCTGTTTTCAAAACTCATCCAGTTGTATTTTAACGCATTAATCGGATAAGCGGAGGAGGATGTCAGAAGTATTGGAGAAGAAGTGGTACGTAGTCCGCGCCGTAAGCGGTCAGGAAAACAAGATCAAAGGGTATATCGAGAGCGAGGTGGAACGCCACGGTTTCGGGGATAACCTGGAAGAGGTCCTGGTTCCTACCGAAAAAGTGGTCCAGATCCGCAACGGAAAAAAGATCAACAAGGAGCGCGTTTATTTTCCCGGATACATCATGGTTAAGGCAAACCTTACCGGGGAGATGATCCACATTATCCGCTCCATCACCAATGTGATCGGCTTTTTGGGTGAAACCAAAGGGGGAGACCCGGTGCCGCTTCGCAAATCCGAAGTCAACAGGATGCTCGGGAAGGTGGACGAGCTGGCAATCAACACGGATGCCGTGGCGATTCCGTTTGTCCTGGGCGAGACGGTAAAAGTAATCGACGGTCCTTTCAATGGTTTCAACGGAACGGTGGAGAAGATCAACGAGGAAAAGCGGAAACTCGAGGTGATGGTGAAGATTTTCGGAAGGAAGACGCCTCTGGAGCTCAGCTACATGCAGGTAGAAAAGGTATAGAGAATAATTGTTACGCTTAAAAGTGGAGTTGCTTCCAATTTAACTCGCTTTTATGTTCCGCGGCCCCCGGGTGGCGGGATTTAAACCGGCCGGGGTGAAACGGCCGGGAGCTGTAAATTAAATATAACAATGGCAAAAGAAGTAAGTAAAGTAGTTAAACTACAAGTAAGGGGAGGTGCTGCGAATCCGTCGCCACCGGTTGGACCCGCTTTAGGTGCTGCCGGCGTTAACATCATGGAGTTCTGCAAGCAGTTCAATGCGCGTACGCAGGACAAACAGGGCAAGGTTTTGCCTGTTGTTATCACCGTATACGGCGACAAGTCCTTTGACTTTGTCGTCAAGACACCGCCAGCGGCAGTTCAGCTAATGGAAGCGGCAAAGGTTAAAAAGGGATCCGGCGAACCGAACCGCGTGAAAGCGGGGAGTGTGAACTGGGATCAGATTCGCGCCATCGCAGAAGACAAGATGGCAGACCTGAATGCCTTCACCACCGAGTCAGCCATGATGATGGTTGCCGGTACGGCCCGTTCCATGGGCCTGAAGGTGGCAGGCAAACGCCCCTTTTAATCCGAAAAGCACTTTAACATGGCGAAATTAACAAAGAAGCAAAAAGAGGCTCGGGCCAAGATCGAACGCGACAAGCTCTACTCTATTCAGGAAGCCTCCGAGCTTATCAAGGAAATCACCAACGTAAAATTTGACGCCACGGTAGACCTGGCGGTCCGCCTCGGGGTGGATCCGCGGAAGGCCAACCAGATGGTCCGCGGGGTTGTAACCCTCCCCCACGGGACCGGGAAGGACGTCAAGGTGCTCGCACTGGTGACCCCGGATAAGGAAGCGGAAGCAAAAGAAGCAGGAGCAGACTTCGTAGGTCTGGATGAATACCTCGAAAAGATCAAAGGCGGCTGGACGGACGTGGATGTCATCATCACCATGCCCAGCGTCATGGGGAAACTCGGACCGCTCGGGCGGATCCTGGGGCCCCGTGGCCTGATGCCGAACCCGAAGACGGGTACGGTAACCATGGATGTCGCCAAGGCGGTTTCCGAGGTCAAGGCCGGTAAGATCGATTTCAAGGTGGATAAAACGGGGATCGTCCATGCCGCAATCGGCAAGGTATCCTTTTCAGCCGACAAGATCGCTGGCAATGCCAAGGAACTCATCGAGACCCTGGTCAAGATGAAACCCGCGGCTGCCAAAGGGGTGTACATGAAGAGTATCTACATGTCCAGCACCATGAGTCCGAGTGTTCAACTGGATCCGAAAGTGGTCCAAATCTAAAAGAACCCAAGATGACCAGAGAAGAAAAAGCAACTGTAATTGAGGACCTGAAAGCCCAGCTGGGCGAGAGCGGTATCATCTACCTGGCCGATATTTCCGGCCTGGATGCCGGTACCACCTCGGACCTCCGTCGCGCTTGCTTTAAAGCAAATATCAAGCTGGCGGTAGTGAAGAATACACTGCTCGCCAAGGCTATGGAGGCCTCTGAAAAGGAGTTCGGGGATTTGCCCGAAGTCCTGAAGGGGAACACTTCGCTGATGCTTTCCGAGACCGGAAACGCCCCGGCCAAGCTGATCAAGAACTTCCGCAAGAAGTCCGACCGGCCGCTGCTCAAAGGCGCTTTCATCGAGGAGGCAATCTATATCGGCGATGACAAATTGGACGCGCTGGTAAGCATCAAGTCCAAGGAAGAGGTAATTGGAGATATCATCGGCCTGCTGCAGTCACCGGCCAAGAACGTGATTTCAGGTCTGAAGTCCGGCGGCGGCAAACTGGCGGGAATCCTGAAGACCCTTTCCGAAAAAGAGTAAGTACGCACTAAAACCTAAGTATAAATTTCAAACAGAAGTAAACGATAGAAAAATGGCAGATTTAAAAGAATTCGCAGAACAGTTGGTCAACCTTACCGTTAAGGAGGTAAATGAATTGGCCGATATCCTGAAAGAGGAATACGGAATCGAGCCCGCCGCTGCTGCGGTTGCGGTTGCCGGAGGTGCTGCTGCTGGTGGAGACGCCGGTGAAGCTGCTGAAGAGCAAACCGAATTCGACGTAATCCTGAAGGCCGCCGGTGGTTCCAAACTGGCAGTTGTTAAATTGGTAAAAGAACTGACCGGACTCGGTCTGAAAGATGCAAAAGACATCGTTGACAGCGCACCCAAAGCTGTTAAGGAAGCCGTATCCAAAGACGAAGCCGAAGGTATCAAAAAATCACTGGAAGAAGCAGGAGCAGAAGTTGAGCTTAAATAATTGCGTCGACCATATGGTTTAGGTTTAGGTCTTCCGCCTTTCTGGCGGCTAGGCCTAAACCCTTTTATACGATGTATATAAAGTCATATACAGCCCCTCTTTCGTATTCACACTAAATGTTGTCCGTAGATGTTCACAAAACAGACTGAAAGAATAAGCTTTGCCTCGGCTAAGAACATACCGGAATACCCGGATTTCTTGGACATTCAGATTCAATCGTTTCAGGATTTTTTCCAGCTTGAGACGAAATCTGACCAGCGGGCCAATGAAGGTTTGTACAACACCTTCATGGAAAATTTCCCCATCACAGACACCCGGAACCAGTTTGTCCTGGAATTCCTGGATTACTTCATCGACCCGCCCCGTTACTCCATCCAGGAGTGTATCGAACGCGGGCTTACCTACAGCGTGCCGCTCAAGGCGCGGTTGAAATTGTATTGCACGGATCCGGAGCACGAGGATTTCGAAACCATCGTCCAGGACGTATACCTGGGCACCATCCCGTACATGACCCCAAGCGGGACGTTTGTCATCAACGGGGCGGAACGCGTGGTGGTTTCCCAGCTGCACCGTTCGCCCGGCGTCTTTTTCGGGCAGTCGTTCCACGCAAACGGCACCAAGCTTTACTCGGCCCGGGTCATCCCCTTCAAGGGATCCTGGATCGAATTCGCCACCGATATCAACAGCGTCATGTACGCGTATATCGACCGGAAGAAAAAATTACCCGTAACCACCCTGTTCCGGGCCATCGGCTTTGAACGCGATAAGGACATCCTGGAGATCTTTGACCTTTCGGAAGAAGTGAAGGTGTCCAAGACCGGCCTCAAAAAGGTCCTGGGTCGCAAGCTCGCCGCCCGGGTGTTGAACACCTGGCACGAGGATTTCGTGGACGAGGATACCGGGGAGGTGGTTTCCATCGAACGGAACGAGATTGTACTGGACCGGGATACCGTCCTGGAGAAAGAGCATATCGACCAGATCATCGAAACGGACGTAAAAACCATCCTGCTGCACAAGGAGAACAACGCCCAGAGCGACTACGCGATCATCCACAACACGCTGCAGAAGGACCCGACGAACTCAGAAAAGGAAGCGGTGGAGCACATCTACCGCCAGCTACGGAATGCCGAGCCGCCGGATGAGGAAACCGCCCGCGGCATCATCGACAAGCTCTTCTTCTCCGACCAGCGCTACAACCTGGGAGAGGTAGGGCGTTACCGGATGAACAAAAAGCTCGGGCTGGATATCGGCATGGACAAACAGGTGCTGACCAAGGAGGATATCATCACCATCATTAAGTACCTGATCGAACTGATCAACTCCAAGGCCGAGATCGACGATATCGACCACCTTTCCAACCGGAGGGTGCGTACGGTAGGGGAGCAGCTTTCCGCCCAGTTCGGCGTGGGGCTGGCCCGTATGGCCCGTACCATCCGCGAGCGGATGAACGTGCGCGACAACGAGGTGTTTACCCCCATTGACCTGATCAATGCCAAGACGCTGTCTTCGGTGATCAACTCGTTTTTCGGTACGAACCAGCTGTCCCAGTTTATGGACCAGACCAACCCGCTGGCGGAAATCACGCACAAACGGCGGCTGTCGGCCCTCGGGCCGGGAGGTCTCTCGCGGGAGCGCGCAGGTTTTGAGGTTCGTGACGTACACTACACGCACTACGGAAGGCTCTGCCCGATCGAAACCCCTGAAGGGCCGAACATCGGACTGATCTCCTCCCTGTCTGTATTCGCCAAGGTGAACAGCATGGGCTTCCTGGAGACCCCTTACCGCAAGGTGGAGGAAGGCAAGGTCGATACGGCCAACTATACCTTCCTGAGCGCCGAAGAGGAAGAGGGCAAGAAAATTGCACAGGCCAACATCCCGCTCAAAAAGGATGGGGCCATCGATGCGGAAAAAGTAATTGCGCGCCTGGAGGCCGACTACCCGGTGGTGGATCCCAAGGAGATCAACTACACGGACGTAGCGCCCAACCAGATTGCCTCCATCTCCGCTTCCCTGATCCCGTTCCTGGAGCACGACGATGCGAACCGGGCGCTGATGGGGTCGAACATGATGCGGCAGGCCGTACCCCTGCTCAAGCCGGAATCCCCGATTGTCGGGACCGGGCTGGAGCGCCAGGTGGCCACGGACTCCCGCGTTCTGATCAACGCCGAAGGCGACGGGGTGGTGGAAAGCGTGGATTCCAAGCGGATCACCATCAAATACGGGCGTACCGACGAGGAACGCCTGGTGAGCTTCGATGAGGACTCCAAGACCTACGAACTCGTCAAGTTCCGCAAGACCAACCAGGGTACTAGTATCAACCTGAAGCCGATTGTCCGGAAGGGCGAGAAGGTGAAGAAGGGACAGGTGCTCTGTGAAGGGTACGCCACCGAAAGCGGCGAGCTGGCCCTGGGCCAGAACCTGAAAGTGGCCTTTATGCCCTGGAAGGGTTACAATTTTGAGGATGCGATCGTCATATCGGAAAAAGTGGTGCGCGAGGATATTTTCACCTCCATCCACATCGACGAATACGCCCTGGAAGTACGGGACACCAAACTGGGGGCCGAGGAGCTCACCAACGACATCCCGAACGTCTCCGAAGAGGCTACCAAGGACCTGGATGAGTACGGGATGATCCGTATCGGGGCCGAGGTGAAGCCCGGGGATATCCTGATCGGGAAGATCACCCCGAAAGGGGAGTCCGACCCGACGCCGGAGGAGAAACTGCTGCGCGCCATATTCGGCGACAAGGCCGGGGATGTTAAAGACGCTTCCCTGAAGGCGCCGCCCTCCCTGAACGGGGTGGTCATCGACAAGAAGCTCTTCTCCCGCTCCATCAAGGACAAGCGCAAGCGGTCCGAGGACAAGGAGGCGATTGCCAAGCTGGAGCTCGAGTACGAGACCAAGTTTGAGCAGCTCAAGGACGTGCTGGTGGAGAAACTCTTCCAGCTGGTGAACGGGAAAACCTCCCAGGGCGTGATGAACGACCTGGGCGAAGAGGTCCTGCCGAAGGGCAAGAAGTACACGCTGAAGATGCTGAACGCGGTGGACGATTTTGCCCACCTGGTTGGCGGCAGCTGGACAACGGACTCCAAGACCAACGACCTGGTTGCAGACCTGTTGCACAACTACAAGATCAAGCTGAACGACCTGCAGGGGAACCTGCGTCGGGATAAGTTTACCATCTCGGTTGGGGATGAACTGCCAGCCGGCATCATGAAACTGGCCAAGGTGTACATCGCCAAGAAGCGGAAGCTGAAGGTGGGTGACAAGATGGCCGGACGCCACGGAAACAAGGGAATCGTTGCCCGGATCGTGCGCCAGGAGGATATGCCGTTCCTCGAGGACGGGACTCCGGTGGACATCGTGCTGAACCCGCTGGGGGTACCCTCGCGGATGAACATCGGGCAGATCTATGAAACGGTACTCGGATGGGCCGGACAGAAACTCGGCAAGAAATTCGCCACGCCGATCTTTGACGGGGCCACCCTGGACGAGATCAACGAGCTCACCGACAAGGGCGAGATCCCGCGCTTCGGACATACCTACCTGTACGACGGGGGTACCGGGGAGCGCTTCCACCAACCGGCAACGGTGGGTGTGATCTACATGCTGAAACTCGGCCACATGGTGGACGACAAGATGCACGCCCGTTCCATTGGGCCGTACTCCCTCATCACCCAGCAGCCGTTGGGCGGTAAGGCGCAGTTCGGTGGCCAGCGTTTCGGGGAAATGGAGGTCTGGGCCCTGGAGGCCTACGGCGCCTCTGCCACCCTGCGCGAGATACTGACGGTGAAGTCCGACGACGTAATCGGCCGGGCGAAGACTTACGAATCCATCGTGAAAGGGGAAAGCATGCCGGAACCCGGCCTGCCGGAATCCTTTAACGTACTGATGCACGAACTCAAGGGATTGGGTCTGGACATCCGCCTGGAGGAGTAAGCTGTTAACACATCACATTTAATACTAGTACCATCACAACATGGCACGACTAAAGGATAATACACAAATCAAGAGGTTCAACAAGATTTCCATCGGCCTGGCATCGCCCGAAGCCATCCTCGCCGAATCGCGGGGGGAAGTCCTGAAACCTGAAACCATCAACTACCGTACGCACAAGCCGGAGCGGGACGGGCTCTTTTGCGAGCGCATCTTCGGCCCGGTAAAGGATTACGAGTGCGCCTGCGGTAAATATAAGCGGATCCGCTACCGCGGGATCGTCTGCGACCGATGCGGGGTAGAGGTGACCGAGAAAAAGGTCCGTCGCGACCGGGTGGGGCACATCAACCTGGTGGTTCCCGTTGCCCATATCTGGTATTTCCGTTCGCTTCCCAACAAGATCGGCTACCTGCTTGGGCTGCCGTCCAAGAAGCTGGACATGATTATCTATTACGAGCGGTATGTGGTCATCCAGCCGGGCATTGCCAAGGGCCCCGACGGGGAGGAGATCCAGCCCATGGACTTCCTCACCGAGGAGGAGTACCTGAACATCCTGGAGACCATCCCGCCGGAAAACCAGTACCTGGAGGACAGCGACCCGAACAAGTTCATCGCTAAAATGGGTGCGGAGTGCCTCATTGACCTGCTCTCCCGCATCAACCTCAAGGAACTGTCCTACGAACTCCGCGACAAGGCGAATACCGAGACTTCCAAGCAACGGAAGACCGAGGCCCTGAAACGGCTGCAGGTGGTGGAAGCCCTGCGCGAGTCCCAGGACAACCGCGACAACAACCCGGAGTGGATGATCATGAAGGTCATCCCGGTGATCCCGCCGGAACTCCGGCCGCTGGTACCGCTGGACGGGGGCCGTTTTGCCACCTCCGACCTGAACGACCTGTACCGCCGCGTGATCATCCGGAACAACCGGCTGAAACGCCTCATGGAGATCAAGGCGCCGGAGGTGATCCTCCGGAACGAAAAGCGGATGCTCCAGGAAGCTGTGGATTCCCTCTTCGACAACACGCGGAAGGCTTCCGCGGTGAAGACCGAATCGAACCGGCCGCTGAAATCCCTTTCGGATTCCCTCAAAGGAAAACAGGGGCGTTTCCGCCAGAACCTCCTCGGAAAGCGGGTAGATTATTCCGCCCGTTCCGTAATTGTGGTAGGACCGGAGATGAAGCTGTACGAGTGCGGTCTGCCCAAGGACATGGCTGCAGAGCTGTACAAGCCGTTTGTGATCCGCAAGCTGATTGAGCGCGGCATCGTCAAGACGGTGAAGTCGGCCAAGAAAATTATCGACAAGAAGGAGCCTGTAGTCTGGGATATCCTCGAGAACGTGCTGAAAGGGCACCCCGTGTTGCTGAACCGGGCCCCCACGCTCCACCGCCTAGGGATCCAGGCTTTCCAGCCGCGCCTGATCGAAGGAAAGGCGATCCGCCTCCACCCCCTGGTATGTACCGCCTTTAACGCGGATTTCGACGGGGACCAGATGGCGGTGCACCTGCCCCTGGGGCCGGAAGCCATCCTGGAAGCCCAGTTGCTGATGCTCGCATCGCACAACATTCTCAACCCGGCCAATGGCTCGCCCATTACGGTACCCTCCCAGGACATGGTCCTCGGACTGTACTATATGACCAAGGAGCGGAAGTCTACCAAGGAAGTCCCTGTCATAGGGGAAGGCCTGACGTTCTACAGCGCGGAAGAGGTGGAGATAGCCTACAATGAAAAGCGGGTGAACCTGAACGCGTCCATCAAGGTGCGCGTCAAGGACCTGAACGAAGCGGGCGAACTCGAAAGCAAGATCATCGAGACCACAGTGGGACGGGTATTGTTCAATTCCGTGGTTCCCGAGAAAGCGGGCTTTATCAACGAGGTTCTCAACAAAAAATCCCTCCGGGATATTATCGGGCGCATCCTCTCCGTGACGGATGTACCCACCACGGCCGAGTTCCTCGACCGCATCAAGACCATGGGGTACGATTTCGCCTTCCGGGGCGGACTCTCCTTCAGCCTCGGGGATATTATCATCCCTAAGGAAAAGCACGAGATGATTGCGGACGCCAATGAGCAGGTGGACGGCATCATGATGAACTACAACATGGGGCTGATCACGAACAACGAACGGTACAACCAGGTGATCGACGTCTGGACCTCTACGAACGCCATGCTCACAGAACTGGCCATGAAGCGGATACGGGAAGACCAACAGGGCTTCAACTCCGTGTACATGATGCTGGATTCCGGTGCCCGGGGTTCCAAGGAGCAGATCCGCCAGCTTACCGGTATGCGGGGGCTGATGGCCAAGCCGAAGAAGTCCACGGCCGGCGGGGGCGAGATTATCGAAAACCCGATCCTGTCGAACTTTAAGGAAGGCCTTTCGATCCTGGAATACTTTATCTCCACGCACGGGGCGCGGAAAGGATTGGCGGATACGGCCCTGAAGACGGCGGATGCCGGATACCTGACCCGTCGTCTTGTCGACGTTTCCCAGGACGTGATCATCAACATCGAGGATTGCGGTACGCTACGCGGAATCGAAGTGGAAGCGCTGCGGAAGAACGAAGAGATTGTGGAAACCCTCGGGGAGCGAATCCTCGGACGGGTATCCCTCCACGACGTCTTCGATCCGCTTACCGAAGAAAAACTGCTGGAAGCCGGACAGGAAATCCTGGAGGCCGACCTGCAGAAGATTGCGAATTCCCCCATCGAGCGCATCGAGGTGCGGTCGCCGCTTACATGTGAGGCAGAGAAGGGGATTTGCGCCAAATGCTACGGGCGGAACCTGGCGACCAACAAGATGGTCCAGCGAGGCGAAGCCGTCGGTGTGGTGGCTGCCCAGTCCATCGGGGAGCCGGGTACCCAGCTGACCCTGCGGACCTTCCACGTGGGAGGTATTGCCGGGAACATCTCCGAGGATAATAAACTCGAAGCGAAGTACGACGGTGTAGCCGAGATTGAAGACCTGCGCACAGTAACGGGGCAGGACTCCGAAGGGAACAAGGCGGAAATCGTCATCTCCCGGACCTCGGAGATCAAGATCGTCGACGCCAAGACAGGCATTACGCTGAGCACGAACAACATTCCCTACGGATCCACGCTGCACATCAAGGACGGCGCCAAGGTGAAGAAGGGCGATATCATCTGCCAGTGGGATCCCTATAACGGGGTAATCGTTTCCGAATTCCCCGGGGAAATCGACTATGAGAATATCGACCAGGGGGTTACCTATCAGGTGGAAATCGACGAACAGACCGGTTTCCAGGAAAAGGTAATTTCCGAGTCCCGGAACAAGAAACTGATCCCGACCCTGCATATCAAGGATAAAAAAGGCGAGGTACTGCGTTCCTACAACCTGCCGGTTGGTTCCCACCTGATGGTGGACAACGGGGAGAAGATTAAGGAGGGCAAAATCCTGGTCAAGATTCCGAGGAAATCCGCCAAAGCGGGGGATATCACCGGGGGTCTGCCGCGGGTTACCGAGCTCTTCGAAGCCCGGAACCCCTCCAACCCGGCTGTGGTTTCCGAGATCGACGGGGTGGTTTCCTTTGGCAAGATCAAGCGGGGGAACCGGGAGATCATCATCGAGTCCAAACTGGGCGAGGTGAAGAAATACCTG
Source organism: Robiginitalea biformata HTCC2501 (assembly GCF_000024125.1). Taxonomy (NCBI): domain Bacteria; kingdom Pseudomonadati; phylum Bacteroidota; class Flavobacteriia; order Flavobacteriales; family Flavobacteriaceae; genus Robiginitalea; species Robiginitalea biformata. Next base: position 3,273,326 of record NC_013222.1, on the reverse strand, counting down.
GTGAAACTCAGCAACCAGATCCTCGTACAGGAGAACGACTACGTCCGCGCCGGTATGCCGCTGTCGGACGGGTCCATTACCCCGGAAGACATCCTGGCCATTAAAGGCCCGTCTGCCGTACAGCAGTACCTGGTCAATGAAGTGCAGGAAGTGTACCGCCTCCAGGGAGTGAAGATCAACGATAAACACTTTGAAGTGGTGGTTCGCCAGATGATGCGTAAAGTCCAGATCCAGGATCCGGGCGACACCATCTTCCTGGAGAACCAGCTGGTTCACAAGGACGACTTTATCCGGGAGAACGACAACATCTTCGGGATGAAGGTCGTAACCGATGCCGGGGAATCCGAGAATCTGAAGCGCGGCCAGATTGTTTCCGTCCGCGAGCTGCGGGATGAGAATTCCATCCTCAAGCGCGCCGACAAGACGCTGGTCGAAGGACGCGATGCCGTTGCGGCAACCGCTACCCCGATCCTTCAGGGAATTACCCGGGCATCCCTCCAGACCAAATCGTTTATCTCTGCGGCTTCCTTCCAGGAAACCACCAAGGTGTTGAACGAAGCGGCCGTAAGCGGTAAGATCGACGATCTGGAAGGCCTCAAGGAAAATGTGATCGTGGGTCACAAGATCCCGGCCGGAACCGGTATGCGCGACTATGACAGCATCATCGTGGGCTCCAAGGAGGAGTACGACGAGATCATGGCCCGCAAGGAGGAATTGAAATTCTGATCATTCATATTACAAACCCCCGGCCATGAAAACCGGGGGTTTTTTAAATCCCATTGCCATGGCAGATAAACCGGAGAAACAACAGCAGAAGCAAATCAACATCGAGCTGGATGAGCAAACCGCCGAGGGTATCTATTCAAACCTGGCCATCATCAACCACTCGGTCTCTGAATTTGTAGTGGATTTTATCAGCATGATGCCCGGACGGCCAAAGGCCAAGGTGAAGAGCCGCATTGTGCTCACGCCCCAGCACGCCAAGAAGTTCCTCAAGGCGCTGGGCGAGAACGTGCAGCGATTTGAGCAGGCCCATGGGCCCATCAAGGATTACGAGCAACCACCCATCCCGATCAATTTCGGGCCCACGGGGGAGGCTTGATCAAAAAAACCGCGCTGGGAGGCGCGGTTTTTTGATTTGAAGATTTGTCGATTTGAAGATTTGCAGCGTGTCTCAGGCTCCCTGGGGCTCGAACTCCGAAGTGAAGTGCAGTTTCACATCCGGGTATTTCTGCTGGGTCATCTGCAGGGAGAAGGCGGAATCCGCCAGGAAAACCAACTGGCCGCGTTTGTCCCGCGCCAGGTATTTCTGTTTAACGCGCAAAAATTCCTGATAGGATTCACTGTCGGGATCTGCAGCCTCCACCCAGCAGGCCTTATGTACCGGGAAATTTTCATACGTACATTTGGCCCCGTATTCGTGCTCCAGTCGGTATTGGATAACCTCGTACTGAAGGGCGCCCACGGTGCCGATGATTTTCCGGCCGTTCATTTCCAGGGTAAATAGCTGAGCCACCCCTTCGTCCATCAGCTGGTCGATCCCCTTGGCCAGCTGCTTGGACTTCATCGGATCCGCGTTGTTGATATAGCGGAAATGTTCGGGTGAAAACGAGGGGATCCCTTTATAGTGTAGGGCTTCCCCTTCGGTCAGCGTGTCGCCGATCTTGAAATTCCCCGTATCGTGCAACCCGACAATATCCCCGGGGTAAGACTCGTCGACGATTTCCTTCTTCTCGGCAAAGAACGCGTTCGGGCTCGAGAATTTCAGTTGCTTGTCCAGGCGGACATGCAGGTAGGGTTTGTTGCGCTGGAACGTGCCCGAGACGATCTTCACAAATGCCAGGCGGTCCCGGTGTTTGGGGTCCATGTTGGCATGGATTTTAAAGACAAACCCGGTCATTTCCTTTTCCGAGGGCTCTACCAGGCGTTCTTCCGCCTTTTTGGGACGTGGGGGCGGCGCGATCTCCACAAAGCAGTCCAATAGCTCCCGGACCCCGAAATTATTCAGGGCGGAGCCGAAAAACACGGGTTGCTGCGTACCGGCCAGGTAAGCCTCCCGGTCAAAGGGCGGGTAGACCCCTTCCACGAGTTCCAGGTTTTCCCTCAGGGCGTTGGCCGCATCCGAACCGATGAGTTGCTCCAGCTCCGGGTTGTCCAGGTCCTCAAAAGCCATGACCTCTTCCACCTTTTTCTTGCTGCTGCCTTTGAAGAGGTTCAGGTTCCGTTCGTAGATATTGTAGATCCCCTTGAAATCATAGCCCATCCCGATCGGGAAACTCAAGGGGGTGACGCTCAAACCGAGCTTTTGTTCCACTTCGTCCAACAGGTCAAAGGCGTCCTTCCCCTCCCGGTCGAGTTTGTTGATAAAAACGATCATCGGGATGTTCCGCATCCGGCATACCTCCACGAGTTTTTCGGTCTGCTCCTCTACACCCTTGGCCACGTCGATAACCACGATCACGCTGTCCACGGCGGTCAGCGTACGGAAGGTATCCTCCGCAAAGTCCTTGTGGCCGGGCGTATCCAGGATATTGATCTTCTTGTCCTTATACAGGAATGCGAGTACCGAGGTGGCCACAGAGATACCGCGTTGTCGTTCAATTTCCATGAAGTCACTGGTAGCCCCTTTTTTAATTTTGTTGCTCTTAACGGCGCCGGCTTCCTGGATGGCCCCCCCGAAAAGCAGCAATTTTTCGGTGAGGGTGGTCTTCCCGGCATCCGGGTGGGAAATGATGCCGAAGGTGCGGCGTTTATCTATTTCGCTTTTAAAACTCACGTGTTGGGAAATTTGCGGTGATGGGAAATTTGCGCAAAAATACCAAAAAGCATCGGATTGCCGGCACGGGAGCCTGCCCGATCTATCCGGGGCGGCATTAATAAGAAGATTCCTTCAACCCAGGGGCCGCAGCCTGTCTGAAACACCCGGTTGCCTTGCCGGGGACATCCGATAAATGGAATGTATCTGCCTTTAAATGAAAAGGATGCCCCCGGGGATTTCCCCGTTTGTCGATGAAAGCGGTCGTTGACGGATTATCCCGAATATCCGGGAGCAATTCTGTTGGCTTCGGGGTATTTTAGTTTTATCTTGCATCGTACTTTTGGTGCCCCAATCAGCTAAAAGAACCTAACCGCAATGCCATGGTGCTCGTCCCAATAAACGATCATCTATGGAGATCACTACGCAAACCAAAAGCGCCCGGCCGCTTTCTTCCTTTCGAATATTCGCCTGCCTGCTGACGGCGGTTTTCCTGCTTACCTCCTTTGCGGAAACGCTGCAGCCCTTTCCCGCAGACCCAAGCGCCCTCGACTACGACGGGGACGGGGTACAGAACCAGAACGACATCGATGATGACGGCGACGGCATCACGGACCTGGTGGAAGACGCCAATACGGACGGAGACAACGACCCTGCCACAAACCCGACCGACACGGACGGGGACGGTATCCCGGATTACCTGGACCTCGATTCGGACAATGACGGCATACCCGATCGCGTTGAGGCTCAGGATGCCACGGCAGTATTGGCCCCGTCCGGGATTGACGCAGACGGGAACGGGCTGGACGATGCATTCGAGAGTGCACCCGGCGCCGGGGAAGGACTCCAGCCGGTGGATACGGAATCCGACGGGATTCCCGATTACCGGGATCCGGATTCGGACAATGACGGAATACTGGACCGCGTGGAGTCGAGTGTATTGAGCACGGATTTTGACTGTGACGAGATCCCCACCCTCTCCTTTGACCAGGAACCCGTCCTGGAATCCGGCGGGGAATTCGCCGAAGGGGCCGTCTACCGCATCCCGGGTATTGGCAGCGGCCTGGATGCCCTGGTGACTATCGAGGCCCTGCAGGGCGCAGCGATCAGCACGCTGGACCAGAATGCCGTGGACCCGGAGTTCTTCAAACCCGAGATCTTTTTCACCACATCGGACATGCTCCGCCGACCCTATGCGGACCTGAGGATTACCCTGGTTGAGGCGGGGACCAATACCCCGGCTACCCAGGCAGAATTGATAGCGAATTTCCTGGACGTGGACGGGAACGAGCAGTTCCAGGAATTCAACCGTTTTGATACCCCGGCCAGCTACACGTTCGACAACCCGACGGAAATCGTGGTCAACAATACGGAAGGCGGCCTGCTGATCAATGGGGGAACCGCCGAATATAACGGGATTTCCAATCAAAACCCCAGTGTGAACCTGGCCGTGGAATTCGTCAATATTTCCACTTTTGTTTTTCGATTCGGGATACAGGCGTCCGTGGGTGAAAATTTCACCACCAACGTCCCCCGCCAGTCGGGGATTCAGTTCTCCTGCCTGGATAACTTCCAGGATCCTCAGACAGTGAATTTCAGCCAGGACGTAGACAGCGACGGTGACGGCTACCCGGATCGGGTGGATCTGGATTCGGACAACGACGGCCTCCCTGACAACGTGGAGGGCCAGCCTACGGACGGCTACGTGCCCCCGAGCGGCAACGACAGCGATAACGACGGCCTGGACGACGCCTATGAAGGAACGGGGGATGAAGGCATTACCCCGGAGGATACGGACGGGGACGAGATCCCGGATTACCTGGACGGCGATTCGGACAACGATCTGGTTCCTGACAACAACGAAGGGAACGATTTTAATTTCGACGGGATACCCGACCAGACATTTACCGGTACCGATACGGACGGGGACGGCCTGGACGACGGTTATGAAGGCTCCGATGTGGACGACGGTTTTGACGTGAACGACGAGATCGACAACCCGGCAGAGGACCTGCCGGATACGGACGGGACGGAAGACGTGAACTACCGGGACGTGGACGATGACGGGGACGGCATCGATACTCCTGACGAGGATGCCGACGAGGATGGCGACCCGACCAATGACGATACGGACAACGACGGCACCCCGGACTACCTGGACCCGACGGTTGACCCGGACACGGACGGGGACGGCGTTCCGGACCCGATTGACCTGGATGACGACAACGACGGGATCCTGGATACGGTGGAGGACCCGAATACGGACGGGGATAACGACCCGCTGACCAATCCGCTGGACACGGACGGGGACGCGATTCCGGATCACCTGGATATCGATTCCGACAACGACGGCCTCCCAGACAACGTGGAGGGCCAGCCTACGGACGGCTACGTGCCCCCGAGCGGCAACGACAGCGATAACGACGGCCTGGACGACGCCTATGAAGGAACGGGGGATGAAGGCATTACCCCGGAGGATACGGACGGGGACGAGATCCCGGATTACCTGGACGGCGATTCGGACAACGACAGCGTGCCGGACAACAACGAGGGGAACGATTTTAACTTCGACGGGATACCCGACCAGACATTTACCGGTACCGATACGGACGGGGACGGCCTGGACGACGGTTATGAAGGCTCCGATGTGGACGACGGTTTTGACGTGAACGACGAGATCGACAACCCGGCAGAAGACCTGCCGGATACGGACGGGACGGAGGATGTAAACTACCGGGATTTTGACGACGACGGGGACGGCATCGATACTCCTGACGAGGACGCCGACCAGGACGGCGACCCGACCAATGACGATACGGACAACGACGGCACCCCGGACTACCTGGATCCGGACGGCCCGCCGCCCGGTACCGATACAGACGGGGACGGCGTACCGGATATCGACGACCTGGATGACGACAACGACGGGATTCTGGATTCCGTGGAGGACCCGAATACGGACGGGGATAACGACCCGCTGACCAACTTTGCCGACAGCGACGGGGACCTGTTCCCGGACCATCTGGACATCGACTCGGACAACGATGGCATCCCGGACAATGTGGAAGCGCAGACCACTGCCGGTTATATCCCGCCCAACGACGATGATGCGGCAACCTACGCTGCGAACAACGGGGTGAATTCCGCTTACCTGGGGGGGCTGGACCCTGTGAATACCGATGGCACGGACGCCCCGGATTACCTGGACGGCGATTCGGACAACGATCTGGTTCCTGACAACAACGAGGGGAACGATTTTAACTTCGACGGGATACCCGATCAGACATTTACGGGAACGGATACGGACGGGGACGGCCTGGACGACGGTTATGAAGGCGCCGATGTGAATGACGGGTTTGACGTGAACGACGAGATCGACAACCCGGCGGAAGACCTGCCGGACACGGACGGGACGGAGGATGTAAACTACCGGGATTTTGACGACGACGGGGACGGCATCGATACCCCGAACGAAGATCTGGACGACAACGGGGACCCCACGGACGACGATTCCGACGGGGATGGCACCCCGGAATACCTGGATCCGGACCCCACCGTGGTGCCGGAAGGGGACATCATTGTATTCCAACTGGTCACCCCCAACGGCGACGGCCAGAACGACTTCCTCTTTATCGAAAATGTGGAGCTCGCCCGGAACAATACGCTGAAAATTTTCAACCGCTGGGGGGTTTCAGTTTATGAGGGTATTAATTACAACAACCAGAACAATGTATTCGACGGGCGTTCCAAGGGCCGCTCAACGGTTAATACCGAGGAATACCTGCCTTCAGGGGTATATTTCTATATATTTGAATACGAATTGAACCAACGGCGGATCACGGACAGCGGATACCTGTACGTCGGGAATAAATAATGAACATGCGGATACTTTCACGCCCGTTTCTCCTGCTCCTGGCAGTCCTGGCGACAGCTGTGGGCCATGCCCAGCAGGATGCCCAGTACACCCAGTACATGTACAATACCATGACAGTGAACCCGGCCTATGCGGGTTCACGCGGGCAGTTGAGCCTTGCGGCCCTGTACCGCTCCCAGTGGATCGGGCTGGAAGGGGCGCCCAAGACCTTCACCCTCAACGTGCATTCGCCCATTCGGAATTCCCGCCTGGGTTACGGGATCTCCGTGGTGAACGACAATATTGGGGACGGGGTGGTCCAGGAGACGTATCTGGATGCCGTTTTGTCTTATACGATCGATGTATCGCGGGACGCGAAACTCTCCTTTGGCCTGAAAGCCGGAGGAAACCTTTTGAGCCTGGATTTCAACGGGCTGGCCCGCTACCAGGAGGAGATGGTGGACGCCGACAATATCGACAACCGCTTTACGCCGAATTTCGGCTTGGGGATCTATTACCATACGGACCGGTTCTACGCCGGGGTCTCCGCCCCGAACCTGCTGGAATCCGAGCATTTTGACAATTCCGACCAGGACGGGGAGGAAAACCAGTTTCTCTCGGTAGACCGGGTAAATTTTTATATGATCACCGGTTATGTCTTTGACCTGAACCCCACATTGAAGTTCAAGCCTGCCCTGCTCACCAAGGTGGTCAGCGGCGCACCGCTTCAGCTCGACCTGTCGGGCACCTTCCTGTTCAACGAGAAATTTTCTTTTGGAGCAGCATACCGGTGGGATGCCGCTATCAGCGGGCTGATCGGCTTTCAGCTAAACCAGCAACTCATGGTAGGCCTGGCCTACGACCGGGAGACTACGGAACTCGGGGGGACCCAGTTTAACGACGGATCTTTTGAGTTGTTTGTCCGTTGGGAACTCGTCCGGTCGTTCCAGCGGCTCGTTTCACCCCGGTTCTTCTAATTATCAAGGAAATACAACATGAAGCTATATCGTTCCATCCTCCTGATTCTCCTGCTGGGAAGCGGCTCTGTGACCGCTCAGGAACGGCTGCTCGAGCGGGCCAATCGCCAGTATGCCGATTATTCCTTCAAACCTGCACAGGATATCTACCAAAAGGTGGTGGACCGGGGGTATGTGTCGGCCGAATTGCTGCAACGCCTGGGGAATTCCTATTATTTTAACGCGCAGTACGACCGGGCGGCGGAATCCTACGAAAGATTACTCAGGGAGTTTGAGGACGAGGCTACGCCGGATTATTATTTTCGATATGCGCAGGCACTGCGGAGTACCGGGCAACTGGGCCGGGCCGACTCGGTCATGGAACGGTTTACCGAACTGACCCGCTCACTATCCGATGCGCGGGCTGAGATTTACCAGGCCAATCGGGATTACCAGGCAGAGATCCAGGCGAATTCCGGCCGGTACGACCTGACGCCTTTTGCCTTTAATTCGCCCTATTCGGATTTTGCCCCTTCGCTCACCGGGGAGGGATTGCTATTTTCCTCGGACCGGGATACCGGCAACCTGGCCAGGTACCGCCACACCTGGAATTCCCAGGATTTCCTGGATCTCTACGAGGTATCCCCGGACAGTGCCCGGGGGCAGCGGGTGACCAAGGTTGACGGGGTGAATTCGAGGTTTCACGAATCCACCTCCGCACTCAGCCCGGATGGAAACACCCTTTATTTTACCCGGAACAATTTTAAGGAAGGCAAGTACACGCGGGATGAGGCGGGGTTTGTCCGGCTCAAGATATTCCGGGCGGAAAAAATAGACGGGGTCTGGGCGACCATCGAGGAATTGCCCTTTAACAGCGACAGTTATTCGGTGGCCCACCCGGCGCTGAGCCCGGACGGCCGGGTCCTGTATTTTGCCTCGGATATGCCGGGGTCCCGAATCGGCGCTGCCGATCAGGTAGCGCAGTCCGATTTGTGGCGGGTGGTGATCCGCGAGGACGGCACGTTCGGCGAGCCTGAGAACCTGGGGCCCAAGATCAATACCGAGGCGCGGGAGACCTTCCCATTTGTCAGTTCGGAAGGCATCCTGTATTTCTCCTCGGACGGCCACCCGGGTCTCGGCGGGCTGGACGTTTTTGCCACCAAGCTGGACTATTTGCCCTGGAAGGGCTCCGTACAGAACGTCGGCACGCCCGTCAATTCGGCCCAGGACGATTTCACCTATGTGATTTCGGATACGACCCGGGAAGGCTATTTTGCCTCAAACCGGCCGGGCGGACCCGGGGGAGATGATATTTACGGTTTTGTAGAAAACCGCCCGCTGCAGTTTGAGTGTATCCAGGCCATCAGCGGAACGGTCCGGAACAAGATCACCAACGAGCTGCTGGCGGGGGCCACCGTCCGTATCATCGACGAGCAGAACAACGAAGTTTCCTCGGCCATTACGGATTCCCGGGGGAATTACGAGATTACCCTGGATTGCAACCAGCCGAATTTTGTCCGGGCCTCCCGGGAGGGGTATGTTCCCGCCGAGGAATACCTGTCGCCCTCTGACGGGAAACCCCGGGTAGTGGACTTCTACCTGGAACCGGAGACCATTACGGCCGGCTACGGGGACGATTTGGCCAAACTCCTGCAGCTGAGTACGATCTACTTTGATTTTGACAAGGCGAACATCCGCCCGGATGCCGAGATCGAGATCCAGAAAGTGATTGCCGCCATGGAAAAATACCCCAGCCTGCGGATTAAGGCGAATTCCCATACGGACAGCCGGGGCCCGGATGCGTATAACCTGGCGCTCTCCCAGCGTCGGGCCGACTCCACCGTGCGGTACATGATCTCCAAGGGCATCGCCCCGGAACGTCTGGAAGGGGAAGGCTTCGGGGAATCCCGCCTGATCAATCGCTGCGATGACGGGGTACCCTGTTCCGCCCAGGAACACGAACTCAACCGCCGCTCGGAGTTTATTATCCTGGAATAGATTCGCCTCCTTGGGAACTACTGTGTTTATCGGGGCGCATCGATAAACGTCCATGCTTTTTTACCGGCTGACAACAGGGATTACCCCCTTGACACGACTTATCGGTCCATTTACAACAAATATTTAACCAGCGGGGCATCGCATCTTATTTTTAGGGGCTAGATCGAAGCTATGCGTCATTCGAACCCTTACTTTTTACGGATCAACTGCCGGCTGGTTTGCCTGCTGGTATGTTGCGTAGTCCTGGGGGGACTCCATAATGCATTTGGCCAGGATACCTTCCGGGACAATTTCAGTTCCACCTCGTATTCCAACAATGACGGTACATTGAACTTTTCGGCCGCCTGGAACGAGGACAACGACGACAACAACCCATCAAACGGGCGGATACGGATCATCAGCAACCAATTGCGGTTCCAGAATATGGACAACGCCCGGATCAGCAGGACTCTGAACCTGGCCGGTGCCACATCAGTGACACTCACCCTGGATTACAACCGGACCAACGGGAATGAGGACATCGACGTACAGCTCTGGGACGGCAGCGGCTTCAATACCGTTGCCAATCTGGCTGGTACGGGGTCCATCAGTTATACCCTGGCGCCCAATGAAATTTCTGCCAGTTCCGAAATTCGGTTTATAACCGGTAGCGGCAACTGGGGCGGCTCGGAAACTGTATTTGTCGACAATGTCTTGTTCACAGCGAATTTCTCGCCGAGTATTTCGATAGACGACGTGGCTGTCAACGAAGATGACGGCGTAGCCGTGTTTACCGTAAGCCTCCAGCTGGATGCCCCCGGCGCTTTCTCTGTAGATTATGCTACCGCGGACGGGACCGCCGTAGCCGGCAGCGACTACACAACTACATCCGGCACCTTGAATTTCCTGGGCACAGATGGGGAAACCCAAACGATAACTGTCCCGCTCATCGACGATTCCATTCCCGAATACCTGGACGAAACCTTTACGGTGACCCTGAGCAATATCAGCGACCCGGGGGTGGTGATCCTTGACGGGAGCGGGGAAGGGACGATCTCGGATGATGAATACCTGTTTAACACGCCCCTGGTCCTCAAGGAAGAATTTGACGGCTACGTGGATTATACCACCACTGGCGGGACACTCAGGACTCAGTCCAACAATACCGACCCCTGTGCAATTACCACGAGTTCAAGCAATTCGCTTATCGGGAATATCCCGGCTACGGCCACCATCGACAAAGCCATTCTGTACTGGTCGCATTCCGGAGCTACGCCGGATACCCAGGTGAACCTGGACGGGAATACCATCGATGCGGATTTCCTATATGGGAGTTCCCTGACCAATCGTACCTTTTATGGCGGACGTGCCGATATCACCACCTATGTGGCGTCCCTGCCATCCCTGTCTACACACAATTTCACCTTTTCCGGCCTGACCATCGACAATACAGGCAGTTATTGTTCCACGGCCACAACCCTGGGAGCCTGGAGCATCATGGTATTCTATACGGACAATGGGCTGCCGGCATCCACCATCAACGTCTACGAGGGCTTCAGCGGGGAGAGCAATTCTTCCTCGAGTTATACGCTGGGGGGCTTTTTCGCAATTGGGGCATCCGGTGCGAAAACGACCGTATTGTCCTGGGAAGGTGACCAGACCCTCAGCAACAACGAGCTATTAACGGTCACCACCGGTTTGGGTACTTTTACCCTGGCCGGCGATGGGGATAACAATGGAATTACTACCAATAACCCCTTCAACTCCACCATATTCGACAATACGGTAACTCCTACGATTAACAATGCAGCCGCCTACGGAATCGACCTGGATACGTATGATGTGTCGCCATACGTGCAACCCGGGGAATCCAGTGTGACGACCACTGTCCAGTCCGGGCAGGATTTTGTGCTGGTCAATGCGGTGGTATTGAAAGTACCTTCCAACCTGGTTACCGGGATAGTCTTTGAAGATTTGAATTACGGGGGGGGACCCGGACGGAACCGCGCTACGGCCGGCGGTGTGCCGCTGGAGGGCGTGACCATGGAACTCTACGACTCGGGGGGCGGCCTCCGGGAGACCACCACAACCAATGCAGCCGGGCGGTACGTTTTCGGGGGGATGGCCAACGGCACGTATACGATCCGGGCCGTCAACAATTCGGTGCGTTCCTCCCGGACAGGCGGGGCTGGCTGCACGGAATGCTTCCCTGTACAGACCTTTAAAACAGATTTTATCCTGGGTGCACTTGTGGAGGACACCGATGCGGTAGGGGGGGAGGACCCCTCGGCCGAAGACCCGGGCCCTGGATCGCTTAACAACGCCCAGTCGCGGAGCAGCATGACGATCCTCAACCAGGGGGTGGCCGGGATGGACTTTGGGTTTAACTTTAATACGATTGTCAACACAAACGAAACGGGCCAGGGATCCCTCAGTCAGTTTATAACAAATGCCAATAACCTGGACGAGAGCGGCCTGGATATCGTCGCAAATGCCCTTTTTGACCCGGGAGCGGGAGAAGATGTTTCTATTTTCATGATTCCACCTACCGGCGATGCCCTGGGTCGCAGTGCGGATCCGGAGTACAGTGCAGGGGTTTTCAATATCGAACAACCCATTGGGGATCCTTTACCGGAAATATCGGCAGATAATACGTTTATCGACGGCCGGACCCAAACCGCTTATAGCGGGGACACGAATTCCGGTACAACGGGGTCCGGGGGTACTCCGGTAGGTGTATCCGGCAGTTTGCTGCCAGACTTCGACCTGCCGGAAATTCAGGTCCACCGGAATGACGGGGATGTATTTCGAATAGCCGCGGCAAACACCACTGTCCGGAACCTTTCGATTTTTGCAAACGACGAAGCGGCCATCCGGCTCAATAGCGGGGATGCCAATGTTCGGGAAAACTTGCTGGGGGTCGATGCATCAGGAACCAATGTCGGCAACATCCTGTATGGGATCCACCAGGCCGGAGGTAGTTTACTGGCTGAGGCCAATTACATCGCAACCAACGAAGAGGCGGGAATCCTGGTTGCAGGAGGCACATCTTCCCGGATTCGGGATAACCAGTTGTCTGCGAACGGTGGCGACAAGTGCTTCGACAATATTACCATCACCGGCGGGTCCGGGATTGTTATTGAGCGCAACCTGATAGAGAATGCCGCAGCCCTGGGAATTGACGGCCTGGCCTCCCTTGGTGGAATCACCATCAGCGAGAATTCCATTACCGGATCCGGCCAGGATGGGGGATCCTGCAGCGGCGTGATAGAAAATGCCGGAATTCGCCTAGGAGGCAGTAATTCCAGCATCAGCAACAACGTCATTTACAGCAACGGTGGTGCCGGGATTGTCCTGGCTGGAAACGGGACCTCCGGCAATACGATTTCCCAAAACTCCATCTTCGCCAATGGCACGGCTGGGGATGCACTTGGAATTGACCTGGGTGGCCCGGGCGGAGCGGATCCCATGGGGGATGGCGTGTCCTACAACGATTCAGGCGACACCGACAACGGCCCGAATGGGCTCATAAATTTCCCGGTGTTGGCCGGGGCTTATATCCAGGGTACCGAACTGATAGTCAAGGGATGGGCGCGCCCCGGCGATCTCGTTGAAGTCTTCTTTTCGGATATCCAGGAAGGTACGGCTACCATCGGGGATAACCAACTCGGCAATAACTACGACTACGGCGAAGGTCAGACTTTTATCGGCTCCGCAACCGAAGGATCCGGAAGCGATCTGGACGGTGCCACGGCATCCTATGCCGACCTGGATGGAAATACGGATACCACCAACCGCTTTGAATTCCGTTTTCCGCTGCCCGCGGGCACGGATATTGGCGATTTGCTTACAGGGACAGCTACGGGTGCGGGCAGCACCTCCGAGTTTAGCCCGATGATCGAAATTCGGGTACCCACTTTGATCACTAACCGCCGTATCACCTATCGGGTGAATCCCAATTGATAGTTTCCGGATCCTGGATTTTTCACGCGTCGGATTCTACAGGGAAACTTCCCTGTACTACTTGGAACTGACAATTTTATACCGCCATATTGGACGTATTTCAACGGGATATAGTTTCACTTCAACGACGTTGTTAATAAGTTAATTCCTACAATTTTATGCATTTGAAAATGCCCATGGTTACGGGGCTTATCGACCAACGGAACGCTAAAATCGGGCACCTGCAACCCAGCCACACCTCAGAAAAAGGGGGCTATACTGTGGAATATGACCCCTTCACAACAATTATTTTCCCCCCCTAGGCATCAGGTTAAATTTGTAGGATGATAAAATACTGTGTTCTAAGGAGCACAGGCCCAATCGAACAAAATTGAGCTTACATAAGCGTTTTGCTATGATCACCACCAAGCTTTTTAATGAAATACCAGGTACCATGAAAATTTTCATCGTACTCGCCTTCCTGTTGCTGTTTACTGCGGCGGGATACGCCCAGACTACGGTCAACCTGGCCGACCAGTGCAACTGCGAGGTCCTGAGCGGCACCGACGTCAGTGCCCCGGGGATGACCACCCCGTCCGGCGCGGATACAGGCGATATTTACGTCAATACGAATACCGGAACCATTTATTTCTGGGACGGGGACTCCTGGGAGCACACCTCCACGGACTCCAATACCACGAATACTTCGGTTGCCGTCGCGGGCTCGGACCTGGTGATCACCGATAGCGACGGGAATACGGTAAGCGTACCCCTGGCGGATATCGCAGCGGTTACGGATACGAATACCACCAATGCAGCCTTTGGCGTTATCGGAACAGATTTGGTGATCACCGATAGCGAGGGTAATACGGTAAGCGTACCTGTTGCGGACATTGCCGCCCTGACCGATACAAACACGACCAACGCAAGCCTTACCGAAGACGGCACAAACCTGACCCTGACGGATAGTGACGGCAATACGGTGAGTATCCTTCTGGCAGACCTGGCAGCAGTTATCGATACAAACACTACAAATGCCTTATTTGAGGTGGTTGGGACCGACCTGGTAATTACAGACAGCGACGGGAATACGGTTAGCGTTCCGTTGGCAGATGTCGCGGCGGTGGTAGATACCGACGACCAGTCTGCCGCCGAGGTCTCCTACGACAACACCACTTCCGGCCTGGCAGGTACCAATGTGCAGGATGCCCTGGACGAGATCAATGCCGCAGCCGGCAACGTCTCCCTCACCGATAACGGTGACGGGACATACGACTTTACAGATGCTGCCGGGAATGTAACTACCATCAGCGATACGTCGCTCTCCACCCTGGTAGACAGCGGGGGAGGCACTTATACCTATACGGACGAAGCCGGGAATGTCCAGCAAATCTTTACGGAGGCAGCGTCCAACCCATACGACAACAGCGGATCTGGCCTGGCGGCCAACAATGTGCAGGATGCCCTGGACGAGATCAATGCCGCAGCAGGCAACGTGTCCCTCACCGATAACGGTGACGGGACATACGACTTTACAGATGCTGCCGGGAATGTAACTACCATCAGCGATACTTCGCTCTCCACCCTGGTAGACAACGGGGACGGCAGTTTCACCTATACCTCGGAGGACGGGACGGTGACCACGTTTACGGAGACCACCAGCTCATTGGCCGACAACGGCGACGGCACCTTCACCTATACGGACGAAAACGGGGCCACCACCACCTTTGACGCCAAGATCGCCACGGTAGCGGACAACCTGGACGGCACCTATACGATTACGGACGACTTTGGCACCTCGGTGACCATCGACACAAACAATACGGTAACCACGCTCGTCGACAACGGGGACGGCAGCTTTACCTATACCTCGGAGGACGGTACGGTTACGACTTTTACCGAGACCACAAGTACACTGGTTGACAATGGCGGTGGCACCTATACGTATACAGATGAAAATGGCAACACCCAGCAGATTTTTACTGAGGCGGCCTCCAACCCGTATGACAACAGCGGTTCTGGCCTGGCGGCTAACAACGTTCAGGATGCGATAGACGAAATAAATACGCTGGCCGGAACGGTTGCCCTGGCCGATAATGGCGACGGCACCTATACCTTTACCGATGCGTCAGGTGCAACCACTACCATCAGCGACACCTCCATTTCCACCCTGGTGGATAATGGGGATGCCACTTTTACCTATACGGATGAAACGGGAACTCCCGTTACCATCAACCTGATCAGTGCGGATGCTAACAATGACATTACAGCCGGATCCGATGGTGGCCTGTATCTGAATGTCGCCTCAGTTACCGTTGCAGAGACCATTACAAACCTTTCGGACAACAATGACGGCACCTTCACCTATGTCAATGAGAACGGGGTGTCCCAGACAGTCAGCAAGGCGGATGTGACCGACAACGGGGATGGTACCTATACCTTCACCAACAACGACGGATCGGATGTGACCATTAACACGAATGGCATTGCTATTTCCAATACGGTTGCGGGGAACCGGATCGCCACGGTTACCGATGCAGGCGGTTCCAGTACGGACATCGACGAGACGGTGACCACCCTGGTGGACAATGCCAACGGCAGCTTTACCTATACCTCGGAAGACGGAACGGCAACCACATTCACCGAGACCGACGACCAGACGGCCGCTGAGGTGAGTTACGACAACTCCACCTCCGGTCTTACAGCCGGGGATACCCAGGCGGCTATCGACGAGCTGGCTGCGGGCAGCACGGACGATCAAAACCTGACAGGCGCCAGCCTGACGGGCAACACGCTTCAAATTGATATCGAAGATGGCAGCTCTGCCTCGGTAGACCTTTCTGCTCTGGTGGACGACGCGGATGCTGACCCGACCAATGAACTGCAAACCATCAGCCGTACGGGTACGGATGTAACCCTCTCCGACGGCGGGGGAACCGTATCTGTGGCGGACAACGACAACGACTCCAGCAATGAAACGAACACGGCCTTCGCGGTCAATGCCGGCAACCTGGAAATTACCGACGCGGCAGGAACGCTTTCCGTCCCCGTCTCCAGCCTGGGATCTGACGACCAGAACCTGACCCTGGCGGGCAACTCCCTGTCTATTGAGGACGGAAATAGTGTAGACCTGAGTGGTTACCTGGACAACACGGACGATCAGAACCTTACCCTGGCCGGGAACACGCTCTCTATCGAAGACGGTAACAGCGTGGACCTCTCTGGATTCGTCTCCACGGATGACCAGAACATCAGCGGATCCGGTCTGAGCGGTACGGACCTGACCATTGGGATTGAAAACGGGACCAATGAAGTTATTGACCTGTCTTCGCTTGTAGATGATGCGGATGCAGACCCGACCAATGAATACAACACGGGAGCGGCCATGAATGCCGGTTCATTGGAAGTGACAGACGGTGGGGGAACGCAGTCTGCCAACCTGATCAGTGCGGATGCCAACAACGATATTGTTGCGGGCTCGGACGGCGCGCTCTACCTCAACGTGGCCTCGGTAACTATTTCCGAGACCATTACAAACCTTTCGGACAACAACGACGGAACATTTACCTATGTCAATGAGAACGGGGTGTCCCAGACAGTCAGCAAGGCGGATGTAACAGACAACGGGGATGGTACCTATACCTTCACCAACAACGACGGATCGGATGTGACCATTAACACGAATGGCATTGCTATTTCCAATACGGTTGCGGGGAACCGGATCGCCACGGTTACCGATGCAGGCGGTTCCAGTACGGACATCGACGAGACGGTGACCACCCTGGTGGACAATGCCAACGGCAGCTTTACCTATACCTCGGAAGACGGAACGGCAACCACATTCACCGAGACCGACGACCAGACGGCCGCTGAGGTGAGTTACGACAACTCCACCTCCGGTCTTACAGCCGGGGATACCCAGGCTGCTATCGACGAGCTGGCTGCGGGCAGCACGGACGACCAAAACCTGACCGGCGCCAGCCTGACGGGCAACACGCTTCAAATTGATATCGAAGACGGCAGCTCGGCTTCGGTTGACCTTTCTGCTCTGGTGGACGACGCGGATGCGGACCCGACCAATGAATTGCAGACCATCAGCCGTACCGGTACGGATGTAACCCTCTCCGACGGCGGGGGAACCGTATCTGTGGCGGACAACGACAACGACTCCAGCAACGAGACGAACACGGCCTTCGCGGTCAATGCCGGCAACCTGGAAATTACCGACGCGGCAGGAACGCTTTCCGTCCCCGTCTCCAGCCTGGGATCTGACGACCAGAACATCAGCGGTTCGGGCCTGAGCGGCACGGACCTGACCATCGGGATTGAGAATGGGACCAATGAAGTAATTGACCTGTCTTCGCTCGTGGATGATGCGGATGCGGACCCAAATAATGAAATCCAGGATATGAGCCTGGCAGGCAATACGCTGAGTCTAACCGGCGATGCTACGACAGTAGACCTGAGTGGTTACCTGGACAACACGGACGATCAGAACCTGACCCTGGCCGGGAACACGCTCTCTATCGAAGACGGTAACAGCGTGGACCTCTCAGGGTTTGTATCTACGGACGACCAGAACCTGACCGGCGCCAGTTTGACGGGCAATACCCTGCAAATTGACATTGAAGATGGCAGCTCGGCTTCGGTTGACCTTTCTGCCCTGGTAGACGATGCGGACGCGGATCCGACCAATGAACTGCAGACCATCAGCCGTACGGGTACGGATGTAACCCTCTCCGACGGCGGGGGCACTGTATCTGTGGCGGACAACGACAACGACTCCAGCAATGAGACGAACACGGCCTTCGCGGTCAATGCCGGCAACCTGGAAATTACCGACGCGGCAGGAACCCTGTCTGTTCCGGTCTCCAGCCTGGGCAGCGACGACCAGAACCTCACCCTGGCTGGGAACACGCTCTCTATCGAAGACGGCAACAGCGTGGACCTCTCCGGATATGTATCCACAGACGACCAGAACCTGACCGGCGCCAGTTTGACGGGCAATACCCTGCAAATTGACATTGAAGATGGCAGTTCGGCTTCTGTAGATCTTTCTGCCCTGGTAGACGACGCGGATGCGGATCCGACCAACGAATACAACACGGGTGCGGCCATGAATGCCGGTTCATTGGAAGTGACAGACGGTGGGGGAACCCAGTCTGCCAACCTGATAAGCGCCGATGCGAATAACGATATTACCGCCGGATCAGACGGTGCGCTCTACCTGAACGTTGCTTCGGTAACCATTTCCGAGACCATTACAAACCTTTCGGACAACAATGACGGAACATTTACCTATGTCAATGAGAATGGGGTTTCCCAGACAGTCAGCAAGGCGGATGTTGCCGATAACGGGGACGGTACCTATACCTTCACCAACAACGACGGATCGGATGTGACCATTAACACAAATGGCGTTGCAATCTCCAATACCCTTGCGGGCAACCGGATCGCCACAGTTACCGATGCGGGCGGTTCCAGCACGGACATCGACGAGACGGTGACCACCCTGGTGGACAATGCCAACGGCAGCTTTACCTATACCTCGGAAGACGGGACGGCCACCACATTCACCGAGACCGACGACCAGACGGCCGCTGAGGTGAGTTACGACAACTCCACCTCCGGTCTTACAGCCGGGGATACCCAGGCGGCTATCGACGAGCTGGCTGCGGGCAGCACAGACGACCAAAACCTGACCGGCGCCAGTTTGACGGGCAACACGCTTCAAATTGATATCGAAGACGGCAGCTCTGCCTCGGTAGACCTTTCTGCTCTGGTGGACGACGCGGATGCGGACCCGACCAATGAATTGCAGACCATCAGCCGTACCGGTACGGATGTAACCCTCTCCGACGGCGGGGGAACCGTATCTGTGGCGGACAACGACAACGACTCCAGCAACGAGACGAACACGGCCTTCGCGGTCAATGCCGGCAACCTGGAAATTACCGACGCGGCAGGAACGCTTTCCGTCCCCGTCTCCAGCCTGGGCAGCGACGACCAGAACCTGACCCTGGCCGGGAATACGCTCTCTATCGAAGACGGCAACAGCGTGGACCTCTCCGGATTTGTCTCCACAGACGATCAGAACATCAGCGGATCCGGCCTAAGCGGCACGGACCTGACAATCGGGATTGAGAATGGGACCAATGAAGTAATCGATCTGTCTTCACTTGTTGACGACGCGGATGCTGACCCGACCAATGAACTGCAGACCATCAGCCGTACGGGTACAGATGTAACCCTCTCCGACGGCGGGGGAACCGTATCTGTGGCGGACAACGATAACGACTCCAGCAATGAAACGAACACGGCCTTCGCGGTCAATGCCGGCAACCTAGAAATTACCGACGCGGCAGGAACGCTTTCCGTCCCCGTCTCCAGCCTGGGATCTGACGACCAGAACATCAGCGGTTCGGGCCTGAGCGGCACGGACCTGACCATTGGGATTGAGAATGGGACCAATGAAGTAATTGACCTGTCTTCGCTTGTTGATGATGCGGATGCGGACCCAAATAATGAAATCCAGGATATGAGCCTGGCAGGCAATACGCTGAGTCTAACCGGCGATGCTACGACGGTAGACCTGAGTGGTTACCTGGACAACACGGACGATCAGAACCTTACCGGCGCCAGCCTGACGGGCAACACGCTGCAAATTGATATCGAAGACGGCAGCTCGGCTTCTGTAGATCTTTCTGCCCTGGTGGACGACGCGGATGCGGACCCAAATAATGAAATCCAGGATATGAGCCTGGCAGGCAATACGCTGAGTCTAACCGGCGATGCTACGACAGTAGACCTGAGTGGTTACCTGGACAACACGGACGATCAGAACCTGACCTTGGCCGGGAATACGCTCTCTATCGAAGACGGCAATAGCGTGGACCTCTCCGGATTCGTCTCCACGGATGACCAGAACATCAGCGGATCCGGCCTGAGCGGCACGGACCTGACCATCGGGATTGAAAATGGGACCAATGAAGTAATCGATCTGTCTTCACTTGTTGACGACGCGGATGCTGACCCGACCAATGAACTGCAGACCATCAGCCGTACGGGTACAGATGTAACCCTCTCCGACGGCGGGGGAACCGTATCTGTGGCGGACAACGACAACGACTCCAGCAATGAGACGAACACGGCCTTCGCGGTCAATGCCGGCAACCTAGAAATTACCGACGCGGCAGGAACGCTTTCCGTCCCCGTCTCCAGCCTGGGATCTGACGACCAGAACATCAGCGGTTCGGGCCTGAGCGGCACGGACCTGACCATTGGGATTGAGAATGGGACCAATGAAGTAATTGACCTGTCTTCGCTTGTTGATGATGCGGATGCGGACCCAAATAATGAAATCCAGGATATGAGCCTGGCAGGCAATACGCTGAGTCTAACCGGCGATGCTACGACAGTAGACCTGAGTGGTTACCTGGACAACACGGACGATCAGAACCTGACCCTGGCCGGGAACACGCTCTCTATCGAAGACGGTAACAGCGTGGACCTCTCTGGATTCGTCTCCACGGATGACCAGAACATCAGCGGATCCGGTCTGAGCGGTACGGACCTGACCATTGGGATTGAAAACGGGACCAATGAAGTAATCGATCTGTCTTCACTTGTTGACGACGCGGATGCTGACCCGACCAATGAACTGCAGACCATCAGCCGTACGGGTACGGATGTAACCCTCTCCGACGGCGGGGGAACCGTATCTGTGGCGGACAACGACAACGACTCCAGCAACGAGACGAACACGGCCTTCGCGGTCAATGCCGGCAACCTGGAAATTACCGACGCGGCAGGAACCTTGTCTGTTCCGGTCTCCAGCCTGGGCAGCGACGACCAGAACCTGACCCTTGCGGCAAACTCCCTGTCTATTGAGGACGGAAATAGTGTAGACCTGAGTGGTTACCTGGACAACACGGACGATCAGAACCTGACCCTGGCCGGGAACACGCTCTCTATCGAAGACGGTAACAGCGTGGACCTCTCTGGATTCGTCTCCACGGATGACCAGAACATCAGCGGATCCGGTCTGAGCGGTACGGACCTGACCATTGGGATTGAAAACGGGACCAATGAAGTAATCGATCTGTCTTCACTTGTTGACGACGCGGATGCTGACCCGACCAATGAACTGCAGACCATCAGCCGTACGGGTACGGATGTAACCCTCTCCGACGGCGGGGGAACCGTATCTGTGGCGGACAACGACAACGACTCCAGCAATGAAACGAACACGGCCTTCGCGGTCAATGCCGGCAACCTGGAAATTACCGACGCGGCAGGAACGCTTTCCGTCCCCGTCTCCAGCCTGGGATCTGACGACCAGAACATCAGCGGTTCGGGCCTGAGCGGCACGGACCTGACCATCGGGATTGAAAATGGGACCAATGAAGTAATTGACCTGTCTTCGCTTGTTGATGATGCAGACGCGGACCCAAATAATGAAATCCAGGATATGAGCCTTGCAGGCAATACGCTGAGTCTTACCGGCGATGCTACGACAGTAGACCTGAGTGGTTACCTGGACAATACAGACGATCAAAACCTTACCCTGGCTGGGAACACGCTCTCCATCGAAGACGGCAACAGCGTGGACCTCTCCGGATATGTATCCACAGACGACCAGAACCTGACCGGCGCCAGTTTGACGGGCAATACCTTGCAAATTGACATTGAAGATGGCAGCTCTGCCTCGGTAGACCTTTCTGCTCTGGTGGACGACGCGGATGCTGACCCGACCAATGAACTGCAGACCATCAGCCGCACCGGTACGGATGTAACCCTCTCCGACGGCGGGGGAACCGTATCTGTGGCGGACAACGACAACGACTCCAGCAATGAAACGAACACGGCCTTCGCGGTCAATGCCGGCAACCTGGAAATTACCGACGCGGCAGGAACCCTGTCTGTTCCGGTCTCCAGCCTGGGCAGCGACGACCAGAACCTGACCCTGGCGGTAAACTCCCTGTCTATTGAGGACGGAAATAGTGTAGACCTGAGTGGCTACCTGGACAACACAGACGATCAGAACCTGACCGGCGCCAGCCTGACGGGCAACACGCTTCAAATTGATATCGAAGATGGCAGCTCTGCCTCGGTAGACCTTTCTGCCCTGGTGGACGATGCAGACGCGGACCCAAATAATGAAATCCAGGATATGAGCCTTGCAGGCAATACGCTGAGTCTAACCGGCGATGCTACGACGGTAGACCTGAGTGGTTACCTGGACAACACGGACGACCAGAACCTGACCCTGGCCGGGAACACGCTCTCCATCGAAGACGGCAATAGTGTGGACCTCTCCGGATTTGTCTCCACGGACGATCAGAACATCAGCGGATCGGGCCTGAGCGGCACGGACCTGACCATCGGGATTGAAAATGGGACCAACGAGGTAGTGGACCTTTCCTCCCTGCTGGACAACACAGACGACCAGTACGACGACGAAGTCCCGCTCAGGACGCCGATTGACGTGGATGAAGGCGGAGAATCTTCGCCAACCAACGAAACAACTGTACAGGAAGTCATTAATGCCATTGCGCCGATTACCTCAAAGGCTGCCCGGATTTTCTACCCGCCGTCCATCGCAATCGATGCATCGGCAAATGGCACCGGTTTTACCGAAGACCTGTATGCCCAATACGTTGCCCAATTCGGCACACCGGCTGTAGCCAGTGCCGGTGCACCTGCAGCCCTGCCCACCTATGCGGCCAATGAACTGTATTATTATGTGACGTATGCAGACCCCACAGTATTCGACAATATGAGTATCGATGCCAATGGGGTACTCACATACGATATCATCGGACAACCTGCAGATTATAACGCACTGATCAACGTGGTCTTTGTAGTTAAGTAGCAACCAACAACCCAGCCCGAATCTTGAAACTCAAGTTGCTTCATACCGCAATCCTCTCTGTTGGCCTGTTCCTGATCGCGGGTATATCCCAACTGCATGGGCAGTTCCTGTTGCAGGCCCCCAATGCGGGAGATGAATCGAATTACCGCTGGTACGAGGCATCGGATACGAGCACCGTCCTGAGTACGGATTTTTTTTACGAGGCAACCCAGCCGGGTGTTTATTTCGCCACCTATGACGGAACGCTTTGCGGCTCGAACGCAACCGGATATTTTATACTTACAGATTGCAATAGCCCGGACAATGAAGTCACGCTTGATATCTCCGCAAATGTAAACGGTGGTGCGACGGTGACCTGGAGTCCGGCTGTGGGCGGAGACCCCCTTCGCCCCATGGTTATAGCCGACCAGACCGTCCGGAACTATACGGCTTCGGTCATAAAAGCCGGCGTGAGTTCACCGCTACCGGAATTCACGGTTGTTTGTATGCAGCAGGCCGCTGTGCTGGTGGACGACACGGCTATTACCGACGAGGATGTGGCATTGAATATCCCGATATACGCCAACGACAGCAGCCTCCCCCAGGACGGCTCCCTGACAGCTACGGATCCGGCTGGCGGCACGGTGACTATCGACCAGAACGGCACCCCGAACGATCCTACAGATGATATCCTCACCTACACCCCGGATCCTGATTTCAACGGGACGGATTCTTTTGATTATACAGTTTGCAACACATCCGGGGATTGCAGTACGGGAACGGTTACCGTAACGGTCAACCCGATTGTCGACGCCTTTGATGATGCGATTGCCACCAATGAAAATGAGGCAACAATTGCCGATATCCTGGCAAACGATAACGACATACCCACCTCCGGGTCCCTGACCACCACGGCGCCTGCCAATGGCACGCTCGCGTTGGATGACGGCGGCACGCCCGGGGATCCTTCGGATGATACGGTGACCTACACGCCTGATCCCGGATTTACCGGCTCGGACAGCTTTACCTATACCCTTTGCGATGCCCTGGGAAATTGCAGCACCGCCACTGTGACGGTTCTGGTGAATGCCGTTGGGCTCGATATCGATGCGGATAACGACGGTATCGTGGATAGCTTTGAAGACCTGGATCTGGACGGCGATGGCAACCCGGCCACCAACCCGACGGATACGGACGGGGATGGAGTCCCGGATTACCTGGATATTGACAGCGATGACGACGGCGTACCGGATAATATCGAAGGGCAGTCCACAGCCGGCTACATTCCCCCGGGAGGTACGGACGCCAATATGAACGGGCTGGATGACGTGTATGAGAACGGCGGGGCCGTGGGGATTGTCCCTGAAGATACCGATGGGGATGGCATACCGGATTACGTGGACAGCGACAGCGACAACGACGGGGTACCCGACAGCGTTGAGGCGAACGACATCGACATGGATGGATTTGCGGAGACTGTAATTGTGGGGTCCGACAAAGACGGGGACGGCCTGGACGACGGATTCGAAGGGACAACGGCCATTGATATCAACGTCAACGACGGCAAGGACGACCCCATCAACGACTGGCCCGATACCGACGGGGACGGGGAGCTCGATTACCGGGATACGGACGATGACGGCGACCAGATCCTCACCGCGGGCGAGGACGCCAACGGCGACGGCATCTTCTACAACGACGATATGGACGGGGACGGTATCCCGGACTACCTGGAGCCCAATAGCTCTGCCGAAGACCTGGAGGTTTTCAATGTGGTTACCCCCAACGGGGATGGCGCACACGATTACCTGACAATTGCGGGGATCCAGGATTTCCCGAATAACACGATCCGGATCTACAACCGCTGGGGCGTACTGGTGTTCACCACACGGGCCTACGATACGCAGGGCAACGTTTTTGACGGCACTTCACAGGGCCGGGCCACGATTGCCCAGGACAACAAATTACCGGTGGGAACCTATTTCTATATACTGGATTTTGAGGATGAGAATGGGGTGATGCGCACCCGGACCGGATACCTTTACTTAAACCGATAATTGCATGGGACAGAATAACCTCTTACCAATCATTCGCCTCGGCCGGGTGGCCATAACTATGGTTATTCTCCTCTGTATTGAAGTGTCGGTACAAGGACAGCAGGATGCACAATATACCCAGTATATGTACAATACGGTTTCCATCAACCCGGGTTATGCCGGGTCGCGCGGCAACCTGAGTATTGCAGCACTCTACAGGTCGCAGTGGGTTGGCCTGGATGGCGCCCCGAAGACGCAGACCTTCAACCTGCATACTCCGGTAGGGTACCGAGGCGTGGGGATGGGCCTGTCGATTGTCAACGACCAGATCGGACCTACCTCGGAGACTGCTTTTGACGGGGATTTTTCCTATACGCTTCAGGTGGGGCCGGAGCAGCGCCTGAGCTTTGGATTAAAGGCCAGCGTCCACATGCTGGACATCCGTTTTTCCGAACTCAATTCCGACCCGAATTACCCGGATGCCCAGTTGCAATCCGATATCCAGAACCGGCTTTCCCCGAATATCGGCGCCGGTATTTATTACCATACCGAGCATTTCTATGCCGGGTTGTCGGTGCCGCGGTTCCTGGAGACCAGCCACTTTGACGAATCCTCACTGTCCACCGCAAAAGAACAGATGAACTTTTATATGATCACGGGCTATGTCTGGGACTTCGACCCGCTTTGGAAATTCAAACCGAGTATCCTGACCAAAGCGACCCTTGGGGCACCCCTGCAGGTGGACGTGTCGGCCAATTTCATGTACAACGAAAAGTTTATTTTCGGCGCAGCATACCGTTGGGATGCCGCCTTCAGCGGCATGGTAGGCTTCAATATTTCCCCCTCCTTCCTCATCGGGGTGGCCTATGACAGGGAAATTACCGAGTTGGGTAGCGCCGCATTCAACGATGGCTCATTTGAAGTGATCCTCCGCTATGACTTCCTGCGAATGGTTGGCAATATCAAGTCTCCGCGATTCTTCTGATTTCCAGGTGCCCGCTTGTTCTTTGCAGGCGATACGTATAATTTTATTTCGGGTGGGTGGGGGCCCCATTCCACATTTTATGATCCCCTTAACCCGAAACTACACCAAAGACCGTATTTTTGGGCTGTTATGGAAGAACAAGTAATCCTTGTCAACGAGCAAGACCAAGTCCTCGGGACCATGCCCAAAATGGAGGCTCATGAAAAAGCCCGGTTGCACAGGGCATTTTCGGTTTTCGTACTGAACCACAAAGGGGAGACCATGTTACAACAGCGCGCCGCCCACAAGTACCATTCCCCGGGCCTCTGGACTAACACCTGTTGCAGCCACCAAAGAGTAGGGGAGACCAACATCCAGGCTGGCAAGCGGCGGTTGGAAGAGGAAATGGGTTTTCAAACAGACTTGCAGGACCTTTTTTCTTTTATCTATAAAGCCCCTTTCGACAACGGCCTTACGGAGCACGAACTGGACCATGTCCTGCTGGGTCATTTCGAGGGCGAGCCCAACATCAATCCGGATGAGGTAGCCGACTGGAAATGGATGGGGCTGGAAGAGATTCGCGAAGACCTGGAGGCGAACCCGGGAGCCTATACCGCATGGTTTAGGATTATATTTGAACGCTTTCACAACTACGTGATGACGCACAACCTCAAGTGATGCGAGTAACCGTTAGCAGAAAAGCACATTTCAACGCCGCTCACAGGCTTTACCGGCCGGATTGGGACGACGCCCGGAACCGGGAGGTATTCGGAAAATGCAGCAATCCGCTGTACCACGGCCACAATTACGAGTTGATTGTCAGTGTTACGGGTCCGATTGATCCGGAAACCGGTTTTGTTGTGGATATGGCAGAGCTCAAAGTTCTAATCCGGGATAAAGTGGAGGATGCCCTGGACCATAAGAACCTCAATGAGGAGGTCCCTGAGTTTAGGGAACTCAACCCGACAGCCGAGAATATTGCAGTGGTAATCTGGGATAAACTCCGGCCCCACATCCCCGCTTCATGTGACCTGGAAATCACCCTGTATGAAACCCCGAGAAACTTCGTTTCCTACCGGGGCGCTGAATAATCCGTTTGTCAACACGATACTTATGGAATTGTATCCATTAAAATTCCAACCCATTTTCAAAGAGCGCCTTTGGGGTGGCAATAAACTGCGAACGGTACTGGAAAAGGAAGCCGATGGAGACACGGTGGGGGAAAGTTGGGAATTATCCGGAGTGCCGGGAGACGCCACAACCCTTGTTAACGGACCGTATGCCGGCAAAACCCTGCCGGAACTCATCGGGGAATTCCCCGGGGAAGTTCTGGGGAATGAGGTCCTGGAACGTTTTGGGGAGGAATTTCCGATCCTGATTAAATTTATCGATGCCCGGCTGGACCTTTCCATCCAGTTGCATCCCGGGGACGAACTGGCCCGGACCCGCCACAACAGTTTTGGCAAAACGGAGATGTGGTATATCCTGGATGCCGACCCGGGCGCCGAGCTCATTGTTGGCTTCAGGGAGGATGTATCCCGGGAGCGCTACCAGCAAGCCCTGGAAGGAGGTACACTGACGGATCTGCTGCACTATCAGCCGGTATCCACGGGGGATGCATTCTTTATCAATAGCGGGAAGATCCATGCAATTGGCGGGGGTATCCTGTTGGCGGAGATCCAGCAGAGTTCGGATGTTACTTATCGGGTTTACGATTTCAACCGCCGGGATGCGCAGGGGAAGTTGCGGGAACTCCACACGGACCTCGCCCTCGATGCCATCGACTACCGGCGCCGTGACGATTTTGTCCTGGATTATTCCAGGCAGCCGAATACGTCAAACAGCTTGGCCCGCAGTCCTTATTTCAACACGGATTACCTGAAACTGGACCGGGACAGGGATCTGCAATTTGACGGGAAGTCATTTACGGTTTTTATGTGTCTGTCGGGTACAGCCACCCTGGTTGCAGGTGGGGTAGCCGAAGAATTCCGTGCCGGGGAGACGCTGATGCTGCCGGCAGCCGTTCACAAGGCCCGGTTGGCGACCAACGGGTGCGAATTACTGCAAGTGACAGCCTGAAAAAGGTTTCCGCGGGTATGCGGGGAAATTGTATTTTTGAAAGAAACTTACCATCATGGCTACTATACGGGACCTCAAAAAAGATATCAACAGCGTATTGGGCGGCATTATAGAGGCCGTTTACATTGCGGAGCGCAGCAGTAATAAGGAGGGGTCCAAGGAAGGATCCGAGATCATTGACAAGGCGATAGCGACCTTCGACTCGCTCATTGCGGAGGTCAACAACAAGGATGTTGAAAACCGGAAAAAGCATTTGAAAGGGGTGCGTCAAACCCTTGAGAAAGAAGCTGCCGAATTGGTAGACCGGGTCAACGAGCTCGCCTGATTAATCCGGGTTTTCTGCCTGGGAACGCTGCTCGCTGAGTAATTCCTTTAACTGCTTGCCGTATTTGGACTCGGCCACCGCCGGGCTTAGGGCCTGGTATATGGAATCCAGGTATTTCGGGTTGGCATCGGATACTTCTGTAATGGCCACAAACGGGGCCAGGTGGGAATCCGTATTGTTCAGGGCAAAGTTCAGGGCATAGAGGTAGGAGCGTAGCGTGAGTCGCTGCCCCACCCGGTCCAGGGAATCCAGGGCCGCACTATCCTGTGGCTGCTGCAATTCGCCCATGGCACGGGCCAATTCGAGCTGTTGTACGTGGTAGCGCGACTGGATTTTGCGGTACTCTGCAAACTTCTCATTGGCCGCCGAACCAGAGATCGCGGCTTCCGATTCAAACGCATCCCATTCCGTATCGATCCGGATAGTACCCGGTTCTGCAAAAAATACGATGCGGTCATTGAGTTGGTTGTTGTCTGCCTTGTCCAGGTAGAGATAGAAAATATCGGCTCCGTCCACCGGGCTGGTCAATCGGAATTCCCCATTGCCTTTGACCACCACCGAGTCCAGCGTCACCAGGGAGGTGTCTGCCACCTGCTGAAGGTAGAGTACTCCTTTTTTCAGACCCCGGACATTTCCTTCTACCGTGAGATTCCCGGCGGTATCATCCCCTCCGCAACCCGCGAGTGCAACAGCGGCAACCGCTGCCAAAACCAATTTTTTCATCCTTGAAGATTAGCGGGGCAAATATGCCATTTTTTTTACAAACCCGGAAGCGGATGCAGGTAGTGCAGACAGGATTCGGGCCGGCGGCTCAGGATTCGGGCCTGGCGGTCTGCCATCAGCCGGGGAGGCAGTTCTGACGAAATTGCGGAAACCCGGGTACAGAGGAAATTCAACCGGTAACCGGAGCAGCCACTTCCATCAGGTAGGCGCAAAGCAGGGCGCCGCCGGTGCCGACTACGTATCCGAGAACGGCCAGCAACACCCCTACAGAACTCAGGGAGGGGTGGAATTCGGCAGCGACGACAGGTGCCGAAGCGGCACCGCCCACATTGGCCTGACTGCCTACGGCCAGGAAAAAGAATGGCGCCCGGATCAATTTGGCTACCAGGATCAGCAGGCCGGCGTGAAATCCGATCCAGATGAGGCCCAATAACAGCAATCCCGGGTTTTCCAGGATCCGGCTCAGGTCCATCTGCATTCCGATGGTCGCTACGAGGATATAGATAAAAACCCCGCCGATCTTACTGGCACCCGCCCCTTCGTAGTTTTTGGCAGGGGTAAAAGAAAGCCCTATCCCGATGACGGTAGCCAGGACAATCATCCAGAAAAACTCCCCGCCCAGGAAGGAGAGGAAACTCGTCGGGTCGCTGACCCATTCCCAGCCTTCGCTCAGGGCCTGGCTTATATAGCCCCCGGCCCAGTGGGCGAGGCCCACGGCCGTAAAGGCCATAAACAGGAGGATCATGTAATCGTTCAGGCTGGGTACGCGGGTGATGCGTTCGGCGAATTCGGTGACTTTGACTTTCAGGGTCTCTATAGAGGAGGCATCTGCCCGGAGCCACCGGTCGATCCTGCGGTTTTTGCCAACGCCCAGCAGGAGGATGGCCATCCACAGGTTGGCACCTAAAATATCCACCAGGACCATTTCCCCAAACCGGTCCGGGTTGAACTGGAATATCTCGAGCATGGCTGCCTGGTTAGCCCCGCCCCCGATCCAGCTTCCGGCGATGGTCGCCAGGCCCCGCCAGACAGCGTCAAACCCCGCGCCGCCAACCGTTTCCGGTGAAACGGCAGAAACGATCAGGATGGCCAGCGGGCCACCGACGACAATCCCAACGGTCCCGGTCAGGAACATGATCAACGCTTTGAGCCCCAGGTTTCGAATCGCCTTGAGGTCGATACTCAGGGTCATCAGGACCAGGGCTGCCGGCAACAGGTACCGGCTCGCCATAAAATACAGGCGGGAGTGGTCGCCGGAGATGATCCCAAGGCTGGAAAAAACCGCGGGTAGCAGGTAGCACAACAGGATCCCGGGGATGAAATTGTAAAACTTCTTCCAGAAACCCTGTTGGCGTCCGGAGGTATAGAATACGAAGCCGAGGCACAGTGCCAGCAGTCCAAAAACGATGGTGTCGTCAGTAATCAGGGGTTCCTCCATGGTCGGTTATTTCGGTTTGGGCCAAAAGATAATCGAATTTCCCCAGAGCGCGCTTTCAGATATTCAACCAGTAGGTAAACTTCAGGTTGACCGACCGGAACCGGGGGCTGAACCGGTCTACGTAATAGTTGTCCGTGTATACCAGGAACAGGTCGGAAAGGGGTGCAAAGCGCCATTGCAGCCGGGCATTTACGCCGAAATTGTCGCGTTGGTTGCTGTATTGCACCAGGGTGGATAAAAACAGGGACTTGGAAAAAGTCAGTTCAAACCGCGGGGCAATCAGCCAGATATCCGCACTGGGGTAGGGGTCGGGCAATGTGATTTTGTCGTAATTCAACTGCATGGAGATAAATGCCTTGGGCTGGATGCGCAGCGCCAGGTTCCCTTCCACGGAAAAGCGCTCTCCATTGTAAAAGTCGCCGACAGTGGTCTCCACCCCGTAGGCCAGGATCCGGCGGGCGTCCGATTGGTATTCCACCTGGAAACTGTTGTAGTGGTACTCGGTATCCGCCGGTAGTTCCAGACCGTCCTCGGAACCCGTCGGGTCAAAGGAGTCGAACAAATAGGTATAGCGGTTGGACCATTGGAGCTGCAGCCGCTCCCGGTTCCGGAATCGGGCTTCCCACTGGGAGAAGATGCTGTAATCCGTATTCTGGTAGTCCTGGGTGGGGCGCCAGATAAATACCGGGGTCACTCCAAAACTGTGTGTGTTGATAAAACTGTCCTCCGGCCAGAAGGCCCGGTTAAAACTGGCCAGCCCCTTGACGATGTCCGTGCGGCGCACAAATCCCAGGTCGGAATCGAAGTTTTCGCCTATGTAAACCCATTTGGTAGATCCGCTGTAATTCCGGGAATTGTAACGCATACTTGCCCCGGCCGACCAATCCCTGCCCTCAACCCCCGGGCTGAAGGATTTATGCAGGTAGTACTGCCCGCTCCAAACATTGTCGGCAGAAATCAGGTTGTAATCGATGCCGGCAACGCGGTTATAGCGATTTTCTTCAGCTAGGAAATCCGGGTCCCCCGTGCTCTGCCGGTTGATGAAGAACATGCCGATATTGGAACGCGAAAAAACCAGGTGCTGCAGGGCCAGCATGCTGTTGTTGTTTCCCGCAATCTCGTTCCCCGCATCTTCCTCGGTTTGGATGCTGAAGAAGCCCAGGCGCAGGTCGTTGGTGAGTTTTCCGCTGAGCCGGGCCCCGGCAATGATGGAATTCTCAATCGTATTGCCGGCGGTATCCTGGGCAATCCCGATACGGCGCGAGAAGAAGGGGTTTGCATCCCGGGAATCTCCGAAACTGGCAAACAAGTCGTTGTTGTCGATGAAAAACTGGCGCTTTTCAGGCAGGGACACCTCAAAGCGCGTCAGGTTGGTTACCTGGTCATCCACCTCCACCTGGGAAAAGTCCGGGTTTAAGGTTATATCCAGGTTCATGCTGTTCCCGACAGATACCTTGGCGTCACCGCCCACCTTAAAGGAAGTGTCCTCGATACTGTTCTCCCGGTCATTCGACCAACTCGTATTCACATAGGGGATCAGGGCCAGGGGTGTACGGGAACGACCGAGCGGTTTCTCAAAGATCATATCCCCCATAAAAGTCAACCCGAAGATATTCTGGTTTTGGGGGATCCGGACCCAGGTACTGCTTTCGTTGGACTGGGTGTCAAACCGATAGCTGTTGAAACGCCATCGATTTTCACCCTCCCGGAATTTAAAGGAAGTCAGGGGGATGACGAGCTCGGAGGTGTAGTAATCCTCATAGATCCGGGATTCACCCCGCCACTTGACATCCCAGGAAATGGTAAATCCGCTCAGGTCCAGGCCCCCGCCCGAGACGAGGCCCTCCCTGCGGACACCGTAGGGATTCGTGCCGAAAAGAAACGCATTGTTCCCGTCGTTGAAGGTGTCGAAAAGCAGCGTGATATTGTCGGAATTGCCGGCTCGAAAATCCCTTTTAAGGGATTGGATGGCATAATTCTTCCCTTCGGTATAAACGGTGATACCTATATACAGGTTCGTTTCGTCGTACAACATCTTGATCTCCGACTGTTTGCGCGCCTGGATGCTGTCTACGGGGAAATATTCCCAAAAATTGGCCGCACTTTCCGCTTCCTCCCAAATAGGTTCGTCCAGAATTCCGTCCGGGACGATCGTTTCCGTGATGTATTTTACGGTAAAGGATTTCTGGGTGTGGTCCTGTGAAACAGCTCCCAAAAAATAAAAGAGGCTTGCCAACAGGCAAAGTATTCGCATGGTTGTCGGTTATCGGTCAGTTGCGGGCTAATTTAAAAAGGATTGCAGGGAAATGGTGTGGCATTAACACTATATTATATTTTCCTTAAGGAATCCGGGGAGCCACACTCAGGTATTGGGATTGCGGGTAAACGCGCCCCTCTAATTGCCGTTATTATCCTTGAATTTTCGGGTTTTCGCCTTGTCCGGGTTGGTGAATAGGCGTTTGAAGAACCCGTCACGTTTAACCGGCTCGCAATCCAGCAACCCGGCTACTTCCGAGGAGGGGTCCCCGAACCGTTGCGTGGTCCATTCGCGCAAATCCGGGTCGCGTGCGAGTTCTCCGTACCATTGCGCAAACAAAGGGAGGGCTGCATTGGCTCCCTGCCCGATGCGCGTATTGGGGAATCCGATTTCATGCGACTCCAACCCCACCCAGCTCACATGTACCATGCGGGGGGTAATGGCTGCAAACCAGGCATCCTTGTTGTTTTGGGTGGTCCCCGTTTTTCCCGCAATATCCCCGCGGAGGCCATATGTGCTTCGGATTCTGGAAGCTGTTCCTCCATCCACGACGGCCTGGAGCATTTCCAGCATCAGCTGCCGGGTGCGCTCCGAATAGGCCGGCTGCAGGTCTTTTTCGGGCTCGTGCCGATAGAGTACATTGCCCTCCCGGTCCGTGATCCGCTCAATCAGGTAAGGGGTAACCGGCCTGGATTGGTTTACAAAACTCGCATACGCCCCGGCCAATTCCGGGATGCCGATGGATCCCGTACCCAGGGCCAGTGAGGGTTTCTCGGGGAGGGGTGCGTCGATTCCCATGGCCCGGGCCTGGGCAACCACCTGGGGGATACCGGTTTGCTCGAGGACTTTTACCGCTACGGTATTCACGGAATTTTGCAATGCCGCCTGCATGGAATAATTCAGGTAGGCTTCGTCCTTGTCCCCGGAATTGGACGGCGTCCAGTCTTCCAGGTTTTCATAGCGGACCTCCCGGGCCGAAAAGTGCTGGCAGGGGTCGATCCCGGATTCCAGGGCGGCTGTATACACTATGGGCTTAAATGTGGATCCCACCTGCCGGCGGCTCTGTGAGATATGGTCGTACTTGAAATATTTGAAATTGATCCCCCCGATCCAACTCAGGACGGCCCCGCTCCGGGAGTCGATGGCCAGGGAACCGGTATTTAGAAATCGGGCATAATGCATCAGGCTGTCCAGGGTACTTGCCTCGGTTTCAGTTTCACCACCCCAATCGGCCAGAACCATGGGTCGCTTTTGCCCGAGGGAATCCAGTATATCTTCGTGTCCCAAACCGGAAGATGCCAGTTTCCTGTAGGGAGGCGATTGGCGGATATACCGGTCGATGAATTTGCGATTGTTTTTCCAGGGCGCGCGATTTCCGTAGGCCTCCTCAAAATCGGCTTGCAGGGATTGCATATGCTCCCGCATGCTAGACTCGGCCAATCGCTGCATCCCCGGATTCAGTGTCGTATAGATCCGCAGGCCGGAGGTGTAGAGGTTCAGGGCGGAGTCCGCCCCGGGACGATCCTTCAGCCAATTGGCCACTTCCCGCCTCACGGTTTCCCTGAAATAGGGAGCCATGCCCTCGTTTGCGGAATACGGGTTGTAATCGAGTTCCAGGGGCAGGGCCTGCAGGCTGTCCGCCCTTTCGCGTTCCAGGTACTCATTGCGGGCCATGGCATCCAAAACGAGGTTTCTTCGCTCCAGGCTCCGTTCCGGGAATAGCCGCGGGTTGTAGGAATGGGTTGCCTTGAGCATGCCGATCAGGGTGGCGGCTTCCTCGGTCCGGAGTTCTTCCGCGGGGACGCCAAAAAACTTTTGGGAGGCGCTTTCGATCCCGAAACTGTTATCGCCAAAAGAAACGGTGTTGAGGTAAAGGCCGAGGATTTCCTTTTTGCTGTATATGCGTTCAAGTCGGCGGGCGGTAAACATTTCCTTCAGCTTATCCACAACCAGGCCCGGGCCGCCGCCCCCGGACCGCGGATAGAGGTTTTTGGCCAACTGTTGGCTCAGGGTGCTTCCCCCGCCTGCGCCGCTATCCCCCATCAGCAGCGTTTTAAAAAATACGCGCAGCAGGCTGGGGTAATCGATGCCGGAATGCCGGTAGAACCGCTCATCTTCAATGGCGACCAGGGCTTCCAGAACACAATCGGGAATATCATCCACGGCAATGGGCTGGCGGTCGGCCAGGTAGTATTTCCCGATTAAGGAACTGTCGGCCGCATACACTTCGGAAGCCCGGTCGTGTCGGATGTCGCGCAATTCGGATTTCCCGGGCAGCCGCCCCCACAGGCCCGCGTAGACCGAACCGATGAAAAGGGCCATCAGCACGACCCCCGTCAGCAGGCTTGCCAGCAGGTATCGGAACCAGGGCGGGCGGACGGATCGGAATGCGCGTATCAACTTTTTCACGGTACGAATTTCAGACAATCCCTGGGATTGGGCCTTCAAATTAACAATTCCTTAATTCCCGAATTCCTACTTTTGAACCTATTACGATTCCATATGAAAAAGACCATCCTGTTCCTGTGCCTGTTTCCCCTCTTAACCGCCGCCGACCTGCCCGATTGGGGCCGGACCGGCCACCGGGCTATCGGGGAGGTAGCCGAGGCGCACCTTTCCCGCCGGGCCCGCAAGGCGGTATCCAGGCTGTTGGAGGGCGAAAGCCTGGCCAAGGTATCCACCTTCGGGGACGATATTAAATCGGATACCACCTATCGCTCCTTCAGCCCCTGGCATTACGTAAACCTCCCTCCTGAGACGCCCTATGGGGAAATCACCCCCAATCCGGATGGGGACATCCTTCAGGGAATTGAACACTGCATCCGGGTTTTGAAGGACCCTGCCAGCCCCAGGGACCAGCAGGTATTTTACCTGAAGCTGCTCGTGCACCTGGTTGGCGACCTGCACCAGCCCATGCATGTGGGCCGGCCGGAAGACCGGGGAGGCAACGACATCCAACTCCAGTATTTTGACAAAGGGACAAACCTGCACCGGCTCTGGGATTCCGATATGATCGAGGATTACGGGATGAGCTACACGGAGCTGGCCGAAACCCTCCCGCCAGCGACGCGCAGGGAAATCCGGGTTATCCAGTCCGGATCGGTCCTGGAGTGGGCCGGACAATCCCAGTCCCTGGCCAACCGGGTTTACGCATCCGTCGAAAACGGGGAAAAACTCTATTACCGCTATCGCTACCTCTGGTGGGATAGCGTGGAGCGCCAACTGCTCCTGGGCGGTTTGCGCCTGGCAGCCGTCCTGAATGATATATACGGTTAATGGGTTACCCCAGCCTGCGGAATGTGAGGTTAATACGGGGGCCAACCGGGCGTTTGGTCTTGGGTACCTGGTGCAACCAGTGGTGCTGCGTGGTGCCGGCCATCAGGAGCAGGCTGCCGGACTCCAGGTTCATTCGGACGCGCTGGGATTTAATGCGCCGGTGCTTCAGATGAAATTTACGGGATGCACCCAGGGAGAGCGAGGCGATTACCGGGTTGTTCCCCAGTTCGGGTTCGTCGTCCGCGTGCCAGCCGTTGCTGTCCGAACCATCCCGGTACAGGTTCAGCAGGCAGGTCGTGAATTTTTCCCCGGCCGCAATAGAAACCCGATGGAGCAAATCCTCCAGCAGGGGCGTAAACGGCAGGGGCTCCATCAGGATACCGCTATAGGTATAGGCCTGTCCGTTTTTACCGTACAGGGCCGTGAGGCGGGGTTGTTGGAAGGTTTTCCCAAAGAGCCGGATGGTATCCTGCCGCCAGGGGGTTTGGCTTTTAATCTCGCCAAACAGGGATTCGGCTTCTTTTGGGAGCAGGAAGCCCGGTTGGTACCTCAGGGTAGCGTCCGGCAGGTTTTCCAGGTCTTCCCGGGAGGGGTTCATCGCATGACCGATTTGAGCTGGTTCCGGTATTCCGAGGGACTCATGCCGGTAAAGGCCTTAAACGACTTGTTGAAATGTGAAAAATTGTTGAAACCGCTTTCAAAACAGATTTCGGTAATCGACATTTCATTTTCGGAGAGCAGGTTGGAGGCGTGCACCATCCGGTATTCATTGACAAATTGCACAAAGGTCTTGTTGGTCACCTTTTTGAAATAGCGGCAGAAAGAGGGGACGGTCATGTGGGTGAGGTCGGCCATCTCTTCCAGTGATATGGGTTCCCGGTAATTCTCCTTCACAAAATTGAAGATGGAATTGATCCGTTCGTTTTCCTTGCTCTGGGTTTCCACCGAAAGGTGTTCCGCATTGAGGATCTGGTATTCCGAGGTGCTGCCCAACTCATTGAGGATATTCAGGATGGCCAGCAACCGCTGGAAATCGGATTTGTATTCCAGGATTTCAATCTTCTCGCCGATTTTCTTTTTCGCGCTCCCCGTAAAGGCAATGCCCCCTTTGGCTTTCTCAAAAAGCTGCCGGATGTTCCGCATTTCCGGGATAGAAAAAAAATCGGAGCCCAAAAAGTCGGTTTTCATCTGAACCACCGATTCGCTGGTATTACCCGTGCAGGCATCGGTAAACCCGCAATGCGGGAGGTTGGACCCTATCAGGATCAGGTCGCCCTGGGTGTAATAGGATACATGGCTGCCAATCTGCCGCTTTCCGTTTCCCCCGTTTACATAGACTAGTTCAATTTCCGGGTGGTAATGCCAGACCAGGTTCTTGTTCGGTTTCAGCGCATCGAACTTCTGGTAGGTAAACGACTGCCCGAAGTCGGGCTCGATCGCTTCAAAAGCTGGTTTGAGTTTCAGCATATCCATTTAATCTATACCTAAGATACGTAGGGAATTTCCCCTTGGACTATGCAAAATTACCCAAAACATGTGCAATATTATCATTTTACAATTAATTAACACAAAACCGGGTCAATATAGCACATAAACTGGATAATCACGTAGTAGTGTGGGCACGCCTTCCACCGTAGATTTGCCTTGTGTAATTCAAAAAACAACCAGTTATGAAAAAAAATTGGATCAACATCGCAGCCGCCTTCGTAATGCTGGCCGGCACAACAGTAGCCACGGCATCGGTTAATCCCGTAAAGCCGGTGGCCGGTAAACTCGAAAAAATCGCCGACGCCGACCCGTATATGCGGAAGCAGGGCGAAAAAGTATATCTCAATTACCTCAACCTCGAAGGAAACACCGTAGTGGTTAAAGTCTTTGACCAGGAAGGTCGCCTGCTCTACATTGAGCGTTTCAAGGACTCCCCGGTGGTCGAAAAGGCCTTCAACTTTGAAACCGCCGAAGCCGGCACCTACAAAGTAGAAGTCGAGGTAAAGGCAGGAGATAGAACGTATTCAGA
Organism: Robiginitalea biformata HTCC2501; assembly: GCF_000024125.1. NCBI lineage: Bacteria > Pseudomonadati > Bacteroidota > Flavobacteriia > Flavobacteriales > Flavobacteriaceae > Robiginitalea > Robiginitalea biformata. The sequence continues at coordinate 3,234,875 of NC_013222.1, read as the reverse complement.
ATCCCTGAAAGTTGTCAGGTAATGGATGTTTAGTTTAGTTTGTTTAATTCCGGGAAGAGGGAGCACTTGTGTTCCCTCTTTCTGTTTGTGGGCTGCGCCTTAATCCTGGGCAATGCCATACGAGCCCCAGGCTTTTTATGGCCCACCTGTTTCTGCTACCCGACATTTCCGGCAGCAGCCATTACCCATCGGGTCCCGTTAACCCAGGCGCTGCCAACGCCGGAGTTGTTTTCGCATTTTTTCGGGGAGGATATCCGTATCCAGTGCCCCTGCCAGGATTTGAGGATCTTTTTCACCCGCATAAATCATTTTGAAGAACGAGGCGATATCCGGGCTTTCTCCCCGGGCTTCCTGCAGGGACATCCGGTCCCCGGGCCGGACCCGCCCGGGTTCGATGACCTGGCCGTAAGCCCCCGGGCGTCCCCTTTTAATAAACCGGTCGATGATTCCCTGGTCCCCGAATCGCACGCCCAGCTTGTAACAGGGTTCCCTCGGGGTGGTGATGCGGATGACGGCTTCCCCGAGGCGGTATACGGCACCCATGCGCAATGCGGATTCGTCCAGTCCGTCTACGCTGAGGTTTTCCCCGAACAGCCCATACCCCCATTCGGGTCGATGAAATTGCCGTTGCCAGTAGGGGTATTCGCTGGCGGCGAACATGTAAAATGCTTTGTAGGATCCCCCGTGGACTTTCGGGTTTCCGATATAGTCGTTGCGTACGCCCTCCCGGTCCAGGTAGATGCCATCCGGCTGGGGCGATTTATAAATCCCGGTAACTACATCCTTTCCCTTCCATCGGAAGGTTGTGGGCTTCCCCGTATTCGTACTGATAATTTCCATATACCAATTTAGCCATTTCCGGGTATTCGCCGAAACGGGCCAGACCGCGCCCAAAAAAAAGGCCGCCCGAAAGCGGGCGGCCTGATGTATGGCATGTGCCGGATATTTGTCCGGCCTCAATCCTTTTCGTCCATTTTCTTGGTGATAAAAAAACCGATCAGCAGACCGGTTCCCGCCAGAAGGAAGATGGAACCCGGCATGGCGATGTCGTCATCCACACCTCCCATTTGGGCCAAAATCCCGCCAATCATTACCCCGGCACCGATACCCATTAACAACAGGGCCAGGTTCAGGATAAGGGTTTTCCAGATGGGTTGCGCATGCAGTTTGCCCTTGACAAAAATACTGGCATCCGCACCTTTTTCGATCAGTGCCATCCGCTCCTTGTTCCGCGTGGAAAAGTAGAGATAGGCAATCCCGAATACAACTGAAAACAAACAGACAAATACGATAATTTCTCCTCCCATGTGATATGAATTTTAGATTTTTGATTGATATACACCCCATAGGACGGGTCCGGTTGCCGGCAGGTTACAGATATATCGAAAATTCTGTAACCCGGAGGGCCTTCCGGGCGTCAAACGGGGTAGATGAACCAACAACTTGCTGACAGGGATTTGATTGCCCGGGTACTGGACGGGGAGGACCGCGCTTATGAAGTTCTCGTAGACCGCTACAGCCAAATGGTCTTTACCCTGGCCGTACGGATGCTCCGGGACAGGGAGGTGGCCGAGGAAACCGCCCAGGATATTTTTGTCAAGGCGTACCAGTCGTTGTCCGGTTACCGGGGATCGGCCCGTTTCTCAACCTGGCTGTACACCATCGCCTATCATCGCATCCTGGATGTTGCGGCACGGGAAAAACGGCACAGGTCCTACCGGACGGATGAGTTGCCGGAAGGCAGGCCGCTTTGCGATCTGGAAGATACCTGGTCGCAACTAATGGAAGGGGAACGACGGGACCTGATCCTCATGGCCCTGGAGGAATTGCCCGAAGACGACCGGTTGCTCATCAGTTTGTTTTACCTGCAGGAACAATCCCTTCGGGAAATAGCAGCCATAACGGGAATCCGCGCCGGGACGGTGAAGGTCCGGTTGTTTCGGGCCAGAGAAAGGCTGCGCGACTTGATTTCGGCTTCGGCCGGTTACCAAATACTCAGGGAATATGGACGATAAAAAACAAGATGCGTATTACAGGAAGATCCTCAGGGAGTCTGCTATGGAGCGGGCCCCGGAAGGATTCACGGGTTCCGTGATGGACCGCGTCCGCGCGGAAAAGGTACTCCCTCCGACGAGCCCCCTGATCGGCAGGCGCGCCTGGCTGGGCATAGCCGCTGCCGCCCTCGTACTGGTGGTCCTGGGGGTAAGCGTGCCGCCGGGGGAACTGGTCCGCCCGCGGCTTCTGGAGACCCTTGCAGACCGGACGGCCGCCCTGCAACTGCCGGCCATGCAATTCCCGGATGTGCCGGTGACCTATGTCTACGGAGCCATTTTCCTCCTGGTTTTTGCGTGCTGCCAGCTGGCCTGGATAAAGCGCTACTTCGAAAACCGCCTGTATAACTGAGGCCGGATTCTCAGCCCAGATAGGCATAGGCCCACGCCATCAAACCCGCCTGTAGCGGCAGGCGCAGCCAGAGCAGCCAACGCGGCAATCCGCCCGCTGCCCGGGGATCTTGCAGCATATGAACGTGTACCGGAAGGAACAGGAACAGCATCCCGATGATGCCGTAAAGTGCCCAGTCTTTGAATACGGGAAAGAACAGCGCAATCCCCAGCAGGACCTCCAGCAGCCCGCTGGCCCAGACCGTAAAACGCTTCCACGGGATCCAGGGGGGCAGGATTTTGCCGTATACCCTGGGAAAGATCCAATGGGCCAGGCCGGCAAACAGGTACATGCCGGCCATCAAATAGTAGTGCCAGGTATACGCCATGGCCGAAAGATACGACCTATTTCACCATGTCGTAGCTACGGCGTATAAAGGCCGTGAGCTCCTCCCCTTTGAGCAGTCCCTTGGACAGCCGGGCCAGGTCCAGGGATTGGGCAATCAGCCGGCTGCGCTTCTTATCGGTTTTCGTGTTGAGGATCTCGCCGACGAGCGGGTGGTTTGTATTGACCACCAGGTTGTAGAGCTCCGGCATGTTCCCCATTCCGAGCATCCCGCCCCCGGTCTGTTGCATTTCCTTCATCCGACGCATGAACTCGGGCTCGGTGATCACAAACGGAGCCTGGTCGCTGTCCATGGCCTCCAGTTGGACCGTGTAGGAGCTTTTTTCGCCCAGGGCCTTTTCCAGCTGGCCCTTGAGGGTTTCCTGCTCGTCCTCCGACAACTTGGACACCGCATCTTCTTCCTTCCGGATCAATTTGTCGATATGGTCGGCGTCTACCCGGGCAAATGACAGATTTTCCTTGGTTGTTTCGAGTTTCTGCATCAGGTGGGGGACAATCGGGCTGTCCAGCAGCAATACCTGGTATCCCTTTGCCCTTGCCGTATCGATGTAGGCGTGCTGTGCCTCCCTGTCGGAAGCGTACAACAGAACCCGCTTGCCGTCTTTGTCGGTCTGCTGGGCCTCAATTTTGTCGATGAGTTCCTCAAAGGTGAAGTATTCCCCGTCTACGGTGGGGTAGAGCGCAAAAGCATCCGCCTTCTCAAAGAATTTCTCGTCCGACAGCATGCCGTATTCAATGACGATCTTGATGTCGTTCCACTTTTCCTGGTAGGCTTCCCGGTCGTCCTTGAAGAGTGCGGTGAGTTTGTCGGCGACCTTCCGGGAAATATAGGAGGAAATTTTCTTAACAGCTCCGTCGGCCTGCAGGTAGGAACGGGAGACGTTCAGCGGGATATCCGGGGAATCGATAACTCCGCGCAGCATGGTCAAAAATTCCGGAACGATTCCCTCGACATTATCCGTGACAAAAACCTGGTTTTGGTAAAGCTGGATCCGGTCTTTCTGCAGGTTGATGTCCCCGGTGAGTTTCGGGAAGTACAGGATGCCGGTCAGGTTGAAGGGGTAATCCACATTCAGGTGGATGTGGAAGAGGGGCTCTTCAAACTGCATCGGATAGAGCTCCCGGTAAAAGGACTTGTAATCCTTCTCCTCCAGGTCCGTGGGTTTCTGCGTCCACGCCGGGTTCGGGTTGTTGATGATATTGTCTACCTCCCGGGTGGGTGCCGGATCGTCCTCCTTAGCCCCTTCGGGCTTTGGGAGGGTCTCCGTACGCGTCCCGAATTTAATCGGGATAGGCATGAACTTATTGTATTTGGTAAGCAGCTCGCGGATGCGGCCTTCCTCCAGGAATTCCAGGGAATCCTCCGCAAGGTGCAGGATGATTTCGGTACCCCTGTCGGATTTCTCGGCTTCCTTTATAGTGAATTCCGGGTTTCCTTCACACGTCCAATGGACAGCCGGGGTGTCTTCCCGGAAGCTTTTGGTGAGGATCTCCACTTTTTTGGCAACCATAAAAGAGGAATAGAAGCCCAGGCCAAAGTGGCCGATGATCCCCGCATCCTTCCCGGCATCTTTGTATTTGTCCAGGAATTCCTCGGCCCCTGAGAAGGCCACCTCGTTAATGTATTTTTTCACTTCTTCCTCGCTCATCCCGATCCCCTGGTCGATGATGTGCAGTTTCTTGCCTTCTTTGTCGATTTTTACCTCAATAAGCGGGTTGCCGTATTCCACTTCGGCCTCCCCGATGGAAGTGAGGTGCTTGAGTTTCAGGGTGGCATCCGTCGCGTTCGAAATCAACTCGCGGAGGAAGATTTCGTGATCGCTGTAAAGGAATTTCTTGATGAGCGGAAAAATGTTGTCTACGGAAACATTGATCTTGCCTGTTGCCATGGTATCAGTTTTTGCCTGGTACATGTCAAAAAAAATACCAATGCCGCCGCGGGTGACAAACTGACACGTATGGGCAACTTCCTGTCACCGCATATTTAACAAATATTTATGTTGAATAAATAATGATAATTAATAAACATAAGTATATTTGTAACGATTGCTTTCAAACTTGCTATGAAGAAGCATTTTGACTCAGTAATCAGTTTGTTTATTAATTGGTTAGGTTGTTTGAAAAGCGCGCTTCCCATTGTGGGGGCGCGCTTTTGTTTTTATTGCAATCCTGCTGTCTGCCCCTGTAGAATGGGTAGATCGAACCCAATGGATGGGATCGCGGGCCATTGCTGTTGGGCTGGCGGGTAACTGCAAACAGGCTGGCAGGCCACTGGGTGAAATTCGCATATTAACGGTGGATTTACCGTTCCATTAACAGTATTAGTGTTTTTTAAAAACAAAATTGTATAAACAAAAGTTAACGACATGAGCGCTTCTAAAAAGAAGAATCCACCAACCCTCCGCCAACAAATTTTTTCAGCCTACATGACCGCCGTCCTGGAGACGGAGCACTTTCCCACTTCGGTATATAAATTCTGTAAAGAACTGGGAATCGGGGAAGAGCAGTTTTACGGGGAATTTGGTTCCCTCGATGCGGTCAGGCGTCAGGTATGGACGAAATTCTTCGACCAGACCATTGAGCGGATTGAGAAGGACAAAAATTACAACGGGTATACCAACCGGGAAAAAATCCTGAGTTTCTTCTACACGTTTTTTGAATTGCTCGGGCTCAACAGGTCGTACGTGTTGTTTGCTCTGGGTTCCGATTCCCAACCGTCGCGCCAACTGGCCCAGTTGGGGGATTTGAGAAAAAAGGTACGGGGTTATGCCAAAAGCCTGATCGAGGCGGCTAATGAGGAAAAGCAAACCAAAGTTACCCGCCATCAGCCGGGACTGTTTTCGGAAGGGGCGTGGGTGCAGATGCTTTTCCTGCTCCGTTTCTGGATGAAGGACGACTCGCCCGGCTTTGAAAAAACCGATGTGGCCATTGAAAAATCCGTCAATACCATCTTCGATATTTTCGACAATACCCCCCTGGAGCGGGTAGTGGACTTCGGCAAATTCCTCTATAAGGAACACATGACCTGATCGGCGTCCAGCTCCGTTTCCTATTTTCCCATGAGTTAATCCAATAGATCCCGATACCACAGATGAAATCACTCGACCACATTCCCGTAACCAAGATGGAACGCGCCGGCAAGCTCGTGCAGACCGGGGTCAAACTCGGCGGTAACTACATGAAGTACTACGGAAAAAAACTCGTAAAGCCTTCAACAGACCGGAGCCAGTTGGACGAGGACAATGCGCGGGACGTCTACGACGGGCTTAAAAGTCTGAAGGGCAGTGCCCTGAAGGTTGCGCAGATGTTGAGTATGGAGAAGAACCTGTTGCCGCGCGCCTACGTGGAGCGATTTTCCCTGGCCCAGTTTTCAGTACCCCCGCTTTCGGCCCCCCTGGTGCGGAAAACATTCCGCACGTATTTCGGGGCGTACCCGGAGGAGCTCTATGACCGGTTTGAACCGGAATCCGTAAACGCCGCAAGTATTGGCCAGGTCCACCGGGCTTCCAAAGACGGCAAGGCCCTCGCCGTCAAGATCCAGTACCCGGGGGTGTCGGAGAGTATCAGCAGCGACCTGGCCCTGGTGAAACCCATCGCCATGCGCATGTTCAACCTGAGCGGGAAGGATTCGGACAAGTATTTTCGCGAGGTGGAGGACAAGTTGCTCGAGGAAACGGATTATCTCCTGGAGCTCGAACAGAGTCGGAGCATTACGAATGCCTGCAGCCACCTGCCCGGGTTGCGCTTTCCCGAGTATTATCCGCAGTGGTCTTCCCGGCGCATCCTCACCATGGACTGGATGGTTGGGGAGCACCTGGGCGATTTCACCAAGAAATCCTTCCCGTCGGAAACCGGCGACCGGCTGGGCCAGGCCCTGTGGGACTTTTATATGTTCCAGATCCACGGCCTTCGTAAAGTACATGCCGATCCGCACCCGGGCAATTTTCTGGTGGGGGAGGACGGCAGCCTGATTGCCATCGATTTTGGCTGTATCAAGGAAATCCCGGAAAGTTTCTACAATCCCTATTTTGAACTTGCCGAGCGGGAGAATATTGAAAATGATGCGATCCTTACGGCGAAATTACAGGAACTCGAGATCCTGACCCCTTCCGACAGCCCGGAGGAACTCACTTACTTTAAGGCGCTGTTCCGGGAGATGCTCGAATTGTTTACGAGCCCCTTCAACGAGGAGGTGTTCGACTTTTCATCCACGGAATTCTGGGGGCAGATCGCCGACCTGAGCCAGCGGTATTCCCAGGATACCCAAATCCGCAAGATGAATGCGAACCGGGGATCCCGGCATTTCCTCTATATCAACCGCACATTTTTCGGCCTGTATAATTTACTGCACGACCTGAAGGCACGGGTCCGGGTCAACAATTACCAGGAGTACCTGGATTGAGCAACCCGGCCGTGTACCAGGAGTACCCGGCCATGGCAACCCGGCCCTGGCTAATTCTTCCCGGCAGCAGAACCCGACTCCGGCTTCAGGTATTTTTCCAGCCAGCGGTCCTGTTCCCAGAGCAGGTGCAGGATACTTTCCCGCGACCGGTACCCGTGGCTTTCCTTGGGCAACATCACCAACCGCACGGTTGCCCCCAGGCCCTTCAGCGCATTGAAGTAGCGCTCGCTTTGCATCGGGTAGGTCCCGGAATTATTATCCGCCTCCCCGTGGATCAGGAGCAGGGGGGTCTTCATTTTATCTGCGTGCATAAACGGGGACATCGTGTAATACACCTCCGGGGCTTCCCAGTAATTGCGTTCCTCGCTCTGAAACCCGAAGGGCGTAAGTGTCCGGTTGTAGGCACCGCTCCGCGCGATGCCGGCGGCAAAGAGGTCCGAATGCGAGAGCAGGTTGGCCACCATAAAGGCCCCGTAGCTGTGTCCGCCCACTGCCACGCGATCCCGGTCGATATACCCCCGCTCATCCACGGCATCGATAGCCGCCCGGGCATTGGCCACCAGTTGCTGCCGGAAGCTGTCGTTGGGCTCGGCATCCCCTTCCCCGATAATCGGGAACGCCGCATCGTCCAGTACCACATAACCCCGGGCCACCCAGTAAATCGGGGAGCCCCAGTAGGGGTAGGTAAATTCGTTTGGGTTCTGGGTATTCTGCGACGCGCTGTTCTTGTCTTTGAATTCCCGGGGGTAGGCCCAGAGGATCATCGGTTTTTTCTCGCCGGAATCCGGGTTGTAGCCCACTGGAAGGTACAGCGTCCCACTGAGTTCCAGCCCGTCATCCCGCCGGTAGGTTATCACTTCCTTATGGACTTCCTGCAGGCTTTTAAACGGGTTTTCAAAGTAGGTGAGCTGCCGAGGGGCGCGGCGCCGCAGGGCGCTCCGGCTGTAATAATTCGGATACTCGCTGGGCGACTCTATCTGGACCAGCAATTCATCCTGCTCCGGTTTGTAATCGATAAGCGTCTCCATTTTTCCCTCCAGGCGCGACTCGTATAACCGGGTGGTTTCGGCCGTGCCCAGGTCCATGCGGTCCAGGAAGGGGAATTGCCCTTCTTCGGAGTATCCGTCCCCGAGCAGGAAGGCACGGCCCCGTCGGTCCAGGGCCAGGACCTCGCGATTCCATTCGTTTCGGCGGGTTACAAAGTTGCCCGGGTCGCTGTAGCGATCCTGGTAATTCCGGTCGGAGAGGACTACGGGGGTTTCGTGCGGGTCGGAAGGGTTGAAGCGGTAGGTCTTGGTATTCCGGTTGTTCCACCAGTAATCCCGGGCGATGGCTACCTGGTCCGTACCCCACGTGATGCCGCTGTACCGGTTGCGGGTCTTCAACAGGGGCTTCCCCGGGCCCTTGAACGGGGCCTCCAGGGTAAAGACCTGGTCCCGGAATGGCACTTCCACGGCCGGGTCGCCCCCGTCCAGGGCTTCGGCATAGACCAGGGTGGCTGGCTGGTCACTTCGCCAGCTCAGGTCGCGCATGCCGGTGCGCTCCGCCATAAAACCCTTGGGCAGGTCCTCGATAAGCGGGACCTCCAGAACAGTTTCTACCAATGCGCCGCCTTTGGTATAGATGGCGGTCCGGGAGGGGAAGCGGTAGTAGGGGACCAGGTAGGAGAACGGTTTTTCCACAGTGGTTACCATCACGTAGTTGCCGTCCGGGGAAAAGCTGATATTCCTGTACATCCCCGGTTCCATCCATTCCGATGAGGTACCGTCCAGGGATACCCGGGTGAGTCCCGAACGGGCCAGTTGTTCAAAATTAAAGGCGTCGTCCGGGTTCTTGATCAGGTCCTGGTAGGTGCGGTTCTGCGCTTTTTTCCCGTCATTGGTGGCAATGGTAGGGCCCGTGGGGACCACTTCGCTCCGGTCCACCAACGCCTCCCGGTCTGCGGGGAGCGTCTTTACGAGCAGCGCCTTGCTGTCGCCGAACCAATTGACCACGTCCCGCAGGTTGGCATTCAGCCGGGGCCCCGTGAGGCGCCGGGCGGTGGCAGTGGCCAGTTCCACCACCCACAGCTCCACCCCGGTGGCCGTGGTATGGGTTAGGGCCAGTTTTTCCTCGTCGGGAGACAGGCTGAAGTCGGCCAGGCGCGGCTCCGGGGGGAGGCCGGTCACTGGCCGGGTACCGGATTCCCCGGGGACCTGGAGTTCCAGGTTGTTGTAAAACGTGGTACGGCTACCCGTGTTTGTCTTCGGGTTGATCCGGAGCCCGGCCAGCCGCATTTCCGGCTGGGACAATTCCTCGATGCTCTTGTAGGCACTGCGGTAGAGCATCAGCATATATTTTCCGTTGTCGGTCATCCAGACGTACGGCGCCAGGGGGGCGGTGGCCAGTTCCAGAATTTCTTCGGGGGGTTGCTGGTATTCCAGCTGGTCCTGTCCGGAAACCGGGATCAGGCAGAGGAAGGCGAAGAGGGCAAACAGGGTTCTCATAGATCGTTCTTTTGGCGTGAATCAATTGGCAGGGCAGGCCTGCTCCGCCCTGAAGATACTAACTTCCCGGAGAAGGCGCCAATCGGGTCCCGGCATGCAAAACTTATGTGCTGTTTTGGGACACAAAAACAATAATCGGTACATTTACCCACTGTCCCGGCCTGTCCCGGAACCAAACTAAACGCCACATCCCATGTATCATTCAAAAATTACCGGCCTCGGGTTTTATGTACCCGAACGGGTTGTTACCAACGACGACCTGTCAAAGAAGATGGACACCAGCGATGCCTGGATTCGCGAACGCACGGGTATCCAGGAGCGAAGGCATGTGGTGCCCGGGGAGGATACCACCACAACCATGGGGGTCAAGGCAGCACGCATCGCCATCGAGCGGGCCGGGATCGACAAGGATCAGATCGATTTTATCGTATTTGCAACCCTCAGCCCGGACTATTATTTCCCGGGCCCGGGCGTACTGGTCCAGCGTGACCTGGAATTGCCCACCGTAGGGGCCCTGGACGTCCGCAACCAGTGTTCCGGTTTTGTCTATGCCCTCTCGGTGGCCGACCAGTACATCAGATCGGGGATGTATGAGAACATCCTGGTAATCGGGTCGGAACTCCATTCAAAAGGGCTCGATATGTCTACCCGCGGCCGGGGCGTTTCCGTGATTTTCGGGGATGGCGCCGGTGCGGCGGTACTCAGCCGGGAGACCGACACCAGCAAGGGGATCCTCTCCAGCCACTTGCACAGCGAAGGGCAGCATGCCGAGGAACTGGCGGTAACCGCCCCGGGGATGGGGCAGCGCTGGGTGACCGACATCCTGGAGGATGCCGACCCGGAAGACACCTCCTTCTACCCGGTCATGAACGGGCAATTCGTATTTAAGAATGCGGTGGTCCGCTTCAGCGAGGTCATCCGCGAAGGCCTCCGGGCGAACGGCCTGGATACCGGTGATATCGACATGCTGATCCCCCACCAGGCCAACCTGAGGATTTCACAGTTTATCCAACAGAAATTTGGCCTCTCCGACGACCAGGTCTACAACAATATCATGCATTACGGAAACACTACGGCGGCAAGTATCCCGATTGCACTGACCGAGGCCTGGGAAAAAGGTAAAATTAAAGCGGGCGACCTGGTGGTCCTGGCCGCATTCGGGAGCGGGTTTACCTGGGGGAGCGTCATCATCAGGTGGTAGGCCAGGCCAAAAAAAAGAACCCCGGCACGGATGCCGGGGTCCGGGTCGGCCAAGCCAGGGAGGTTAACCAACCAATTCCCCCTCGGGCCCGCCGATAAGACTACCGGTCCACAGCCTGGACGATTCTCAAATGACTGTTCGTTTTATTTATCAAACGATTGATGATGCCGTTGATGATTGATGTTGTATAATAGACGCCATAAATCCACGAATGTTACGGGTATCCCTGAATTTAACATCCAGGGCGAATGACCCTCCGGGGGCGCAGGCATGCGAAACCCCGGCTGACTACTCGTCGAAAGCCGGGGTTTCTTACATTGACAGGCTGCACTAAACACTAACCATTAACTATAAAAATACAGCCCGGTCAATGGGTGAACTAGGATGCTTTGTAGTAAAGACGTGCTACCTTTGCATTCGTTACAGCAACCGGATTAAAATTTAACCGTCAGCAGTATGAAAAAAACGCTTGTTTTCGGGGCCTCCCTGAAACCATCCCGCTACAGCAATTTGGCCATGCGGCGCCTGGCCGAAAAAGGCATTGAAACCGTGGCATTCGGGATGGTGGCCGGAAAAGCTCACGGTATTGAAATTACCCGGAATATTGAAGAATTCCAAGGAATCCACACGATAACGCTGTATATGAACCCGCGCAGGCAGGAACCTTTTTACGACCAGCTCATCGCACTTGGGCCCGAGCGCATCATCTTCAACCCCGGGACGGAAAACCCGGAATTTGCTTCCCGCCTCAGGCAGTCGGGGATAGAAGCCCTGGAGGCGTGCACCCTGGTCATGCTGGGTACCGGCAACTACTGACCGGAACAGCAAAAGAACCGCCGTTACAGGGTGCGCTTCTTGCGTATCAAGAGCAGCCCCAGGAAGGTGAGCAACCCGTTCAGCGGGAGGAGTTCGTACCCGATTTCATAACCCCCCAGCAATTCAGGCGGCAAATTGGCGATCAGCGCCACCACGAGGATGGCCGTCACGGCTACCACCCAGACCCTGGAATCCCTCAGGGCATAGGGGGTCAGGATACCAAAGGCGAACAGGCCCAGCAGCGGGCCGTAGGTATAGGTGGCCACGGTGAGCAACCCGTCGATGACGTTGCGGTCCAGGACGTATTTGAAGAGGATCACCACGACGATCAGCAACAGGCTCATCCCGATGTGTACCCGCTTGCGGAGTTTCTTCTGTTGCGCTCCCGGTAACTTGCCGATCCCCATAAAATCCACGCAGAACGAAGTAGTCAGGGAGGTCAGGGCGCTGTCCGCACTGCTGTATGCCGCGGCGATCAGCCCGAGCATGAAGGTGGTGCCCACCACGGGGCCCAGGCCGCTGTTCAGGGCAATTTCCGGGAAAAGCAAATCGGATTTCGGGCTGCCGTCCATCAGGGGGAGGGCAATGCCGAACCGGTCGGCATAGATAAAGAGCAGCGCCCCGAGCAGCAGGAACACAAAATTCACGGCAACCAGGACCACCGAAAAGGAAAGCATATTTTTTTGCGCATCCCACAGGTTGCGGCAGGTGAGGTTTTTTTGCATCATGTCCTGGTCCAGGCCGGTCATGCAGATGGTGATGAACATGCCACCCAGGAAGGATTTAACCAGGTGGTTTTTGTCGGCAAAGGAATCCGTGAACCAGGTCTGGCTGTAAGCCTCCAGCTCTTCGGACGCCAGGAAATCGGACAGGCTCCACCCCAGGCTCTGGTTGATGAAGTGGATGGAAAACCCTACGGCCAGCAGCATGAAAAGTGTTTGCAGGGTATCCGTCCAGACGATGGTTTTGATTCCCCCGCGGAAAGTATACACCCAGATCAGCGCAATGGACAGGACCACCGTAGCCTCGAAGGGGACCCCCCAGGCGTCGAAGACGAACTGCTGGAGCACAATGGCGACCAAGAATAAACGGAAGGCCGCACCCAGCACCCGGGAGACAAAAAAGGACAGGGCACCCACCTTGTAACTGACCCAGCCAAATCGCTGTTCGAGGTATTCGTAGATGGAGGTCACCCCCAGCCGGTAATATAGGGGCATCAGCACCAGGGCAATCACGATGTACCCCGCCAGGTAGCCGAATACCACCTGCATATAGCTGAACTGGGAGGATTCTACCCAGCCCGGGACGGAGATGAACGTCACCCCGGAGAGGGAGGCCCCGATCATGCCGAAGGCTACCAAATACCAGGGTGACTGCCCGCCCGCCTTAAAAAAGTCGTCGTTGGAATCGTTCCGCCCGGTGAAATAGGAAATCAGGAGCAGCAGGGCAAAATACCCCCCGATAAGGAGCAGGATATGGGTTGCATTCATAGGAGGAGGCTGGTGCCGCACCGGGGTGCCCGTTGCCTTAAAAAACGGCTGCAGGCCGGAATCCGGCCCGGTTTGGACATTCCATTTAATTTGGCCACCAAAGTACAAAACTTAAAATAGATACGTAATTTTGCCGTATATGGAAATCACGTCGAAATTACTCGGAAAAGCCGTGGATGAGGTGTCCCAGTTGCCGGGTATCGGCAAGCGCACGGCCCTCCGGCTCGTCCTGCACCTGCTGCGCCAGCCGAAGGCCCGGACCGAAAAGCTCGCCGAGGCGCTCACCAGCCTCCGCTCGGGGATCTGCCGTTGCCGGGAATGCCACAATATATCCGATTCCGAGCGCTGCGAGATTTGCGCCAGCCCCAAACGCGACCGCTCGCTGATCTGCGTCGTCGAGGATATCCGGGATATCATGGCGATCGAGAGCACCGGGCACTACCGGGGGCTCTACCACGTACTGGGCGGGAAGATATCCCCCATGGAGGGCATCGGGCCCCAGGACCTGCAGATCGCATCGTTGGTGGAGCGGGTGCGCGACGGGGGGGTACGCGAGCTGATACTGGCCCTCAGCGCAACCATGGAAGGGGATACGACCAATTTTTACCTTTACAAACAACTCGAGGGGGTGGAGGTGGAACTCTCCACCATCGCCAGGGGGATTCCGGTAGGGGACGACCTGGAGTATGCGGACGAGGTGACCCTGGGCCGGTCCATCCTGCAACGGATCCCATTTGAAGGGTCCTTCAAGGGCCAGGATAGATAGAAAGTTCATCAAACCGGTTGTTTTTTTGCTATTTTTGCAAAAATTCTCCGGATACAAGGTGTCAAAATAGGAATATGTCAAAATTTGAATTGAAATTGCCGCAGATGGGGGAAAGCGTTGCCGAGGCAACCCTGACCTCCTGGCTGAAAGAAGTAGGAGACGCCATTGAGGCGGACGAGGCTGTCTTTGAGATTGCCACCGACAAAGTCGATTCGGAAGTGCCGAGCGAAGTGGACGGCGTATTGGTGGAAAAGCGCTTCGAGGTAGACGATGTGGTCAAAGTGGGCCAGGTGGTGGCGGTGATTGAACTCAACGGCGAATCCGACCAGCCGGATGCCGGGAGGGAAGCAGCGGGATCCCCCGATGCGGAGGCCTCCCCCGGGTCGTCAGACACCCCCGGGAAACAAGCGGCTGCAAAGGAATCCTCCGGGCAGGCGGAAGCGGCTGCGGCCTTTGTGGAGCAGGGCGAAAAGACAGCCCGGCCGGCCCCTGCGCCGGTTTCGCACGGAGACCGGTTTTATTCGCCCCTGGTGCGGAATATGGCCCGGGAGGAGGGGATCGGCCAGGAAGAACTCGACCGCATCCCGGGTACCGGAAAAGAAGGCCGGGTAACCAAAAGCGACATGCTGGCCTACCTCGAGTCGCGCGGACAGGAAGGGGCCGTCCGTTCGGAAAGCGAACCCCGGGAGGCAGCAGCAACCGAAGCAGCAGGTCCGGCAATGGCGGCAGCCCCCGAAAAAGGCCAGGCGCCCAAGCCTGCAGCGGCGGCGACGGGTTCCCCGGTTTCCATATCCGAAGGGGACGAGGTTATCCCGATGAGCCGCATGGGGAAACTGATCGCCAAACACATGGCCGAAAGCGTATCGACCTCGGCACACGTCCAGAGTTTTGTGGAAGTGGATGTGACCCGCATTGTGGAATGGCGGGATCGCGTCAAGGCGGATTTTGAAAAGCGGGAAGGGGAGAAGCTGACCTTTACCCCGATCTTCATGGAGGCCGTTGCCAAGGCGTTGAAAAAATTCCCCATGATGAATATCTCGGTAGACGGCGACCGGGTGATTAAGAAAAAACAGATCAACCTGGGCATGGCAGCCGCCCTGCCGGACGGCAACCTGATTGTTCCGGTAATCCGGAATGCGGACCAACTCAACCTGGTAGGTATGGCCCGGGCGGTCAACGACCTGGCCACCCGCGCCCGGAACAACGCCCTGAAGCCCGACGAGGTCCGGGACGGAACCTACACGGTAACCAATGTCGGGTCTTTCGGCAGCGTATTCGGTACGCCCATCATCAACCAGCCCCAGGTGGGCATCCTGGCCCTGGGGGCCATCCGGAAGGTCCCTGCCGTCATCGAGACGCCTTCGGGGGATTTCATCGGTATCCGTTCCAAGATGTTCCTTTCCCACAGCTACGACCACCGCGTGGTCAACGGCGCCCTGGGAGGTTTATTCGTCAAGGCGGTAGCCGATTACCTGGAGGCCTGGGATACGGAACGGGACGTATGACCCTGAAGCACACATTAGGCACTGACGCATACAATTAACCGCTTTGCGGACAATGAACTTTATAATACCTGTAAACCCCTGTATTTTCCAGGCATAAACAGGCCCGACCTAATCCATTAGCATGAAACTGAACCTGAGTAAGCCCATTTGTTTTTTTGACCTGGAGACCACGGGGACCAATATCGCTACCGACCGGATTGTGGAGCTCGCCATCCTGAAGGTATTCCCCAACGGGAACAAGGAAAGCAAAACCTGGCTGGTCAACCCCGGGGTGCCCATCCCCGAGGAGGCGTCCGCCATCCACGGCATCACGGACGAAAAGGTGGCTGGCGAGCCCACCTTCCGCGAACTGGCCCGGGAGGTTTACCAGATGATCCAGGGGTGTGACCTGGCGGGTTTCAATTCCAACCGCTTCGATATCCCCCTCCTGGCGGAAGAGCTTCTGCGGGCCGGGGTGGACTTTGATATGAAAAATGCCGTTTCCGTGGACGTGCAGACTATTTTCCACAAAATGGAGAAGCGGACCCTGGCTGCTGCCTACCAGTTTTATTGCGGCAAGGAGCTGACCGATGCCCACAGCGCCACAGCGGATACCCAGGCTACTTACGAAGTATTGCTCTCCCAACTGGACCGTTACTCGGAACTGACCAACAACGTGCAGGAGCTGGCGGCGTTTTCCACCCACAACGACACCGTGGATTTTGCCGGGTTCATCCGTCGGGATGAAAACGGGGAGGAGGTTTTCGGGTTCGGGAAGCACAAGGGCAGGAGCGTCCACGAGGTATTGGAGCAGGAACCCGGGTATTTCGGGTGGATGCTCAATGCCGACTTCCCGCTGTACACCAAGAAAGTACTCACCCAGATCAAGCTCAGCAAGCTCAACAACAAACTCGGATAACCCCCGGGGCTCGCGCCCCTGTCGCCTAAGCCGGCTTCATATTGAAATACGGACAGCATTATGAAACTCATCTGCGTGGGGCGCAACTATGCCGCCCACATCGAGGAACTCAAAAACCAACGGCCGGATTCCCCCGTGCTCTTTATCAAACCGGACTCGGCTATCCTGCCCCGGGAACAGGATTTCTATATCCCGGAGTTTACACGGGAGGTGCACTACGAGGTGGAATTGCTGGTGCGCATCGACAAGGTGGGCAAACACATTGCCCCGGAGTTTGCACCCGGCTATTACAGCCAGGTGAGCGTTGGCCTGGATCTGACCGCCCGGGATGTACAGCAATCGCTCAAGGAAAAGGGCCTGCCCTGGGAAAAGGCCAAAGGCTTTGACGGGTCGGCGGTTATCGGGGAGTGGGTGCCCAAATCCCGGTTCACCGGCAAAGAATACCTGGAATTTACCCTGGAGTGCAACGGACGGGTGGTGCAACGCGGGGATACGCGGCATATGCTCTGGCAAACGGATGAGCTCATCGCCTATATCTCCACCTTCTTTACCCTGAAAAAGGGGGATATAATTTTTACCGGAACCCCGGCCGGTGTTGGACAGGTACAGCCAAATGATTACCTTGCCGGCAAGTTGGAAGGGAAGGAGCTTTTCTCCGTAAATGTAAAGTGATGATTTACAATCTCGACAAAATCAATGAAATGGCCGACGGGGATTCCGATTTCGTACTGTCGGTGGTTTCGGTGTTCCTGGAAGAAGTGCCGGTCGATCTCAGGGAATTGGAAACTGCTATCGCGGCATCGAATTACGAGCAGGTATACAAACTGGCTCATAAGATCAAGCCCAACGTGGACCTGCTGGGAATGGAACAGACCCGGGCGATAGCCCTGGAAATAGAAACCCTGGGGAAGAGCGAGGGGAATATGGAGACTATTCGCGAACGTTTCCCGGTATTGAAACGGGACGTGGAACAGGTGATCGGGGAGCTCAGGAACGATTTTGACGTCTGATGTACGCCGAGATACTGACGATTGGCGATGAAATCCTCATCGGGCAGATCGTAGATACCAATTCGGCATTTATTGCCGCCGAACTTCATAAAATCGGGGTGTCCGTGTACCAGATATCCTCGGTGCAGGACAATCGCGAACACATCCTGACCGCCCTTAAGGAAGCAGAGTCCCGGGCGGACATCGTTATAATTACCGGGGGGCTCGGGCCTACCAGGGACGACATTACCAAACACACGCTTTGCGAGTACACCGGAGACCGCCTCCGGGAAGATAAGGAGGTACTCCGCCATATTGAATACCTGTTCAGCAACTATATTTCGACCCCGATTTCCGACCTGAACCGCAAACAGGCCCTGGTACCATCCCGGGCCGATGTCCTGCACAATGCACACGGCACGGCCCCGGGCATGTGGTTGAAAGGCCGCCGGGGCGTGCTGGTTTCCCTGCCGGGTGTCCCGTTTGAGATGAAGGCCCTGTTCACGGAACACGTGGTGCCGCGAATCATCGCCAGCTACGACCGACCGGTATTGCTGCACCATACCCTGATTACTTACGGCCTGGGGGAAAGCGCGATTGCGGACCGGATTGAAACCTGGGAGGATGCCCTGCCCGGCCACATCCGGTTGGCCTACCTGCCCAACCTGGGCAAGGTGCGGCTACGCGTGTCCGCCCGGGGTACCGACCCGGAGGCCGTTCAGGAAGATTTGGACCGCTACGTGGGGGAACTGCGCGACCAATTGGCAGATATTCTTTTCGGGGAATCGGACGGGGAAGCCCTGGAGGCTACCCTGGCCAAGCTTTTCACCGCCCGCGGGGCTACCCTGGCTACGGCAGAGAGTTGCACCGGCGGGGCTATCGCCGCCCAGTTGACTGCTGTCCCGGGCGCTTCGAATTTTTTCCTGGGCAGTGTGGTGAGTTATGCCACCGGGGTTAAGAAAGACGTGTTGGGCGTGGATCCGGGACTGATAGAAGCCCATTCCGTGGTGAGCCCGGAAGTTGCCGGGGCCATGGCGGAAGGAGCCCGGAAGGTGCTGGGGGCGGATATCGCGGTAGCCACCACGGGTAACGCCGGGCCTGCCAAAGGCGAATCGGATGCCGCCGTCGGGACAGTGGCCATCGCGGTCAGCGGCCCCGGGGGGACGCGTGCCGAAGTGTTCACCATGGGCAACCACCGGGAGCGGATTGTCCGGAAGTCCGTCCACAAGGCCTTTGAGATGCTTCGGGAAGAAATCCTAAAATTCTAAAAAAGAAGTTTGGGTGTACGCGAAAAATGCCGTAAATTTGCACCCTGTTTTGAACCAAGAAATTGTAGCGCAATGTCTAAAGTCTGTGAACTTACCGGGAAACGAGCCCAATTTGGCAATAACGTTTCGTTTTCGATCAACAAGACGCGTCGGAGATTCGATGTAAATCTTTCAAAGAAGCGTTTTTATATCCCGGAGGAGGACCGCTGGATTACCCTCAAGGTATCGGCCCGGGCATTGAAGGCGATTAACCGGAAGGGGATTTCGGCAGTGCTCAAGGAGGCAAAACAGAAAGGTATCATCCAATAAGTCATCAGACACTAAAGCGATTGCACCATGGCTAAAAAAGGCAACAGAGTACAGGTGATCCTGGAGTGCACCGAGCACAAGGAATCCGGCATGCCCGGGACCTCCCGCTATATCACGACCAAGAACAAAAAGAATACGCCGGACCGGCTCGAATTGAAGAAATTCAACCCGATCCTCAAGCGTATGACTGTTCACAAAGAGATAAAATAAGGAAACATGGCTAAGAAAACAGTAGCAACGTTACAATCATCGTCCAAGCGGCTGACCAAGGCTATCAAAATGGTCAAGTCTCCGAAAACAGGGGCGTATACTTTTGTGGAGGCAGTAATGCCGCCCGAAATGGTGAATGACTGGCTCAACAGTAAATAAGAGCATTGCATATATAGAGTGAACCGCCTTCCTTCGGGAGGGCGGTTTTTTTTTTACCTGTGCCAGCCGCCGTCACGAAGATTATTCAGGAACCCAGGGCGGTAAATGTTGGACGGTCCCGGGTCTCCCGCGGGTTGGGGAGGGGAATCGTTAAAATGCTATCTTTGCCCAACAGCACGCCATCCCATGAGTTTATTCAAGAAAATCTTTTCCTCAGAGAAAAAGGAGACCCTGGACAAGGGGCTCGAAAAATCCAAGACCAGTTTCTTTTCCAAACTCGGCAAGGCCGTGGTAGGGAAGTCCAAGGTGGACGACGAAGTCCTGGACAACCTGGAAGAAGTACTCGTGACCTCGGATGTGGGGGTTGAGACCACCCTGAAAATCATCGGGCGCATCGAAGAACGCGTGGCCCGCGACAAGTATGTGGGCACGGACGAGCTGGACCGGATCCTCCGGGAAGAAATTGCCGGGCTGCTCGAAGAAACGCATTCGGGGGAGGCTGCCGAAGTAAGCCTGCCCGAAGTGGAGGGTCCCTACGTGGTGATGGTCGTGGGCGTGAACGGGGTCGGGAAGACCACCACCATCGGCAAGTTGGCGCACCAATTCAACCAGCAGGGCAAAAAGGTAATCCTCGGCGCGGCAGATACCTTCCGGGCGGCAGCCATCGAACAACTGGAAATTTGGGCAGAGCGCGTGGGGGTACCCATTGTCAAACAGCGCATGGGAAGCGACCCGGCCTCCGTAGCTTTTGATACGCTGAGTTCCGCTGTGGGCCAGCAGGCCGATATAGTCCTGATCGACACGGCCGGGCGGCTGCACAACAAGGTGAACCTGATGAATGAATTGACCAAGGTGCGCCGGGTAATGCAGAAAGTTATCCCGGGTGCACCCCATGAAGTCCTGTTGGTGCTGGACGGTTCCACCGGGCAAAATGCCTTTGAGCAGGCCCGGCAATTTACGCGGGCCACCGAGGTCAATTCCCTGGCAGTCACCAAGCTCGACGGCACGGCCAAAGGGGGCGTGGTAATCGGCATTTCGGATCAGTTTGGGATTCCGGTGAAATATATCGGTGTCGGGGAAGGGGTTGAGGACCTGCAGGTATTCAACAAATACGAATTCGTGGATTCTTTCTTTAAACGACAGTCTTGAAGCTCCTGCTCTGGATCGGACTGATGTTGATGCTGACTTGCGCGTATGCCCAGTTACGTCACCCAAAGGCGAGCCCGGCACAGGAAATCCGCCAGGAGATTGGGCTGTGCAGTATCGGCGTCTCCTACTCGCGCCCGGCTGTTCGCGGACGGGAAATATTCGGGGAACTGGTGCCCTATGGCAGGATCTGGCGGGTGGGAGCGAATGAATCGACGAAAATCAGGCTGAGTTGCCCCGTTTTGGTTGCCGGGAACCCGGTGCCTGCCGGCACTTACGCCCTGTATGCCTTCCCGGAGGAAACCGCCTGGGAGGTGGCGTTTCACCGGGATACCACGCATTGGGGGGACGGGCGGGATGCCTACAACCCCGCCGAGGACCTCTTCCGCTTTGAGGTATATCCGGAGGTCGCTTCGGAAGGCAAAGAGAATTTCGAGATCAGCTTTGACAGCATCCGGCACGACGGGGCCCAAATGGTCTGGCACTGGGACCATACCCGCATCCGCATCCCGATTGCGGTGGATACCCGAAGTGCCATGGAGGCGGAAATCCAACGGGCACTCTCCCGGGATCCAACGGCCCAGACCTATTACGAGGCTGCCCGCTACCTGCAGGAATCAGGCAGGGACACCGACCGCGCCCTGGACTATGTAGACCGCGCCCTGGAACTCGGGGGCGACACGTATTATTTTCACCGGGTCCGATCCCTGCTCCTCGCCCGGAAAGGTGCCCTGAAAGAAGCCATCCGGGCGGCCACACGGTCCATGGAGCTCGCAAGGGCAGAGGGCAAGGATGAATTTGTTCGCATAAGCAAAAGGAATATCGAACTATGGAAAAACCAGCTAGCATCCGAAGGCGGATAGTATTTGTATTGGGCATTTCGTCCCTGATGGCATGTGCCGCCCTTCAATTTTCCTGCAAGGACGGGAACACCTCTGCAGATCGCGCCCGGGAAGATGTTCCCGAGCGCATTTGGGAGCCCTATGACGACGCCTCCGAGGTAGCGGCCAATGCCGATCACCCCAACCGGAGGATGCGCTATAAGCTGATTCAGTCCCGGGTTACCGACAAGAACGATATCTTCCGGCCCTTATACGCGGAGGCGCTTTCCCTGGACCCCGCCCGCTACCGGGAGTTACGAGGCCTCATTCTGGGGCGTTCCATACCGGAAATCCAGGAGCAAATCCTTGGCGGTACCCTGACCTATGAGGAATTGACGCGCTTTTTCCTCTATCGGATCTACACCTACGAATTGCCCCATGCCACCACGCTCAATACGGTCCTGGCCATCAACCCGAACGCGCTGGAGGAGGCCCGTAAAAAGGACGAAGTCCTGCGCCTGGTGCCGGACGCTGAGCGGCACCCGGTCTTCGGCATGCCGGTCTTACTCAAGGACAATATCGACACGGAATCCATGCCGACTACCGCCGGGGCAGTGGCCCTGCAGGAGAACCGCACGGAAGATGCATTTATCGTGAACCAGCTGCAGATGAACGGGGCTGTGATTCTGGGGAAGGTGAACCTGAGTGAATGGGCCTACTACTTTTGCGACGGATGTCCGGTGGGTTACAGCGCTCTGGGCGGCCAAACCCTCAATCCTTACGGGCGCCGCCAATTCGAAACGGGAGGCTCCAGTTCGGGAAGTGGCACGGCCGTGGCTGCAGGATATGCCATGGGGGCCGTGGGGACCGAGACTTCCGGCTCCATCCTGTCTCCTTCCGGCCAAAACTCCGTAGTGGGCCTCAAGCCTACCGTGAGCCTGCTGAGCCGAACGGGAATCGTGCCGATTTCATCCACCCTGGATACCCCGGGCCCGATGGCCCGTACGGTTACCGATGCGGCCATCCTGCTCGACGCCATGCGGGGCTATGATTCCGAAGACCCCGTTGCACTGGAAACCCCTACGCTGATAAACGGACACCGGGTGGAACCTGTTGCCCTTGCGGGCCGCCGCTTTGGTATTTTTGAGGCCATTTCCGAGTCGGATTCCCTATACCGCCGCGCCATCCGGGTATTGCGGGAGGCCGGTGCGGAAATCATCCCGATTACCCCGCCGGAAACAGACCTGGATGGCTTTTCGAAACTGCTTAATGGGGATATGCGAAAAGACCTGCCCGCCTACCTCCAAAAACGCGTTCGCAACCGGGATGCCGTGCGAATTTCCGACGTGGCCGACCTGGTGGCCTTTAACAGGGAGGACAGCCTGGTCCGTGCGCCCTACGGGCAGGGAAGGCTGGAGGGAATCCTCGGGGATACAACCGGCCCGGAAGACCTCGAGGCTCTCAAAGCACGCCTTTTGGCAGCCGGTATGGATTATTTCACGGTACCCTGGAATGCCCATCAACTGGACGCCGTGCTATCGGTGAACAACCGGCATGCGGCCTATGCCGCCCTGGGGCGCCACCCCGCCCTGTGCGTGCCCATGGGGTATCGCGAAAGCGGGGAACCAGCCGGGCTCACCTTCATTGCCCGTCCCTTCCAGGAGAAGCAATTGCTCGAATTGGGCCGGGCATTTGAAATGCGTTTACCGGTCCGAAGGATGCCGGAGGGGTATGCCGATTAAAAATCAGAGGTTCATATAGGCACTGAGGTGCTGCCAGAGCGTATTGTCAAAACTGGAGGGTCCTGCCAGGCTCTCCCCCGCATCGTCCCCCATCCGGATAATGACGAGTTCCTGAGAAGGCACAATATAGAGTTTCTGGTCGTTCTTGCCCAGCCCGGCAAGGAGGTCGGAAGGAGCCTGCGGCATCAGCTCCCCGGGGAAGACCACCTGGGACGCGGGTAACATATAGCTGCTTTTCCCATTGAGCCACCACAGGTAGCCGTATGAGGCGTTCAACGACTGGGACGGCGTCAGCATGTCCTCCAGGAAATCCCCGTCTTCCAGGATTTCAGTATCCCCCCAGCTGCCGCGTCCGAGAACCAGGAGCCCGAACCGCGCCATGCTGCGGGCCGTGCTGAAATACACATTGTTGCTGCCATTGGTGCTGAACCATAGGCCGTCCATGCCAATTCGGTTGCGCAGGCGGGAGTTGAAAAAGGCGGTGAAGCTTTCCGAGGTCCCTGCCGCCACCACGGATTGCAGCAAAGTATACGGGCCATTGTGATAGGCCCATCGCTCCCCGGCATCGGCCAGGTACTCAAGGCAACCCGGACTGACGCAATCAAATGCCAGGTCGTTCAGGCCCGTGGTCATCCGGAGCTGGTCCCCCACGGTGATCAGGGCTTCCTTTTCGGCCGGGGCCGAAGTCCATCCCGCGCCGAGGTAGTCGGAAGTGGCGTCCCCCGTGTCGATAAAGCCTTCCTGCACGGCCAGGCCTACAGAGAAGGCCGTAAGTGTTTTTCCCGCTGAGGCCCAGTACCAAAGGCTGTCCCGGGTAAACGTCCCGAAATACGTCTCTTTGGCTATGCGTCCGGATTTCAGGATAATCAGTGCACGGGTACCGCTGGAAGCCAGGAATGTATCGAGATCCGACTCGGCTGCGCTGTCCCAGCCCAGGTCGGAGGGGTCTGTGGTTTCCCATTCGGCAAAGCTGACCGGATCCGGAAAGTAGCGTCCGGTTTTCGCGGGAGGCGTGGTATCGGCCGGTTCCGTATCCGAGGTGCACGAGACGCCCGCTGCCAACAGGACCAACAGGGTTGCGGCAGCTGCAATTGATATCTTTTTACCGGGCCAATACATATACAAATAACGAATTCCGCGCCATTTTCGTCTCCCGGGAGCCGAACTTCCTGCCGTAGTTCGTACTTTTGCGCCCCAATCAACGATTTGGCATGCGGACAAAATCTTCCAAAAAGAACCGGATAAACGTGGTGACCCTGGGTTGCTCCAAAAACCTCTACGATTCCGAGGTGCTCATGGGGCAGCTGAAGGCCTCTGAGAAAGACGTGGTGCACGAAGGGGAGGGGAATATCGTTGTGATCAATACCTGCGGGTTTATCGCCAATGCCAAGGAAGAAAGCGTCAATACCATCCTGGAATACGTCCGGCAGAAGGAAGACGGCCGGGTAGACCAGGTCTTCGTGACGGGCTGCCTGAGCGAACGCTACAAACCGGACCTGGAAAAGGAAATCCCGGATGTGGACGCCTACTTCGGCACGCGCGATCTGCCCCGGCTCCTGAAAGCCCTCGGGGCGGATTACCGGCACGAACTGGTAGGGGAGCGGCTCACCACAACCCCGGCCAACTATGCCTACCTGAAAATCGCCGAAGGGTGCGACCGACCCTGTTCATTTTGCGCTATCCCGCTGATGCGGGGCGGGCATCGCAGCCAGCCGGTCGAAGACCTGGTCCGGGAGGCGGAGTCCCTGGCAGCCAAAGGGGTCAAAGAGCTCATCCTGATAGCCCAGGACCTTACCTATTACGGGCTGGACCTGTATAAGAAGCGGGCCCTGGCCGATTTATTACGCGCCCTGGCGAAGGTTGAAGGCATCGAGTGGATCCGCCTGCACTACGCTTTCCCCACCGGTTTTCCGATGGATGTTCTGGAGGTCATGCGGGCTGAACCGAAGGTCTGCAACTATATCGATATCCCGTTGCAGCACATTTCCGACCCCATCCTCAAAAGTATGCGGCGCGGAACCACCCGGGCAAAAACAACCCGGCTCCTGGAGGCTTTTCGGGAAAAGGTTCCCGGGATGGCTATTCGCACAACGCTGATAGTGGGATATCCCGGGGAGACCGATGCAGATTTTGAAATCCTGAAAGAATGGGTGCGGGAGACGCGGTTTGAGCGCCTGGGCTGTTTTACGTATTCCCACGAGGAAAATACCCATGCGTTCAACCTCGAAGACGATGTTTCCGAAGCGACCAAACAAGCCCGCGCATCTGAGATTATGGAGTTGCAGGCCCAGATTTCCTGGGAGCTGAACCAGGAAAAGGTGGGGAAGACCTTTCGCTGTATGATCGACCGGCAGGAAGGCGGGTATTTTATAGGGCGTACGGAATTTGATTCCCCGGATGTGGACAACGAAGTGCGCGTGGATGCCGCAAAACATTACCTGAGGGTTGGGGATTTTGCCGAAATCCGGGTGACCGAAGCGGGAGATTTTGACCTGATCGGCGAACCGGTGGCCTAGCGTATTCCCGTGGCGCCGGGTTACCCGGATTGCTGAGAAGCTTCGGCTTTCTCCGAGTTGCCGGAATCCTGGTTTTCTGAATCCTGGTTTTCTGAATCCTGTCCGTCGGTATCCGTTTCCCCTTCCGTATCCTCCGAATCCCCGGCCTCTTCGGCCCGGTTGCGCTCGTTGCGCAGGATGTTCAGCTTTTTCAACTTGGCCTTCCAGTTGGCCAGCGTTTTCTTTTGCCGGTCGATGTTGGCGATCACATCCTTCACCAGCGGGTTGTCCTCGGAGGGATCCGAGAAGAATTCCAGGTTATTCTCCAGCTGGCGGATGGCGCTTTTGTTTTCCTCGATTTTCTTTCGGACAAATTGGCGTTCCTGCTCAATGGCGCGGGAATCTTCTTCGTCGGACAGCTTCTGGATCTTGTTGCCGTATTTCAGGATATCCGCTTCCGCCTTGCTGACTCCCATTTTCCGGAAGAGCGCATCCAGGATCTTGTAGAATTTGGCATTCAGGTGTTTCTTGTTGCCCGGTATCCGGCCGACACCCTTCCATCGGCTCAGGAATTCCTGGATGTTTTTCAGGTCCGCTTCCCGCTTTCCGCTCAGGTTGAAGCCTTTCAGCTCGTCGAGAATTTTTTCTTTCTGCTCCAGGTTTTGACGTTCCGATGCATTGGATGAATTCCTCCGGGCGTGGAGCCGGTCGAAGTAGTGGTTACAGGCTGTTTTGAACTCCTTCCAGATTTTGTCCGAATATTTGCGGGGGACATGCCCAATCTGCTTCCACTCCTGCTGGATTCGTTTCATTTCCGGGGTAGCCGCATCCCAGTCCTCGCTGTCCTTGAGCTCCACCGCGCGGGCGAGCAGGGCGCGCTTTTTCTCCAGGTTCTCCTGTTGCTCTTTTTTCAGGTTCTTGTAATAGGCATTCTTGGTGCGGTTGAATTTCCGCACAGCCCCCTTGAATGCCGACCAGGTAGCCTCATTGTCCTGCTGGGGGACTTTCCCCGCCTGGAAAAATTTCTCGCGCAGGGCCTCCACCTGGCGGATCTGTTTTTGGATGGCCCGATGGCTGGAAGCGACGTTATCCGCAATTTCGGCGATTTCGGCAATGAGTTGCTTTTTGGTCTCGAGATTCGCCTCGTGCCGTTTCTCCAGTTCCCGGAAATGGTCCTGCCGGCGTTGGTGGATGGTCTTGGTTGCGGCGCTGAAACGATCCCAGATTGCTTCCCGTTGATCCTTGGCTACCGGCCCCACCTCTTCTTTCCAGATTTTGTGCAGTGTCTGTAATTCCCTGAATGCCTTGTTGAGGTCCGGTTCCCCGGCAAGTGCTTCGGCCCGTTCAATCAATTTTAGCTTTTCCTCCAGGTTGTGTTTGAAGTCCAGGTCCCGCAATTCCCGATTCAGGTGGAGGAAGTCGTAGAAGATTTCCACATGGTGGTGATAGGTCCGCCAGACGTCGTTGTACTGGGTGCGGGGTACCGGGCCTGCCTGCCTCCAGCGCTCCTGCAGGTCCTTGAAGTGCTGGTAGGTGGTGTTCATGTCCTCCTCCATATTCACCAGGCCTTTGAGCTCTTCGATAATTTCCTGGCGGATGGTCAGGTTTTTCCGGAGGTTTTGTTCCAGTTCTTTGTAGTACTGGTTTCGTTTTTCCCGGTATTCCGCGTAGAGTTCGTTGAATTGCCTTTTGGTTACCGAGTTATACCGAAAATCCGCTTCGTTTCCGCCACGATCTACGAATTCCTCCTTTTTCTGCTCGATAAATTCCTGGAATTTCTGGTCGAACTCCTGTTTGATCCCGTCTACATGGCGCCGGATGGCCTGTACCTTTTCTGTCCTGAGCAATCGCTGGAGTTCGCCCACGAGGTTTTCCATAGAAAGGGCGTGGTAATCCAGGAAGGGAATCTGGTGGCGGCGTTCGTTTTCCGAATCCTCGGCGTCCTCAGCGTTGGAATCGTCTATTTCCTTTTCCGAGTCATCTGCGTCGGCAGGCCCTGCTTCCGGCCCTTCAACCTTTTCCCCGGTCCCGGTTACGGGGTTCTCGGCCTCCCCCGTTTTACCCTTTTTATCCACTTCACCCGCTTCACCCGCTTCGCCCGACGAGCCTGTAGCCGGACTTCCGGACGGATCCGGTTTACCTGGTGTTTCTTCCCCCCCTGCAGCTTCGTGCAGTTCTTTGTTTTCCTCTTCGGACATGCGATAGATTTTTCAGTGCCTGCTCGGATGCCTTTCTAAGATACTAACAAGCGGCCGAGAAACAAAAGTATTCCTGCCTTCTTTTGGCTTAGTTGCCGGGTGTTGCTGCTGGTGCATTCCAGAGCTTCCAGGCATGTTCGGCCTGGATCTCCAGCATTTCCAGGCCGTTTTTGATCCGGCTGCCCCGGGAGCGGCCTTCGGAGAGGAAAGCGGTTTGCCCCGGGTTGTATATCAGGTCGAACAACAAGTGTTCGGGCCCCAGGGCTTCATAGGGGATTTCCGGGCGGGCGTCTGTATTGGGATGCGTACCCAGGGGCGTGGTATTTACCACAATCTGCACCTCCCGGAGGGTCGGGGCGTCGAGCCCGGTATAGCTCAGTTGTCCGGGCCCGGGGTTCCGGGAGACATATCGGAAATGGATCCCGAGTTGTTCCAGGGCATGGGCCACCGCCCGGGAGGCCCCGCCGGTACCGAGGATCAATGCTTCCCGGTCGGCGGGCAGCAGCAGGGGCCTGAGCGACTCGCGGAAACCGGTGACATCCGTGTTGTGCCCGGTGGTGATTGAACCCTGCAGGCAAATGGTGTTTACCGCCCCGATCCGGGCCGCTTCCGGGGCAATATGGTCCAGAAAGGGCATGACAACCTGTTTATAGGGGATGGTTACATTCAGGCCCTTCAGGTCCGGGTATTCCCCGAATAAGGCCGGAAATTCAGAAATGTCGGCCAAATCGAATATCTGGTAGGTATAATCCTCCAGCCCCAGTTTGCGGAATTTCTCGCCAAAGTATCCCGGCGAAAACGAATAGGAGATGTCTTTCCCGATAAGCCCGAACCTATGCATTGCGTTTGCGGTTTTTGCCGTACCACTCCAGTAAGACCAGGATACCGATACCGACCCCGATAAACACCAGGGCCCAGAGGTTTTCCGGATTCCCCGTGTCTGGCAGGTAGCGCTCGTAGTTGCTGATGATTTTATCCCCGTTGGAATCGAGCAGGGGCTGCCCGTCAGGTCCGGTAAGGAAGATTGTTCGCTTCCACGGCCATACCACCCCGAGCGAACCGGTAATAAAGCCGATAATCACGGCGGTGGTCAGGTGTTTGTAATGCTTGAGTACATAGCCCAGCAGGTGCGACAGGGTTACCAGGCCGGCAGCCGAACCGGCTGTGAAAACCGCCAGGATACGCAAGGTGTTCAGTCGGTCGCTGTTGCTGATAAAACTGAAATCCCCCTGGAATACTTCGATCAGCGTGTCGTAAAGCGCATTGACCGAGTCCACCAGCAACAATACGTAATTCCCCAGGAGAATCAGTATAAACGACCCGGAGAGCCCCGGAAGGGTCATCCCGGATACGCTGATGATGCCGCAGAAAAATATAAACCAAAGATTGTCGTTTTCCCGGGCCGGGCTCAGGAAGCTGATGGATATCCCGATGAGCAAGCCGAGCACCCCGGCCGGCACGGTGCGCCGATTCCAATGCTCGTAGTCCTTGGAAATAAAATAGATCGATCCAATGATCATCCCGAAAAAGGCAGACCAGACGTAGAGTTCTTTCCGTTCAAGGAAGTAATCGAGCAGCTGGGAAACGCTGAAATAGCTAAAGAGCATCCCGAGTATCAGCAGGGAGAGGAACGGCCCGTTTACGTACCGGTAAAAACTGCGGAACCTGCCGCCGATGATCAGTTTAATTGCCTTTACGTTGAATTTTTGCAGGGAATAGATAAACTCCTCGTAGAACCCGACCACGAAGGCGACAATCCCCCCGGAAACCCCGGGGACCTTGTTGGCGGCTCCCATGGCGAGTCCTTTGATAAAAAGCAGGAACTTATCCGATATGGTTCTGGGCTGGTGCATCAGGCGGTATCGTTTTTCCGGTCGGCAACCCGTTCCAGCAGGAAGATCAGGGCGAACCCCAGGATGGCCAGCAGGACGGCCTGCCAGAGCATCGGGTTGCCTTCAAAGTTCCAGGGCGCTACGTTCGCCTCCCGGATAACCACGGCTTTATCGTCAAACATCCGGGTTTCGAGCACCTGTTTCCAGGGCCAGATTTTCTGCAGGGAACCGATGATAAAACCAGTCAGCAGGGCCAGCGTCCCGTTGCGGAACCGCACGAACATCCATTTGAGCAGCCGGGCAAAACTCAGCAACCCGAACACGGCTCCCAGGCCCAGGGCCAGGAGAACGGCCAGGTCGCGCTCGTGGATCGCGTCGAGAGCGGTTTTATACCCCCCGAGGAGCACCAGGATAAAGGCACCGGAGATTCCCGGCAGAATCATCGCACAGATGGCCAGTGCCCCGCAGAGGAAGAGGTAGGCGAGGCCGAATTCCGGATCGGCGGCCGGGAGGGAAACCACCAGGGTGGCCAGGGCAATGCCCGCCAGGAGCATGACCCAGACGGCCAGTCGCCAGCGGTCGATTTGCCGGGCGACGTATAGGATGCTGGCCAGTACCAGGCCGAAAAAAAATGCCCAGAGCAATACGGGGTGTTCTGCCAGCAGGTAGCTGAGCAGGCGGGATAGCGACAGGACACTGATGACGATCCCGGCAAAAAGGGCGAGCAGGAAATTCCCGTTCAGGGCTTTCCAGAAGGCGCCGAACCCGTCGGACGACCAGACGCGCAGCAAGTTCGGACGTATATTGTCGATGGAGGTGATCAGTTCCTCGTAGATGCCTGATATAAAGGCAATCGTGCCGCCTGATACCCCCGGAACCACGTCGGCAGCGCCCATGGCCATGCCTTTGAGCATTACCCAGAAATAATGAAGCCTACTGCGGTTTTCCATAGCAATAAAAAAGCAAAAGTAGCTTTTTTATTTGGAAGCTTTCCGGCATTCGCCGATGATCCGCTGGGCCCATGAAGCCCCGTATAAATCCGGGTATTGTTTGCGGAATTGCCTGAGTTTTCCCGGGGCCTGCTCCATTGCGGTACGCAGGTGGATGCAAGCCATACGGTCCTTGCCGAGTATCCGGCAAACCCCGGCCATCAAATATTTCAGTTCGGCGGCTTCCGGGTGGAATTCCGCCCCCTGTTTAAGGACTTCGGCGGCGGCGGCCACTTCCTGGTTGGCGAGCAGTACCCGGGCCCACTGCAGCCAGGTACCCAGTTCGTAATTGCCCAGGTCCACGGCCTGCTTGTAGGCGAAATCGGCCTGGTCCAGTTCGCCCAGGGCCTGATGGATCCGGCCGCAACGCGTCCAGTACGCGGCGTTTTCCCCGTCGATATTGATGGCCTTGTTGATGTACTCGCGGGCCTTGGTGTAATTTTTCTTCCGGAAATAGTAATCCGTGATCGCCAACCACCCCTTGTCGAGCAGCGGATCTTCGTGCACCGTAAGGTAGTAGTAATCCCGGGCTTGTTCCTCCATCCCCAGCTTTTCGTGGCAACGGCCGATACGCAGGTAGGCGTGGGAGGTAGGGTCGTCCATCCGAGTGGTTACCAGGTAATTTTCGATTGCCTCCTGGTAACGTCCGAGTTTTTCCAGGACCTTGCCTTTTTCAAAGTACGCCCCCAAAAAGCTGTCGTCGGATATGATTGCAAAGTCGAAAGCCGCCAGGGACTCCTCCAGGAGGTCGATGGCGTCGTACTGCTTTCCGAGCTGGTGCCAGGCAACCTGGCAATACGGACTGGATTCCAGGTAATTGTTCAGGTACCGGATGGCTCCTTCGTAATCTTCCTGGAACTCGAAACAATAGACCACGTTGTACAGGGAGGCGTAGTCTTCGGGGTCTGCCTCCAGGCATTTCATAAAGCAGGATTGCGCTTTCCCGTATTCATCCAGGAAGAGGTATTCCATCCCCAGCAGGGAGTACACCTCAAAATCATTCTCGGATAGCTCCAGTGCCTGCCGGAGGAGCTCGATGGCACCCCGGTGGTTGTCTTTCTTGGAGCAGATATTGGCACGTTGGATAAAAATCTCCTCATTGCGGGAATCCAGGAGTTGCAACTGGTCCAGGATGAATTCCGCCCGGTCCAGTTTATTCTCGAAAACCAGTACCTCCACCTGGAGCAATTGCAATTCCAGGGAGTCCGGGTGCTGCTCCAGCCCCATGCGGATCGCCTTCTTGGCCAGGGCGATTTTTCCGTTGTTCAGATAGTGGTGGATAATCTCCTCAAAATCTTCAGAATCAAAGAAGTAGACCTCGTCGGTCTTCAGCATGGATTCAAATTTCAAGATGGAGTGGCTGGGTTGTTCATTCGGATCGAGCGTCATAAATATCCGTTTGGGTTCCGTATGGATTTAAAAATATTTTTTTGAGGGCTTGTAATGGGGTAACGGCGGGCTTTGTTATCAACAAATTAGTTAACAGGCGCCTTGGGACAGGTGTCGAGCAACTCCAGCAGCATCTGGCACCCCTTCCGGATTTCCTCCTCCGAGATGGTCAGCGGGGGCGTAATCCGGACGGCCCGGGGCTCGAAAAGGAGCCAGAAAAGCAGCAGCCCCCGTTCCATGCCCCGAAGGATAACATGGTCCGCTTCGGCCGGGTCGCTGAGGATGAGCGCAAGCATCAGCCCCCGGCCGCGAATTTCCTGGATGCGCGGGTGTCTCAGCAATTCCCGGAAAAGCATTTCTTTGCGGGTGATCGCTTCCATCAGCGTTCCCTCCCGGAGTACCCGCAGGGTAGCCAGGGCTGCCGCAGCCACCACGGGGTTGCCCCCGAATGTCGTGATATGCCCGAGCTTGGGGCGGTTACTCAGGGCAGTCATGTGCTCTCTCGAAGCGGTAAAGGCACCCACGGGCAATCCCGAAGCCATACCTTTCCCCATGACCAAAATATCCGGGATACATCGATAGTGTTCAAAAGCGAAGAGCTTGCCTGTCCGCCCGAATCCCGGCTGGATTTCATCCAGGATGAGCAGCGTCCCGGTTTGGCTGCACCGTTCCCGAACCTGCTGCAGGTAACCTTCCGGGGGTAGCAGGAATCCGGCACCGCCCTGGATGGTTTCCAGAACCACGGCTGCCGTTTTCCCGGTAATTTTGTCCAGGTCCCCGGCATGGCCGAAGCGGATGTGCCGGACATCCGGTAGGAGCGGGCGGAAAGGGGCCTTGCGGGATTCCAGGCTCATCAGGCTCAGGCTGCCCAGGGTATTCCCGTGGTAGGCGTCCCGGGCGGCGAGGATTTCGGACCGGCCGGTTACCCGTCTGGCGAGTTTGATGGCCCCCTCCATGGCTTCGGTTCCGGAATTTACCAGGTAGGTGGTTTCGAGCGGGGCCGGCAGGGCCGCGGCCAGTTCCCGGCAGAAAGCCACGGCGGGTTCCATGGCAAACTCCCCGTAAACCATTACGTGCAGGTATTTCCCGGCCTGTTCGCGTATGGCGCGGACCACTTCGGGATGGCAATGCCCGAGCGTGCAGGCCGACACCCCGGCGATCAGGTCCAGGTACTCCTTCTCCCGGTCGTCGTAGACATAACTGCCGGAGGCGCGCAGGATATTGAGGCCCAGGGGGTGCGGCGTAGTCTGTGCCTGGTATTTGAGGAAATCGTCATCCACGGCTCAGGATTTTTGGGAATCGGTCTTGGTCCCGCTGCGGCGGAGCGCCGGCCGGCCCTTGTCGTCTTTGGGGAACCGGGGCCCGTCCGGGTCGGGGGGCACGGGTTTGGATTCCAGGTCGATGGGTTCGCTCAGGCCCCGGATCACCGGTAGTTCCAGGTTGTTGTCGTCCTCGTCGAATACGTCCTGCCAACGGTACATCCGCTCGTCCCCGCGCCAGATAAAACCTTCCAGGATACGGCTTTCCTCGGGCAGGTCCGCCTCGGGATAGATCACCCCGTCCGGGTCAATGAAGAAGGTGATATCCTGTATCTCGCTCGCTTCCATCAGCAGGCGGATGCGGCTGCAGACCGTCTTGTCGATGCCGATCAGCTCGTTGTCGTCGTCATACATGAAATAGACCACTTCAGTATTGCCTACCAGGTCGACGATCTTTAGCTGGTCCTCGATGAATTTGCCGAACAGATCCTTGCCCTTGGCCTGGTTGTACCCCCGGTGCCCGATGGTGTCTTCCGAAATAAGGAAGGCATTGCCGAGGACTTTCAGGGAATCGGGTTTCTGGGTTTCCAGGTCGCTGAGCAGGTAGATGCTGTCGCCGGTCATCTGGTTTTCCAGATTCCAGATTACCGGCTCCCGGATGAGTTGGGTAATCCCGGTCCGTTCCTCGAAATGGATGGAATCGCACTTGCCGCTCAGGTCGGTTTTAAAGAATTTTGCGTTCCGGTAGGCCCGCAGGATCCGGGCGTCAGGCGCTCCGGTGACCATCAGGGTATCCCCGTGCATATAGAGGGAATCCTGCTCCACCAGGCTGATGGAGACGGCCCGCCGCGTGGCGAAGACGGAGTCCCTGGCCCGGTGCACCTCGGCGTAGTGCGCCCGGATAACGCCCTTGTTGATGGTATCCGTGATGACGATGTTGTTGGTGGCCGAGGCGAATTCGGAGGCCTTGTCGAAATACACGCTGTCCCCCTCGATGATGCGGTCGTTGTAATGAATCTCCGTATTGCGGATCCCGTAGCCCTGTTCCACACGCGTGTCGTAGAAACCCCGCTCGCAATAGAGCGTATAATCCTCCCCGGTAATCGTGGACGGCCCGTACATATATGCGTTCTTGGAATTCGTGTAGTAGTCCAGGCGGGTAGACTCCAGGGTGTAGTCCGGGTTCTTGATCAGAACGGAGTCCTGGAACTGGTATTTCTTGGGAACCATAAAGTAACGCCCCACCTCGCTGGTAAGCGTATTGACGGAGTCCACTATCCGTCCGAAGTCCCTGTAATAAGCTTCCTGGCGCTCCCGATCAAAATAGAGCGTATCCGTGGTCAGCGTCATCGACTGATTCTCGAGGCGGACGGATTCGTATGCCTTCGCCAGGCGGAGGTTCCCGTTGTATTCCACCCGCCCGCTGGTCATCAGCACCGAGTCGCCCTGCTCCAGGCGGACATTCCCGATGGCTTCCAGGCGGTTGTCCTTCTGGTAGAGGAAGGCGTAGTCGCACCAGAGGTCGGCCCCCTGGTGTTCGAACTGGACCTGCCGGGTATCCCGGCTGAAT
Source organism: Robiginitalea biformata HTCC2501 (assembly GCF_000024125.1). Lineage (NCBI taxonomy): Bacteria > Pseudomonadati > Bacteroidota > Flavobacteriia > Flavobacteriales > Flavobacteriaceae > Robiginitalea > Robiginitalea biformata. The sequence goes on along the minus strand of NC_013222.1, from coordinate 3,200,148 downwards.
ATAGAGGCTCCCGGCCGCAGGGATTCATCCTTGGTAAAGTTCCCCCCGTAGACGATGTTGATCTTCCGGTTTTGGGTACTATCGGCCTGGGCCCGGGCTATAGGGATGGACAACAGGCAGGCCAATATGAGAACAAGAATTCGCATCGGGGTTAATTTGTCCAAAAATAGCACAATTTCAACCGCCTCAGCGGCGAATGGTCTGGACGCGGTCCGGGCCTACGGAAACGATTTTTATCGGGGTTTGCAGGGCATCCTCCAAAAAAGCGATGTAATCGTTCAGGGCTTCGGGCAGTTCGGAGGCCGATCCCATGGCGGTCAGGTCTTCCTTCCAGCCGGGCATTTCCGTGTAGACGGGCGTCAGGTGTTCGGCCTCGAGTGTATAGGGGAGGTGGTCGATGGTTTCCCCTTTGTATTTGTAAGCCGTACATACCTTGATGGTTTCAAACCCGCTCAGTACATCGGCCTTCATCATCATCAACTGGGTAACCCCGTTAATCCGGACAGCGTACTTCAGGGCCACCAGGTCCAGCCAGCCGCACCGGCGGGCCCGGCCCGTGGTTGCGCCGAATTCGTTGCCCACCCGGCCCATGGTTTCCCCGTCCTGGTCAAAGAGTTCGGTAGGGAAGGGGCCGCTGCCCACGCGGGTGGTATAGGCTTTGAAAATCCCGAATACATCCCCGATGGTCCCGGGGGCTATCCCCAGTCCGGTACAGGCCCCTGCAGCTGTTGTGTTGGAGGAGGTGACGTACGGATAGGTGCCGAAATCGATGTCCAGCAGGGAGCCCTGGGCTCCTTCGGCCAGGATGCGTTTCCCGCTATCCAGCGCCTGGAAAAGGTACTCTTCGCTGTCGATGAATGTCAGTTTTCTGAGCGATTCCACCGCCTGGAGGAAGTCGGCTTCGAGCTCCTGCAGGTTGTACTGGATGTCCACGTCGTAAAAATGGATCATCGCCTCGTGCTTATCGGCAAGCGCCCGGTATTTGTCCCGCCAGTCGGGTAATTCCAGGTCGCCCACCCGCAAGCCGTTCCGGCCCGTCTTATCCATATAGGCCGGCCCGATCCCCTTGAGGGTGCTGCCAATTTTCGCCTTGCCCTTGGCCGCTTCGGAAGCGGCGTCCAACAGGCGGTGCGTCGGCAGGATCAGATGGGCTTTGCGCGAAATCAGCAGGCTTTTTACCGGGTCTACGGGGAAATCGGCAAGTTTTTCCAACTCCCCCCGGAAGATGACCGGGTCGATCACCACCCCGTTGCCCACCACGTTGACTGCTTTGGGGTGGAATATCCCGGAGGGGATGGTATGGAGCACGTGCTTGATACCGTCGAATTCCAGCGTGTGCCCGGCATTGGGCCCTCCCTGGAAGCGCGCGATAATATCGTAATCGGCGGTGAGTACATCGACGATTTTTCCTTTTCCCTCGTCCCCCCACTGGAGGCCGAGCAGCAGATCTACAGGCATGGGTCGTTTATGAATCTTTGGCGGTTTCCTCGCTTGGGTTACGGGTTCCGTAGAAGTAGAGCGAGTGATTGTTGATTTTAATGTCAAAGACCTCTTCGATGGTCTTCTTGATGGATTGGATGCGCGGGTCGCAGAACTCCACGACTTCCCCCGTATCGGTCAGGATGACGTGGTCGTGCTGCCGGTCAAAATAGGATTTCTCGTACTGCGCCTGGTTTTTGCCGAACTGGTGCTTCCTCACGAGTTTGCACTCCAGGAGCAGCTCGATCGTATTGTAGAGCGTAGCCCGGCTAACCCGGTAGTTCTTGTTTTTCATCTTGATATAGAGCGATTCGATATCAAAATGGTCGTCGCTGTCGTAGATTTCCTGGAGGATGGCATACCGCTCGGGGGTCTTGCGGTGTCCGTTCTCTTCCAGGAAGGTGGTGAAGACATTTTTGACGATTTCCTGATTCTTGTCGGCCATGGGCAGTGGTGCTACATCCGCCTACAAAAATACGCTTAAAATTAGGAATAGCCGCACGATGCAACTGATTTTAGGGCCGGGGGGCGTCAGGTGCGCACCACTTTGTCGATCCCGTTGATTTCCTTGAGGTTGGACACGAGTTTCTTCAGGATGGCCTTGTTTTTCACCACCACGGTGATTTTCCCTTCAAAAGTACCCCCGTCCGTACTGAAATTGATGTTGCGCATGTTTACGTGCATCTCGTCGGATATGAGGTCGGTGATGTCGTTGATCAGCCCCATATTGTCGATCCCGCTCATGCGGATCTGCGCGGTGAACTCCTGCTGGGTGGAATCCACCCATTTGGCCGAAATGATCCGGTAGGCGTAATTGGACTGCAGCGAAATGGCATTCGGGCAATTCTTTTTGTGCACCTTGATCCCCTCGTTGACGCTGACAAAACCAAAGACGTCGTCTCCCGGGATCGGGTTGCAGCACTTGGACAGCGTGTATTCCAGCTTCTCCTCCTCCTTGCCGAAAACGAGCATGTCGTATTTGGAGGTGATCTCTTCCCGGTCGATGTCCTTGGGCGGTTCCTTCCGTCGGATCTTGTTTTTGAAAAAGCTGATGAAGGCGTTGTTGTAGGAGGCGGCAAAATCCCGGATTTGCTGATTGTCGATGGCGCCGTTTCCGACCCGGTAGAACAGGTCCAGGCTGGTCTGCAACTTAAAGTAAGTGACCATTTTATTGACCACGTCCTCGTTCAGCGTGACTTTCTGGGATTTCAATTTCCGGCGCAGCATTTCCTTGCCCTCCATTGCGAGCTCTTTCTTCTCTTCGCGCAGGGAGGAACGAATCTTGGAGCGGGCCCGGCCGGTTGTGGCGTAATCCAGCCAGTTCTGGTTGGGCTTGGCGCTTTCCGAGGTAATAATCTCCACCTGGTCCCCGCTTTTCAAAACCGTGTTTAGCGGGACCAGTTTGCCGTTCACCTTGGCCCCCCGCGTTTTCAACCCCACCTCCGTATGGATGTGGAAGGCAAAATCCAGGGGCGTGGCCCCTTTCGGCAGGGATTTCAGATCGCCGGTAGGGGTAAAGACGAAAATTTCCTTGGAATACAGGTTGAGCTTGAACTCCTCCACAAAATCCACTGCATTCCCGTTGGAACTTTCCAGGGCTTCCTGCAGCCGGTTCAGCCAGATTTCGATACCCTGTTCCTTCTGGTCGCCGTGCTTGTATTTAAAGTGAGCCGCGTAGCCTTTTTCGGCAATCTCATGCATCCGCTCCGAACGGATCTGCACCTCCACCCAGCGCCCCTTGGGTCCCATCACGGTAATGTGAAGCGCTTCGTACCCGGTGCTTTTCGGGGAGGAAATCCAATCGCGCAGCCGCACCGGATTGGGCGTAAAGTGGTCCGTTACAATTGAGTAGATCTTCCAGGCGAGGAATTTCTCGTTCTTCCGGTCCGATTTATAGATAATCCGGATGGCGAACTTGTCGTAGATCTGGTCGAAGCCCACATTTTGGGCCTGCATTTTCCGCCGGATGGAATAGATGGACTTCATCCGTCCCTTGATATGGTAATTCAACCCCTCACGGTCCAGGGAATCCTGGATGATGGCGGTAAAGTCCTCAATGTACTTGCCCTGTTCTTCCTTGGTGTCTTCAATCTTGCTGAGGATGTCGTTGTAGACCTCCGGTTCGGTGTATTTCAGGCTGAGGTCCTCGAGTTCCGTCTTGATGTTGTACAGCCCGATACGGTGGGCCAGGGGGGCGTAGATATAGAGGGTTTCCGAGGCGATCTTGACCTGCTTGTGCTCCGGCATGGCATCCATGGTCAGCAGGTTGTGGTAGCGGTCGGCAATCTTGATAATGATCACGCGCACGTCGTCGTGCAGGGTCAGCAACATTTTGCGGAAATTCTCCGCCTGCTGGGAAATATTCGTATCCTTTTTCAGGTGGGCGATCTTGGTGAGCCCGTCTACGATTCGCGCCACGGTTTCCCCGAACATCCGCTCGATGTCGTTCAGCGTGTACGGGGTGTCCTCCACCACGTCGTGCAGCAGGGCCGAAGCGATGCTCACGGCATCCAGACCAATTTCCGAGGCGACGATCTTGGGCACGGCGATGGGGTGGAACACATAGGCCTCCCCGGATTTGCGCCGCTGATCCTTATGGGCGTCCACAGCCACGTCAAAGGCCTGCCGGATCAGGCGCTTGTCCTCATCGGAGAGCGTCTGGTAGCTGATGCGAAGCAGTTCCTTGTACTGCTTGGCGATCTCCTTGTTTTCTTTCTGTATCAGGGTCTGGGAAGCCATATTTTAAAAGTAGTGCAAATTCAATAGGATCACAACAAAAATTGTGCCCGACGTCCGGCAATAGGGGTCTCAGGCCGAAAAGATATCGTGATGCCGGCCCATTGTAACCGGTTGGCCGCCGATCTCCCGGCTCCGGGCGGCAGAAATGGCTACAACTCCACCTCGATACGCGGGTTGAGCGCTTTGAGGGTGCTGATAAAATCGGCCTCGTCCTTAGGGGAGATCAGCGTCATGCCGCTGTCCCCGTATCGCACGGCCAGCCGCTTGAGGGAGCCCGCCGGTGACGCGAGCGGATTGTAGGAGCGCCGGATGCTCCGGATTTCCCGCACGGGGATATGCAGTTTTACCAGGAAACTTCCGTGCACATGCAGGGTTTCTTCCCGGAGCTCGTAGCGGATACCGGCAAACAACACGGCGATAAAAGCGACAGTAGCCAGGTTGATAACCAGGCCCGCTAGGGCACCTTCCCGAACCATCAGATACGTGGTGGGGATAAAGACTGCAGCCAGTATGAGAACAAGTACCGGGCTGATGCGGGAGGCGTAGCGTTTCTCCATGGCTATTTTTTGATTTGCGAAGCTATTAACCGGGATAAATTTACGAAATACTGCCCATGGTCCCGTTGGGCCGAACAGGTATCCAGAGGTCTTCTTCGGATTCCGGGTGGTTCCCCTTGTACTCCGGGCCCATCACCGCAAAATGCGGCCGGTTGTCGAGCTGGTAAACGGAGGACGCCAGCCATTCTTCGAGGATCCTCCTGTAAAAAGGGGCCACTGCCTGGGGTGTGCCTTTGTAGCGGAAAACGGCATACAATCCGGTAGGCAGGACCAATTTATCGAGTTCCCCGGGCATATCTTGCCAGGACTGTACCGGGACAGCGGCCCATTTAACAAAGGGCCGTTTAGGGTCAAACGCCTTGAAATAATCCAGTCCGGGGTAGATTTCGACGGAGTAGAGGTCGCCGCCCTGCCGTGTCGGGATTTTCCGGGTCAGCGGCATAAACTCCTGCCAGAGTTCCCGGGTGCGGTTCCCGATTACCGACATTTCACGGCCCAGGCCCGCCAGGAGCGTTTCGGGCAGGGTTTCTATTCGGGGCAATAGCGGTTGGTTGGCAGTTTTGTTAAAAATAGTCAGTGTGTTTTTGAGGTTGCTTTTATGAGATTTGGTTTCAGGGGGATATACCAGGTCGAATCCGCATGGCCGATTCGGCCATCCATCTCCCGGGTAACCACACGGTCTACGATATCCAATCCGGTCTGCGCCATTCGGCCAAATGTGTCGATGCCCTGGTTTGGAAAATTTTGCCGGGTCCTGTGGATGTGGAACCGGTTGGAGAACGTCCGGCCAAAGGTTTTTTCAACATCCTTTTTACCCAGGATAAAACCCAATAATCCGCCCCAGGTTGCCGTCGGGTTGTCCGAATCCCAGCCGCACAACACGCCGATTTTAATGGTTTCCCTGAGGTCGCCCTCCCCGTAAAACAGGCTCACCAGGCTGGAGGCGAAATTGATCCCGGCGGCAAAACATCCGTTGCAATACAGGTCCTGGGAGGTAATTTCATACCCGTCCCGCTGTTCCACCTGGTAGCGTTGATAAATGGAATCCCGCGCCTGTTCCCAGGGGATACCCGAAGCGTATTTCGCCTTGACAAAATCGTACATCCGGGCAGCGTAGCCCGTATCCGGGAGGTGGGCCCTGGCCGAATCGGCAACCTGGACCAACTGGGGGCCGAGGGGCTTTTCCGTATTGATCAGGGGTGCAAGGGCGTGCATGACGATATAGAATTCCGAGATCAGGGCTGCCTGCCCCCCGGCCGAAGTGCGCACGGGCAGGTAGGCCATTTTCAGGGCAATGTCGGGTCTGCCCGGGGCGAGGAGCCCGAACAGTTCGGTGGTGAGCTGGGCATCGATCATTTCCCAGTGTTCGTTCAGGTCCGGGTCGCTTGTCCGGGGAGGCAAAACCCCTTCCTGCATGAGGTCAAAGGCCTGCTGGTTGGAAACCCAGAGGTAGTTCTCCTCTTCCTTCCGGATATGCCTGAGCCAGCCGTCGCGGATTTGTTCCGGGGTCAGGATGGCGGTTTGGTGGGTAGCCAGCAAATGCTGGTACATGTATTCGATGTCCGTATCGTCGTCCGCCCCCCAGAGGCTGTCGGGCCCCCGGAATACAAAGTCGATGGTCCGGGACAACGCACTGGGGGTATCCGGGGTAAAAATACTGGGTTGATCGGGTTGCCCCCAGTCCTCCCGGGTGTAGAAGCGTCCCGTTTGGATCGCCCCGATGTTCCCGATTTTATCCATCTCGGTGACCAGGCCCGTCCAGTTGGCGATGCAGGCCCCGAGCCAGAAGCCTTCCAGCTGATTGGCATAGGCCGCTTTGTCCAGGGCCAGGGTGTCCGAAGGGGCCGCCTTGCCAATTTGAGAATGCAATGGCCCTGCGAGTATCAGCATACAGGCGATGGCTGGAAACACGGCAGGTTTCAATGAATGCATCATAGCGTAAATATAGGCGATCTAAGATGATGTTCCCAGACGGCCGCACTTATGTTCGCAGCCTGCCGCACCGATGTTCCCGGCCTACCGGCGGCGCGACCGTTTCCTTTTTAGTTCAAAAAGGTCCAGGCGCCGGTCCTTCAGGTTGCGGACGCTCCCAAGCTGGTTGAGTTCCAAAAGCAGGTCCATGTCCAGGTCGGCAATGAGGATCATCTCCGTATTCGGTGTCGCCTCGGCCTTAACCCCGTCTGAGGGAAAGGCAAAGTCGCACGGGGTGAGCACGGCAGACTGGGCATACTGGATGTCCATGTTGTGGACCTTGGGCAGGTTCCCCACGCTGCCGGCAATGGCCACGTAGCATTCGTTCTCGATGGCACGGGCCTGGGCGCAATTCCGCACCCGGGAATACCCGTTCTGGGTATCGGTCAGGAAAGGGACGAACAGGATGTCCAGGCCCTCGTCCGCCAACAGGCGGCTGAGTTCGGGAAATTCTACATCATAGCAGATCAATACCCCCACCTTTCCGCAGTCCGTGTCAAAAGACCGGAGCGTATCGCCTCCCTGCATCCCCCACAAACGGGCTTCGTCCGGGGTCATGTGCAGCTTGTCGTAGCGCTCTGTGGTACCGTCCCGACGGCACAGGTAACCGGCGTTGAAGAGCAGCCCGTCCCGGATTTCCGGCGTGCTCCCGGTAATCACGTTGATGTTGTAGGAGATGGCGAGCTCCGAAAACCGACGGACCACTTCCGGGGTTTGCTGGGCCAGCATCCGGATGGCTTCGGATTCCGGCAGGTGGTTGTAGGCCGCCATTAGTGGCGCGTTGAAGAATTCCGGGAAAAGCGCAAAGTCCGACCGGTACTCCGATACGGAATCCAGGAAGTATTCGGCTTGCTGCATCACCCCGTCCAGATCCTTGTAGTGCCGCATCTGCCACTGCACCAGCCCGAGGCGGACCACTTTCTTCCTGCTCGCCGCCTTCCGGGTGGGCTTTTCGTAGTAGATATTGTCCCACTCCATCAGCACGGCAAACCCGTTGCTGTCGTTGTCGCCTTTCAGGTACCCCTTCATGATTTTTGACGGGTGGAAGTCGTTGGCAATCTGGAAATTTAGCACCGGGTCGTCGAGTTCCCGCCTCCGGACCTTGTCAATGTATTGCTTGGGGGTAAGTTCCCCGCTGTGGAGGTGGTAGTTGGGCATCCGGCCCCCGAAGGCAATTCCCTTGAGGTTCAGCTTTTCCGTGAGTTCCTTCCGGTAGTCGTACAGGCGTCGCCCCAGACGCAGCCCCCGGAATTCGGGTTTGATAAAGATATCGATGCCGTAGAGCACGTCCCCTTCCGGCGTATGCGTGTTGAACGAATCGTTGCCGGTGATGTCCTCGTAAGTGTGGGCCCCGTCGAGGACGCCGCTGTCGACGATGATGGACAGGGCGCAGCCCGCCAGGGAGTTGTTGATCTTGATCACCACCTGGCCTTCCGGGAATTTGCGGATGAGCGATCGGATGTCGGCCTTTTGCCAGTAATCTTCCTGCATGCTCGGGTAGGCCTCGATCATCGCCTCTTTGAGCTCCTGATAGTCCTTCAGGGTCAGGTATTGCAATTCGATGTTCTCGATGTTCGTTTTCATATATGGGAGGATCTATTAGGGCCGTTCGCCGTGGAATCCTGCGCAAAGGTAAGGTGTTCGCGGGATACTTGGTTCGGACTTTGCAGAGGGATCTCAACAGGGCGCACCCGCACGAGGATCAGGTCTTGCAGGCGAATCCCGCCTTACTGTCCGGCCCGTCGCATTCCTCTTTACCGTCCAGCCCATCGCATCCCGCCTCACCGTCCCGCCCGATACTGTCCCGCTCGTCGCGTCCGGTTACTCCTTCCGATCCTCCTGCTGCAGCTTTCGGATCCGCTCGGCCAGGGGTGGGTGGGAATAGCGCACAAAAACATAGGCCGGGTGGGGGGTGAGGTTGCTGAGGTGGTTTTCGGAGAGTTTTTTCAGGGAAGTAACCAGGGGTTCTGCCGCGTAGGTTTCCCGGGCAAAGGCATCTGCCTGGAATTCGAATTTTCTGGAAATAAAATTCATCGCCAGGCCGGTAATTTCAGATATCGGACTGTACAGCAAAGCAAAACTCAGCAGGGTGGCGTGGAAACTGGGCCGGTCCACCCCGATGGCCAGGGACAGACCCGGGTGGTTGATAAAGAGGGACAGGATATACAGGGTAAGGCCCGTCAGGGCGAGGGAGGCCGCCAGATTGAACAGGATATGGTTGCGTTTGTAGTGCCCCACCTCATGTGCGAGGACTGCCACCACCTCTTCTTCGTCGAGGTCCCCGATCAGCGTATCGTACAGGGTCACCCGCTTTTGGGTCCCGAACCCCGAAAAATAGGCATTGGCCTTGGTGGAGCGGCGCGACCCGTCGATGACGAAGATCTTTTTCAGTTCAAACCCAACCCGGCGTGCATATTCGTGAATCCGGTCTTTCAGCGGCCCGTCCTCCAGGGGTTCCTGCCGGTTGAAGAGCGGGACGAACACCCGGCTGTACAACAGGTTTGTCAGGACCGTGAACACCCCGATAAGCAGCCAGGCATAGATCCAGAAACCCGGCCCGGCCCACCGGTAGAATACCATGACCAGGGCGAGCAAACCGCCCCCCAGTATCATCGCGAGCGCCCAGCCTTTGAGCTTGTCCGCCCAGAAAAGGGCAACCGTTTGCTTGTTGAAACCAAACCGCTCCTCGATGACAAAGGTCCGGTACCAGGAAAAAGGCAGCCCGATGAGTTCCCCTCCCAGGAACAGCAACCCGAAAAACACGAGCGCCTGTCCGATAGGGTCCTGGCTTATGGATATCGCCAGGGTATCCAGCCAGCCAAAACCGCCAAATACCAGGAATCCCAGGGTAGCCAGGAGCGAAGCTGTCGAAGCGGCGAACCCGAAGCGGTAATTCGCCCGGTTGTAAGACTGGGTTTTCTCATAGGCCTCCCGGTTGTACAGGTCGGCCACTTCTTCCGGGGGTGGGTTCCCGAACCGCCGGGCATTCAGATACTCCAGGAGCGTATCTGCCAGGTAATCCAGGATGAGTATGCCGATGATCAGGTAATACAGCGCTTCTGAGGTCATAGATTCAGGGGTTGGCAATGAAATCAGGGATTGGTAATATTTTCAAATCCGCGTTGCCGGCGTGCCTCAAACAGCAAAACGGCGGCTGCCACGGATACATTCATGGAATCGATGGCCCCGGCCATCGGGATTTCCACACAGGCCTCCGCCTGCCGGGTCCATGCCTCCGTCAGGCCGGTGGCTTCCGTTCCTACGGCGATAGCGGACGCCCCCAGGTAGTCTGCCTGGTCGTACCGCACCGAACCGCCGAGGCTGGCAGCGTATACGGCAATATCCCGGGCCTTCAGGTAAGACAGGGCTTCCTCTGTGGAGGCCTGGGCCACCGGGACGGTAAACAGGCAACCGACGCTCGACCGGATGACATTCGGGTTATAGAGGTCCCCCTTCAGGTCGGCCACAATAACGGCATCGAGGGACGCAGCGTCTGCCGTCCGCAACAGGGCCCCCAGGTTACCCGGTTTTTCCGGGGCCTGGGCAACCAGGATCAGCGGGTTTTTCCCTTCGAGTTCCAGGTCCTGCAAACGGTGCTCCCGGGCTTCCACCAGGCCGATTACCCCTTCCGTCTTGCCCCGGTAGGCCAGGTGGCTGTATACCTCCGGAGACAGACTCACCCACGAACAGCCGGCCCGGTCGCTCAGGGCCTGCCGCCGCTCATCGCCCAGGATTTCCGGGCAGTAGTACAGGGTCCGGATGCGGTATCCGCCCTGCAGCGCCAGCCCGAGTTCCCGGTATCCTTCCAGGACGAATACCCCGGATTTACGACGGTCCCTGGACTTCTGGCTCCAGTGTTGCAGTTGCCGGATTTCCGGGTTCTGGATACTGCTGATATGTTTTATTGCGTCCATAGCTGAACAAAAAAACGGAACGACCCTGGGGTGTTCCGTTTCAAATATAGGGTTAATTCGGCGTCTGACATCGGAGGGTCGCCGGGGCTCCTGCCGGAGACGGGGTCCCTCAGGTTGTCCCGTAACGATGGCCGCCCAGCTTACCGCTGCCCGTACTTCCCGGCATACCGTTTCCAGAGTTCCGTCTGGTGGGTTTCCAGGGAGATTTCCCGCCCGTCGATAAAGGCGTGGGTCAGCTGGTTGGTCCGCATGTCCAGGGCATCCCCTTCGGAAATAAACAGGGTAGCACTCTTGCCCTCTGCCAGGGTCCCGTACCGGTCGTCGATCCCGAGGATTTTGGCGGTATTCCCGGTAATGAGCTGGAGGGCCTTTTCCCGGTCTAGGCCAAATCCGGCCACATGTCCGGCGTAAAAGGGCAGGTTCCGGGTTTGGAAATTGGCCATGTCTTCATTTTGCAGGCCCACCAGTATCCCCGCATCGGCCAGGATCTTCGGGAGTTTGTAGGGCAAATCGTAATCGTCGTCGTCCAGTTCCGGGAGCATGTGGGGCTGGTTGACCAGGACCGGGATGTCGTGCTCTTTGAGGAATTCGGTTACCTGGTGTGCCTGATAGCCCCCTACCAGGACTATTTTGGCCACCCCGGCCTCCTTCAGGGCGCTCACGCCGTCAATGATTTCGCGTTCCCCGTTGGCGTAGACATACAGGCGCTGGGTACCGTCAAAAAGGCCTTGCATCGCCTCGAATGCCGGGTTGAGCGGGGCGGAGCCCCCTTTGCCATACGCGTGGGCATTCCGGATAAATTCAAGGATTTCTTGCTGGTCGCTTTCGTAATCCTTGTTCGGTCGGAGGCCACGGGGTTCCCCGAGCCACCAACGGCCCCTGCGGAAGGAACGCGGCCAGTGCATATGAATACCGTCATCGGCCTGTACCACGGCGTCCTCCCAGTTCCATGCATCGAACTGTACAATGGAGGAGGTGCCGGAGATCGTCCCCCCCTGAGGCGTCGCCTGGCCGAGCAGCACCCCGTTGGGCCGCATGCTCTCCACCACCTTGGATTCGGCGTTGTAGGCAATCAGGCTGCGTACATGGGGAATCATTCCCCCTATTTCATCCTCGTCATCCGAGGGGCGCACTGCGTCGATTTCCACGAGGCCCAGGGATTTCACCGGGGCGATGATGCCGGGATAGACGTGTTTCCCGTCGGCGTCGATGACCCGGCCCGTGGGGGTTACTCCAGCCCCGATGGCTGTGATAACGCCCGCTTCGAAAACGACGGTGCCATTTTCAACGGTGGTGCCGTCGCCCAGGTGCAGGGTAGCCCCGGTAATACTGATGGTCTCGCTCTGGGCAGGGGCCGGGGTTTGCTGGGCAACCAGGCTCCCTGTGGCCAGTAGCAGTAAACTTACTATGAATTGAATACGTTGCATACGTGTCATTTTTTGAGTTGGAGGATTACAGGCTGTCGCAGTGGAAGCGTTCCCTGCGGTTTTGACGGGGGGTCCGCTTGGTACCCCCGTCCTTTTCCTGCAGCATCATGTTGATGAGCGTATTGCGCTCCCGGTCGATGCGTTGCCGGATTTGCTTGTCCCGTTCCAGGTCAAAGTACGGGATCCCTTCGATGTAGGTCTTTTCCGCGCGGGAATAGACCGAAAGCGGGTGTCCCGACCACAGGACCACATCGGCGTCCTTGCCTTCGGCAATACTGCCTGTCCGGTGGTCCAGGTGCAGCAGTTTGGCCGGGTTGATGGTCACCATCTTCCAGGCTTCCTCCTCGCTCATCCCACCGTATTTGACTGTCTTGGCGGCCTCCTGGTTCAGTCGGCGGGACATCTCGGCATCGTCGCTGTTGATGGCGGTGGTTACGCCGGCACGGGTCATGATGGCGGCGTTGTAGGGAATCGCGTCGTTTACTTCGAACTTATAGGCCCACCAGTCGCTGAAAGTGGAACCGCCCACGCCGTGTTCGGCCATCTTGTCGGCCACCTTGTATCCTTCCAGAATGTGCGTGAAGGTATTGACCCGGAAGCCCATTTTTTCGGCTACCTTCATCAGCATGTTGATTTCGCTCTGAACGTAGGAGTGGCAGGAAATAAATCGCTCCCCCCGGAGGATTTCCGCCAGGGTCTCCATTTCCTCATCGTGCCGGTAGGGCTCCCCGGAATCCTTTTTGGCCTGGTATTCTTTGGCCCGCTGGAAGTAATTCAGGAAGACCTGCTCCACGCCCATCCGCGTTTGCGGGAACCGGTCAAAACTCTGCCAGTTGCTCTGTTTGACATTTTCACCCAGGGCGAATTTGATAAATTTCGGCATGTCCTCGTAGAGCATCTCATCGGCAGGCCGGCCCCACTTCAGTTTGAAAATGGCCGACTGGCCCCCGATTGGGTTGGCCGATCCGTGCAGGAGCTGGATGGAGGTAACCCCTCCGGCCAGGTTCCGGTAGATATCCACATCTTCCGGGTCCAGAACGTCGGCCATACGGACTTCGGCCGAGGAATTGTGGCCCGCTTCGTTGATGGACACGCCGGCAATATGGCTGTGTTCGTCAATGATCCCGGCTGTCAGGTGTTTGCCGGTGGCGTCGATTACGCGGGCGCTTCCGGCATTGAGGCCCTGGCCGATACGGGCAATCTTCCCTTTGCGGATCAGTACGTCCGTATTTTCCAATACGCCTGCATCCTCGCTCGTCCATACCGTGGCATTCCGGAAGAGGACATCTTCCTGTGTCGGGAGGCTGGTGAAGCCATATCCGACATTCGGATAGGTCAGGGGAAGTACCTCCGGGGCATCCTCCTCTGCGGAGGACTTTTCGGCTACCTCCGGCTCAAAGGCCTGGGTCATCCGGGCGGTCATTCGGGTGGAATTCCCGTTGGGCAGAACACCTTTCCCCTGAAGATGGTCGGAGCCTGCTGCCACCCGGGCCGTCATCCGGTAGCGTTCGCCCGAGTCGTTGAAACTGAGGTCCACCCAGTCGCCCGAGTAGCTCAGGCTGGATTTGAGTTGGGCCGTGTCCCGCATCACTTTGAGTTTCGGGGCAGCCGCCTTCCCGGAGATCTCAAGGGAATACGTTTTGCCCCCGGCGGCCAGGGAATAGGTACCCCGGATATCTTTCCGGCTCATATCCTCCAGCACCTCGCGCTTCCCGCGCACCCAGTTTTCGTACAGGGTAGTATTTTCGTCAAAAACGGGTCCGGAGGTAACCAGGAAATTTGCCAGCCTGCCCGGCTGCAGCGACCCGATTTCGGCGGATTTACCCAACAGGCGCGCCGGCACGGTAGTGAGTGCTTCCAGGGCCTGTTGTTCGGTAAGGCCGTGGGCCATGGCCTTGCGGACTTTTTTGAAAATGTCCGATTCGTTTTTTAACCCGTGCAGGGTGAAGGCAAAGGAAACCCCGTTCTCCGCGAGTACCCTCGGGTTGGTCGGGGCCTGGTTCCAGTGCTTCATATCTTCCAGGCTCACCAGTTGGGCTTCGTACGGGTTGGAGACGTCAAAGGCTTCCGGGAAATCCAGCGGCACGACCAGGGAAGCCCCGGTGGCCTTGATCTGTTCGATATTCTCGTATTCCTGTCCGCCGGCGAGCAGCACATAGGAGACCCCGAAGGCGTCGCCGATCCCATCCGCCCTGAGGACGTTGTCCTTGTCGCCCGCCGCAAAGAACTGTACAAGCCCTTTGTTGGCTATTAACGCTTCCAAAGACCGGTCTGTATTCGAGGTATTCCCCCGGGCATACCAGTCGGCATCGTGGTACATCTGCCGCAGCAGTGCCATGGCGCCCATCAGGGACGTCGGGTAGGACTGGCGGGAGGTCACGCTTTTCTCAAAGGAGAAATACTGGCCCGATTCGTCGTCCAGGACCCGGCGTGCATCGTCGTCCGATTCGCTCAGTGTGAGCAGTACCCCCGTACCCCGGGCGATACCGTCCTGCACATGGCTGTTCACCACCCCGAACCCGGCTTTGCGCAGGGAAGCGGCCTTGCCCTTGTCAAAGGAATAGGCTGCAATGGCCTGTTGTTCCGGACGGATATGGTCGTTCCAATAGAAGCCGTCCCGGCTGGCGTCGTACTGGGCGGTCCGGCCGGACCCCTGGGCCCGTTTGGGCTTTTCCATCCCAAAGCCTGAAAAAACGTCTATAAAGGAGGGGTAGATTGAATGTCCTTTCAGGTCGATTACCACGCTGTTGTCCGGAATTTGCACGGAAGTGCCGGCCTGGACCACCTTGCCGTTTTGGACCAAAAGGGTGCCGTTTTCGATTACCTGACCGGGTGCCGTATAAATCCGGGCATTGGTCAGGGCCGTGTAGTTGTCATTGGTCGCTTTAACGCCGTCGTTTTTTGGGAAGTATTCCTGGGCAAAAGCGAACATCCCCAGCCCCAGAAAGGCCAGGAGGGTTAATTTCCATTTCATGTGGTGCGGTAGTTTTGAATTAGCGGACTAAAAATAGGACAATCGGCCGGCCCCCCCGGATGCCCGCGGGACTTTAACAATTATTTAAGGAATACCCGCCCGGGTTAAGGAATGCCTGCCCGTGCGAGGCAGAGCGGGCTTTAATCTTCAGGAGCCGGGGCCGATGGCGGCGGCCCCGGCAATACCTCCAGCTCCCGCCTGTGGTAAGCCACCAGCAGGGAAACCACGCGGTTGTAGCTGGCGATCCCGTCGGCCTGACGGTTTGCCTCCAGGTATTTGCTGAACACGGCTTTAAAGACCGGCTCCAACGGATTTTCGTACGCCCCCCAAAATTCCTGCATTTCGGCGTAGTTGGCGCGGACCCCGGGATGGAGCCCGCGGGTAATCCGTTTGCGCTCCAGGCTGTCCACGCGGTTGATTTCCGCCAGGCAGTACCCCAGTCCGTAGGCGGATGCCGCATACTGGAAGTACGGGTCCGGATTCTTCTGGGTGACCAGGTATCCGATAAAATTGGTTTCGTTTTCTGCTGAATAGCCCAGTTGGTGGCCCACTTCATGCCCGCAGACCACCGGGTAGCGAAACAGCGGCAGGCGCCCGTTGACCTGTGCCTCCCCGGTAAAAGGGTTCAGGTACCCCCCGTATCCCATATAGGTAAGTGCGGTGCTGATCAGGGAGTTTTTCAGGCTGGGATGGCGGTAGGTAAATTCCGGGAAATCCCCGGAGATGTTTTGGTAAGCCGCCACGGTCATTTCCCGTATTTCCCCTTGCGAATAGGGCAGGCGTACCGGGGTGAGGGTATCCCCGGCAAGCGTCTCCTGCAGGGCATTCGACCGGGCGGCAAGCCACTCGGCTGTCTGCAGGAGTTCCTCCCGGGAGTATTCCTCGGACATCCCCAGGGCCGCCCCCAGGGGCTCCCGAAAATAATTCAGCCCCCAAAGCAGGTAGAAAGTGCCGTGCAGGATGGCAAACCCCGCAAGGAGGTCCCGCAGAAATCCCGGGATACGCCTGCGGACAGTTTTCAGCTTGCGAAAGAGCCACCAGAACAGGAACGCCAGTAATCCGAGGTAGACCAGGTCGCCCACGGAGAAGGGAATCCACCCGTAGATTCGGCGGAAGAACCCGGAGAGGTAGGGGTAGAGCCCCCGGCTGTACCACTTTTCCACCCATTGGGGGGAGCTGGCTGCAAAGCGCACCAGCACCCATTGCAGGAGGAGGGATAGGGCCAGGATATTTTTGATCCGGTTGCGCATGCCCGCAAAAATAGCCAATTCGCTCGTGAGGCTGTGGGGCATTCCGTATTTTTGGCGGATTGAAACGATACCCTATGGAAGAGTTGGTTATTCGGGCGGAGCCCCGAACGGTTTGGAAACACTTTGAATCCCTGAGCGCCGTCCCGCGCCCGTCCAAGAAGGAAGACCGGGTGATCCGGTTTATCCTCGATTTCGGGGCGAACCTGGAGCTGGAGACCCGGCGGGATGCCGTGGGCAACGTGGTGATCCGCAAGCCGGCCAGCAAGGGCATGGAAGGCCGTACGCCCGTGGTCTTGCAGGCCCACCTGGATATGGTGCACCAGAAGAACGACGCCACGGAATTCGATTTTGATAATGAAGGTATCCGGATGTACCGGGATGGCGACTGGGTGCGTGCACGCGGAACAACCCTGGGGGCAGACAACGGCCTGGGGGTTGCCGCCATCATGGCGGTCCTGGAGTCCGACGACCTGGCCCACCCGCCCCTGGAAGCCCTGTTCACCATCGATGAGGAAACCGGGATGACCGGGGCCAAAGGCCTTCAACCCGGATGGCTCAAGGGAAAAATCCTTCTGAACCTGGATACCGAGGAGGACGACGAGCTCAGTGTGGGCTGTGCCGGGGGCGTGGACGTCACCGGGACCTCCCGATATGAGGCAGCAGCGGTTCCCGCAGGTTGGAGGGGATATGAAATTCAACTCCTGGGCCTGCAGGGCGGGCACAGCGGCATGGACATCCACAAGGGTCCTGGAAACGCCAACAAATTGCTGGCCCGGCTTTTGTACGCCTGCTATGATGCCGGGGCCTGCGGGCTACACCTCCTTACCGGGGGGACCCTGCGCAACGCCATCCCCCGAGAAGCCCGTGCAGTCCTTTCCCTGAACCCGGACCGGGAAAGTGCATTCCGCGAAGCTTTTGAGAGGGAACGGACCGCCCTGTTGGAGGAAAACCGGCAGTTGGAACCCGGGCTGGAGATTACCATGTCCCCGGCAGATGTAACCGGGGGCCTGCTGCCCGAAGACGATGCCGGCCGCCTGTTGCGCTGCCTGTTGGGATTGCACAACGGGGTGGTCGCGATGAGTGCGGAATTCCCCGGTCAGACGGAAACGTCCAACAATGTGGCCCGGGTGGCCGCCGGATCGGGCGAAATCCAAATAGGTTGCCTGGCCAGGTCTTCCCGTGAAGGCGCCAAGGAGGCGCTGGTGCGGCAGCTGGAGGCCGTATTTACCCTGGCGGGTTTCCGGACGGAAACCAGCGGGGAATATCCCGGGTGGGAACCCGCTCCGGATTCAGCCATCCTGGAACTCGTGACAAAGCGATACCGGGATCTTTTCGGGGAACCCCCTCGGATTCTGGCGGGGCACGGCGGCCTGGAATGCGGAATTATCAAAGACAA
The DNA here is from genome assembly GCF_000024125.1 of Robiginitalea biformata HTCC2501. Classification (NCBI taxonomy): domain Bacteria; kingdom Pseudomonadati; phylum Bacteroidota; class Flavobacteriia; order Flavobacteriales; family Flavobacteriaceae; genus Robiginitalea; species Robiginitalea biformata. The sequence goes on along the minus strand of NC_013222.1, from coordinate 3,182,441 downwards.
GTATCCCGACCTGGACATGATCAGCTTTGGGCCGACCATCCGGGGAGCCCACAGCCCGGATGAGCGGGCCAGCATCCCTTCAACCTCCAAATTCTGGAAGCTGCTCACGGACGTACTGGCGCATATTCCTGAAAGGAACTAACGCCCTGTCCGCTCCCTGATAGGGATTAAAGCCCTGTCCGTTCTGCGGTTATTCGCTACCCTCGATTTCGATTATTTCCAGGTCAAAAATCATGTCGGCCCCAGGAGGCACGGGGCCGTTGCCCTGGTCCCCATACGCCAGGTGGGAGGGGATAAACACCCGCCATTTGTCGCCCACTTCCATCAGCAGCAGGGCTTCCTTAAAGCCCGCGATCAGTTGCGTATCCGGGCTGTAGGGCATCGGGTAGGGGGTCAGTGAGCCCCGGTGCATCTGCATCAGACGGTCGAGTTCCCCGAATTCCCGTGCCACCGATTCATCCGAACTGTCGATCAGCGTCCCGTCTTCGAGCCAGCCGGAATAATTGACAAGTACCCGTTGCCCGATGGACGGTTTGGGACCTTCCCCTTCGTTCAGGACCAGGTATTGCAGCCCGGAGGGCAGGGATTCGGCCCGGGCTTTCTGGTCTGCGAATTCCGCTACATAGTCCTGTAATCTTTGCCGGCGGGCCGCTTCGGCAGCCTCCTCCTGGGCAAAGTAGTTGCGCATCACCTCCACGGCGTCGAAGTCCTTCGCGTCCCGGCCTTTGCGTACAATTTCAACGGTCTCCATCACCACGGAATCCAGGGGTTTGTTGCTGGCGGGGTCTACAGGGACGGCTGCAATGGAATCCACCACCTCGATCCCCTGGACCACCTCCCCGAATACCGTGTGGATGCCGTCCAGCCAGGGCGTCGGGGCATGGGTGATGAAAAACTGGCTGCCGTTTGTTTTGGTTCCCCCGGAATTGGCCATGGAGAGGATGCCTTTTCGGTCGTGGACCAGGGAATCCACGATTTCATTGGAAAACCGGTACCCGGGCGTACCCCGGCCGGTGCCCGTGGGGTCTCCCCCCTGGATCATAAAATCCTTCATCACGCGGTGAAACGTAACCCCATCGTAATAGGGCTTTCCCTTGAATTCCTCGCTGACAAACGGGCTGGTCCCTTCGGCCAGGGTCACGAAGTTCGCTACGGTAACCGGAGTCTGCTCGTATTCCAGCCGGAGGATAATTTCCCCCTGGTTGGTCTGCATTTCGGCGTAGAGCCCGTCGCCCAGATCGGCATATTGATTGGATTTACAGCCCGTGGCCAGCAGGCCGATCAGCAGGAGTAATGAGAATGTCTGTTTCATAGAATTAGGGATTGGATGATTCGGAATCCGATTGTTTTTCGATTTTTACAATTGTTAGGGTACTCTGGACGGGCAGGTTCGGCCCGATTCGTTCCTGGTCCCCGTGGTACCCGAAGGCCAGGGAGGAAGGAAAGAAGAACACGGCGCTTTCTCCTTCCTGTAAAAGTTTCACGCTGTTGCGCAGCCCCGGGAACAATTCCTGTTTGTCCACTTTATACCGGACCAACCCGATTTCGGTTTCCGGGTAGATGGAATCGTTGTCCCATGTCCGGATATCGTAGGTAAGGGTCACCAGGTCGTCGGGTTGTGGGGTGTACCCATCCCCCGGGGCCTGTTGCAGGTAGTAGTACCGGGATCCGCTTTGGCTGGTGAGGTAGGTATGCTGGCTGTCCGCTTCGATGATCCGGTCCAGGAGTGCCTGCTCCTGTTCCAGGAGCCGTTTGTTCCGCTCGGCCGAAAGCTTCAGGAAGGAGCCGCCCTGACGGGACACGGGCCAACGGACTTCGGGTTCTCCGCAACCGAGGGCGAGTAGCAGCAAGGCGATAACGGCAAACCGCGTCTTCATACAGCGAGTAGTTCGGGTTTGTAATCGGGCAGGAGGGACTCAAACCGGGCTGCGGTTTCCTCCAGGCTTTCCGCGCTTCGTCCCCCTGCGGCATTGATGTGGCCCCCGCCTTCAAAATGGGCCCGCGCCATCTTATTGACGGAGAATGCACCCCGGGAGCGCAGGGATATCTTAACGATCCCTTCCTCCCGGTTCTCGATAAATATCGCCGCCAGTACAACCCCGTCTACGGACAGCCCGTAATTGACAAAGCCTTCGGTATCCCCCTTTCGGAAATCGCATTGATCCAGTTCTTCCTGGGACAGCGTGATATAGGCCGTACGGAAGGAAGGGAGGATTTTCAGGTTATTCAGGGCAATGCCCAGGAGGCGGAGTCGCTCGGGACGGTTTGTGTCGAAGATCTGGCGGTGGATCTCCACATGGTCTGCCCCGCAGTCCATGAGTCTGGCAGCCACCCGGAGGGTTTCCGGGGTGGTGGATGCAAACTTAAACGACCCGGTATCCGTAAGGATCCCTGCATAGAGGCAGGATGCCCCGTCCGCAGACAGCTTCCCTTCACCCTCCAGCGCCTGGATGGTGCGGTACACCATCTCGCAGGTGGAGCTCATTTTTGGATCCGAATACGTCAGGTGTGCATAGTCTCCCGGGCTCTGGTGGTGGTCAATCATGACCAGCCGGGCCCGGGTGGTTTCCAGCGCCTCCGCCATGGCACCCGTCCGGTCCAGGGAGTTGAAATCGAGGGTGAATATCAGGTCGGCTTCGCGGATTTGACGCGCCACGCCTTCGGGGTCTTTGGTATGCAGGATTACGTCCGCTGCACCGGGCATCCATTTCAGGAATGCCGGGAATTCGTTCGGGCAGGCAACCACCACGTCATCCTGGAATCCCAATAGAAATTGCTGTAAACCGAGGCATGCGCCCATGGCGTCGCCATCCGGGTTTTTATGGGGTATCAGCAGGATGCGCTGGGGGGTAGACAACCAGTGCCGCAGCGTTCGGGCATCTTCGGTATTCATGCGTGCAAAGATATAATTAAATAAAGAGAAGACCGGGCGGGTCGGTTGCTTTTATGTTGGTGGTTGCAACAAGAAAATGTACTTTTGCCCAAAATTTCTAAAAATGACCGGAAACAGAACATTCACGATGATTAAGCCGGATGCGGTGGAAAACGGGCATATTGGCCCGATCCTGGAAAAGATAACCGCCGCGGGATTCCGTATCGTCGCCATGAAGTACACGCAGCTGAGCCGCCGGGATGCCGAGGAGTTCTACGCCATCCATAAGGAGCGGCCATTTTTTGGCGAGCTCGTGGATTTTATGACCCGGGGACCGATCGTTTCGGCCATCCTGGAGAAGGACAATGCCGTAGAGGACTTCCGGGCGCTGATCGGGGCCACAAACCCCGCCGAGGCTGCCGAGGGAACCATCCGCAAACTCTTTGCCTCCGATATAGCCGAGAACGCCATCCACGGTTCGGACAGTGATGCCAACGCGGAGATCGAAGGGGCTTTCCACTTCTCAGGAAGGGAAATCTATTCCTGACAGCACAACCCTAACAGCACAACCCTATTGGGAGGGGCAATAGCCCTTGCCTAAAACCCCGGCCCTGACCGGGGTTTTTTTATTTCCCTTCCGCGACCTCTATTTTCCCTTCCGCGACCTGTATATTTCCCACCGCCAACTCAATTTTCCATGCTGCCACTTCTATGGAGTGTGATGCCGGATGGGGGCAGGTGCTGCGCGCGCAGGCAGCAGGGACAACAAGTCGCCACGGAGAGCGGAATTGCAGCAGTTAAAAATGGCTGCCGCAAAGGGAGAAACAGAGGCGGCAGGAAAAAATTAGCGGAGCACGAGTTTTTCAACCACCTCCCGGCCCATCCGCTCGTTCAACATACCGATAATCCGGGAACTTCCCAGGCTGAGTTCTTCCCGGAGGACGGAAGAACCGAGGGAGACATACAGGGTGGAGCCCCGCAGTTGTACCCGGAGCGTATACCCGGCCACTCCCGGCCCCAGGACCTCGTTCCACGCCTCGGCGATGTTTACCTGGTCGATGCCTTTTTGCAGGCCGCGTTGTTTGAGGAAATCCCGGAGGGCGTCCCCCAGGGACTGTTTGTCGTCATTGCGTGCCATCGGGAATGGTGTTTGTTAAGGGTTGATATCTCACATACCGGTACACCACCCCTGCCGGATCGCGCAACGCCAGGTTTTGGGGGCCGAGATCGACGAGGGTTTCTTCCCAGTCGCCTTCCTCCCCGGTATACCGCAGCAGCCAAAGCCCTTCCCTTTCCAGGACTTCCAGGGGCAGGGCGTCGTCCGAGGTTTCAAAGGTGCCGTCCATCCGGGGTTGCAGTTTTTTGCGGTACCCGCTGCGTCCCTGCATCGAGAAGTAATCCACCATGGGACTCGCCGGGAACTCCTTGTTGTTGCCGTCCGGAAATTCAACCTCCCGGATTTCCCAGTAACCTTCCAGGTGGTGCAGGTCTGCCTTTGAGACGCCGGAACAGGAAAATGCCAGAAGCAGTAACCCTATCCCGAGCAGGGCGCGTACCGTCCCCCCCGGGAGTCTCCCTGGAAACGACCATTCCCCGGAGAAGGCCATCCCCGGCCCGGAGCGGGTTGCCTCAATTTTTCTATAATTCGATAAACGCATAGCTCTGGTGGATTTTTTTAACCACCGCTTCGGTGCGGTCGGCATGGGTGTCGCTGATGAATATCTGCCCGAAAAGATCCCGGTTCACCAGGCTGATGATGTGGGCCACGCGGTTTTCATCCAGCTTGTCAAAGATATCGTCCAGCAACAGGATGGGGGTGCCCGGGCGCCGGGCTTTCATAAACTGGAACTGGGCAAATTTCAGCCCGATCAGAAAGGATTTCTGTTGTCCCTGGCTGCCGAACTTCTTGATCGGGTGCCCTTCGATGGTCATGCTGAGGTCGTCCTTGTGGATGCCCTGTGTGGTGTACTGGAGTACGCGGTCCTTTTCCAGGCTCCGCCTCAGCAGTTCCTCCAGGGGAGCATCTGCCAACTGGCTTTCATAGGCCAGGCCCACGGTTTCGTCCCCCCCGGAAATCGCCTGGTATTGCTCGCTGAATATCGGCTGGAATTCCTCCATAAAAGCTGCGCGTTTCCCATGGATCCTGCTACCGAGGGCTGCCATTTGCATGTTGTACACTTCCAGGGTTTCGCTGTCGAAACGGTGGTTGGCTGCAAAATATTTGAGCAGCGCGTTTCGCTGGGAAAGTACCTTCTGGTAATCCAGCACATCCTGCAGATAGCCGCGGTCCGATTGGGAAATCACCCCGTCCAGGAACTTCCTGCGGGTTTCGCTCCCCTCGAGGATCAGGTCCCGGTCGGCCGGGGAGACGATGACCAGGGGCACAGTCCCGATATGGTCGGAAATCCGGTCATAGGCCTTGTCGTTCCGCTTGAGTACTTTTCGAACCCCTTTTTTAAAACTGCAGACGATGTGCTCCGCTTCCCCTTCCTTGTCGAATACCCCGTCGATCACAAAAAAATCCTCCCCGTGGCGGATGTTCTGGGTGGTAACCGGGTTGAAGTAGCTCTTGCCGAATGCCAGGTGGTAAATGGCATCCAGAACATTGGTCTTGCCGATGCCATTGGGCCCGACCAGGCAGTTGATCTTGGAGTCGAAGCTGAAATCCCGGGACTCGAAATTCTTGTAATTCAATAAGGACAAGCGGTTTAAATGCATGGTATTCGGCTCGGTACCCGGGTGGGAGGTTCAGGGGAAATTATTCAAAAATAAGGAATAATTTGCCTTTCGGTTTTGGATAAAACTCGTATTTTTGCGCGACCAATAATACAAAAAATGGCGACATACAAAAAGCGCGGATACAAGCCCAAAAACAAGGGCGAGGAAGCCGGGCAGGAGCATCACGACAGTACCACCGCTGAGGTATTCAGTACGCTGGACAGCAGCGCTTCGAGAACCGAGCAATGGGTGGCCCGGAACCAGAATTATATCCTGGGGGTTATCGGGGTAATTGCCGTGGGTGTGCTGGGGTATCTCGGGTACCAGCAATTTATCCAGCAACCGCGCGAAGAAGCCGCCAGCAATGAATTGTTCTACCCCCTGCAGTATTTCCGCCAGGCGCAGCAAACCGATACGGCTGCGGATTCCCTGTATACGCTGGCTCTCAACGGAGCCGACGGCAAATACGGGCTCGTGGATATTATCGATGAATATTCCGGGACGGAAGCCGCCAATCTGGCGCGCTATGCCGCCGGGGTGTCCTATTTGCAGCTCGACCAATACGAGCAGGCCATAAGTTATCTGGAGGGATACACTTCTGAAGATGCCATCCTCGGAGCGGTAAGCCTGGGGTCCATCGGCGATGCCTTCCTGGAACTCGGGCAATCGGGCGAAGCGCTGAGCTATTACGAGAAAGCCCTGGCGCACGACACGAACAATTTTACCACGCCCCTCTACCTGCAGAAAGCCGGGATCACTGCCCTGGAGATGCAGGAATACGATACGGCCCTCGGCTATTTCAGCCAAATCCGGGACGAATATCCGCAATCCGCACAGGCGTCCGGGGTGGAAGCCCTGATCGGGATGGCCAAAAAAGGCAGCTGAGATGGCGACCTCCGGGAAGAACCTTTCCCACTACGACAAGGAGCAGCTTCCCGATACGGGGGGGATGCGTATTGGCCTTGTGGTTTCCGAATGGAACGAAGAAATTACTGAAGCTCTTTTTAAAGGGGCTTATGAAACACTTATCGATTGCGGCCTGGCGGACGACCGTATCCTGCGATGGAATGTCCCGGGAAGTTTTGAGCTGACCTTTGGCTGCAAGCGGATGATTGAACGGGAGCGCCCCGACGCAGTCATCGCCATCGGGAGCGTGATCCGGGGGGAAACATCCCATTTTGATTTTGTCTGCCAGGCGGCGGCTGCGGGCATCAAAGACCTGAATGTCCGGCAGGATGTCCCGGTTGTCTTTTGCGTCCTGACGGACGATACCATCCAACAGGCGCGTGACCGGAGCGGGGGGCGGCACGGCAACAAGGGTGCCGAGGCGGCAATCGCTGCCCTGAAAATGGCTGCCCTATAAGAATTCCCCGATCCGGAGCCCCACTTTCTGTTAACAATTTTTGGCATGCTGCCCGCGGCCGGGTTTCGCTTTTTCTGTACTTTTGAGTTTCGGGTTATGGGACGATTTTCAAAACTTCGCAAGAATAAAAAGTACAGTTACAGGCCCCGGTATTACGACGACAAAGGCGAGGGAAACCCCTTTAAAATTCAGCACAAGCTCGACAAATACCGCACCACGGCCCAGGGGCCCGGCGGCCTGAAGACCCGCTGGAACAACGCCATTAGCGATATCAAGCAGCAGGGCGACCGGAACCTGCGCCTGCGTTTCTGGATCATTCTTGCAGTATTGCTCTTGATCGTCCTGTACATTTTCGATTTTGACCTTTCGATATTTTTTCCGAGCGAATGACCGATCGTATTAAATTGTTACCGGAACACGTAGCCAACCAGATTGCGGCTGGCGAGGTGGTCCAGCGTCCGGCATCCGTCGTGAAAGAACTCCTGGAGAACGCCGTGGACGCCGGCGCCTCCAGGGTGCAGCTCATTGTAAAAGACGGCGGCAAGGCACTCGTCCAGGTGGTGGATGACGGGTGCGGCATGAGCCCGGCCGATGCCCTGCTCAGTTTTCGCCGGCACGCGACCTCCAAAATCTCGGAAGCCTCCGACCTGTTCCGGCTGCACACCAAGGGTTTTCGCGGGGAGGCCCTCGCTTCCATTGCGGCCATTGCCCAGGTGGAAATGCAGACCCGGGAGGATGGGGCCGAACTGGCCACCCGGATCCGTATTGCGGGAGATACCGTTCAATCCCGGGAAGAAGCCGTGGCCCCTGTAGGGACTTCCATTAGCGTCAAGAACCTGTTTTTCAATATCCCGGCCCGCCGAAATTTCCTGAAGTCCGATAAGGTGGAGTACCGTCACGTCCTGGAGGAATTCCAGCGGGTGGCACTGGCCCATCCCGGAGTTGCATTTTCCATGGTACACAACGACAGCGAAGTCCACCAGCTCCCCGAAGCGAACCTCCGGCAGCGGATCGTCCACCTGTTTGGTTCCCGGATGAACACGCGCCTGGTCCCGGTCCGGGAGGAAACCCAGCTGGCCGAAATAGACGGGTTTATCTGCAAGCCGGAATTCGCCAAGAAGAGCCGGGGGGAACAGTACTTTTTTGTGAACGACCGGTTTATCCGGAGCGCTTATCTGCACCACGCCATCCTGACGGCCTTTGAGGGACTGCTAAAGCCCGACACCTATCCGGGGTATTTCCTGTACCTCCAGGTGCCCGCCGGGGCCATCGACATCAATATCCACCCTACCAAAACCGAGGTTAAATTCGAGGATGAGCAGAGCCTGTACGCCATCCTTCGGTCTGCGGTGAAGCACAGCCTGGGGCAGTTCAGTATCAGCCCGGTGCTGGATTTTGAGCGGGACCCGAACCTGGAAACGCCCTATGCCTACCAGCAAAGAGACGCGGCTGTGCCGAAAGTGAGCGTAGACCGGACGTTCAATCCGTTTGCAGAGGAACACGCCCTGCGCGATTCCCAACCGGCAGCGCGCCATGCCCAACCGGCCGCCCCACGCGAAAAGCGCCCCGGCTGGGAAGTCCTCTACGACGGGGGCAACCCGGAGGCGGTTTCCGAGGAGACCCGGGAAGGTTGGACGGTGGCTTCCGGGGGAAGCGAGGGAGCGCTGTTCCGGGCGAATGCCGCGGAAATTCCAGAACAGGCCGGGGTCTTCCAGGTGGGCCGCAAATACCTGTTGTCGCACATCAAATCCGGATTGTTGCTGATTGACCAGCGCCGGGCACACCAGCGGGTCATCTACGAGCGCTTCCTGCGGAGCACTACCCAGCGGGAGCCGGCCACCCAGGCCTTGCTGTTTCCCCTGAAACCATCGCTGAACCCTTCCGAGATCCATATCCTCGAAGGCTTGAAGGAGGCCCTCGAGGCCATGGGATTCGGATTTGGGCGTACCGGGGAGGATTTTGTGGAAATTACCGGATTGCCCGTCGGGGTCCCGGAATCCGAGGCGGAGTCCATCCTGGACGGGATCGTTTCGGACTGGCAGCGTCACGAGGACGGGGTGCACTTTTCCCAAAGCGACCGCATTGCAAAGGCGCTGGCACAGTCCCTGGCCGTCCGGCATGGCACGGCCCTGGAACAAGAAGAGCAACTCGGGCTGGTCAACGACCTGTTCGGTTGCAAGGAACCCGGGACGAGCCCGTTTGGCAAGCCCACCTATGTGACCCTCTCCATGGAGGAACTCGAAAAAAAACTCAGCTAAATGGGAAGAATCACCGAAGGCATCAAGCACCTGTTGGTCATCAACATCATCCTCTATGTGGCCGCAATGCTCTATGGGGAGCAATTGTACGACTGGCTGGCCCTGTGGTATCCGGAAAACCCGAATTTTTCGATCTGGCAGATCGTCTCCCACATGTTTATGCACAGCAACCAGACGTTCATGCATATCCTGTTCAATATGTATGCGCTCTGGGCTTTCGGCTCGCCCCTGGAACGGATGTGGGGCACCCGGAAGTTCCTGTTCTTCTACTTTTCCGCCGGTCTGGGGGCCGCCCTGATCCATTCGGGGGTCAATTACTACCACGTGCACCAGGGAGTGGAAGCGCTGGTCAGCGCAGGGGCCAGCGAATCGGAAATCATGAACCTGCTCGCACAGGGCAAATACAATGAAGGATGGGCACAGATGGCTCCCGGAGACGTGGTCAGTCGCATGCTGGAATCTTATTTTACACCTGCCGTGGGGGCTTCGGGGGCCATCTACGGGATCCTGGTGGCCTTTGGCATGTCCTTCCCCAATAGCGAACTCTTCCTGATCTTCCTGCCGATCCCGATCAAGGCGAAATATTTTATCCCGGTATTGATTGCCATAGACCTGTTCTCAGGCCTGACCGGCTATTCCATATTCGGGGCCGGGATCGCCCATTTTGCCCACGTGGGCGGCGCCATTTTCGGCTTCCTGATGATGTGGTACTGGAAGCAGAATCAATTTAACAATAACCGATGGGATCTATAGATGAATAACGGCAACCTCAAATACCAATTTGCCCGGCTGAGCATCGCCGAGAAGCTGATCGTCATAAACCTGGCGGTATTCATTGTCTTTGGCCTCGCCGGGTTCCTCCTGAACCTGCCCGGCCGGAGTCTGGAGCAGTGGTTTGAACTCCCCAAGGACTTTTTTGACTTCCTGGTCCAGCCCTGGTCGCTGGTGACGTATTCGTTTTTGCACGGGGGGCTGTTCCACATCTTTTTCAATATGCTCATGCTGTACTATGTTGGGCGGATATTCCTGAATTTCTACGGGCCGCGAAGGTTTATCAACGTGTATTTCCTCGGGGTGATCCTGGGCGGGGCATTTTTCCTGGCCGCCTACAACATCTTCCCGGTCTTTTACCAGAGCCAGTCGCCCCTGATCGGCGCCTCGGCCGGGGTAATGGCCGTACTGATCTTTGTTTGCACCTACCTGCCGCAGCAGGAGGTCCGGCTGTTTTTTTTCAACCTGAAGCTGTGGTACATCGGGGCATTCTTTGTACTCCTGGACCTGGTGCTGATCCCCACCGGCGATAACCCGGGGGGACGGATCGCCCACCTGGGCGGGGCATTGCTCGGTTACCTGTATGCCCGCCGTTCGGCCCAGGGCGGCGATTTGGGCGCGGGTTTTTCCCGCATGCTCGACTGGTTTGCAGGGCTTTTTGAGAAAAGGGAAAGGAAAGCGCCCTTGAAGACGGTGTACAGGAAGCAGGCAGGCCGCAAGGCGAAAAAAGTGGATTACGACAAGGAGGCGCGCCAGCGGAAAATCGATACGATCCTCGATAAAATCAGTAAATCCGGATACGAGAGCCTGACCCAGGCGGAAAAGGACTTCCTTTTTAAAGCCGGTAAAGAAGACTAAGATGGGCCGGCGGAAACTACTGCGCTGGACGGCGCACGCCCTGATCGGGGTCAACGCCCTGCTCGTTTTGCTGGCTTGTATCTCTTATTTCCACCTGTTCAGTCCGCTGTTGGACCTGTTGAGTATTGCAGCTCGTTATATGGTGATAGCCAATGCCCTGGCCGTGCTGCTGCTGCTTTTCAATCGCCGGAAAGCCGTGTTTCCGGGTCTTGCCTTAATTGCCTCCATTTTGAGCTTCGGGCCGTATTTCCGGATGGCCGGTCCCGGGGAACGCATAGGAACAGAAGGCCTGCGGATTGCCAGTTTCAACTCGGGCAACGTGCTTGCGGAAGCTGATAACCCGGCCGGCCTTCGAACGGCCATGGAAGACATCAATGCGGATATCCTCTGCTTTCAGGAACTCGAAAGATACGGTTCGTTCGATGTCAGTCGCTACCCGTACCGGGCCTTCTCCCCGGAAATCATCGGCAAATCCACCCAGGCCATTTTCTCCGAATACCCCATCGTCCGTTCGGGGTCCATCGACTTCCCGGACACGAGCAACAACGCGATCTTTGCCGATGTGGCCGTGAAAGGGGACACCATCCGGATTTACAACGTCCACCTGGAATCGTACCGGATTCGCAGCGAACGCATATTGTACCGCGAATACGGGGGGTGGTTCCTCAGGCGGTTCCGCGCGGTGGCCGGGCAGCACGTCAGTCAGGCCCGGCTGGTAAAGGCCCATCAGCAGGAGGCCCCGTACCCCACCATTATCTGCGGGGATTTCAACGCCACGCCGTTTTCCCACACCTACCGCATCCTCTCGGCCGGCCTGGAAGACAGTTTCGGGCAGGCGGGCTCCGGCATCGGGGCTACCTACAGCCTTCGCGGCCTTCCCTATCGCATCGACTATATCCTGGCAGATTCCCGGATGGAAGTCCTGCACCACAAAATTTTTGACATCCACCTGTCCGACCACCGGCCCGTAATGGCGACCCTACGCCTCCATGGCGAGTAACAGGCAGTCCGCCCCATCGGCCAGTATATGGATTACCAACCCCAGCGCTACCAGTCGGGTTTTGCGGAAGAACAAAAAAAGCAGGTAGCCGGCAATTGCGGGGTAGGAGTGCAGGGGGTGGAAGCCAATGCTGCACCGGTTCGGGTCAAAGACCGGGCTGGCCAGCAAGTGGTCCAGGTCGATGGCCATCCCGGCCAGCAGGATGGCCAAAGCAAACCATTTCTTGCCGGGGTAGGCGAGGAATGCCACCAGGACGGGGAGCCCCAGGTGAATGCCGTAATGCACGAGTTCCCGGGCCATATCAGGAAATTGGTAGTTGCAACAAGTATTCGCGGGCAGACGGGCCTTCGTTAAACAACAGGTCCAGACAGCTGACATTCCCGATAAATCCGTGACGCTCGCCAAAGACCTGGGGGTATGGCCGCAGCCCGGACCCGGTATCGGATTTGGCATCCACCAGGCGTCGTCGGTCGGTCAGGCCCTCCGGTTCTTCCCGGTAGCTTTCGGTCTGCTCCTGCGGCATCCCGAGGCCCAGAAGGTCGCAAAGCAACGCAGTGGAGGCCAGGTTCAGTTCCAGCAAGGACTCAAAGCGGGTGGTGAACAGGGGCTCCAGGTCCGCTTCGTAGAATTCAAAGAAGGGGGCGGACCGGTACGCGGTTTGCAGGCCACGCCAGTGTTGACGCTGCCAGGGGTAGCTGTTGTCCGGGCAGACTTCCCGGTACAATTGACGCCCGTTTTGCTTCCCTGTATGTCGGATCGGGATGTTGAGCATCTGCCGGCCCCGGTCGGCACAGATGTAACAGCGGTTGCGATACGTTTGTTTTTGGTAATTGTCCCATACTTCCCAGGTCACCGGGCCCCGGGCAAGATGCGCCATGGTGCGGATATTCGGGAAATATACGGGATGCAGCAGGCTGCCCATCGCGCGTCAGGCTTTTTTGCGGTTCTTCCTGCGCCTGCGTACCACAAAGTCGATGACAAAATACGCCGCCAGCGCCAGGAGGAAATACCGGAAATAGGAGCGGGGCTCCCCGGATCCGCCTACCGTGGTAAAAATCCGGTCCCAGCGGGGTTTCCAGTTGGCGATCCCCTGGTTGAAGTTGTCGAAGCTCATCCAGATGAATACGGGTTTCCCCACAATGTGGTTCTCGGGTACGTAACCCCAGGCCCGGCTGTCTTCCGAATGGTCCCGGTTGTCCCCCATCATCCAGTAATAATTCTGGCGGAAGGTATAGGTCGCGGCAGGCTCCCCGTTTACCAGCACCTGGTTACCGGAGACACGTACCGTATTCCCCTCGTAATCCCGGATGATCTTTTTGTACAGCGGCAGGGTCTCAGGGGTCAGGGCTACCTGGTCGCCGGCACCGGGGATGTAGATGGGGCCAAAGTTGTCGTTGTTCCAGGGGTAAAGCGGGCTTTGCGGAAAGATATTCCCCCCGGCTTTCCCGGCCGGTTCCACTATCCGGACCAGGGAATCGACCCCCGAGTAGTCCCGGAGCTTTTCGGCCATCGCATCCGTCAGGGCCACGGTCCGCTCCCTGGCGGGCACTTCGCGAATCTGCGTAATTCCCGCCTGCCGGACCGCATCCAGGGGCAGGCCTTCCGCGGGGGTCAACAGGACGGTTTGCCCGTTTTGGTTGTCAAAGTTGTAGATGTAGGGCCGCAGCGCGTTGAGCTGGGGGCCGCTGAGCCCCTGGGACACATAGGTACGCAGGAATTCGTCGGCGCCCACCTCTTCCAGCCAGCGGCTGGAAACCCCTTTTTGGCCGTAGACCGTGTAGTCGTACATGGGTCGCGCCCGGTCGGATAGGCGGAGGCGCTCCCCCCCGATATATACGTAGCCGTCCACCACCTTCAGGGAATCCCCCGGCACACCCACGCAGCGTTTGACGTAATTCGATTTCTTGTCGATGGGTTTATCGACCCCGCGTTCAGCCCGGAAAAATTGCCGGACCGTGTCTGCCGGCCAGCTGAAAACCACCAGGTCGTTGCGGGAGACTTTTTGAAAACCGGGGAGCCGCATATAGGGGAGTTGGGGCTTTTTCAGGTAGGAACGAACCCCGAGTACGGGCAGCGTATCGTGCACCATGGGGGCTGCCACGGTGGTCATGGGTATCCGGGCCCCATAATGGAACTTGCTCACAAAAAGCAGGTCGCCCACCCGCAAGGTCCGCTCCAGGGACCCGGTGGGGATGACGTACGGCTGGATAAAGTACGTATGGACCAGGGTGGCTGCCACCACGGCGAATACGATGGAACTCACCCATTCCCCGGAAGCGGATTTTGGGTGCAGGTCCCGGTTTGGCCGGTAAGTGACCTCCTGGGTATAGTTGATGTAGCCGATGTAAAAGCCCAGGGTAAGCAAAACAAGCCAGGTATCCGCCAGGCGGGTCTTCCCGAAACTCCGGATGGTTTCCACCCAGATGACCGGGAACATCAAAAGGTTGATAATCGGTATAAACAACAAGAGTACCCACCAGCGGGGCCTGCCGATGATCTGCATCAGCACAATGGCATTATAGACGGGTACTGCGGCTTCCCATGCCTTCCGGCCGGCTTTTTGGTACAATTTCCAGGTTCCGAGGAAATGAATCACCTGGACGAGAAGAATAAACAGGATCCACTGGGTATAATCCATAGGTGTCTTTTGACTTCAAATAACGCCCAATACAGGCGATCTCATATAACGGTTAACGGAGGTTTAACACATCTTTCATCGTGAAAACCCCCTTTTTTCCAATCAGCCATTCCGCTGCCACCAGCGCGCCCAGGGCAAACCCTTCCCGGTTGTGGGCCGTATGCCGGATCTCGATTTGGTCTACGGCAGATGCATAGGTAACCAGGTGGGTGCCCGGCACGGTCCCTTCCCGATGGGAATGTACAGGCAATTCCCCTGCATTCCCGGAACCGCTGCTCCATCCGGTATAGGGGGTCCGCTCCAGAATGCCTTCCGCCAGGGTAATAGCCGTACCGCTCGGGGCGTCCACTTTCTCGGTGTGGTGGGTCTCGTCGATGGAAGCGCTGTAGGCGTCCTGGCCGGACATCAGGTCTGCCAGATACTCATTCAGGCTGAAAAACAGGTTCACCCCCAGGCTGAAATTCGAAGCGTAGATAAAGGCGCCCCCGGTCTCCTCGCATTGCCGGCAGATGGCGTCGTACCGGTGGAGCCAACCGGTGGTGCCGGATACCACCGGGACCCCGGCTTCCAGGCAGCGCGCAATATTGTCGAAGGCGGCCTCCGGGCTGCTGAAGTCGATGGCGACATCCAGCTGGTCAAAAGGGGCAGGGTCGCCGGGCGCGTCGATGCGCGCGCGGATTTCATGGCCCCGTCCGGGAGCCAGCCCTTCGATCATTTTTCCCATTTTGCCGTATCCGAACAATCCTATTTTCATGGGCTTAAAATTTGATGTTAACCGCCAGGCCGTAATGCGGGCTGCCGTCGATGGGGTTGTTTTCCAGGTAGGGCTGTACTTCCATGCTGAGGTCTTCGTCCACATTGTATTGCTTCAGGTGGGCATCCACGTTGGCGTCGATGATGTTCAGCGCGTACAGTCCGATGGTGATCAGCAGGGCCAGGTCCCGGTCTCGCTGATAGCGTTCCTGGGCGTCCTGCAGGGCCTCGTCGGACAGGTCCGGGGTTGCAGGGGTGATGTCGTCGTTTGGGTTGAGGTCGTAAAATTCATCGTCCGTAAAGCCGGCCAGGCGCCGCTTGAAAGCGGTCCGGAAACGGTCGTAGAGATCGTCGTTATAGATGTAGACGTAGGTACCCGTCCCGATGGCCGCCCAGACGATGGGGGCTTTCCAGTACCTGCGGTTGTAGATCTGGCCCAACCCGGGGAGTACGGCCGAATAAAATGCGGCCTTGGAGGGGGCCAGCGGGTTGATTTCCCGCTTTTCCACCTGCTCGAAGCGCACACCGCCTTCGGCCATCTGGCGCTGTACGGCTTGTTCATCCTGCCGCTGCAGCGAATCGTTGGCCCGTTGTGCCTCAGGAGAGGCCTGCAGGGCTGTGGAATCCGTTTCCTGGGCGCTGGCGCCAAAGGACCCCCAGGCCAGGAGCAGGCCGATCAGGAGGTTTCTAGTCACCGGTAATGCGTTTTTTCAGCCTTCTGAATTCTTCTTTGCTGTGGAAGGGGATGGTGATTTTGCCCTTGCCTTTCCCGGAGGCCTGTACGCTTACCGGGGCATCCAGGTAGGATTTCAGGACGGACAAACCGTCGGATGCAAATTCGGGCAATTCTTTCCTTGCGGCCGTTTTGGATGCCGGCTTGTTGCCCAGGGAGCGCACCAGCGCTTCCGTCTGCCGGACGGAAAGGTTGTCTGCCAGGATTTTTTCGTAGATGCGAAGTTGTTCCCCCCGGTCGTCCACATTTACCAGGCAGCGGCCGTGCCCCATGCTGATAAACCCGTCCCGCATCCCGGTCTGGACGATGGGGTCGAGTTTCAGCAGACGCAGGTAATTGGTTACCGTACTGCGCTTTTTCCCCACCCGGTCGCTGAGTTTTTCCTGGGTGAGCCCGATCTCGTCGATCAGCCGTTGGTAGGAAAGTGCAATTTCCACCGGGTCCAGGTCTTGTCGCTGGATGTTCTCCACCAGCGCCATTTCCAGGGTTTCCTGGTCGTTGGCGATGCGGATATAGGCTGGGATACTCTCCAGCCCGATACGTTGGGAGGCCCGGTAGCGCCGCTCCCCGGAAACGAGTTGGTATTTGTCGAACCCGAGCTTGCGCACCGTGATGGGCTGTATAACCCCGAGTTCCTTAATGGAAGAGGCCAGCTCGTCCAGGGCCTCGTCGTTGAAATTGGAACGGGGTTGGAAAGGGTTCACCTCGATACTGCGGATGTCGAGTTCCACGATGCTGCCCACCACCTTGTCGGCGTGCTTGTCCGATACCGACTGGATGTCGTTTTCCGGATCTTTCAGCAGGGCGGAAAGGCCGCGGCCGAGTGCCTGTTTTTTGGTCGCTTTTGCCATTAGACGGTTTGCCTGTTTTTCTGCAGCAATTCGTGGGCCATATTCAGGTAGTTGGCAGCCCCTTTGCTGCTCGCGTCGTATTTGATGATGCTCTCCCCGTAACTCGGCGCCTCGCCCAGGCGGACATTCCGCTGGATGATCGTGTCGAAGACCATGTCGCCAAAGTGTTTTTTGACCTCTTCCACCACCTGGTTCGACAGGCGGAGGCGGGCGTCGTACATGGTGAGCAGCATGCCTTCGATGTCCAGGTCCGGGTTGTGGATGCGCTGGACGCTCTTAATCGTATTGAGGAGCTTGCCGAGGCCTTCGAGCGCAAAGTATTCGCACTGGATCGGGATGATCACCGAGTCGGCAGCTGTGAGGGCATTCAGGGTCAGCAGCCCCAGGGACGGTGCGCAATCGATCAGCACGTAATCGTACTGGTGACGTACCTCTTCCAGCGCGACCTTCAGCATGGACTCCCGGCGGTCCTGGTCTACGAGCTCTATCTCGATGGCGACCAGGTCGATATGTGCGGGTATCAGGTCGACGTTCGGGGAATTCGTCGGGATGATGCACTCCGAGGCGGCCCGGGTGTGCTCCAGTAACTGGTAACTCCCCAGGGAAATGTTGTCCGCGTCGATGCCGAGGCCCGAGGTGGCATTTGCCTGTGGATCCGCATCGATGAGCAACACCTTCTTTTCCAGCACGCCCAACGCGGCGGCCAGGTTTACCGTAGTGGTCGTTTTTCCGACGCCGCCCTTCTGATTCGCTATAGCAATAGTCTTGCCCATCTGCAACTTGAGTTAGGGGTTAAAAATACGATTATTTGGGTACCGGGAAAACGGAAATTGTTAACATGGCGTGGATAACTTTCCGGTTACCGGGGCATTGCGGAGGTGCAGTTGGTCGGGAACCACCCGGCAGGTCCTGCCGCCGGGGTCCTATTCCCCCCTGTTCAGCAATCCGAGAATTTCTATCGCCGCTTCGCTCACACGGGTACCGGGGCCGTAAATCCCTGCTGCCCCGGCCTGTTTAAGGAATTCGTAATCCTGTTTGGGGATGACGCCTCCGACAATCACCAGGATGTCTTCCCGGCCCATTTCAGCCAGGGCCTTGATGACTGCCGGCACGAGGGTCTTATGCCCGGCGGCCAGGGAGGATACCCCCAGGATGTGTACATCGTTTTCCACGGCCTGCCTGGCGGCCTCCTCCGGGGTCTGGAACAGCGGGCCGATGTCCACGTCGAACCCAATATCCGCGTAGGCTGTCGCAACGATTCGGGCCCCGCGGTCGTGGCCGTCCTGGCCCATTTTTGCAATCATAATGCGCGGCCTGCGACCTTCGCTGGCGGCGAACGCATCGGTCATCTTCCGCGCCTTTTCAAAGGCCGGGTCCTGCTGGATTTCTTCTGAATACACCCCGGATATGGATTGAACGCTGGCGCGATGGCGGCCATAAGCTTCCTCCAGCGCCTTGCTGATTTCTCCCAGGCTGGCCCGCGCGCGGGCTGCCGAGACGGCTAAAGCTAATAAATTATCGGCTGCTCCCCGGGATTCCCCGGCCTGTTTCCTGCGGGCGGCGGCGGTGAGTTCCTGCAGCGCCCGTTCTGCGGCCGCCCCGTCACGCCCTGCACGTACTGCCTCCAGCCGCTCAATCTGTTGCCGGCGTACCCGGGTATTGTCTACTTCGAGGATCTGAAGCATGTCGTCTTCCGGGCTCGGATACCGGTTGAGCCCGACAATGATATCCCGCCCCGAATCGATCCGCGCCTGTTTTCTGGCTGCTGCCTCCTCGATGCGCATCTTGGGGATACCCGCTTCGATGGCACCCGTCATGCCCCCGTGCTCCTCCACTTCCTGAATGAGCTCCCAGGCCTTCCCGACCAGTTCCGCGGTCAGGCGTTCCACATAGTGGCTGCCCCCCCAGGGGTCTACCGTCCGGGTTACGCCGGCTTCCCGTTGCAGGACCAGTTGGGTGTTCCGGGCGATCCGGGCCGAAAAGTCCGTGGGCAGTGCAATGGCCTCATCCAGGGCATTGGTATGGAGGCTCTGGGTTCCCCCGAATACCGCGGCGGCGGCCTCTACCATGGTCCGGGCCACGTTGTTGAACGGGTCCTGTTCGGTCAGGCTCCAACCGCTTGTCTGGCAGTGCGTCCGCAAGGCCATCGACTTGGGGTTTTCCGGGCCGAAAGGCTGGACGAGCCGCGCCCAGAGCATGCGGCCGGCCCGCATTTTGGCAATTTCCATAAAATGGTTCATCCCGATCCCCCAGAAGAAGGACAGGCGGGGGGCAAATTCGTCTACCCCCAAACCGGCCTCGAGGCCGGTGCGGATGTATTCCAACCCGTCGGCCAGCGTGTAGGCCAGCTCCATATGTGCCGGGGCGCCGGCCTCGTGCATGTGGTAGCCCGAAATACTGATGCTGTTGAATTTGGGCATCTCCCGGCTCGTATACTCGAAAATATCCGCCACCAGCTGCATGGAAGGTGCCGGGGGATAGATATAGGTGTTCCGGACCATGAATTCCTTGAGGATATCGTTCTGGATGGTCCCGGAAAGGGCGGCGGGGGAGACGCCCTGTTCCTCGGCAGCGACGATATAGAATGCCATTACCGGGATAACGGCCCCGTTCATTGTCATGGAAACCGACATGCGGTCCAGGGGGATGCCGTCGAAGAGCCGTTTCATATCCTCAACGGTGTCGATAGCGACGCCTGCTTTGCCCACATCCCCGGGCACCCGCTCGTGGTCGCTGTCGTAACCGCGGTGCGTGGGGAGGTCAAAAGCTACAGAAAGCCCTTTTTGCCCGGCTTCCAGGTTTCGCTTGTAGAATGCGTTGCTCTCTTCGGCCGTGGAAAAACCGGCATACTGCCGGATGGTCCAGGGCCGTTGCACGTACATGCTGCTGTAGGGACCCCGCAGGTAGGGGGGGACGCCGGCCCCGAAGCCCGGGTGCCTGAGGTCACCGGAATCTTCCCGGCTGTACCGGGGTTTCAGGCGGATGCCTTCCACGGTGCGGTACCCTGCCTGCCGGTCGTTCCCGGTTTCGCGTTCCGGGTCTGCCCCCGTTTCCCGGCTGGTCGGAGTCGCCGGGTGGCCCGCCCCCGGTTTCTGCCCGGTTGAAGTCGATGGTTTGCCCGGCCATTCCAGTTCCTGAACCTTATTTCGCTTCATCCCTGAGTCTTTTGAGTTCCTGACGGGCCGACAGCCTTCGCAGGGGCAGCGGCTCAATGAGCGTCTTCACCGGCCGCCCGGGTTGTAATTCCTTCTGGATTTCCCCGGCCATCCGGTCGTCCGGGTTCGGGAACACATTGCTGCCCACCAGCTGGAGCTCCCCGGAGTCAAATGCAGCCTGTTCCCGCCGGTCTGCCTCCCGGATTTTCGTCTGGATCTTGTGCGATTTCAGCTGGGCCAGCAGGCCGCCCCCTTTTTCCAGGGATTTGAGTAATGCCAGGGCTTTGCGCCCGAGCTGATCGGTAAGGCTTTCCAGGTAATAAGCCCCGTCGGCCGGGTTGGCCACCCGTGCCATGTGGGCTTCGTCCCGCAATACGAGCAATTGGTTTCGCCCAATCCGGTCGGCAAAATCGTTTGGTTTGTGGTAGAGTCCGTCGTAGGGCTGGTTGCAGATCAGGTCGGCCCCGCCAACGGCCGCAGCCATGCACTCCAGGCTGCTGCGCAGCAGGTTCGTATTGTAATCGTAGAGTGTTTTATTCCGCAGCCCGGGCATGGCCAGCACACGGCATTCTCCGGACTGTCCGTAAGCGTTGGCAACCAGGTGCCAGAGACGCCTCAGGGCCCGGATCTTGGCAATTTCCATAAAGTAATCGCTGCCGACGGCAATGCGGAACACGGGTCGCTCCAGGGCGGGTAGCAGGCCCGGGTGCTGGTCAGTGGCCAGTAAATATTCCTGCATGTGGCATACGGCATAGGCCAGTTGCTGTACGGCATGCGCGCCGGCCTGTTGGTACAGGTCGGCGCGCACAGTTAGGGAAACGCGCTCAGGAAACGTGCGGCACAGGGCCTCCAGGCGTTTCATATCTTCGGCCCGGCCCGCTGCCCAGTTCCCGGTAGCCGCCAGGTTCCCGATGGGGTCTGGAAGGATCGGCGATGCCGAGGCGAAGTCTCCCGGCAGGACTTCCCCGGGTTCCAGGCGGACATCCGGCCATTCCAGCCAAACGGATCCCGGCTCCGCCCCGGTAGCTTCCAGCCAGCCGGAGGCCTCCCGGATGGGGGCGACCAGGCGCGTGACGCCTCCCCCCAGGGCTTTCCGACCGCGTGTGGCGGGTTCGCCGCCCTCGGCCGCATCCAGGTACATACCCGGTTCCCAACCACCCGGCAGGGCGGGGGCAGGGACACCTGTATCCGGTACGTCCTCCGCCGTGTAAAACGGCTTGATCCGGATGCCTTCCGGGGTGTCGGAAGTCATTTTCTCGTTGTAATCCGCGCCCTTCAGGTCTGCCTGAATCCGGAGTTTCCACTCGGCGGCAGATACGGGTGCAAAATCCCGGAAGAGGTCGTTAGTGGTCATCGTTCTTTTCGTTGAGGCTGTCGAATTCGATGAGGAAGATTTCCTCGTTTTTCTTTTTGAGCAGGTACTGTTCCCGGGCAAATTTTTCCAGTTCCTTCGGGTCCGAGAGTTTTTCGATGATTTCCCGGTCGCTGGCAATCTGTTCCTTAAGGAACTCCTGCTGTTTTTCCAGTTTGCGGATTTCCCGTCGGAGTTCCAGGTGGATCAACAGGGAATTCTGGTCAAAAAACACCATCCAGATTACAAAGACGGTCAGCACGAGCACATAGATATTGCCGGCCAACCGGAACCAGGGTTTTTGTCGCAATTCCTTCCAGTTCATGGCAAGGCGATTTTTTCGGCGATGATCGTCCGGACGATATCGATGGCAACCGTATTGTATTTGTTGTTCGGGATGATGATGTCGGCGAATTCCTTGGTGGGTTCTATAAACTGGTCGTGCATGGGCTTAAGCGTGTCCTGGTACCGGCGGATCACCTCGTCCAGGTCCCGCCCCCGTTCGGTGATGTCCCTGCGGAGGCGGCGGATGAGCCGTTCGTCCGAATCCGCGTGTACAAAAATTTTGATATCGAAAAGGTCGCGGATTTCCGGGTGGGTGAATATCAGGATGCCCTCGATGATCATCACCTTGCGGGGCTCGGTGCGAATGGTTTCGTCCGTGCGGTTGTGCTCTTTAAAGGAGTACACGGGCTGTTCGATGGGCCGGCCATCCCGGAGGGCTTCCAGGTGGCTGCGCATCAGCTCGAAATCAATGGCCCTGGGGTGGTCGAAGTTGATCTTGCAGCGCTCCTCGTAACTCAGTTCCGACAGGTCCCGGTAGTAGGAATCCTGGGAAATGACACCGACCTCGGAATCGGACAACTGGCCGGTAATCTGATTGACCACGGTCGTTTTGCCGCACCCGGTACCCCCCGCAATTCCGATCGTCAGCATGGTGCTTGGTTTTGCACAAAATTAGGAATTTACACGGTTTTCGACCCATGAACCCGGCAGGATCTGGCGCAGGTACCCCGAAGGCCTGCAACAGCGGGGAAAATTCCCAATGCGGCCTGCTGATTTGCCAATGAAAGCTTATTTTTAGCGGGAACCATTTATTGAACTGCTATGACAAATGCCTTTCGCGCCACCGTCGACGGGTCCCGTTCCTTTGAACTGGACGCCGAAGAAGCGCGCCGCCTGGATTTGGTCCCGGCCGGCAGTGGGGAGTGGCACCTGCTCGAGGACCACCATTCCAGCCGCATCCGGATCCTGGCATCCCGACCGGGTGAGAAGTACTACCGCATCGGCGTCAACAACCGCATTTTTGATGTCCGACTGGCAGACGACCTGGACTTGCAGATAGACCGGATGGGTTTTGAACTGCAATCCGCCCAGCGGGTCTCGCGGATCGAAGCACCGATGCCCGGGCTGATCCTCTCGGTACAGGTGTCCGAGGGGGACCGGGTGTCCGAGGGGGACCCCCTGCTCGTCCTGGAGGCGATGAAGATGGAGAATGCCATCCTGGCCCCGGCAGACGGGGTTATCGGCCATGTGGCCGTGCGGGAAGGGGACGCGGTGGAAAAGAAGGCTGTACTTGTCGAATTTGAATAATTGCACCATGGAGAAAATTTTGATTGCCAACCGGGGCGAAATCGCCCTGCGGGTAATGCGCACGGCCCACCGAATGGGCATTGCCACGGTAGCCGTCTATTCGGAAGCCGACCGGGACGCCCCGCACGTACTGGCCGCGGACCAGGCGGTATGTATCGGCCCCGCCCCGTCGTCCGAGTCCTATCTGCAGGAGGAAAAAATCCTGGCAGCAGCCCGGGAAACCGGGGCAGATGCCATTCATCCCGGTTACGGGTTCCTCAGTGAAAATGCGGCATTTGCGCGGGCCGTCGAGGCAGCCGGGCTCGTATTTATCGGCCCGAAACCAGACGCCATCCAAACCATGGGGGATAAACTCGCCGCAAAAAAATCGGTCCAACCCTACGACATCCCCCTGGTGCCCGGGACGGATGAACCCGTCAGCGACGCGGACAGGATTCGGGAGATCGCCGCGGAAATCGGCTACCCGATCCTGATCAAGGCGGCTGCAGGCGGCGGCGGAAAGGGCATGCGCGTGGTGGAGCGGGAGGCCGATTTGCACGCCCAGATAGAACGGGCAACCAGCGAGGCGAAATCGGCTTTCGGGGACGGTTCCGTATTTATTGAAAAATACGTAGCCGCCCCCCGGCATATTGAAATCCAGGTACTCTGCGATACGCACGGCAATGCCATCCACCTCTTTGAACGGGAATGCAGCATCCAGCGACGGCATCAGAAGGTGGTGGAGGAGGCCCCGTCTGCGGTGCTGACCCCGGAACTGCGGGAACGCATGGGGCGGGCAGCCGTGGATGTAGCGCGGGCCTGCAACTACCTGGGGGCCGGCACCGTGGAATTCCTGCTGGATGCCGACCACAATTTCTACTTCCTGGAAATGAATACGCGCCTGCAGGTAGAACACCCGGTTACCGAACTGATCACGGGGCTCGACCTGGTGGAATTGCAGATCCGCGTGGCCCGGGGGGAGCCGCTGCCCGTCCGGCAGGAGGAGCTTCAGATCAGCGGACATGCCCTGGAACTCCGGGTATACGCAGAGGACCCCCTGCAGGATTTTATGCCGAGCGTGGGCCTGTTGGAGATTTACCGTCCCCCATCCGGCCCCGGCATCCGGGTGGACGACGGATACCGAGAGGGCATGCAGGTGCCGATCTACTACGACCCGATGCTCGCGAAACTGATTACCTACGGGGCCGACCGGCCGGCCGCGATCCGGCGGATGCGGGAAGCCATTGCGGATTACCGGGTGGCCGGGGTAGCCACCACCCTGCCTTTCGGGGATTTCGTGTGCAGGCACCCCGCCTTTACGAGCGGGGATTTCACCACGCATTTTGTCAAGGAACACTATTCCCCGGAAGCCCTGGAAGCCGACCTGGACCGGGAGGCATCCGTTGCCGCGCGCGTGGCCCTGAACGCCTATCTGAAACACCTCGACCACTTAAGCACCAATACGCACTGACCGATGAAAGAAAGCCATGAGGAATTGAACCGCCGCCGGGCGGAGGCCCTGAAAGGAGGGGGTGAAAAACGGATTGAAAAGCAACACGAGAAAAAGAAACTTACCGCCCGGGAGCGCATCCGCTATCTGCTGGATGCCGGGTCGTTCGAGGAACTCGGCAGCCTGGTGACGCATCGGACCACGGACTTCGGCATGGCCGACCAACAGTACTATGGAGACGGCGTGGTGACCGGGTACGGGACCATCAACGGCCGGCTGGCGTACGTCTACGCCCAGGATTTCACCATTTTTGGCGGCTCCCTGTCGGAAACCCACGCGGAGAAGATCTGTAAGCTCATGGACCTGGCCGTAAAAGCCGGGGCCCCGGTGATTGGGCTCAACGATTCCGGGGGAGCACGAATCCAGGAGGGCGTCCGTTCGCTGGCGGGGTACGCCGATATCTTTTACCGGAATGTGCAGGCCTCCGGGGTGGTGCCGCAACTATCCGCTATTATGGGCCCCTGCGCCGGGGGGGCGGTGTATTCCCCGGCCCTCACGGATTTCATCGTGATGGTGGAGCAGACCAGCTACATGTTTGTCACCGGTCCCAACGTGGTCCGTACCGTCACCAACGAAGAAGTGGATTCCGAAGAGTTGGGCGGGGCGCGTACCCATGCCTCGAAATCCGGGGTGGCACACCGCACGGCTCCCAACGACGCGGCCTGCCTGCAGGACCTGAAAAAATTACTCACCTACCTGCCCCAGAACAACCGGGAACTCCCGCCGTCCGTTCCCTTTGAACTCGGGTCGGAATGGCGGGAGGACCTGGGGAACCTGGTGCCGGACAACCCGAACCAGCCTTATGATATGCGGGCGGTGATCGAAGGGATTGTCGATGCGGAATCCTTTTATGAAATCCATGCGGAATACGCAGACAACATCCTTACGGGGTTCGCGCGCCTGGCCGGGAAGACCGTGGGGATTGTCGCCAACCAGCCCCTCTCCCTGGCCGGTGTCCTGGACCGGGACAGTTCCCGCAAGGCAGCCCGCTTTACGCGGTTTTGCGATTGCTTCAACATCCCGCTCCTGGTCCTGGTGGATGTGCCGGGCTTCCTGCCAGGGACCGACCAGGAATGGAACGGCATCATTGTGCACGGCGCCAAGTTGCTCTATGCCCTGAGCGAGGCCACCGTCCCCCGGATTACGCTGATCACCCGGAAGGCGTACGGCGGGGCCTACGATGTGATGAACTCCAAACACATAGGGGCCGACCTGAATTACGCCTGGCCGGGGGCCGAAATAGCTGTGATGGGGGCCAAGGGTGCCAGTGAGATCATCTTCCGGAAGGAAATCGCCAAGGCGGAAGACCCTGAGAAAAAGCTGGCTGAGAAGGAAGCGGAATACGCGGAAAAATTTGCAAACCCCTACCGGGCCGCAGGCCGCGGGTTTATCGATGAGGTCATCCTGCCCGGGGAGACCCGCCGTAAACTCATCCGGGGATTTGCTTCCCTGGAAAACAAGCAGGTGGACGCCCCAAAACGCAAACACGGGAACATCCCGCTCTAGCCCCCCAAAATACCGGATCCGGGCGGTCGCTGGCCGCCGGACACCTCCGGCAGGTAAAGTATCCCCGAGCAGGAATCCTTGCGGGCACCCGTTACGGACGAAAGGACATTTACCGAACCGCTGAGCCGCAGCGCCCCAAGCAGGGCAAAAACCAGCGCCTCCTTGTTTTCGACCAGGCCGTCGTGGGGTATATGTACCCGGATATCCGGGTGCATTCCCTCCCGGATCTGTTCCATGAGAAAATCGTTGTACGCCCCACCGCCGGTGACCAATACCGTAGCGGGGCTTCCCCCGGCCAGTTCGTCTATTTGCCGGGCCACCGTGCCGGCAACGTGGACGGTCGCTGTACGCAAGCGGTCTTCCGGTGAGCCCGGGTGCGCATTCAATAGCGGGATGATCTGGTCCCGGAACCACTCGTAACCTGTGGATTTTGGGAAGGGTTGGCGGTAATAGGGCAGGTTGTCCAGGGCCTTTAGCAGGTCGGGAAGCACCTTTCCGCTCCGGGCCAGGGCCCCGCCGGCGTCATAGGCCCGGCCAGATTCACTACTCAGGTGGTTGAGCAGCATGTTCGCAATCCCGATGTCAAAAGCGGTGCGTTTGCCCATGCGTTCAAAGGAAATATTGCTGATGCCCCCCAGGTTCAGGCAGAAGTCGTACGACCCGAATAGCAACCGGTCGCCAATGGGTACCAGGGGTGCCCCCTGCCCGCCGAGCCGGATATCCAGGGAACGGAAATCCCCGATACACGGAACCCCGGTGCGCAGGGCCACCTCCTGGGGGCAGCCCAGTTGGAAGGTAAAACCGGCTTCCGGTCGGTGGTGTACCGTATGCCCATGGCTCGCCACCGCATCGGCCGGTTCGTGCTGCGCTGCCAGGAATTTCGCTGCCTGATCCCCCAACCACTTACCGTATTCCGTGTGGAAAGCCAGGAGCCCGCCCACGTCCATTTCAATGGCAGCCTGGAGCCGTTGCCGCATTTTTGGTTCGTAATCCAGGCAGCCGGACGCCAGGATTTTGTACCCCCAGGCGCCTTCCGATTCGGTCAGGTGTGCAAGGACCAGGTCCAGGCCGTCCAGGGAGGTCCCGGACATCATGCCAAGTATGCGAAAGTCATTCATGCCAGTTCATTTAATTGGTTTACGCCGTGTTGTTTAACCGTTCCGGGACGGTTTCAGTTGGATGGGCAGCTCGCCTGCCGGGCGTGCCTCCCCCCGAAAATAAGCAAGGGCCTGCTGTTGAAATTCCGCCAACGGCAGGTAGGCTACCAGGATCCCTGCAACCCGGTCTGTTTGCAACAGATTCAGGGCATACGGATTCCCGAAGTGGCAGAGCCAGACCCGGTGATTCTCCATCAATGCATCGAGGGCCCGGAGGGCGGCAGCCGAGATGCCAAAATTTCCTGCAGGTTTCAGGGCAGGGGGTTGCAGGGCGATCAGGATTTTTTGGGTGCCCGGCATGGGGAGGGCTTCCGGCCGGTCTGCGGCCAGGTCCCATTCCAGGAAATCCGCCTGGAATTGATCCCGGATCCCCGCATGAAAAGGCAGCAGGTCCCTGCCTGCAAGTACGACAGTGACCGGGCCTTCGCCGAGGAAGGCGGCAGGTTCCCCATCTGCGCGAGCCTCCGTCAGGCATTTTGCGGCGAGTTCCCGGCGGAGTCCGGCCGGGGAATGGGCCGGTTGTACCGGCTTGGATCCGACTTCCCGGACGCGTTCTTTCAATTGCCAGACCCGACGGAAGGAAGCTTCAATCTGGTCGGTTTCCCCTTCCCGGCATATCCGCCGGTGGGCCTCCGGGATGTCTTCGGCAAAGCAGAGCATGTCGTTCCCGGCGGCAAAGGCCCGCCAGGCCACCTCCCCGGGACCCGGATAATTTTTGCTCACCGCGTGCATATTCAGGGCATCGCTGATAACTGCCCCGTCAAACCCCAGATTTTGCCGGATGCCCTGGCCGATGACGGCGGGGGATAAACTGGCCGGCAGGCCTTCCGGGTCCAGGGCGGGCACGGCCAGGTGCCCGGTCATAATGGCGTCAACCCCTTCCGCCACAAGTCGTCGGAACGGGACGAATTCCGTGGATTCCAGTTCCGCCGCTCCTTTATCGATAGCAGGAAGCGCCAGGTGGGAATCTACGGCGGTATCCCCATGGCCCGGGAAGTGTTTCCCACAACCCAGGATGCCCCCGTCTTTGAGGCCCCGGTAAAAAAGCGAGGCGCGGCGGGCGACCCCCTCCGGGGTGGTCCCGAAGGCCCGGTAGCCAATCACCGGGTTCCCCGGGTTGCAATTCACGTCAGCAACCGGGGCCAGGTTCCAGTGGATGCCGGCATCCCGGCAGTCGGCGGCCATTCGCAGTCCTACCTGGTAGAGCAGCGGGTCCCGATCCGACAGGGCCCCCAGGCAGAGGGCGTACGGGTAAGGCTCCCCGTTTTCGACCCGCATGGCCAGGCCCCATTCCGCATCCATGGCGATCAGCAGCGGGTATCGGGCAGCCCGCTGGTAGCGGCGGATCAGTTCTTTCAGGGTCCCCAGGCTGTCCGGGTTGTGGGGGATTTCCTTTTTTCCCTCAAAATTGGTGGCGGCGCTGGCCGGGCTGTGGAAAAAGCAAAGGCCGCCGATGTGGAATTCCCGGATCAACTCCTCCAGGCGCACTATGGCCTCCTCCGTATCGTTGATAAAGGCCGCGGGCATAAAGAGCTGGCCCACCTGTTCTTCCCGGGTAGTGTGGCGCAGCATGTGTTCTACCGGGCGGGTGTCAGGCATCGGAAGCGGATTTTTTGCCGTAGTCGGCGGGGTAACGAATTTTTGAAAGCATCAGCAGGGCCGGCAGGGCGGCGATCACCACCCAGACAAAGAACCCCCCGTACCCGAGCCACTGCTGCATGTAGCCGCTGATCATGCCGGGGAGCATCATGCCCAGGGCCATAAAACCCGTGGCAATGGCGTAATGCGCGGTCTTAAACGGTCCGTCCGCCAGGTAGATCAGGTAGATCAGAAAGGCGGCAAACCCAAATCCGTATCCGAATTGTTCGGCAACCACCGTCCCGACAACTGCCCAGGTCTGGTCGGACTGGGTAATGGCGAGAATAGCATAGAGCACATTGGGCAGGTTCAGGGAGAGGATCATTGGCAGCATCCAGCGCCTGAGCCCGTCCCGGGAAATCAGGATCCCCCCCAGGATGCCCCCTGCCGAGAGGCAGATCACCCCGACGGTTCCGTAGATGGTTCCCACGGCTTCCGTGGAATACGCCAGCCCCCCGGAATCCGGGTCGTCCAACAGGAAAGGCGCGGCCATTTTAACCAGCTGGGACTCCCCGAGCCGGTAGGTGAGGATAAAGGCCAGCGCCCACCCGATATGCGGCTTTTCGAAAAAACTCCTGAAAATGGCCCAGAAGCTGCGGTCGCCCTCGGCGGGCTGGGCGGTTTCGTAGGCCGGGGTGGCAAAATAGTTGGAGAGGGTCATCAGCAGCATCAGCCCGGCCGTGGCCGTCAGGGTAACGGACCAGGCCCTGGAATTATCCCCGTAATAGTTTTCCAGGAATCCCGCCAGGATAACAATCAGGCCCTGGCCGGTGATCATCGCCAGGCGGTAAAAAGTACTCCGCATCCCGACGAAAAACGATTGTTTTTTCTGGCTCAGGGCAATCATGTAGTAACCGTCCGAGGCGATGTCGTTGGTGGCTGAGGCAAAGGCAGCAATCCAGAAACAGGCCAGGGAGGTTACCAGGAACTGGTTGGTGGGGAGGCTGAGCCCCGCAGCCAGCAAGGCTGCCGAAATGATGAGCTGCATGGAGAGAAACCATTTCCGTTTGGTACCGCGCAAATCCACAAAGGGGCTCCAAAGCGGCTTCAGCACCCAGGGCAGGTAGAGCCAGCTGGTATACAGGCCAATATCCGCGTTGCTGACCCCGAGGTTTTTATAGAGGATCACCGAGACGGTGACTACCAGGACGTAGGGGAGGCCCTGTGTAAAATACAAGGTGGGGACCCATAGCCAGGCCCGTTTGTCTTTTGGCGTCATGGCCCGAATTTAATTGAAATGTCCGACATGTCCCGGGTTGCATAAAAAAATAGCCCCGGACCCTGAAGGCCCGGGGCTCAGTTGGGGGAATATCCCGGTTCGGTTACATGAAATGGTAGCGGACAAACCCTTCCATCGCCTCGTACTCGGCCATCCCGAGCGCATTGTATTTCCGGGCAGTCTCCTTGTTCCGCTGTTCGGCCCGTTGCCAGAATTCCCGCTCGTCATTGCCGGGGAACATGGCACTGTCCTTTTGCGACTGGTGCTTGAAGATGGCATTCTTTTTCCGCTCCATGTCTTTGGGCCCGATGGGGACAGCCATTTCCATATCTGCAATATCCCATTCCTGCCAGGCGCCCCGGTAGAGCCAGACATAGCAGTCCGACAACCATTCCGCCCCTTCCTGCTTCAGGCGCTCCAGGGCCTGGAAGATAATTTGCAGGCAAACCCGGTGCGTCCCGTGCGGGTCCGAGAGGTCCCCGGCCGCAAAGATCTGGTGGGGTTTTATCTGTTGCAGCAGGTCGTAGGTGATTTGAATATCCGCTTCGGAATGCGGTTTTTTCTTAACCGTGCCCGTTTCGTAAAACGGCAGGTTCTGGAAGTGGGCGTTGGCCTCGTCCACCCCGCAGTAGCGGCAGGCGGCCAGTGCCTCCCCTTTTCGGATGAGCCCTTTGAACTCCTGGATTTCCCGGCTGTCCACTGCCCCCGGCTCCTTGTTGGCCAGGAACTCCCGTACCTCTTTAAACTGCTGCATGAGTGCCTGGTTGTCTTTCTGGACGTCGGTGGCAAAGTCCAGGAAGCGGATCACCTCGTCGTCAAACACGGCGATATTTCCCGATGTCTGGTAGGCCACGTGAACTTCGTGCCCCTGGTCTACCAGCCGCAACAGCGTCCCGCCCATGGAGATGACGTCGTCGTCCGGGTGCGGGCTGAAGATCAGCGATCGCTTGGGATAGGGCTCCCGGCGCTCCGGCCGGTTGCTGTCGTCTGCATTCGGCTTCCCGCCCGGCCATCCGGTAATAGTGCGCTGCAGGGCATTGAATACCTGCAGGTTGATATGTTCGGCCGAACCGATCTCCGCCACCAGGTTCCCCATGCCGTATTCGTTGTAGTGCTCGTTGGTGAGCTTCAGGATGGCGATATCCAGCTTTTCGGACAGCCAGAGCACGGCCCGTTTGATCAGGGCGTCGTTCCATTCGCATTCCGAAACCAGCCAGGGCGTCGCCATCCGGGTGAGGGCTGACCCTGCCGCCTGGTCCACGATTACCTCGCAATTCGGGTGGTGCTGGAGGAAGGTGGCCGGCACGGATTCCCGGATCTTTCCTTCCACGGCCTGCCGGATAATGCCCGCTTTGCCTTCCCCCCAGGCCATCAGGACAATGCGCCGGGCCTTCATGATGGTCCCAACCCCCATGGTAATCGCTTTGGTGGGTACGTTTTCCAGGCCGAAGAAATCGCTGGCCGCATCCAGGCGGGTTACCCGGTCCAGGCGGACCATCCGCGTAACACTCTTCAGGGAGGATCCCGGCTCGTTAAAACCGATATGTCCGGTCCGTCCGATACCCAGCACCTGGATGTCCAGCCCCCCTGCCTTGCGGATTTGCTCCTCGTAATCCCGGCAAAAATCCCGGACGTCTTCCTTGTCGAGTTGGCCGTCGGGGATATGGACATTTTCCTTTTTGATGTCGATGTGGTCAAAAAGGTGTTCGTTCATGAACCGGACATAGCTGTGGATGGAGTC
Source organism: Robiginitalea biformata HTCC2501 (assembly GCF_000024125.1). Taxonomy (NCBI): domain Bacteria; kingdom Pseudomonadati; phylum Bacteroidota; class Flavobacteriia; order Flavobacteriales; family Flavobacteriaceae; genus Robiginitalea; species Robiginitalea biformata. The sequence goes on along the minus strand of NC_013222.1, from coordinate 3,150,777 downwards.
CGGTTGCATCGGGTAGTATTCGTCCAGGTTAAAGGTGACCACATTTTTAAAGCTCAGGCCTTCCTCCCGGTGGAATTGTACCAGGAAATCGTACACCTTGGTGGGGGTAGACCCGGTGGCCAGGCCAATGACGGCTTTTTTGCCCTGCTTCTGGCGTTGCCGGATAAGCTGGGAAATTTCCGTGGCTACCTGGAAGGAGGCCGTATCGGAATTGTCGTAGATCCGGGTGGGGATTTTTTCGAATTTCCGGGATTCGTCATCCGTCGGGATGGTGCCGTGGGGTGCGGTGCTTGCAATTTCAGTCATGGGTAGTTTTATGTTGTTTGCGGGGACAAAAATAAGAAAAAATTCCAATAATTGCAGTTTCTTGCAGTTTATTATGCTGTTAAATGCAATATTTAACTATTTATTAAATATCTGCAACAAAAAACAGCAGGTTCAGGATTTTACTATCTTTGCCGGAAAACCGCCTTACGTGCTCAAGGAAGAACGACAGCGCATCATCCTCAGTGAAGTGGACCTCCACAACCGGGTCCAGCTTACGGATATGGCCGAAATGCTCGAGGTATCCATCGATACCGTACGGCGGGATGTCAAGGAACTCGATGCGGACCAGAAATTGCGCAAAGTACACGGCGGTGCCGTTTCCCTGGGATTTGTAAGTCCGGCCACGGGCAGTGGAAATACCTACGCCCTGGAGGAAAAGCGCACCATCGCCCGGAAAGCGACGAGCCTCCTCCGGGACGGTTCGGTCATCTTTATCGACGGGGGGACCACCTGCCTGGAACTCGCCCGGGAACTGCCCGAGAACCTGAACCTGACCTGTTTTACCCTGAGCCTGCCGGTGGCCTTGCAACTATTGGCCAAGCCACGGGTGGAGGTGGTGTTGATCGGCGGGAAAATTTCGCGGGAGGCACAGATTGCCACCGGGGCCAGCGCCATCCACGCCCTGTCGGATATCCGTGTGGACTACGGCTTTATCGGAACCGGGTATGTGGATGCCCTCCACGGGCTTACTGAGTTTGACTGGGAGGTGGTGCAGGTCAAAAAATCCGTAATCGCCTCCTCCCGGAAGGCCATTCTGCTCTGTATTTCCGAGAAACTGAATTCACAGCACCGGTATCGCACCTGCGATATCAGTGCGATCAATACCCTGGTCACCGAATTACCGCCGGACCACAACCGGCTCAACCCGTTCCGCGACCGGGAAATTCATCTTTTATAGAAGCTCACCTATCAAATAGTATATCGCATAATATGTCGCAATTCAAGAAAATCACGGAGCAGGCCTCCCTGCACGATAACCTGGAGGACCTGGACGCCGTCTCCCTCCTGCAGAAAATAAACGAGGAAGACCAAAAGGTGGCCCCGGCCGTAGCAGCCTGTATTCCGGAAATTTCCCGGCTGGTGAAGGCCCTGGAACCCCGTTTTCTAAGTGGCGGCCGCTTGTTCTATATCGGAGCCGGCACGAGTGGGCGGCTGGGCATCCTGGACGCCTCGGAAATCCCCCCTACCTATGGCATGCCCCACGACCGGGTCATCGGGCTGATAGCCGGCGGCGACCGGGCCATTCGAAAAGCGGTGGAGCACGCAGAAGACGACACGCAGCAGGCCTGGAAAGACCTAGGGGAATACGAAATCGGGCCCACGGATACTGTGGTGGGGATCGCAGCTTCCGGGACCACCCCCTATGTCCTGGGGGGCATACGCAAAGCGCGCTCGGAAGGGCTGCTTACTGCGGGGATTACCAACAACCCCGGGTCGCCCCTGGCGGAAGCGGCGGAAATACCGATAGCTGTTGACGTGGGCCCCGAATTTATCACGGGGAGTACCCGGATGAAAAGCGGCACATCCCAGAAACTCGTTCTCAATATGATCTCCACGGCACTGATGGTACGTGTCGGGCGGGTCAGGGGGAACAAGATGGTCCACATGCAATTGAGCAATAACAAATTGATAGACCGGGGGACCCGGTACCTGATGGAAAGCCTTGGCCTGGAATACGAAGCGGCCGGGGAAGCCCTCAAACGCTATGGTTCCGTGCAGAAAGCGCTGGAAGCACTGAAATAGGATCAGTCGTTATCGATCCGGGTTGAGCCGGTAGATTCCCTCGCCCTCGACAGCCACGTAGACCAGTCCGTCGGGGCCCTGGCGGACATTCCGCACCCGGCCTACATCCTCCATGAGTTTTTCCCTTTTCAATACGGTTTTACCCTCCATTTCCAGGCGCTCCAGGTACTGGAAAGACAGGGAACCCACCAGCAGGCTGCCTTCCCATCCGGGGTAGTGGTCGGAAGTCACAAAGGCCATACCGCTGGGCGCGATGGAGGGGACCCAGTAGTGGATGGGTTGTTCCATGCCTTCCATCTCGGTCTGGTCCGTGATGGGGGTCCCGCTGTAATTGATCCCGTAAGTGATTACGGGCCAGCCGTAATTGGCGCCTTTTTTTACCACATTGATTTCGTCACCGCCCCGGGGGCCGTGTTCATGTACCCAAATTTCCCCGGTATCCGGATGGCGTGCCATGCCCTGGGGGTTGCGGTGTCCGTAGGAATAGATGGCGTCCAGGCCGTCCGAGCCGACAAACGGGTTGTCCGGGGGGATGCTGCCGTCCGGGTTCAACCGGTAAACCTTGCCGCCGTCCCGCCCCGTATCCTGGGGGTTCACGTCCCGCTCGCCCCGTTCCCCGATGCTGAAATACAGGTAGCCGTCCCGGTCGAATTCGATCCGGGACCCGAAGTGCTGCCCCGCCGTGGTATTCGGGCTTGCTTTGTAGAGTACTTCCAGGTCCGTCAGGGTGGTGCCGCTGAGCTTGCATCGGGCCAGGGCCGTGTGCCCGCCGGACCCCGGGCCCTCTTCGGACGCATACGTCAGGTATATCCAGCCATTGTCCGGGTAGTCAGGGTCCAGGGCAATGTCCAGCAGGCCGCCCTGACCGCGGTTGTATACCTCCGGGACGCCGGAAATTTCCGTTTTTGACCCCCCGCGGAAAAGAAGGATTTCCCCGCTTTTTTCGGTTATCAGCAGGGAGCCGTCGGGCAGGAAGGCCATTCCCCAGGGGATGTCCAGGTCCTCCACCACCAATTCGGGGGTGAACGAAACGGTTTCCGGGACAGTTGCCTGGTTTTCCGGGTCCTGCGCACAGGAGTTCATCGATAAAATGACCAAAAAAGCGGATAAAACAATACTATTTCGCATGTTGTGTCGTTAGGAAATAAAGAAGTATAGGCTTATCGCCTAAGTTAAAGAGATTTTATAAGATAAATAATTACCCCGGCCGCTATTCGTTTCCCAAATCGCGGGTATCGACCACAAGACTTAACCTATGCTCCCAAAAAAGAACAGGCATCTCTGGTATGCCCTGTTGATGCTAGTGGCCACTATCATCAGCTCTTCAGCCATTGCTGGCGGTACCCTGGGAGGATTTTTGTCCCGTATCGACAGCGTAATTTCCGATAGCCAGCAGCCCCAGGGGGTTGTCGGCATCGACCCTGCGGCAAGTATTGCAATAGGAACCACGGATTTCCCTGCTCCGGCCGCCCCGGCACTCTTCTCTACGATTATCCAGAATGCAGACGAGGAAGTTACCTGTGCGGACAACGGGTTTACCATTGCGCGGTTTAACCTTTGCGGGGACTACGACGACCGGATTATTTCGGTAAGCGGAAGCCACAGCAGTTATCAATGGCAACAACTGGTACCCGGTGGGAGCTGTACCTTTGACGTCAACGAAGACTGCCCGCCCATTATCGGGAGCGAGTGCAACCCGTACTGGCAGACGATTTCCGGGGCTTCCACCCTTACCCTGAATGCCGCTTCCATTCCGGCCTCCAGCGGGGCGGAATTTCGCGTGCGGGTCAACGGGGGTTCCTATTACTACTTCAAGGTTAAGAAAAGTACCATTACCCAGACCTATGTGAAGCGGGATTTTATCTGCGGGGTGCCCGGGCGGATCCAGATCACCAACCTCTCGAGTGCCTACGAATTCAGCATCGACAACGGCACGGGGTTCGGCCCCTGGCAAACCTCCCCGATCTTCGGCAGCCTGGACCCGGGAACCTACGTGGTGAAGGCGCGTTTGCAGAATACTTCGAACACCTGTGAATACCCGTACGAACCCATTGTCATCGAGGAACAGGAGATCGACATCGATGTGGAATTCACCGATGCCCAGTGCTTCGGGGAGACCGGCAGCATCACCGTAACGGTGAACAACGTGCCGGGCCCTTTCAAATACACGCTCCTGGACGCTTCAGGCGTGCCCCAGGAGTTCACCACCTTTATCCCGAACAACCCCTATACATTTGCCGCCGTTGGTTTCGGTACCTACAGCGTACAGGTGGAAACCCAGCAGTGTACGGGCGACCCGGGGAACGGTATCCCGCCCCCCCGCCAGTCCACGGACATTAACGGCAACCCCATTGTTATCGGGGACGGCCTGGTGGCCCTTTCAGCTTCAACGGAGGTGAATGAAAGCCTGAGTTCGGACCCCGTTTGCGGGGCCAACGATGCGGATATCATCGTGCGGACATCCGGCGGGGCCGGCCCGTATACGTTTACGGTGAGCGACGGGGGGAATTCCGGAGGCACATACACCGGGCAGACTACCTACAACGTCACGGCAGCGGGGACCTATGAATTCTTTATCACGGACGCTAACGGCTGTACCACTACGGCAACGGCCAGCGTGGAGGAACTCACCCCCCCGGACGTAACCGCTTCCGGGACGGACGGCGACTGCAACAACGGTGCCCGCATCGACATCAACATCATCGACGCCAAGGGGTACAACCTCTTGTTCCGCGCCGATCCCGCCGACCCCTGGTCGGCCAATCCGGTACTCACCGTGCCGACGGGGACCTACAACCAGATCCAGGTGCAGTACCAGCAGGCGGCCTTCAGCTGTATCTATACGATCCCGACTTCCATCTCGGTGACCAATGTAGGGGCCATCACCGGCAATGCCGTCAAGATCCAGGATCGGCTCTGCGACGGGGCCGGCGGCGTGGACGGGGGGATCATCGAATTCCAGGGACCGTATTCCGGGGGTTCCGGGAGCGGCTATGAGTTCAGTATCGACGGGGTGAATTTCAGTACCCAGGAAACCTATTCGAACCTGGCGCCGGGCACCTATACGCCCATCATCCGGGATGCCGGCGGCTGCCGCCTGGAACTGACGGCCATCACCATTGCCGATGTGGATCCCCCTACCGACCTGGCCTTTGCCCAGAGCGCCATCAATTGCGCGGCCGGCACTTCGGACGTGCAGCTCACCCCCACGAGCAACGCCCCGATTGTCCTTTACGAGGTCATCAGCCCCATTTCGGTCAATAACGGCGGGAGCGATACGTTTTCCGGTCTGAGCGTCAACACAGCCTATACCTTCCGCATTACGGATGCCAATGGATGTACGTATACGGAGAGCTTTACCCCCGCAGTCATCAGCACCATCCGCGCCCGGGTTAAATCCGGCGGGGATACCCGCGTATGTACCGGTGCAGCGGACGGTACAGGGACCTTCCTGATCGACGGGTTTACGAACAACTATACCTATAATATCAACGGGGGGCCGGAGAGCGCACCCCAGAACGACGCGGAAGTAGACCTGCCGCTTTCCGGGGCCGGTACCTACACCATTACCGTTACGGATGCGGATACGGGATGTACGGACACTGCAAGCATTACCATCGAGGAGCCGGCCAGCCCGCTGACCCTGTCGGGGAATGTAACCGCCATGACCTGTGCCAACGGGAATACGGGACGGGTGGTGGCAACGGCCGGTGGCGGTTGGGGTACCTACCGCTACAGCCTGGAGATGCCCAACGGCTTTGTCAGCGGCCCGAAAAGCGGGCGGACGTTTGGAAACCTGACCCAGAGCGGCAACTACATCCTCACGGTGGAAGATGCCGAAGGATGTACGGCTACCTTCAACTTCAGCCTGACGCCCATCGACGCCCCGACGCTTACCCTGGACGCCGGCGCTTCGGATTATTGTTATGTGCCGGGTACCGGCGCCACCCTGGCGGTGAGCTCCTCAGCGGGGACGGCCCCCCTGGCTTCCCACCAGTACCGGATCAACGGAGGCCCCCTGCAGGCCAGCCCTGTATTTACCGGACTGAACCCCGGAAATTACACCATCGAAGTGGTGGACGGGAACAATTGTACGGATGCGGTCACCGCGACGATTAATTCCCAGTTGCGGGTGAACACGAGTATCGATGCGGAAATCCCGTGTGGCGGTGCCGACGGGGGGATCCGCGTGCAGGTGACGGGCGGGTACCTGGCCGGGGCCGGGCCCAAGCAGTACGAGGTAAGCGCTAATGGCGGGGCTACCTACGGCGCCCCGGTACCCCTGGCGAGCAACAACTTTGTATACAACACGAATGTACCCGGGGATTATGTGTTCCGGGTAACGGATAACCGGGGTTGCGTGGCCGTGTCCAGCCCGATTACGCTGAACCCGCCTGTAAATATTGACCCGGCCAGCATCGCGGTGACTCCTGCGAGCTGCGGGCAGACCAACAACGGCATTGTCACCGTTACCCCGGATGCCACCAGCGGCATCCCGCCTTACGAAATCAGCTTTGACGGCGGGGCCTTCGGTTCCCAGTCCGTCTTTTCCAACCTGAACGCCGGCCAGACCTATACGGTAATCGTCCGGGATGCCCGCGGGTGCGAAACCGTGCCCCAGGACGTAACCATTCCCCTGGACGGCACGCCCCCGCCGGATGCAACGGTTGCGCCGGTGACGGCTACCTGTTCGGCCGGCCTTGTGGAAGGCAATATCCAGGTAACCTCTGTGGCCGGGGGAACCGCCGATTACACATATATCCTGCAGGACCAGTTCGGCGTGGAACTGGACCGGATCGGGCCCACTTCCAGTACCGCGGAAACGTTTACGAATATCGTCCCGGGTATCTATACGGTGGTAACCCTGGACGCCCTGGGTTGCCGGGATGAGGATACGGTGACCGTGGACCAGACCACCGTAGATGTGGTCCCGGATCCGGTGGCAGCACCGGTTTGCGCCGCTGGCGGATTTACCAATACAGTGGAAATCGTGGGGGGCGTGGGCCCCTTCGAGATCCGCCTGGCTACCGACCCGAACCCGCCGGTCCCGGTAAACAGCCCGCCTCGACGGCATACCTTCAACGGCCTGCAATTTGGCGTAACGTACACCGTTGAGGTCACCGACCTGGGCACCGGCTGTGTGTACCTGGACGAAATCCCGCCCGTGGACGGACCCAACCCGCTGGAGGTGACCGCCACGAGCACCCCGGGTTATTGTGACGCCAACCGCTTTGGCCAGATATTATACGACGTTACCGGGTTTACCCCGGGCTCTGACCTGCTGATTGAACTTCTGAACACGGACGACGGGACGCGGATCACCATTGATTCGCCGACCAACGTAAGTCCCACGTATTCCGGAGCCTATGAAACCCTGCCGGGGAATTACCAGGTGATCGTTACCGAATCTACCGATAATTGTACAGATGCCACTGCCGTGGTCATCGACCAGAATACGCCCAATATCGATATCATCGCCCAGGAGCCCGCCAACTGTAATGCCTTTGGCCAGTTTACGGTCCAGGGATCCGGGGGTGGCGGCGGCCCCTATGAATTTGCTTTCATGGATGCCGGCGTACCGCCCACGCCGGGAGATTTCGATACGGCAACCACCTTTATCGGGCCGGCTGGGAATTACGACGTCTATGTGCGCGATATTACGGGATGTACCTCATTTGCCATCGCCCAGATCATCAACCTGGAACCGGACCTGCCCGTACCCACCTTTGTGGTGGAGAACCAGTGCGACAACACGGTCACCTCCTTCGATATCCTGGTACAGATCCCTTCGACGGTAGATACGCCGCGTTTTACGCTTAACGGGGACGAGCAGTTCCCGGTACTCAACGGCGGGGTGTGGGAATACACCTATACGGTAGGGACCCCCGGGGACTATGTGGTTGACGTGGTAGACGCCAACGGCTGTACGAGCCAGGGCACCGCCACCGTCTACGAGTTCCTGAGCGCCTCCGGCGGCTTTACCACGGAACCGACCTGTAACGCGGCCGACGGGGAAATCTCCATTTCCACCCTGGGCGGTAGCGGGGACTTTACCTTTGAGCTGCGCACGGGGGCCGGGGCCTATATTGACGACAATACCACGGGGGTCTTTACCGGCTATGCCCCGGGCGATTACGAGGTGCTCGTTACAGACAATATCGTGAATGACGGGGTGATCAATTGTTTCTTCCTGGTGGACGGGATTACCCTGGATGCGGCCATCCCGCCCGTGATCAGCGCGGTGATCGACACGGATATTTCCTGTAACGGGGCCAACGACGGGGCCATCGACGTCTTCCTGCAGGCGGGCACGGATGCCGACAGCCCGATTACCTATACGCTTTACGAGGCGGGGACTTCCACCATCGTCCAGCAAAACGGTTCCGGGTCGTTTACCGGCCTGGTACCCGGCTTCTATGACGTTACCGTGGTGACCAGCCGGAATTGCGAGACCCGCCAGGACGACATCGAAATCTCCGAGCCCCCGGCATTTTCCATCACGGCCAGCGCCCCGGATTTTGCCTGCGAACCGGGTGCCAACCGCTACAGTTCGACGATTGTAACGGTCAACGTGGTGGACCCGGGCACCCCGGGATACCAGTACAGTATTACCGGGTTTGGAAACTATCAGAGTTCCCCGACCTTTGAGGTTGTCGACAACGGCTCCCCCCAGGATATTACAATTTACGCCATCGACGCCAACGGGTGCCAGGCCACCTTTGATCTGCCCACCCTGAACCCGCCCACCGATGTGGTGCCGACCCTGTCCCTGCAGGCAGCCCTGACGTGTACCACGGACGAGCGGATCCGCGTGGATGTGGTGGGAAGTACGGATTTCACCCTTTCCGTGGTCAGCGGTCCGGCCAGCCCGGCTGCGGTGACGAACAACCCGGGAGACTCCTTTGTGCTGATGGACCTGCCCCTGGCCGGCGGGTACCTGCTCGAGATCACGGACAATATCGGCGGCTGTTCTTATCCGCTCCCCCTCCACGAGGTCTTTGAGCCCACCTACCCGGCGGTGACCATCAGCGAGGCAAACCCGGTGCGCTGTGCAGTGCCCGGAAATGACGGGGCGCTCTTTATCGAGGTTGCGGACTACACCGGGGTGTACGATTACCAGGTCTACCAGGTGGACAGCGGCGGCAACCGCATCATGCCGGCCCTGGCCAGCGGCAGCTTTGACACGAATAACTTCCCGGATGTCAGCGGCGATCCCGCCCGGATCACCGGCCTGCCGGGGGGCAATTTTATCGTGGACATCGTTTCCCAGGATACCCCGGGCTGCCCGGCCGAATCCAATGTGGCCACCGTACGGGCCCCGAACGGGCCCCTGCTTCCCGTGGCGGTGGAGGAAGGCAACGTGTCCTGTAACGACAACCTGGGCATCATCGTGGCTTCTGCAACCGGCGGTTGGGATATTGCCCCGTATGAGTACCGCCTGCTCCGCGACGACGGGAGCGGCTATGCGGAGGTTGCGCCCTATTCCGCTTCGGACCGTTTCGAAAACCTGGGCAGCGGGGACTATCGCGTGGAAGTCCGGGACGTTGAGGGATGTACGGCCACCGTGGATATCACCCTAAATCCGATTCCGCCCATCCAGGTGGGCATCCGGGAACCCCAGGCACTGATCTGCCCGGGCGGGAACAATGCCATCCTCGAAGCCTATGACCCGGCAACGGGCGATGCCCTTACGGCCCTTACCGGTGCTTCAGGGGGCGTTCCGGGAGCGGGTTACAAATACCAGCTCATCTACCTGGGCAGCAACGACATCTTGGACGAGCTCTCCCGCAGCGGCCTGCAGGATTCCCCGGTATTTGCAGGTGCAGGGGGCGAAGGGTATATCAGCACGGGCTGGTATGCTATTGAAGTATCGTCCACCTACGATTGCGTGGGTATTACCGAACCCTATTTCGTAAATCCCCCGCCCCCGATTATCCCGAGCCTGGTACAGGTGCGGGCCCCGGGTTGCGGTGGCCTCGGCGAGATGCGCCTGAGCGTCCAGAACCCGGAACCGGGCTTTGAATACGAATACCGCTCGGTGACGGCCCTGCCTTCCGACCCGTTTATTTCGATGGGGGTGGGCAACACCTCGGTATTGATTTCCGGGGGCCCTGGTTTCTACCAGTTCGACGTGCGCAAGGTCAATGCCTCCAATGTCTGCGACGTGGTGCGCGCCAATGGCCTGACGCTCATCGACGCCCAGGATCTGGACCTGGTGGTGAACCTGCCGGACGACATTTCCTGCGCCAACGAGATAGACGGCCGGATTGAATCCTTCGCCAGCGGCGGGGTAGGGGACAACAGCTTTATCCTGTATAGCGGGGACCCGGGCCCGGATCCGTTTAACCCGCTGCCGGGCGCCGTGGTAGTCCGCGGACCGCAACCCGACGGGACTTTTGAGCAACTCACAGACGGAAACGATTACTACGTAACGGTTACCAGCGGGAATACCTGCGGGGACGTGGAGGGTCCGCTCACTATCATGCGGCCGGCACCCATCGTGTATTCGGCTTCGGCTACCCCGGTTTCCTGTGCCGGAGAAGAAGACGGCAGCATCACCATCGAGGTGACCAGCGGGGGGGAAGGCCTGATCCAATTCGCGATCGCCCCGAATTTCAACGAATTCTTCAGCGACCCGGCTACCCCGGGCGTATATACCTTCACGGACCTTGAAGGAGCCCCCGGCGCGGGCCGGTCTTACGATATCCTGATACAGGATGCCGAGGGGTGCAGTGAGCTCACGAGCATTTCCGTGGTGGAACCCCAGCCTATTGAACTGAGTTTTACCGCAACGGACGAGACCTGTATCGGGGCCGCAGACGGCTCTGCCCAACTCACCATCGCCGGGGGGACGCCTTTTGTGGACGGATCGGGCATCCCGTACTACGAGACCAGCCTGAATTCCTCCGCAGATGTGGATTACGTGCGCAACGATGCGCTGTTCTACGACAACCTGCTGGGCGGGGAATCCTATGTGGTCTTTGTGAGGGACGCCAACGGCTGTACCGCCAACATCGTCATCCCCATTGAAATTGGGGTGGACCTGACGGCCAATGTGGACGTGCGCTACGGCTGCGACGGCATCTTCCCGAACAATTCCGTGGAGGTAACCCTGACAGACAGCGGGTTGTACGACGAGGTACTCATTGCGCTGGATCCTGCAGACCCCACGGATGCCATCACGGCAGAGGCCACGGATGTCCGCAGCTGGGGCGACCTGCCCGCCGGCGACCACACGGTGTATATCTACCACGAAAACGGGTGTACGATCTTTGAGGAATTTACCATCGACGACTACCAGCCCCTGACCCTGGATGCCATGCAGACGGGTCCGAACGAGATCACGGCTACAGCCAGCGGCGGGTTTGGCGGATACGAATTCTACTTTAACGGGGATTCGTTTGGCAGCGACAACGTGTTTACGATCAATTACGACGCGAATGTCCGGATCCGGGTGGTGGACCAGATGGGTTGTATGGTGGAAATCAGTTTCCCTTTCGACTTTGAGGGCATGGTGGAATTGCCGAATTACTTTACCCCGGACGGGGACGGCATGAATGACGAATGGTCGCCGGGCAACCGGGAATTCTTCCCGAATATCGAAATCAAGATCTACGACCGGTACGGCCGCGTGGTGGCCATCCTGGATCAGGTGAAGAACTGGGACGGCACCTACGAGGGGACCGAATTACCCACCGGCGATTACTGGTATGTGGTGAACGCCAACGACAATGAAAAACAACAATATGTAGGGCATTTTACCCTGTACAGATAACCAGCGATATGTGGAGCATGTTGGTGCCGGCATCCGGGGGATTTCCCCGGGTGCCGGTTTTATTTTGGATCCGTCCCGGCGGGGCCGCCACCTGGATTGGGCCTGTTTTTTAGCCCTGGGCCAGGCAGGCGTTTATTTTGCGGTCCACCCGCCGTCTACGGTAAGCATGGACCCCACCATATAGGTGGCCGCGTCGCTGGCCAAAAACAGGGCCGCGCCCTGGATTTCCTTCAGCTCCCCCCAGCGGCCGAGGGCCGTGGCCCCGACGATAAATTTTTTCGCCTCCTCGGTTTCGGCGATCGGGATGTTCATCTCGGTGAGGAAGGGTCCCGGGCAGATGGCGTTCACATTGATGTTGAACGGGGCGAGCTCCAGCCCGAGGGCGCGCGTCATCTGCACCACTGCCCCCTTGCTGGTGGCATAGGGCGTCCGGTTGGCCAGGCCTACCAGGCCCAGCGTACTGGCCATGTTGATGATTTTCCCGCTTCCCTGCTTTTTCATTTGCGCGGTGACGGCCCGGGAGGCGTTCCAGGTACCGTCCACATTCACGCGCATCACCTTACTGAATTCCTCCGGGCTCAGTTCGTCGATGGCGCCCCGGATATTGATCCCGGCGCTGTTGACCAGCACATCCAGGCGGCCGTGTGTTTTGACAATATCTGCCACCACTTTTTCCAGGGCCGGCAGATCTGTGACGTCTGCCGAATAGGCCGTGGCGGTTACCCCGTAGGTTTCAGAAAGCTCCCTGGCGGATTCCCGCCCGTCTTCCAGGTTCCGGTTGACGAGCATCACATGGGCGCCTGCCGAAGCAAAGCCGGCACCCATCGCATACCCCAGGCCTTTGGAACCTCCGGTGATCAGTGCGACCTTGCCGTGCATTTCGAATAATTTAATTCCGGGTAGGGATGTTTCTGCCATTGGTGTTGTTGAATTTAATTGGGTTGATAAATGTGTATTTCGTATTTCAGCTAAAGCCGTAAAGTTCCCGGGCCTTCACCAGGGATTCCCGGTTGTTGGCCACTTCCAGGGCCAGTTGGACGTCGTCCGAAAAGCCGGAAACCCGCGGGAGCGGTTGGCCCGTGTCGTGCTCGCGGATATGGTGCAGGAATTCTGCCAGTTCCGCCGGGCCGATCTGGTTAAAAGTGGCCCAGTATCCCGGGGTCAGGCAGGGGACTTCCAGCGGGTCGCGCGTTATCATTTCAAGGTTGAAGCGGACGGAGGGGTTTTCCTTCCGGATCCGGTTGATCATCCCCTGGAGATCCAGGTACCCTTCCCCGAGGGGGACTTCGGACAGCAGGAAGCCATCCGGGTATTCCTCCACCCCCATATCCTTTAAATGGACGGAGAAAGTATACGGGGCCAGGGCATCGACCACTTCCATCGGCCGTTCCAACAGGGCGATGTTGTTGCCCGTATCCAGGGTTACCCCAATCCATTCGCTGTCGAATTCCGACAGCAGGTTCAGCATTTCCCCGGCGCGCCAGTCCTTGTGGTTCTCCACCGCCAGTTTCACCCGGTGCTTCGCCGCAATGGGCTCCGCCCTCCGGATAGCTTCCCGGGATTCCCTGCGAAACTTTTCAAAGCTCTCCAGGTCGCTGAAGTTTTCGTATCGCCGCCCCGAGAGGCAAACCGTGCGAAAAATTCGCACCCCGGCGTCCTTGCCGGCCCTGATTTCTTTTTCAAACCGATCCGCATCTGCATCGTCCCGGGGCAGGCGGATCTGTCCTTCCACAAACATCCCCAGGGACTCCTGCCGGTTTCGGACCTCGCGGACCATCTCCCGGTCCCAGCCCCGGACGTTTACCTGTACGCCCCCAAAACCCAGGGCATGGCAGTGGTCCATCATTTCCAGGGCGGATTCAAATGGCGGGAAGGCCGTGCTCGGCAGGTCCCGGTACCAGCGCATATAGTAGCCCGCCTCGGCCACCCCAAACCGGTTGTCGGACCCCGCCGTCAGAAACGACGGGAAAACGGGCATCGAAAGGGCGATCCCGGTAGTGGCTGTACGTTTTAAAAATGTCCTGCGTTCCATAGTTTGTTTAATTAATTGCCCGGCGCGTTAGGTTTTGGCCGCGGTTAATACAACGCCCGGCCCCCGCTGAGGTCAAAGGTAAACCCGGTACTGAAACTGTTTTGGTCCGAGATGATATAGCAGGCGGCTTCCACAAATTCCTCCAGGGTACCGCAGCGCTTCATCGGGATTTTATCCGTCATGTACCGAATCTGCTCCTCGGGTTGCCTCTCCAATATGGGCGTCCGGATTACGGCCGGGGCAATGCCGTTGATCAGGATTCCCGATTCCGCATACTCTTTCCCCTGTACCTTGATCATCCCGATGACGGCCGCCTTCGCAGCCGAATAGGCAAGCATGCCTGCATTCCCGTCCTTGCCAGCAATACTGGCCACGTGCAGCACCCGGCCCGCACCCTGTTTCAACATCCAGGGGGCAACTGCCTTAAAGGTATTGAAGGACCCCAGGACATTGACTCCCAGGACGCGGTTAAAATCCCCGAAGTCCACCTCGTGGCTTTTTATCCCGGTCCTTCCCGTAATCCCGGCGCAATTCACCAGGATGTCAATCCCACCGGCCTGCCCGGCAAAATCCTCCACGGCCTTTTGAACCTCCCCGGGCTCAGTAACATCCAGGGCATACGTTTTGAAACGCCCGGCAGTCTCCCGGTATTCCGCGGTGAGCCCTTCCGGGTTATGGTCTATCAAACCCAGGTGTGTCCCCTCGTTCAGGAGGCGTCTGGCGAGTGCGAGCCCGAGGCCGCTGGCGGCCCCCGTAATCAGGGCCCGCTTGGTCTCCCATTTTGTTTCCATGTTCAGCAATTGTGCGATTCCGAATATACAAAAAGAAAATCCCCATTGTGGAATCCGCAGTTTTAAGTGTGTTGATAACAAATATCGTTGAGAATTTTGATGGATTTTAAAAAGATGATACTTTAACTGTTTAAAATTTACGAAAAAACAAATCGGACATGGCGTCCGGACCAATTCCAATTACGAGCAAATGGCAAAAGATTCCGACGAGAAAAAAAACGCCTCCGGCAAGCCCCTGAGGAGCGAAGACTGGTTTACCCCCGAAGATGAAATCCAGGGGTTCATCCACCGATCCTGGCTGCGCAACAAGGGCTACCCGGACGATTATTTCCGCAAGCGGCCCGTTATCGGGATCTGCAATACCTGGTCGGAACTGACCCCCTGCAACGGCCACCTGCGGGAATTTGCGGAGTATGTGAAGCGGGGCATCCTGGAGGCCGGGGGCGTACCCTTTGAGTTTCCCGTAACCAGTATGGGAGAGACGCTCATGCGGCCCACCGCCATGTTGTTCCGCAACCTGGCGAGTATGGATACCGAGGAGACCATCCGGGCCAACCCGCTGGACGGGGTGGTGCTGCTCACCGGCTGCGACAAGACCACCCCCTCCACCGTAATGGGGGCCTGCAGCGTGGACCTTCCCACAATAGTGGTCCCGGGCGGCCCGATGCTCAACGGGAAATACAAGGGGGAGCGGATCGGATCCGGCACCTTTTTGTGGTCGTTAAAAGACCGGTTTAAAAACCAGGGATTTACCGAGGAAGACCAGATAGAGGCAGAGATTTGCTCGGCCCGCTCCGCCGGGCACTGCATGACCATGGGGACGGCCTCGACCATGGCGTGTATGGTGGAGTCCCTGGGGCTCACCCTGCCGGGGGCCGCTGCAATCCCCGCTGTGGATGCCCGGAAACGCACCCTTGCCCAACTGTCCGGCCGACGCATTGTCGGGATGGTTCGGGAAGACCTCCGGCTGTCAAAAATCCTGACCCGGGAAGCCTTTGAAAACGCCATCAAACTAAACGCCGCCATCGGCGGTTCCACCAATTTCATCATCCACCTCACGGCCATCGCCAACCGGATCGGGGTAAAACTCGAACTCAAGGATTTCGATACCCTGGGCCGCAATATCCCCCTGCTGGTGAATTTGATGCCCTCGGGCAAATTCCTGATGGAGGACTTCTTCGATGCCGGCGGGCTGCCGGTGGTCATCAACCAGCTGCGGGACCAGTTGCACGCGGATGCACTGACGGTAAACGGGAACCCCCTAGGGGAGAACAACCAGCACGCCGAGTGCTACAATCGGGAGGTCATCGCCCCCCTGGAGGAACCCTTCCTGGAGAACGCGGGTATTGCCGTGTTGTACGGGAACCTCTGCAAAGACGGCGCCGTGATTAAGCCTTCCGCAGCCACACCCAAACTGATGACCCACAAAGGCCGGGCCGTGGTATTTGAGACTATTGAAGAGTATCACGCCCGGGTAGACGACCCGGATCTGGAGATAGACGAAAACAGCATCATGGTCCTCAAGGGCGTCGGCCCGGTGGGCTACCCCGGGATGGCCGAGGTGGGCAATATGGACCTGCCCGTCAAACTCCTCAAGAAAGGCGTCACCGACATGGTGCGCATTTCCGACGGCCGCATGAGCGGCACGGCCTACGGGACGGTGGTCCTCCACGTATCGCCCGAATCCTCCATTGGCGGCGTGCTGGGCCTGGTGGAAACCGGGGATACGATTGTGCTGGACGTGCCCAACCGGACGCTCCACCTGGAGGTGGACGACGCGGAACTGGAGAAACGCCGGCAGGCCTGGAAGCCCCCGAAACCCCATACGGACCGGGGTTACGTCAAATTGTATACCTCCACCGTGCAACAGGCCCACCTGGGTGCCGACCTGGATTTCCTCGTCGGGAAATCCGGGGACAAGGTCAACCGGGAATCCCATTAAACCAATAGATAACAAACGATACCAAACCACATGATAGCCATCCTCCTGTTGCTGCTCAGCGTCGTGCTGATCATCCTGATGACCGCCAAGTTCAATGTCCACCCCTTCCTGGCCCTGCTGGGGGCGGCCCTGTTTTTCGGCCTGTTCTCGGACATGTCCCTGCAAATGGTCATCCAGTCCATCAATGACGGGTTCGGGGGCACCCTGGGGAAAATCGGGATCGTCATCGTGCTGGGGGTGATCATCGGTGCCTTTTTGGAACACTCCGGGGGCGCCTTTAAACTCGCTGAGATCATCCTGAAGATCATCGGCCGCAAGCGGGTACATGCTGCCATGGGGATCGTCGGGTTCATCGTCTCCATCCCCGTATTTGCGGACAGCGGCTTTATCATCCTGAACCCGCTGAACAAGAGCCTGACCAAGCGGGCTAAACTCTCCATTGTCGGGACTGCCACCGCCCTGATCCTCGGGCTGATGATTTCGCACGTACTGGTGCCGCCCACCCCTGGCCCCATTGCAGCAGCCGGGATTATTGGGGCCGACGTGGGCCTGGTGATGCTCGTTGGCCTGATAATCGGCGCATTGGCCCTGGTACTGGCGGTTATCTTATGCAAAAAACTGGGCGAACGCTATTACATCGATCCAAATCCGGATATAGACGAGGCGGAAATCCAGGAGAAAATCAAGCAGGCGCCTTCTGCCCTGAAATCCTTCCTGCCGATACTGGTCCCGATTGTGCTCATCGTGGGCAAGTCCCTGCTCGAGTTCAACCTGCCGGAAGGCCAGGAGGGAGCCGCCTGGGTACGCCTGATGCTCTTTATCGGGGAACCCGTGGTGGCCTTGTTAATCGGGATGCTCATCTCCTTCCTGTTGCCCAAAAAATTCGACCGCAAGCTACTCTCCACCTCCGGGTGGGTCGGCAAGGCCATGGGGGACGCGTCAAATATTATCCTCATTACGGGCGCCGGCGGGATCTTCGGCACCATCCTGCAAAACAGCGGGATAGCCGGTACGCTGGCGGATTCGCTCTCCACCGCCAACCTGGGGATCTGGCTGCCCTTCCTGCTCTGCGCCGCCATTAAGACGGCCCAGGGCTCCTCCACGGTGGCCCTGATTACCACAGCCTCCATCATCGCGCCCATGCTCGGGTCCCTGGGCTTCGAGACAGCCATCGACAAGGCGCTTGTGGTCTCCGCCATCGGGGCGGGTGCCATGGTGGTGTCCCATGCCAACGACAGCGGGTTCTGGATCCTCACCCAGTTCTCCGGCATTGACGTAAAGACCGGTTACCGGGTGTACACATTCGGAACCCTGGTGGTAGGGACTTTTGCGGCCCTGCTCGTATTTGCAGCTTCTTTTATTTTATAACCCGATGGATGATGCCTTGTAACCCGCCCGGAAGCCGACTCGTAAAATTCCCGCCCACCTCCCGGGGCCGGGCAACCGGGTGGGTTTTGGCGGGCGCCTGCATTTTCCTGGCAATGACATCCTGCGCTTCGGATCCGGAGGGGGTGGAACCATCGCCCCCGCTCAGCCCCGAAGAGGCCATGGAAAGCTTTGAGCTCGCAGACCCGGGGCTCCGCGTGGAGCTGGTGGCCTCGGAGCCCCTGGTGCAGGATCCGGTAGCCATCACCTTCGACGCCGGGGGCCGCCTCTGGGTGGTGGAAATGCTGGGTTTTATGCAGGATATTGAAGGAACGGGGGAGCAGGACCCGGTGGGACGCGTATCCGTGCTATTCGATGACGACAGGGACGGGCAGATGGACCGGCGGACGATATTCCTGGACAGCCTGGTACTGCCCCGGGCGGTGGGCCTGGTAGACGGTGGCGTACTGGTTGCCGAAAGCATCCCCCTGTGGTTTGCAGAGGATTTGGATGGGGATTTTGTGGCCGACCGGAAAACCCTGGTGGATTCCGCCTATGGGGGGAGCGGCATGCCCGAACACTCCGCCAACGGGTTGTGGCGCGGTATGGATAACTGGATCTACAACGCAAAATCCCAGTACCGCTACCGCCGCGAAGGCGGGGAGTGGATCAAGGACGAAACGGAATTCCGCGGGCAATGGGGCATTGCCCACGACAATGCGGGCCGCCTGGTATATAATTACAACTGGTCGCAACTGCACGCAGACCTGGTACCGCCCAACAGCCTGGACGACAACCCGAACCACATACCGGGCAGCGGCATCGACCACGGCCTGACCCTGGACCGGACCATTTTCCCGATCCGGAGCAATACGGCGGTAAACAGGGGCTATGTGCCCGGGACGCTGGACGCGGAAGGCAGGCTGCTGGAATTTGCCTCGGCCTGCGGCCCGCTGATCTACCGGGGGGATGCACTCCCGGAATCCTACCGGGGGGATGCCTTTGTTTGCGAACCCACGGCCAACCTGATCAAACAAAATGATATCGTCCAAAACGGCTTTATGCTGGAGGCGCAGCCCACCTATCCGGACCGGGAATTCCTGGCCTCCACGGACGAGCGGTTCCGGCCCATTTCCCTGGCCCCGGGCCCGGACGGTGCCCTGTACGTCGTGGATATGTACAAGGGGATTATCCAGCACGGGCCCTATATGACGGAGTACCTGCGGGAAGTCACCCTGGATCGGAAACTGGACCAACCCATCCACATGGGCAGGATCTGGCGGATAACCCGCGAAAATTCCGGGGGTGGCAGCGAATGGGAAAGTGCCGCGGGAATCAATCGGGCGAAAGTTCCGCTGGATCAACTGGATCCCGTTGCCCTGGTGGGCATGCTGGACAGCCCGGACGGCTGGACCCGCGATACGGCCCAGCGGCTGCTGGTGGCCTGGGGTCATTCTCCCGGGGGCGGGGATGGAGCCAATCAGGCCCGTGGCGGGAATAAGAAATTATCTGAAGGCGCAACCCCGGTTGCAACGGCTCTCAGGGAGATGGCCAATCAGGGGTCATCCCTGGGGCAACTGCACGCCCTCTGGACGCTGGAAGGGATGGGCTGGCGCGATCCGGAGGTGTACCTGGAGGCGCTTAATTCGAACCACCCGGTGGTGGTACAGGCTGCCCTGCGAATCCTGGAACCGATTTGCCGGGAAGACCGCACCGTCCGGGAGGCGGTCGGGCGATTTGTCCAATCCGAATTCGCCGGGGCTTCGCCCCTCGTTCAAATGCAGATGGTCCTGGCAGGCGATGCGCTTGCCGCGGATGTGGCGCTGCCGGCCACCCGCCATTTCCTGGAGGACTACGGGGAGCTGCCGGTGGCCCGGGATGTCGCCATGAGCAGCCTGGAAGGAAGGGAAATGGAATTGTACGAACAACTGCTCGCCAACCAGGGCGATTCCCCGGGGGTCCAGCACGAGGAGATATTTGCCGAAATGCTGGTCACCGCAATCGTCAATTCCCGAAAAACCCGGGATATCCGACATTTGCTGGCCGTTGCCCGCGATGCCCCCGGAGACTGGCTCCGCAGCACCGTGGTCCAGGGGATGCTCAATGCCCGGGAGCACGATTCCCTGCCGGCCATCGCCCTGCCAGAAAAACCGACCCTGTTTGAAGCCGCGGATACCGACCCACTGGTGGCCGCCTTACAGCATCGGTTTACCTGGCCCGGGAAACCGGATATTGAACCCGAACCCTCCGGCGCTTCCTTTGAAATCGACCCGGAGCAAATGGCCCTGGGCCGGCAACAATACCTGAACCTGTGCGCCAATTGCCACGGGACCAAAGGGGAGGGGATGCGCCGGTTTGCGCCGCCCCTGAAGGATTCCGAATGGGTCAACGGGGAGGATTATAAATTGGCCATGATCCTGTTGCACGGGATGGAGGGGCCCGTTGAGGTAGGCGGCAAACGATATGACATCCCGGACATCCTCCCGAGTATGCCTTCTTTTTCCACCCTTCAGGACCGGGATATCGCGGCAATCGCCACCTATATCCGCAATGCCTGGGGACACAGTAACCAACCTGTCAGCCGGGGGAGGGTCACCGGGATCCGCTTCCGGACCCAGGGGAAGATCCGGCCCTGGACGGCCGGGGAACTGGACACCTTGCAATTTTCCCTTTCCGATTGAAGCGGGCCGCATGTGGCGCGCATATTTTTACCCCGGATTACGCCGGGGAAATCTTAAGATTATTTTATATTTGCAAGCCGAAAGAAATCCCAGGCTGGTTTTCTTTCGTTTTTTACCAACGAGGTCTGAGTTTTTGAGAAGCCAAAGGCCGCGCGCCGGCTGGCTCCTCGCGGAAAATGTCCACTGGACTTTTTCTTTTCGCTCGGCCCCGGTCCGGGATGTAGTTCAGCCTGGTAGAATACACGCATGGGGTTCATATTCACCCACCTCCAAAGAACTTTCCAATTTTACCTTACAATACCGGCCCTCCGGGGGATTGCAGCGAATTACCAGGCCTTAAACTTGTTTTGCGAATAGGTTTATTTGGCTATATTTAGACCCATTTAGGGCTAAATTTTCGCAAAATTGGTGCAAGGAAAAATACTACTCGACACTCGCAGTAAGGGTAAAAAGGGTCATCCTATAAAGATATACATCTCGGGGAATGGAAGTAAAAAATATATTTCCACCGGGTATTTTTCTATGCAGGAGCATTGGAGGGATGGTGTTACTAGAAAGCATCCTAACTATAGCCACCTGAGCACGTGGATTAAAAGGCGTGAATTTGAATTACAGCAACAGCTCAATTATTGCAATGAGCACGGATACACCCTGAGGGAAGCGGTCCAATACATCAAAGGGAAGTCCAGTCCCCAGGACGAAATCGAAATGTTGGAAAAACGACTGCGGGAGCTTCGGGGACAACCCACGGTAAGTCTATTTGATTTTTGGCAGCAAATCACACATGAGCGTAAGCTCGCCTCCAAATCTACCCGAGCATTTGATCAAACCCTCTCCCAAATACGCAAATTCACCGATGACATTCCGATATCCGATATCACTCCCGGGTGGATAGAGGGGTTCAAAGCCTTCAAATATTCGGAAGGTTGCGGGGATCCAGGGGTACACTTTTACCTGGTGACCATCCGAACGGTTTATTATGCTGCGGCCCGGCGCAAACTCATTGAAGATCAAAAGCCATTCAATGGACTTATCCCTCAGTCGGTAAGCCGGAAGAAAAAAGTGCGTTTGTCAAAATCTGACTTGCTGCGAATTGCCAATTATTCGCCCAGCAAATATGCGGGGGCGGCTCGCGGAAAAGCCATCGAGCAAAGGATCGCAATTTTCTTGTTTCAGATTTACATTGGAGGGCATGACCTGGTAGATGTCGCCGGACTTACCTGGGATGATGTGTCTGGCGGCCGGGTTTCATTTATGCGGAAGAAAATAAAGCGCGGGGTTCCGGTTCAGGTTGACAACATTCTATTGCCCCAGGCTCAGGATATCATAAATAGGCACGGAACGCCAAAGGCAAAGAGGGTGTTTTCCTTCATTCCGCCACATGGAACCGAGCAGTATGAATACTACCGCCGGTATTACTGGAAGGCTTTAAAGCAGATGTCTGAAAAGCTGGAAATTACCCCGCCACTTAAAACCAAAAGTCCAAGGTATATTTTCAGGACGTGGGCGGGAGATTCAGGGGCCAATATCATCCATACAATGCAGATTCAAGGCCATAAACCAAAGGAAGAAACTTTTAAGTACCAGGGGCGCGTGCCCAATAGAATCGTCGATCAGGTTCTGCAACAGGTGCTCCAGGAGGACGTTTAACAATACTTCCAGCACCACAGGGAGCATCAAAAAGTGGTGTTAAATCAGCATGAGCACTAGGAATAGCACTAGGAAATACAATATATTTGCTTTATATTGAGTTAACGGTAAAGAGAAAGGGCCGGCTTTCGCCGACCCAGTCTCAGAGGCCATGTCGGGAATCGAACCCGAAAATCATCCCTTGCCAAGGAAGAGTATTTACCATTCTACCACATGGCCACCGTAAGTTTAAAAGCCCTCCCTACCCGGAGGGCTTTAGTATTATACAAACCTTCCATGTTGTTCTAATTGTCTGATTAACATGGTTTCCAGCATATTGCTGAACGATCGATTGTCTTTTTCTGCCAGTTCGTCAATCGATTTTGCGACTTTGGGGTTTAGCCGAATAGTTCTCCTTTCACTCAGATTTTTGGATTTAGCGTTCATAACATCGTGTTTTTAGTTTGTGGGGTGTTCCCTACCGATAAAAGTACAAAATATGGGTGGGCGATGGTAGGCGGGCCGCCCGTATTTATCAACCAGTTATCAACCGACAACCCGCCGTATTCCCTCGATGAACTACCTTGCGGGGAACAGGAGTTATTTCTTACATTGGGGAAAATTCAAATTATGAGGACGTTACTGGTTTTTTTGATGTGCTGCGGGGTGGCCTGGGGGCAAGTGGAATTCGATGGAAAAGGTAATTTTTCATTAAGCCAGGTCCATGAAGTCAATGGATCCAGAAGTGATCTACAGAAGTGGGCGACCGAATGGGCGGCGAAAACATATAATAACTCGAATTACGTTACCCGCATTAATGACGACGACCAAATATTAACCAAAGGGTCTTTTGAGGTTCCAGCTATTCAAACTATTAATGGTAAAGAATTCACGCAAGGTCGTCGAATAAATTACACGCTCAATGTTCAATTTAAAGAAGGTAGATACAAAATTGATATAACAGACGTTGCTCTGGAACAGCATCCATCGTACCCGGATAGGCTCCAAGATTATTTTTTAGGTAAGGAGGAATACCGAAATCACTTGCGGAGACATTATGGTCCAGAAAGTGGGGCGGAATTGAAGTCTATGACAAGGCTAATCGAAAATGACCGCAAGTATGATGAACTGTACACTAACATTCAGAAGTACGGCAGGTCGATGGTTATTCCAATTACAGTGCAAATTGAAAAGATAAACCAATCACTTTTAGCCTACATGAAGCAAGACCATTCAGATGATGATTGGTGATTTTAACAATATTTCCCATAGAAATAATACGGGTTATATGCAATTTGAATCCAAAGTAAAATTCGTATATTGCCAGTCCTGGGTCGTTAAAAAGTATTGAATAATTCTTCCCCCGATTTCCTAGATTCCAGGTCATTGCGGATTAATTTAAGGCTGTAACCTTAAAATTATTTCACAATGAAAAAAGTTTTATTTGCTTTGATGATTATCGTGGGTTTAAGTTCTTTCTACTCCTGCGATCCTGAGACAACAGTAGGAAATGATGATCTTCATATCCAGAGTCCTGACAAAGATAAAATCGACCCGCCCGGGGATAACGGCGGCAACGGTTAGTGGTGCGGCTGCTATAGCTATAATTGCCAGGGTTGGCTACATTTTATACAACGGGGATAGGGACATCGAGGGCGACTTCATGGGCTTTAGGTGGCTATCCTCGTTTTTGTATTCTTTCGGGATTGAAATAGCCTTTATAACTGTGGGAATGGTCATCAATTACTCAACAAATTTTATGACTAAAGATGCGGTTAATCCGTTTCGATTTTTCGGATGGGCAATCCAAGGAGTAGGTTTCTTTTTTATGTTCTGGATCTTCATTGATGCTTCAATCTTCGGAGACAACGTGGAAATAGCATTCTCTATTTGCTTTGCTATAGTAGCAGTTTTCGTACAAACTAAACTTAGGAAATTCTTTACAAATCATATAAGTTCGCTAAAAAGAATCATACGTCGACTCAACAATACTATTATACTTGAGACGCCGAATCACGTTAAGGATGTCGAGGTGTATTATGACGAAGTTATGTGGCCTGTCCTAAATGAAGTTGCGGATGAACTCTGATAGAAAGAAAGAAATATTGGACAAACTGAAGGGGCGGGATCTGGTAAGCTCCCCGGCCAATGATAAGTTGTATAAAGAGTTATTTGAAAAAGAGGAGGCTGAAACCAATAGCTTCATCGAGAAAATAAACGATCTGCGTAAAAAGTCAGGAAAACCTTTGCTTTCATTGCTTATCTGACTTATCGATTTCCCACATCCGTTTATATGTCAGCTTTTCCACGAACTGATTAAATAGCGGGTCTTCTAAAAATATCTTTTGATTTCCCACCACGTACTCTGCCAGTTCTTGCACCGAGGCATTAGACAGGGTGTGCCCTTTAATTGTGGTGTATTTCTCCCCTTTGCCGGTTAAAAGCCAATGCGAATTGATCTTCGGATATTTACCAACCAAGGCACTAAGCAAATCAAACTTAGGATTTGACTTCCCTTTTATAATATTTCTCACAGCAACATCTGAAACGCCCAAAACTTCCGCAAAAGTCCTGTAATTCAGGCTATTGTCGTTCATTATCTCCTCAAATCGTTGGCCGATTTTATTCATATAGCAAAGAAAACTTCGTAAATTTAACACATTTGCTTTGGATAATACAAACTAAACTTCGATATTTGTCTTGTACAAAACAATCAAGCGATGAACAAGGTAGCAAATTTACAGGAATCACCAACCCTCCCGGCGAGCCAATTCTGCGAGGCGGTTTTAAAACTACGCCGGACCACTGCGCTGGACCTGGATATTGGATTGGACTACATAAGCAGGAACCTGGAAATGGGCCTGCGTCTTACCGAAGACGGGGAGTACATATTTGACATATCGGCACGAGTTCGGGGCAAGTGGTTTGAACCCACCCTTACCGATGCCCAAAAGCAAATCCTGCGGGAGAAGCTCAACCGAGAGGCCGAGCTTGTAGAAGCCCTGCTGAAAGCCGAGGAACTGGAAGAATGGGAGGAGCCTTACCACCCTTATACTAACGCACCTAATTATATACCATGAAACTAATAGCCAACAACTTCCGTGGCCAGACTGACTGGCGCATCCGTACTGAGGAAAAAGACAAGTTCATCTACGCATACTTCGAGGTGTGCCTCCCTTCCGGGGAGTGGATAAAAGCGGACTTCACGGTCGCGGTTATCTGGGAAGATGAAGGGGTCTGCGAGGCCATGAAAAGACTGATAGCAGATGCCGAGGCCCGTTGGGGTGTACTTCTTACAAAGTCCCCCGGAAAACTCCTGGCGATATGAAAGATCAACACCAAACACTAGCAGAGCTGTTTGCGAACATAGGATATGCCTTTGCTGAAATATGCGACGATTTCGCAGACGCAACCGGGAAACCAACAAAAACGATTGACGAATTTCTTAACGACAAGACATGAAACAGCCCATTTATACCCGCGAAGAATATATCGCCGACGAAAAGAAATGCATTGAAGCCGAGCGGTACGATCGAGCATACAAGAGGATGCTTGAAAAAATGGACGAAGAATATCCCAGGATATGAACCCGGTTTGGCTATTAGGATGCTTTCTACTGGGCTGCGCTATTGGCCTTGTAATGATCTACCACAGCCCCTTTAGGGGATACCTGGAACTCTTTTTAGAGTGGATAAGAAACCAAATAAAACTGTTATGAACTCAGAATACCAAAACCCAAAATGGAACCTAAGAGCGGCCCTGTTCTTCTTTGTGCTGACCCTGGCCATGCTCATAGCGGCCTCCTGCGAGAAGCCCACAATGGACGAATACCTCTATGGCGCCAATAACAAAATCCAACGCAAAACAGAAAACTGCTACATCGATTTAAACACCGATTGCAGCAAACTGGAAACACCGTGTAAGGAAGTGTGTGAACTACTAAAAGGAGAGTGATGACTGCCGAGGAAATGCAATGGGAATTTGAGTGCGCCCAACGTCTGGCAGGCAGCCCTTCAAAAAGAGCCGGGACTTTGGTTACTACCAAGAGCGGATTGATTGGGCGCACCTACTCCCATGAGAAGCCAATAAAAGGAAAAATTCGGGTGTACACCGACAAAGGAAATTTGCTTTGCAGTCCGGGAACATTAACAGTTAACGGATTTATTGATTAAAAGGAGAGTAATGAAAGGAATGAGACACTTAGCTATGATGGCTGCAGCAATGATGGGTGAGGTGGGCAACTCTGGAGAGCATTCGGATGTGACAATGAAATTAGAAAACCCAATACGGAAATACAGATACCCCGGAATGGGAAGCCCGATGTATTTCCCCACTCGATCACAAAAAGCAAAACGCAAGCGTAGGCTTGCTCACCAAAAAAGGATGAAGTAATGGAAACAATGGAATTTATCCGAACGATGTGGGACGAGATGACCTCCAAGACGCGAAAGCAAGTCGTCGAGGCTTCGGCCACAGCCTGTGGGGTTGACCAAAAGACATTCAAAAACGTCTACCTCTGGGGGGAGAGAATGCCCGAGGAAAAACAGCCGATAGTGGTTGAGATATTTGACGATGCCCTGGCCGAGCAGGAGAAGTCCAGCCGCCGGGCGAGAAAAGCCGTCCAGATATGAGCCACACAATCACGGTAGGGGCCCTTGAAATGCTACTCAGCAGCCACCATTCTCGAAAAGGAATCTGCACCCGCTCAGAAGCTCTGGAGTTTTTGGAGATCAGCGAATCCTATTTCAAAGAGCTGCTGCGTCACCCCGAATCGCGCATACGCCCCTCAAAGGTGCACGGCAAGTACATCCTTTCATCCCTTAGGGAAGAATACAAACGGATACACGGAGTATCCAAAGAAGAAGCAACCGGATCCCCCAGGCGGTAGTGGGGTGCTGCCTGGGCCGGTTAGAAAACGGGGAAGTCCAACCCCTGACTCAGTTGGACAAAAAAGTGAAACACAAATAAATAGTTATGTCGAATGTAAATGATTTTGGTGGTAAGCGCGAGCGCGTGGGCCACTACTTTAACGTGACCATGGGAAAAGTGGTCAAATCCCTGGGCAAGGAAGAGCCCGCCGAAATGGAAGGGGTCACTACCCGCATCAACAAAAACGGGGACCGGGTCTACGAGCTGCAGCTGGATTACCTCCGGGGCTTCATCAAAGGAGCCGACTTGAAGTTGCCGCCGGATGAGCACCCCGAGTACGGCAAGACCATGGAGTTCCGTATCGAGGCGGAAAATGGTGCACAGTGCGTTTTGCAGGTGCCTTTCGATTCTGCATACGGCCGGGGTTTCCTGTACGCCGCTCCTGGCATCGAGCTTGACAGCCCGGTGGAATTTGAGCCGTATCAGTATTTCTCCAAGAAGAAGGGCCGGGATGCCACTGGGCTTTCCATCATCCAGCACGGGGAGCAATTGCCTTGGGCTTACGGAACCAAGAAGAACCCGGGCGGGGTCCCTCCGCTGGAGAAGGTGACATTTAAGGGAAAAGAGACCTGGGACAACACCAAGCAGCTTGCTTTCCTGGAAAAGAAGTTCCTGGAGTTTTGCTCTTTGTTTTCGGATGGCGACCAGGAGCAGCCCGATCCCCAACCCCAGGCAGCGCCTGAACCCGCCCCCGCAACTGCCGGGCCGCAGGATGACTTTTAGGCCCCGAAACTTAGTCCAATCAAAACACCCCCGGCTTCGGTTGGGGGTTTAAAACCACCAATAACATGAAAATATTTGCACACGAGAATTTGAACCGGATCGACGTGCTCGATGAAAGATTCTACCAGGTGGGGGATGAATACTACCCTTCAGTGACCACCGTACTCTCCGCATATCCAAAGGGGTATGGCTTCCAGGAATGGCTCAAAAATGTCGGAGGCGAAGCCGAGCGTATCCTCCGGGAGGCCGCCGACCGAGGAAGCAACGTTCACAATGCCATTGAGCAGATCCTGCTCGGCCGTGAATTGCAATGGATCACAGAAGGAAAGCAGCATTACTCCCTGGATGAATGGCAAATGATTTGCCGGTTCATGGAATTTTATCAGGACTACATCCAGTCCGGAGAGCAAGTGGCTACAGAAACCCAATTATTCAGTAAGAAAATGAAACTCGGGGGGACTTGCGATATGGTTGCTAAGATCAACGGGGAGACCTGGATGATCGATTTCAAGACCTCTAATGGGCTGTATAAGACGCATGAGATTCAGCTGGCCGCATACAAAGAAATGTGGGATGAACATAATTCACCGAAGATTGATCGGTATGGCATCCTTTGGCTCAATTCAAATCATCGGACCAAGCGACAGTTTCAAGGCGTAGACTGGCAACTCAAGGAGTTCACCGATAGCCATGAGTACAACCTGCAGCTCTATTACCATACCCGGGCGCTATGGGATTGTGAAAACCCCAATTATGCACCGAAGAACCTGAGTTATCCGAACACAATTAGCATCCAGCCGCAAGAGCAGCTAGCCGAAGTTTAAACGCCCCTAAAAAGCAGCATGACCAAAATTTCTTATTTCAATTCCGGAGAGTTCAGCAAAGTAGGTGGAGATGTTGAACTGGATGATTACCTCGAATACGTCCGTGACGGCCGCTGGCAAGACAAGGTTTTGGCGGTTCGCAACGGGAAGTCGGATAAAACCGGCGTCCCTTCTGTTACTGTCTCAGGGCGCTTTGAGGATCGCCGCAGGCGGGACAACCTGGCTGAACACTCCGGAATAATAGGGATCGACTTGGATGCAGAGGATAACGCGGATCTGCTAGCAAACAGGGCCCGCCTGGAGCAAGACCCGCATTGCTATGCCTGCCACACATCCATCAGGGGGTTTGGCCTGGTGTGGTACGTAAAAGTTTCGCCAGAGAAGCACCTGGAGGCTTTTCAGGCTATCGAACGATATTTGGCAAACCAGTACGGTGTTGTGGTAGATCCTTCCGGGAAAGATGTATCCCGGCTACGGTTTATCTCGTACGACCCGCATCTTTACCTGAATCGAGGCAGTAAGAAGTGGTCCAAGTACCTCAATAAAAAGCAGCGAGAGTTTCGGGAGGCTCCGGCCAGGGCTATTGCTTATCATGACGAAGACATCAGGCATATCCTGGAGCAGATCCAGAATCGGGGGGTGAACATCGCGGAGGACTATCACTCCTGGCTTCATACCAGTTTTGCCTTAGCATCCGAATTTGGAGAAGGGGGTCGGGATTATTTCCATATCGTTTCCGCTCAGTCCAGCAAATACGAACGGGGAAAATGCGATAAACAATACGACATAGCCCTACGCCGGGATCACACCGGGGGCGTCGGGATAGGCACATTTTTTTACTACTGCCAGCAAGCGGGAATTGAGACCCGCACACCCGCCACTATCGAGGCTGAAATTTACTACGCTCAGCGCCTAAAGTCTGAACCCGGGATAGATCGCAAAGAAGCTATTCGTAGCACCGAAGAATATTTGCAGATGCGCGGTGTAGAGCCAGAGCGAACCCGGGAAGCTTTGGAGAAAATAAAGGACATCCCCGTTCACCAGTTTCAAACGGTCCAGGTCAATGATAAGGTTTTGGAGCTGGAGACTTTCATTAAGTCCTTGGGCTTGCGGTTCAATGAAATAACGCGGTACTACGAGAGTGGGGAAGGGGAACAGCTGGAGGACCGAGATTACAATAGCCTGTACCGAAAAGCAATGCACGCAGTTGGCTTCAATGTCTCCCAATCCAAGCTGTTCGCGCTTATGGACTCTGACCTGATTACTTCATACAACCCGTTCACGAGTTTCTTCCGAGACAATAAGCACCTGAAACCAACGGGATGCCTGGAGGAATTGCTGGCTTGTTTCGACTACGAGAAGCCGGACCTGGATGGGGTGGCCCTTACTGAGGACGAGGAGGCGGCCGATTATCTGGAGGTATTCCTCACCCGTTGGCTGCTCGGTATCATCTCTGCAATGAATGGCACTTTTTCCCTACTAGTCCTTGTACTTACCGGAGAACAAGGGACCGGTAAAACAAAGTTTTTTAGAAACCTTCTGCCTGAGTCACTGTCCTCTTATCAAACGGAAAACAAGCTTAACAAGGAAAATGATATAGCCCCGCTGATGACCAAGAAGTTGATTATTTGCGACGATGAGTTTTCAGGGAAAAATAAGAGGCAGGCCGACGAATTTAAAGAACTGGTATCGAAGGAGAAGTTTTCAGTAAGAAAGCCTTACGGTAAAGTTTGGGAAGACCTCACCCGATATGCTGTCCTCTGCGGAACGTCAAACGACGACCGAGTGCTGTACGACATGACCGGGAACCGCAGGATAATTCCCGTTAAGATCCGCAGTATTGATCACGACCGCATGGCAGAGATTGATAAAACGGAGCTGTTCATGGAACTCTACTGGATGTGGCGCGACCTGGGTGACAAGTGGATGCTTGGTAAAAAAGAACGCATCTACCTCAATAAATGCACTGGGATTCATGAGTCGGAAAACTTTGAGATGGACATGGTTCAAAAATATTTCGAGCCAACAGACTCCCTTGGCGGCAATTGCATCCCCAGAACCACCACCGAAATCAAAATTTACTTAGATGAGAAAACAAAAGAGAGGTTAATTATCCACAAACTGGGCGCTGCCCTTAAAGCCCTTGGATTTGAAAAACGATCTGTTCGAGATGGAGGCACGACTAGCAAAAAGTGGCTGGTAATTGAAAAATATACTTCTGCGCCTAATGTGGTCGATGAGAGTCCGACCACAAATTTAGATTCGCAAACACTTGATTTTTAGGATGTTTAAGCATAAAAATAGGTTAACAAAAAGTGTGGTCACTTGGGTGTCCTCAAACTTTGTATCTCTTTTACAGGCCACAGGTCTCCCTGGTGGGCGGCGTCAGGTGCCTCCCTTTCTATATATAAATAATACTTATAAAAGAAATAAGTGACCACAGTACCACAAAAGCAGTTGAAGGCCTTTAAGATAAAGGGATTGGAGTGTGGTCGATCTCTGAAATCAAGTGACTATGTGGTTGACCACGAAAAAGTGTTGATATGCTGGAATACATGATTAAGAAGCTGGAGGAGCAGTTAAGCGAATTTGAAAACACCGCTCTATATCCATTTGAATTAGAATTTTTGGAGGACATCAAAAAAGTTATTGAGGTGCATCGAGGAGGAAAAGAAAAATGGATTAACGATCCAAAAAGGAAACCATGCTAAGATCCTACCAAAAAGATTTAATCTCCCGCCTTCGCCTGGCCATCCGCCAGGGCAACCGCCGCATCATTGCGGTGCTACCCACGGGGGGAGGAAAGACTTTCACCTTCACCCATATCGTAAAGGGCGCTGTGGACAAGGGTAGGCGTGTTCTTATACTGACGGACCGGATTGAACTGCTGCGGCAGGCCGGAGGGGCCTTGCAAGTGTATGGCCTGGATCCGATTGAAATTAAAGCCGGCCGCAAGCCTTACTTGGGCGGAGTGCTTTACACCGCTATGGTGGAAACGCTGGCCCGGCGCGTAAAAAAGAAAGACTACCAACACTTCCTCCAGAAGATGCAGGTGGTGATCATTGATGAGGCACACATGAGGAGCTTTGACAAACTCTTCCCATACTTCTCCGCAGATGCCCGGGTATTGGGATTCACGGCAACCCCCAGGCGGATGGGTCGCAAGAATCAACTGGGCGAATACTACCATCACCTGGAAGTGGGGGTCGAGATCGAATACCTGGTGGATAACGGATTTCTGGCCGAGCCAAACTATTACGGGGTGGAATCGGATTTATCTGGGGTCCGCACTGTGCGGGGCGAGTATGACGCCAATGAGGTAGCCGACCGATTTAGTAAGACCAAGCTATACCGCGGCGTGGTGGAAAACTGGAAGCGGATAAGCCCCGGGGAGAAGACACTAGTTTTTGCATCCAATATTGCCAGCAGCCAGGAGCTGATCACGGAGTTCACGCAGCAAGGGGTAGATGCCCGGCACTTGGATGCAACCGTGTCGGATCTGGATAGGCGGAATACACTTGCCTGGTTCGACCGGACCCCGGGAGCGGTGCTCTGCAACGTCGGGATTCTTACCAAAGGTTTTGATCAGCCTGACATCCGTACCGTCATCCTCTACCGGGCCACCAAGTCGGTGCCGCTATACCTGCAAATGTGTGGGCGCGGATCGCGGATGGCACATGGGAAGACAAGTTTTAACATCCTGGACTTCGGGGGCAACATTGCCCGGCATGGATTCTGGCATGATGTGCGGCCCTGGTCCCTGGAGGTGATGCCCATGCAGGATAGGCAGATTGGAGAGGCGGTGCTCAAAAACTGTAAACAGTGCGAGGCATTTATCCCCACCGCCACCGTGATCTGTCCGCATTGTGGGTACGAGGACGTGAAGGAAAAAGAGGAGCAACAATTTGCCAGGCTGCAATTACTCGATCCCCGGGAGCTTCGCCGTAGGGCGGAGGTGATGACCATGGAAGGCAAGATTGAAATGGCGAAAAAAGGGCTGGTAAAACCTTTCTGGGTAATCCATCAGCTCGGGCGATCAGGAGGCGGGGAGGATGCCTGGGAAGAAGTAAAGCGATTCGTAAGCGGCATGGGCTGGTCCCCGTACTGGTTCAGCTACAACTATGAAAGGTTCTGGTGGAAAGACCACTACCTGGAAGAAGTCAGTAACGGAAGTCGAATGATAAAGGTTGGATAAATATGGGGCAGCGAGTGACTAGGGCAGTATCTGAGAATAGACTGCAGCAAGAAATCTTCACGCATCACTGGAATACTTACCCCAATGAGCGAGGGCTTCTTTTCATGGTGCACAACTCAGCCAGCAGCCGGATCAACGGGGCAAGATTGAAGACCATGGGCATGGTGCCGGGCGTGTCGGACATGATTTACCTAAAACCCGGCGGGAGGCCACTTCTGATTGAGATCAAAACTATGCGCGGCACCCAATCACCCAAGCAAGTCGCCTGGCAGGCCCGAGTAGTTGCAAACGGATATCGGTATTACGTGGTTAGGTCGTTGGATGAAATGAAGGAAATATGTGGATGGAAAACAGGGTAGAGTATTACCCAGAAGCTGTCCAGGTCGGAGAGGGATACCTACTTCCGTCACTGCATCGGGCCAACACATGGGTATTTATAACCAAAACGGGAATTGAATCGGAATGCGTCATCGAAACCAAAGATGACGGGAACAAACAAATAAAATGGAAAGACTTCAACTTGGAATATCAAATGCGGCAAAGGATCAGGCAGGTGATAGCCCGGGACGCCAACCATCTTATAAGCGAGTGGCCGGAGGGTGGATCCAAAAAGACCCCTGTGGAAGAGAAAGCTGGATCTCAGAAAACCTAGTCTTCACTCGAAAATCAGGAGCTGCTTACATCTGGGTTGGTCGAACATGCTTGGGGTGGCCTGGCTGGGAGACGACGGACCGGGTACGATCACTGATTACCGGGGAGGTCCGGGAGATGAGTGAGGGGGAGTTTGAAGTTTTTAGGAATAGTTGAACCGCATCCCCACCTGGCGCTGCACTCGCTGCGGGGATGAAAAAAAGAGTATGTAGATGAACCGGGTTGAATCAAAAAATGTTTCAAGGCCTATTCTCCGATACCACGGGGGAAAGTGGTTGTTAGCTCAATGGATTATCTCACACTTTCCCAGGCATCGGATATATGTAGAACCATTCGGGGGAGCTGCTTCGGTATTGCTGCAGAAGTCTAGATCCTATTCGGAGGTGTACAATGACCTGGACGGGGAGGTGGTGAATCTTTTTCGTGTGGTCCGTGACTGCGGCCGGGATCTTTTGGATGTCTTACGCATGACACCGTTTTCCCGGGATGAATTCAACCTTTCTTATAACACCTCCGTTGATCCGATAGAACAAGCCAGACGTACGGTAATCCGCTCTTTTATGGGTTTTGCATCCGGACTCCAAAGTCATCAGCGAACCGGATTCAGAAGCTGTTCCAATCGATCTGGTACCACGCCAGCTCGCGATTGGGTGAATTATCCGGATGCCCTGGAAGGGATAATTGAAAGGCTCCAGGGAGTGGTGATTGAAAACCGGGACGCTTTGGATGTTATTAGCCAGCACGACACCCCGGATACTCTCCACTATATAGATCCCCCTTACGTGCTAAACACCCGATTCAAAGGTCAGAGCACACGGATTTATGCCGAGGAAATGATGGACCAGGATCACGAAAATCTTTGCCAGGCAATTCAGGGACTACAGGGAGCGGTGGTTGTTTCCGGATACGACAATGAGATATACAATGATTTGCTCACCGGATGGCATAAATACTACCGAAAAGCTTTTGCAGACGGGGCGAAAGCCCGAATGGAAGTGCTGTGGACCAACCGAATGAAACCAAACCTACAAACAGCAATTGCACTATGACCAGAGACGAAATAGCCACCCAGGTAGCGGGGGCAATGGCATCTACTGCCGTGGATGCAGATTGGATAGCAGAGCGGGCGTATGACATAGCCGATGCGCTCTTGAAGGCGCGGGGGCCGCAAGTGGAGCATTTCCCCGGGTTGGACGTTTCGGTGCCGGAAAATCCAAAAGCTCAGAGGCCGAAGAAGAAACGCCGAAGCAACCCGAATGCCTTAAAACAGCATCTGACCCACGAGTGGCAGGATCTTGACACCCTTCGCAAGTCGGCGGGGCTCACCTACGCCCTAATATTAATAAACAAGATGACACTACTGATTAGTTGCAAATCCAACAAAATGTTATATTTTTGAATATGAGATGGCCGTGGAGTAAGCCCGAACCGAAGTTCTACCCAGTGCTCGACCTGGACCCAACCAAGATCCGGCTCAGGTTGACAGAACATGAGGCAGATGCTTTCAAAAGAATCTGCGAGAAAGAATTCCGCCGGCCCGAGGACCAGGCAAGGATGATCATCTCCGATTACATCAAGGACTATAATGGATAAGATATGCCAGTTCAGATTGTTTCATCAGTTCACAACATTGAGAACCATTCTGTAATGGGTCTGCAGGAGCGGGTAGATCAGGGCTGGGATTACGTTGATTCTATACCAATGTCAAATCTTGACAACCCCATGATGCGACAGGTCATTATCATTTGGAAGAAAAATATTTTGTGATGGCTGCACCGGTTGGAAATCAATATTATTTGCTCAGGTCGAAAGACGGGCGTGATCGGATATTTGACTCGCCGGAAGATATGGCCGAGCAAATCAACGAATATTTCCAATGGTGTTTACTCAACCCTCTCATGGAAGCCCAGGTGATCAAAGGGCGCGTTATTGAAGAAGATGAGCGGGACGGGGAGGTGGTAAAGGTCACAAAGAACCATGAGATGGTCGAGGTTCCAAAGATGCGGCCGTTTACCCTGGAGGGACTTTGCAACTACATTGACATCGGGGTTTCAACCTTTAAGGATTACGAGAAAAGAAAAGATTTTTCGTGGGTCACAACGCGGGCCCGACAAATAATCGACAATCAACAATTTGAGGGCGCGGCTTCTGGATTCCTGAACCCCAGCATTATAGCCCGCAAATTAGGTCTGGCAGATCACCAAAAGGTTGGAAGGGACGACGACGCCATGACTGCGGAAGAACTCCGGCAAGAACTGGCTCAAATCAAGAAGGAAATTGCAGACGAGTCTTGAACATAAGCTTCGTAGATACAGGCAGCTAAAGGCAAGGCTCAAAATTCTGGAGCTTCACGAATCCCTGGCCGATCCCGGGCCGGATACTTCACCCAATTACAAACTGCTTCACGATGCTCTGAACTCGCAGGATTGGGGCTACAATGAAAAAGGGCAGCCCTATCTAAAATCGGGATATGCCGGGGTAGTCCTGGAGGGATCCAGCCGGTCAAGAAAAACATGGTCGGGAATAGACTTTATAATCTGGCTTGCAACAGACCACCACAA
Organism: Robiginitalea biformata HTCC2501; assembly: GCF_000024125.1. Lineage (NCBI taxonomy): Bacteria > Pseudomonadati > Bacteroidota > Flavobacteriia > Flavobacteriales > Flavobacteriaceae > Robiginitalea > Robiginitalea biformata. The sequence goes on along the minus strand of NC_013222.1, from coordinate 3,114,609 downwards.
AGAAGACGGCTGCACGATAAACATTTACCGGGAGACTTACAATGAGTTCAAGACAACCCTCTACGACGACTTTAAAAGGCGACTCGATGATTTTGACCTGCCAAATCCCTTTCACGATGCCAAAGAGGTCAAAAGCTTTAAAATCGGCAAATCCCGAATTTTCTTCCTTGGAGACGGCAAGCATGGCGGCGGCTGTGATTACGCGTTCTTCAATGAGATAATGATGCAGCGCCGGGAAGTTTTTGATCAGGTGGAGATGCGCTGTCGCATATTTTGGTGGTGCGATTACAACCCTTCTTTCACCGATCACTGGGTATTTGATTCGGTGGTGCCTCGTTCAGATACAGCCTTTCTTCGCACCACGTTCAAAGACAATCCGTTCATTTCTCCAAGCGAGTTGAACAAAATACTGTCGTACGAACCTTGGGAGCCCGGAACCTACCAAGTAACCGAGGAAGGTGTGTTCTACAAAGGCAAACCAATTACAGAAACCAACCAGCCGCCGCCACACATCCGCAATGTAGAGCAAGGGACGGCTGATGAGTTTAACTGGAAGGTTTACGGCTTAGGCCTTCGTGGAGCGATGAAAGGAACCATCTTCCCGAATATAACCTGGATCGATGCGTTTCCAAACATGGATTACATTTACGCCAACGACTTCGGGTTTACCGCAGACCCTAATGCACTGGTAAGGTATTCAGAGGATGCCAACAATATCTACATTGAGCCACTGATTTACAAACCCATTGAAACCCCAGACGAACTAGCAGCAGCATTTGAAGCTTTAGGGGTTGAGAAGCGAAAGCCCATCCCCTGCGATTCTTCGGACAAGTACACTGGTGAGAATAAGGGAACTGTTGAAATGGTCCAAGGCCTCCAGGACCGGGGCTACCGCAACGCCTTTAAAGTTTCCAAGAAAAAGGGAATCATGTTTTGGATTCTATCCATGAAGAAAAAGAAGATTCACGTTGTAAAGAATCACCTTTTCAAAGAAGTCAAAAAGGAGCAGGAGAACTACAAGTTCAAAGAGGTCAACGGGATTCTTATAAATCAGCCCATTGACGGATACGATCACATTTTCACCGCCGGAAGGTACGGGCACATGGCCTGGAACGACCGGCCAAGAAAAGCCTTGGGAAGCCAGGCGAGGGGGAGGGTATGAAAAATCGCCTGGAAAACAAGCTCAGCCTGCTTCTGGAAGAATTCCCAGACATGCAATGTTATCTGGCCGCCTTACTGTTGCAATCCGAGTTCGGGGGAGAGATTTTGTACAATGTCGATCATTGCGTTTTGCGAGTCTATTGCCCTGATTCGGGAACCGTACTATATGCCGACACCTACAACGGAGTGAGTGATGAGCCTCCCGGCCCGCTTCACAGCTACCAGCCCATGCCTATGCTGAAGCTTAAATCTATTTACGGGTGGGAGGAGCAGAAGGAGTTAATCCGTGCGGCCATGCAGGAATCAAAAACACCGCCCCATTTCTGAGACGGTGTCTACTGAAAACTCCGCATAGCTACAAATATTTAATCAGCCCGGAGTTGGGCTGCGCTGTAAAATTATAACATTTTGTTGTAAATGAAACAATAATTGACTAATATTGTCTCGTTCATCATCCTGTAATTCGGGATGATGGGCTTTTCCAGGTTGATTGAACAGGCCCCTTGTCCCCCAGATAAGGGGTTTTTTCATGGAGCTACTGCCGTTTCAAGTCAAAGAAATTATCGAGTCCGGAACTCCGGATTGGCTTATTCTGGCTCGCAAAAAAGCCAAAGAAATCACCATGCATCTTACTGGTGAAGGCGCTAAAGACTACCTGGAGAAGCTCGACAACTACGAAAACGAGGCCCAGCGTCAACTCAAAGAGAAGCTCCTTAAGTCCAACAAATCCCTTATTTCTTTTCTTCTTCGCCCGGCAGACCAGGTCTTTTCAGCAAATGGAGGGAGCATCCAGTACAACGCCTCAGACTCCCAAATTACCCGCATCAAGACAGAAGTATCTGATGTCAGCGAAGGGCTGAACATCAAGGATTTTCTACGTAAACGGGTATTCAAGAAGTATGTGGCTGACCCCAATGGACTTATCATGGTGGATATCGACCGGGATGGAATGCTGCAAACCAGCTTCTACGGGACTGAGCAAGTCTACTGGTATGCTCGGCGCGGCAACCAGGTGGAGGCCATCATCTTTGAGCCGTTCAAGTCGGAGGACCAAAACGATGACCGCCAGTTTTTCCGGGTAATTGACGATAAGTCGGATAACATCTACGCAAAGAACGGCGATTCTATCGAACTCCTGGAGGATGAAATGCTTCCGAATTATTTTGGGTTTGTTCCTGCCCAGGTTGTGGGTGATATCTACGACTTAAACAAACCAATCTTTGTCTCCTTTCTCGATGAAGTCTTGGAGGATGCCAAGGACCGACTGCACGATGTCAACACCCATCTGGTCCACAAGCTGGCCCACGGCTATGCAAAATACTGGTCATATCCAGAGAATTGCACTACGTGTGGAGGCACCGGCGAGCTGAAACGCAACTGTGCGGACGGCGACGAACAGACAACTGAAACCTACGCTTGTTATACCTGCAACGGATCCGGCACCAAGACGCGCAAAGACGCATCCGACATGATGCTGCTGCCGATTCCCCGGGAGGGTGAAAACAAGCTGGATCCTCCTGCAGGGTATGTCAACCCTTCTATCGAAATCTGGAAGCAGTACAAGGAGGACATTAAGGAAATCGGGGACTATATGTACGAATGCCTTTGGGGATCGTATTTCTCTCGCGATCCACAAGCTGAGAAGACGGCAACGGAAACCTTTGTCAATTCCCAGATCAAAAATGCCCGGCGCAAAGACCTTTCAAAAAACTTTGGCAGACTCCATAAGTTCATCCTGGACTGCTATGGAAAAATTGCGCTGTCCTCGCCGTCCTATGAATCATCAGTAAGCTACGGGACCAAATACAACGACGAAAGCCCGGAGGTTCTGCTTAAAACAATCATCGACGCTACGGACAAGCAAATCAGTTCTGCCATCATCGGCGACCTGCAGATGAAGTATTACCAGGCTGAGTATGCAAACGACCCGATTGAGCTTACCAAGAGGCTGAAAATGCTCAAAACCGATCCGTTTCCAGACCTCACGGCCCAGGAGGTGCGCGAGCTTGGAATCACCGGTGAGGAGCTACTTATGAAAATATACCATTCTCAGTGGGCCCTGACCCTTGACAATGCCAAAATAATGCTGATGGATGTGTCGGAGCTTACCGACGATCTGCGGCAATATGTTCAACAAAAACAGTTAAGCAATGAGTTACAGTAAGTATGACCGGCTGGAGAAAAACCGCCGGGGAGAATGGGAGAAGGTTCGTACCGTCACCATCACCGAAGAAAACGCCGAAGTCCTGAATATGGATAGTAAGCGCACGGGGATCAAATATGAGCCCGTTGAGACCAAAAAGGAAGAATTCAACGTCAAAACGGCAAAGCTGGACGACTTGAAAGCCTATGCCGAAGAAAACTCCATCGACCTGGGTGAGGCCACAAAAAAAGACGATGTGAAAGCAATTGTATCCGAATGGATTGAATCCAACCGATAAAAAATGTTTACAAAGATACTGTATCCTAGTGAGGCGCGAACCGCCAGCCCGACACCCCTGGAGGTGGAAAACCCATTTCACAGAGGAGCGCAAGTAATTATTGACGTAACCGCCGTCACCCTTACCCCTTCCGTGACCTTTAGCGTACAAGGTAAGGATCCGGCAAGCGGGAAATGGTATGAATTGCTCGCAAGTGCGGCCATTACAAGTGTGTCAACAGTTGTTTTGACCATTATGCCAGGAGCGGCCGCAACGGCCAATGTCTCGGCAAATAACGGGATACCTATTAATTGGAGGGTCGTAGCGACACATGCCGACGCGGACTCAATAACGTACTCAGTTGGAGTTAATATGTTAAGATAAAAATATGCTATCAAAAAAAACACTGGACGCCCTCGCTGCAATGAGCGGTGTCAAAGCCGATGCACTGGCACAAGCAATTTCCGATGAACAGGAAAAAGAATTGGAACTGCCCGAGGGGCGATTTCTTTCCAAGGAACAGGAAGAACAACTCCTGGACAATCACGGAAAGAGAAAGTACGACGAAGGCAAATCCAAGGCTCTAAAAGATGTTTTTGAAGGGAAAGACAAAGATTCCTTTTTGGAGGAATTCAAAAAGTCTGTTCTGGATGAGGCAAAGTTGGAGCCAAGCAAGAAAATCGCCGAAAAGGAGCAAGCCCTAAAAGCACTCCAGGAGAAGTACAATGCCGATAAAGGGGAATGGGAAAGCAAAACAAGTGGACTGGAAAGTCAGATCACAAAAATGCGAACCCTTACTGAAATCGCAAAGCACTTACCTGCTGAGTTGCCGGCCGGGCTGACCCGGGAAGACGCCACCCTGATTGTATCCAACAACTTTGAGTTGAAGGACGGGGAGGTTTACCAAAACGGCGAGGTTCTGCGAGACGATTTGCAGAATCCCATGAAATTCGATCAGGTGATCAAGGATTTTTCCGAAAAGCGGGGATGGAACGCCAAGCCTACCGGCCGCGGCCCGCAACCCACTTACCAGGGAGGAACCCCGAAAACCTATGACGATTTTGTGCAGTACTGCGAGTCGAAGAAAATTCAAGTGGGGTCTGCCGAGGCAAATAAGCTCATGGCTGATTATGCCAAGGACAACCCCGAGTTTTTCAACGATTAAAAACGTAAAAAATGCCGAATTACAGCAATACACAGATTCTCAAGGCCATTGCAAAAGCCAATGGATCATGGGGAGCCAATGAAATGCGGGAGGGGCAAAATTCTACCCTGCGGCTGATGCTCGCCAATGAATCCCAGGTTTTCCGCAATGTAAAAGCCTTGAAGGCCAGCGATAAACAGCCCACCGAGGCGGTTGTCCTGGCGCGCAATTACCGGGCGTCCGGAACCGCGAAGGCTGCCGCTCACGCAGCTGCCGGGTTCGAGGATTCATTCGTGAAAGCCATTACCTATGTGCGCCGGACCCAAACCTGGAAAGTCTCCTACAAGATCGCGGAGAACAACCAGTTCGGGTACGATGAGCAGATGATGCACGGGATGCAGAACGCCCTGCAAAACCTGCGTCAGGATGTCAATGCCTACCTACTGGCCCAACTTGCGGCCAAAAAAACGCAGGTGGCAACGGACTCCATCATCGCCTTTGACGAGGTGACCAATGACGCCTTTGAAAACCCCCTGGCTCAGAAGGACAACGCCATGATGAACTTCAAGGCTGCGCTGCGTAAGAACAACTACGCAGGTCCTTACCAGTTCCTGGCTGACCAGCTCCTGTACGCCCAACTCACCAAGAGCGAGGCCCAAGGAGGTGGAAACTCCACGAACCTGGGCTTTCAGTTTGGAAACGTCACCATTCTGGAAGAAGAAACCCTGGCCACTCCGGCGGCTTATGCCAACGGAGGATACGGCTACGGGATGCAGTCCGGTCTCGCGGGCATGACCTTCTGGAACGAGCCGATCAACCGGCGCGGAGAAGGAGACGTCGGAGACAACCAAGGTCTGTTCACAACCGTTCAGGATCCTGCACTCGGGATTATCTACGATCTGCACGTCAAGCGCGGTATCGCGGATACCTCGGGGGCCAATGGTCACGAGCAGGATGTAGTGGACGAGTACGAAGCCGCGATCATCTTCGCAGAAGACCACGGGTATGACTCCACGGCAAATGCAAGCCCGATTGTCGCATTTGGTCAACTCGCCTCGTAATGACTTTCGCAGAGGCTAAGGACATATTGGATCAACGCGTCAACTGGCGTGATAATGGAACCCTTACCGTGGCCAACAAGACCACGGAAAGCGGCCGTTACTTTCAGGATGAGCACAGCGCCGTAACGCTGGAGAACATCCTGGCTTGCCAGCCTGATAGCGATATGAACGATGCGGATTTTAATACGTATCTGACTGAGCTTCGGGGAGCGGCAATCCTCCAGGTCTTGGCTGATGTGTTTGGAGCCGAGAACAATGTGACCGATCGCGAGATCAACTGTAACGTGGGGATTTTTGACAACGCAATATCCCTTCGCATGGTGATACGGGTTTCAGAACTCATTATCACCTCCACACGTTCCAACCGCATTGAGAAGCTCACAAAAGCATTTGTTGAGCAGCTTTTTGTCGATGTGAACGCCAAACAGGCGGGGGTCAAGGCCACCTACTGGAAGGAAGTGGAGAGGGTTCAAAAGTTGCTTTTTAAGCAGGAAAGAATCCCCACCGTTACAGCCGGGGCATACGGCAATTATTTGGGCCATGTTTATGACACCCTAAGCTGATGAATTACCGCAGAACAAATCCAACCGGAATTGATTTGGTGGTGGACCAGATTCAAAGGAATATCTACGATCCGCTTACTGCTAGCTGGGGAGTAATAGACCTTTATGATCGGGTTTACCGAAATCAGGACCACGACGGGTTTAGCCTGCAAAGATACATTGGGGAAGGGGAGTATGAAGATTTGATGTTCAGCGAAGGCAATAAGCTGTTCTTCGTTCAAGGTCAAAGCCCGAAGGTGGTGTTAGGGGAGGCGGAAAACAGCCTTTGGGTTGTTGCAGCTCTGAACCTGGACCAGGTCAAGGCCCGAACGCATCGAAGTGATGAGGAGGTCCATTTAGACCTTGTCTCCGAAATCTCCAAGGTTGTAAACCTGGAAGACATTGAGGGAATTGAATACGGGCTTGACAACCTTAAAAAAATAGTTGTCGGAGGTTCCGTGTTTGCCAACTTCAAGGCCGGAGACATACACCCCTACCATGTTTTTGCTGTCCGCCTCAAGGTGCGCTACGGCGTGATCAATAATGAATGTTAACGTTAATACGAAAACAAAATGAGTAAATATACTGACGCCTGCGGGGATTCCGCTGTAAACAGCAGCATCGTCGCAACTGGTGGGATCGATAAAAAAGGGATCACCGGGGCGTATTCTGAACTATTCTGGGCAGCAGACGGCTTTGAGTTCGCCTCACCGGCGGCACTCAAGGACCAGGCCAACTGGGATGCAGGTGTAGCGGCCGGCAATCTCATCTACCTGGGCAAGGGGAAATTCTCCGACCAGTCTGCCGAGGCCCAGTTCTTTGAGGACCAGGCCCTGGACATCCGCGAGGAAACCACGGCTGCAACCAAGGTGATACGATCCGAGAGTGTGATTTGCGCCTGTTCCCATGCCGAGGTGAAAAAGATGTCCGGGAAGACCGGTCGCCTGTTTATCCGCACCAAAAACGGTTTCGTGATTGGTCGCTCGATGGACGATGGTGCCATCCGGGGCCGGGCCCTTTCACAAATTTTTGTCGGCAACCGCAGCGTGCCCACCACGGAAACCCCGGTGGAGTACACAGCAGTTGACTTCACCTTCTCCGACAACGAGGGGGATGAAAAGAACCCGGCCGAGGTGAAAGTGGACTTTTTGTTCTCCGAGGTGGACCAGGTGTATTCAGCGGTGGCAACGGTAGGGAATGAATCCACCAACGGATCCACCCTGACCGCCGAGCTGACCATCACCAAGGACTGCGGAAGCGAAGTGCTGACCGGTATTGTAGCTGGGAACATGGAGGCCTACGATGAGGATGGAAACACCCTCACCATCGCCTCGCTGACATACAGCTCCGGAGTGTACACCATCAACATCACCACGGCGTTGACGCTTGCCTATGTCCGATTTACCGGCATTATCGATGTGGCCAGTGCGGGAGTCCTGTACTATCTGGACCAGGTGAGAATTTCAACCACGTAATTTTTGAGACATGAGTGACACAAGCAAATACCAATTTGGAAAGTCGGTCCTCAAAAAGAGCGCGGGGGATTTCAAAACCTTTGTGAAGGACCGCTACCCGAAGCTTTCCGAAAAGGACGTGAGTTCCTTGGTGGAGAAACACTACGGGAAGGACGAGGGCGCTGAAAAATTGGAGGAAAGTGGCAAATCTGCTGCAAGTACGTCAAAGGGTTCAGGCTCTAAATAGCAAGGAAGTTGTCTATGGGATACTATTCGAGGTCGTTAAACGATTCGAGGCGTATCTCATAGACTTCAACCTTATCCAGCTCGAAGCGGGCAGGAACATCCGAAACGAACTGCTCGGGACCTATTCCCGGGCTACTGAGATAGAGGCATTACTCGGAGACGGCCCCCGCCCGATCCGACCCAAAGTCGAGGGGGAGCCTTACAATTTTCAATGGACCGGTGGTCTGTTTGACGGGATGCGGCTCGTCGTGGAAAACAATACCGCAACGTTCACAAGCACAGATTCTAAAACACCCTTACTCGTTGAGAAGTACGGCGATATTTTCGGCCTTACGCCGGAGCACCTCGCAGAAGCGGTTCAGACAAGAATCTACCCCGCCTTTGCCGAGGAAATCCGAAAAAGGCTACAACTATGAGACCATCCCGGCGCACCTGTTTATCAGGCTTTTGCAGCGGGACGAAGCGGTAGCACACCGGGTGGTAGGGGCCGGAGCATGGAGGCGAATCAAAGAGCGCTGGCTGGCGAGTCGCGAAGATGAAAAAGGCGACCAACTTCTGGAAGCCCGCAGGAGGTACCTACTGGAATCCTGCAAGCACGGCAAAGTGCAACTCCTCATTCGCTGGGTGACTTCCGCCCCCGAGGACAAACAAAAGGAACTATTTGAGGCGCTGCGGATTTCGTGGAGTGATGACAAAAAAGCCCGGGGACAGCAACTCAAAAAACTCCTAAACAAGCACAAGGAGCTTGTCAAAAAAGCAAAGCGGCAACTAGAGGCTTTGGAGAAACCAGAGGAAGAAGGAGAAGAACCGAAGTTCACCATGGACGATTACGACCGGTCTATGGCCTCCCTAGAACTGATGGGGTTTCATGTCGAGGATTACAAAACCATTCCCCTGGGGCGCTATGAAGCTATCAATTCAGTAGCCCGCAAACGCCTGGACGCTCAAAAAGAAGCTAAAGAAAATGGCTGAAGGACAAATTACCGGACCCGAACTGATTGCGGATGATGTATTCGCCCGGATCTCGAAACTCGACGAGGCCCTGGGCAAACTCATTTTACAACTGAACAACATCGAAGGTGCGGCCAAAGGGGCTTTCAACACCGGCCAGCTCAATGAGCAGTCCCGCCAGGCTAACCAGGTAAATTCCCAGGCCAATGAAATCATCCGGGAGCGGGAGCGTCTGGAAAGGGCCCTTATTCGCCTGCAGGAGCGCAACCGGCAGACCACCTCCCAGACCAACCGGGAAATCATTAAACAGCGGGTAGAGATTCAGGCCACCACAAGGAACCTGAAACGCGAGGAAACCGCCCGCAATGCGATTGTAGGAGCGTACCGGCAGCAATCTGCCCAGCTAAACATCCTCAAAGAGCGGTACAAGGATTTAGCGGTAGAGGAGCGGCAGAGCACCGCCGAGGGGCGCAAGCTGGCCCGGGAGATTGAGGTCCTGCAGCGTAGGGTTCGGGGAGCGGATCAGGCCGTGGGGGATTTCCAAAGGAATGTTGGGAATTATAAGTCGGGGATTGCCGGGTTGCTTCCTACTATTCGACAATTGGTTGGCGGTTTGGGGTTGATAGAAGGAATACGAATTGGATTCCGCTTTCTTCGCGATGCAGCAGCGGTTGAACGTCAGGCAAGAGGAGTTCAGTTTGCCTTTGAGCGGCTTGGTGATTCGGGCGAGCAAGCTTTTGAAAAAGTTCAGGCTGCAACTCGTGGGCTTGTGTCGAACCTGGAAATTAAACGCTCCCTGGTTGAGTTCGACAACTTCAACATTTCGTTGGAGGAAAGCGCCACGCTTTTTGAATTCTTAGCAGTCCGGGCAGCGCAAACCGGACAGAATATTGACAAACTCAGGGATTCGTTGGTGGAGGGACTTTCCAAGGAATCCAAGCTCCGAATTGACAACTTAGGGATATCGGCTCAGGAATTAAACCAGGAGCTTGCTCAAACACCCGATTTCGTGCAAGCGGTAGCAAACATTGCTCGTCGGGAACTTGGTCAGGCCGGGGGAATTCTTGACGATGCTGCCAATGGAGGGGACCGTTTCAATGCTGCAATGGAGGATTTGACAGTCACCGTGGGTCAATTGGTCAACCAGATCAAAGGACTTGATTCTACGGTAGGACAAATTGAAGCCTCAAATTTTGCACTTCAAAACCTCCAAACCATTACCGCAAGCAATGTGAGTACATGGCAGAAATTTATTTCAGTCTTCAATCTAGCTTCTGGTCAGGGCCAAGTAAACAATTTCATTCTTGCAGAAGAAATCAGGCTTCGGGGGCAGGTAGAAAAAGAAATCCAGGCCCAAATAAAAGCCTACCGACGGTTGAAGGATGAAATCGGCCCCGCCGGGCAGGACGAAGTGCTTTCCGGTGGGGGAGGGTCTATCCTGTTCAACAACGCAGCCTCGCAGACCGTGGCCGACCTGCGAGAAGAAATCAAAGGCCTCCAGGAGGACCTGGACAAGGTAGCCGTCGGCGACCGGGCATCGGCCCAGGCGATTCAGGATCAGATCAAAGCGAAGGAGGACGAACTCAATGCCACCCTGGGAATTGTGGAGACTGAGGAACGCCGCCTTAAAAACCTGCAAGGATCTATTGGGTTCTATCAGGATTTTGTCAGCCGTCAGGAGCAACTCCGGGACGCCACGGCCACGACCGCAGAAGAATTTGCAGCGTTCAACCGTCAAATCGAAATCGGCAAGGCCAAGATTCTGGAACTGCAGGGTGCCTTTGAAGACAGCTTTATTGCCAACCCGGAGAAGATACAGCTCTCCGAGGTGTTTGACTTTTTCGATCAGGCAGATGATGACCAGTTGCCGCAAATAGCTGCGGACGTAGATCAGTTTTTAAACACCGAGGGCATTCGCCAAGGTATGGAAAACCTGGCCGAGTTATTAAAAGAGGATCAGGATGAATTAAACGCTCAGTTCGAGCAGGGGTATGAGCAGGATTTCCAAGCCTTCCTTCGATTCTCAAAAGCCAAAATAGAAATAGCTCAAGAAGAAAAAGAGGCTAGGCTTGAATTGGCTCAAGATGCTTTAAGCGGAATATCCGATTTAGGTTCCTCACTTTTTGAGATTGCCGAGCAACGCGCCGAGCGGGAGGTAGAACTCCAAAACGAGGCGTTTGATGCCATAATCAACTCCAAGAACGCCACTGAGGAGCAAATCGAAATCGCTGAAAAGAAGCGGGCTGAGAATGAAAAGAAGCGTCAGCAAGAAAGGGAAAAAAGACAGAAACAAGAGTTTTTATTGCAGCAGGCTATTGAAGTGGCGCGAATCTTCTTAGCTGATGCTCAGGCCAGGGCAAACGCCACCGCCAGCAGTTATATATTTCCACTGTCATTAGACCCATCCTACTTGCCGAGGGCTATGGCAATTATCTCCACCCAGACCGGAATCGCCTTGGCAACGGTACTGGCCCAATCCCTCCCCGCATTCTTTACCGGTAAAGGGTTGATGGATGATTACGAGGGTCTGGCCACTTGGGGGGAGCGCGGCCGAGAGGTCCGGGTATCGAAAGACGGCCGGGTGGAAGTTTCCCCGGATACCACCACGCCCACCTATGTCAAGAAGGATGACCTGATCCTGCGCAATATCCCGCTGTTTCGGCAGCAGATGGACAACCCGAACTCCGAGGTGTTCAAACGGGTGGCTGGGGCTTGGAAACAGGACACCGCCGGACGGGAACGGGTGGCCACCGTCCCGGGGTACAATGTGCGCAATTTGGAGAATTCTATCGACCGAGGCCTGAGAAAAGGCTTCCGGGGGGTGAAACACCAAATCAACATCATCAATAAAATCGATCCGCAACCGCGTGTAACCAGGTACTGATGCTCGGACGCAACGACAACATACGATTCTATCTGTTCCGCGAAGGTGATTCCGGCCTGACCGAGATCCCGCCTCTGAAAGATTACGAGGCCGGGAATAAGGATGTCATTTCCCGTGAAAAAGACAAGGGCAAATACTTCTCACGCAAAAAGGCCGGGAAGGTGACTTTGTTTCGGGAAGGGTATGAGTACTTACGGGAGGTCAACGCCATCGAAGGCGTGAACGCGGATGTACGGCTGATCATCAAGGAGAAAAACGACCGCTCCAGCGCGGAGGAACTTCTGACCATTTCCAATGTAGGGATTGACCTGGCAACATTGGACTTCAATGACGATGAGCAGACAGTAGATGCAGGGGTGATCACCGGGGGGCTATTGGAACTCATTGAAAAGCGGTGGGATGATGAGATCGATATCATGCCGGATGTGTCTTTGGACGGGGAATCGATTGGGGAGTTGAACACAAAAACCCTGACTCTTACCCCCCGGCAGATATTCAGGAGGTCCCGGCTCGAAGTTGAAGACGGAACCGAACTACTTATTCCGACTTCAGGAGGGGGGCTTACTGCACGAGCGATTCCTTTCCAGGTTGATTACCGATCAGAAACGGAAGTCACTTCGGTTGTCAGCCCGGTTATGAACTCCTCTGGTGGAGACTATGCGGACCTGCAATTCTCAGGTGCCCCGATCATTTTTAACGTAAAGCAGAACACGGATTACATCCTTCGCGGGCAGATAACCGTCCGGGTGAAAGGAGTGGTCCTTGGAGGCGGCCCGCTTTCTTTGGATATATCAATTTTCAAAGACGGGGAGGACCTGGTGTACGACCGCAAGGTTCAACTCGATTCAACCGCAGCGAGCGTCGGAAACACCATGACCTACACCTGGAATAATGAACCCTTATTCTTAGCCGAAGGAGAGACACTTTGTATTTCAATCCTGACTTCCCCAGGGGCGGGAATCCTGACTGAGATCATAAACGACAGCCACCTTTTTATTGAGCAGGACGAACTATTCCGGCCCACCACCACCCGGGCCATGCGTTTAGGGGATCTATTTGACCGACTGATCGCAAGGTTTACCGGTACCCCAGGGTTATTCACCGGCCCGGCCTTCCAAAGTAGCGGGGATTGGTACGATATACTGATTGCGCACGGCACCTGGCTTAGGAATATGCCCAAAATCATTAACGAAGGCGAGGACGACCAGCAGGAGATACAGGCGAAGATGTCGCTCAAAAACCTGTTCGAGGCCATGCACTCTATCCTGGAACCCATGCGGTACAAACAAGTACTCGACGGGCTTACCCAAAGGTTCTACGTGGGCCCAGAGCTTGAAACCCAAAACAATGAGGTCCGGGTGCGCATCGGGGAGACCCGGGAGACCTTCGAGCTGACCCAAGTGGGTAAGGTGGTACGCAAGGTGATCGGGGATAATTACTACGGCAAGGTTCAGCTGGGATCGAATAAGACCGGAAACGACTACGGGGAGGTTAACAACCTGGTGAGTATCTGTGGGAATGCCACCTGGAATACCATTAACAAAAGGAGTGATTCCCCGTATGAGGCCCTTACCGATATTCGAACCGGAGCTGAGGATGCCGAACTGCAACGTTCCAAACAGTACGAGGACAACCCGGGAGTAGATGCCGAGTATGACGAAGACTGGTTTTTGTTTGATGCCAAACCCTCCGGGTCCCTGTTTGCCCTGAAAGACTGGAGTGATTACTACGAGTCTCTGCCGGTGAACGTTTATTCCGCGGCCACGAATTACAACTGGGCATTTACCCCCGCTCGAATACTGGAGCGCCACGCCTGGAAGATTGCCACGGCCTGGACCCAGCCGAAATATTTTTCGGAGTCTCTAAAATTCGCGGCATCGAATTGCAACAAATCCCTGATCACCAAAAAAGCCGGGGAGGACGCCCTGCAGGAAGGGCAGAACATACCGCATTCTCGGCTGTCAAAATCAACTACCTACCCGATGTCTGTAGAGTTTGAGCATCCGGTGAGTCAGGAAATCATCGAACAGCTACTAAGCGATGAAAGACTGGAAGGACAGGTGGCCTACCTGACCAAAGACGGGGTGGAGTACGGGCGTTTGGTGAGCGTGAATACAAATAACGAGGGCAAGTGGCAGCTGGTGCAGGCCCGAATAGCATAAAGCAATGGCAGGAACGATCAAAATACGGTTTACAGTACAGGAGCTTGACTTCTCTCCGCTTACCAGGGGACGGGTGAATATCAAATTTCAAACCGCAGGAGGCCAGGTGGTGGATATGTTCGAGGACCTGGTGCAGGGAGCGCCATCTGCTTACAAGTTCCAGGAGGTTCCTTACCAGGTTGGATTGGAGAGTTCAACCAACTACGGGCAGGCCGTCAATTACGCAAACGCCTTTAACAGGGATTGGTCTTTTACAGGTGTTCAGCTCACCGGCGGGTTGCAGCAGGCAAACATCCAGGCAAGTGTTGTGGGAAATGAGGTGACCCTGACCGCCCAGACGGGTACGTTCCTGGCCGGGTCCATCTACAACGGGAACGTTCTTATTGTGGATATCGACCCGCCGAGTAATACTGCTGACCCGGTTACTCCGGTAATCTCCGTGGTGAAAGAAGGCACCGGGTACTGTTCGGTGATCAACTACAACGTGACGGCTACCGCAGGGGTTGCTCCGTACTCATTGGTGGTCAATGGAGTGGAGCAGATACCCGGGTGGAACGGAAACACCACTACCATTGCACTGGCCCGGGATAGCGTGGCGAAGATTTGGATTGTAGACAATGACGGGAATTTATCGCAGCCCACGGTCGAATCCAACGGTAAAGTCAACGTGCCGCGAAAACTCTCCCCTGCGAATTTTGAAACAGTGCTTACCCCAGCGGCGGGATCTGCGGACCTGACAGTAAACTGGCCGGCTCCTGTGGCAGGTGTGACCCCAATTGAGTATTCACTTACTGCCTCGGACGCGGTTGCAGCTGGAACCTATCAAACCTCCAATGTATTCCCAGGGGTCCTGGACGGCACTTACAAGCTGTGGATCCGGGATGTGTATGGCTGCGAAATCTCCAAGACAGTCACGGTTGTGGGCTATGCGGATGCGGCGAACGGCTCCACGCTGAAATACTTTCGGATATCGGATTTCAATTCGTTGTCATTCTCCCGGCGCAGCTCCGGTCGGAAGAACTACGACACTGCTTTGTCTTTCGAGGAAGCCGTGGGGTTGCCGAAAAAAGTGTTTTTCGATTTCACCGCCGAGGACCAGATACAAACTCAGTTCAAGTCAAGTTTCCCGTTCCACCAGGTCACCCTGTTCAAATGCGACGGCACCAAAGAGGATTTGAACTTTCTGGAAATCCAGCAGAATATCGGGGTGGCTGAGAAAGTGGATTGCCGGACCTATCCGGTTTCAACGGGGGTGACTGGGGTGTATTTCATTGGAGGCGACCTCTACGAGCCTGGAACGCTTACGGTAGTCGGGGACAGCCCGTACAGCTCGGGGCTACCCTCATGGGCCGAGGTGGGGCAGTTTGTGAGCCTCGGGGCATTGGGCACCAAAGAAATCAAATCAATCGGCTACGACACGGATTTGGGGGTTCTCTACTTTACCGTGGATGCGAGTATCGCGGCGGCAGCAGATGACACGGTTCAGGCCACCTACAACCGGCACGACTACAACCTGTTCCGGGTGGATTTCCCGATGAGTAAGGTATCAAACAGGGCTTTTCTGAGGATTGAGGCCGGGTATTCTTCGAGTGAAATTGAGGTCACCTACCAATCCGAGGCCATCCGAAGGATTACAGACACCAGTAAATACCTGAAAATTCAGTGGTCCGGCTTTAAAAACCTGGGGGATATGGTCTTTGTGGACGGCTACCAGGGGATTATGTGGGTAAAAGGCCGCATCCGGCCTACACCTTTCGGGGAATCCAAAACCTTCGACGGGACCGATGAAGTGTATTCCCTCTCCCAAAAGCAACGAACGGATCAAAGAGCGAGTATTCCGCTTATGACCCCCAAACAGTGGGTGAAGTTTGGATTGGTATCGGCAATGGCCGAAGGCGGCACTTTGCTCATTGAAGATATGGAGCTGGTCCGGCTCGGTGGAATTGAAGCCGAGGAACTCGGGGATTCCAACTATTCAAACGTTGAATGCGAATTCGCCTATACCGGGGATGGACTGAATGAAGTGTCGAGTGAGGCGGTACTGAACCCGAGCACAGGAACAGTAGGAGGCGGGGGAACCGGAAAGATACCCACGGGAACCACGGTGAGTCTACTCAGACTTTCCGATGGTACGTTCGTGCGCTTTACGGATGGTGCGTTCCTCGCCGTCGGGTAGGTGGTAGTGGACGGACCTCTCATCGTGATAATGATGATGCACAGACCGATCGATGTACGGGGGATTGGGCTTGCCGGCCACGGCATCAAATATCCCGGTAAAGAGAAAATACCCGGCGGCCCCGCAAACGGCCAGAAATAGGATGACAAGTACGATTCCCATAGGGACACAAGGTACGCTAAAGAACTGAAAACCACACGGAAAATAGTGTGACGTATGGAACAAATAGTTATATTTGAAACAATAAGTTAAGAAAATGTCAGATGTTGCAAGTTTAACGGTGCTGGTCAATGGCATCTACGAGAATGCCAAATCACCGGCGGACCTGACCGGAGCACAAAGAAAGGAGCTTGAAAACGCCCTTTACCCAATAATCGACGGCTACCGGGTACGCAAAGGGGCTGGCACGAATTACTCGGCCTGGGAGGTTGGCGACCAGATCATCGACATCACGTCTGCCAAACTTTACGTGGTGGGCGAGGTCATCGCGGTTCCCTTCGATCCTGGAGCTGGCCACATCGACGACATTACCAAGTTTGACCGCTACGCAAAAGATTCACCTGCACCTGTATAGCCATGAAGAAAATTTTGTTTGTACTCGCATTTTTGTTTACCCTGGGAGTTTCGGCTCAGGTGGTAAAGCGAACCGCTGTATTGTTGGACACCCTGACAACCGCAGAACTCAATGCGCTTCCCTCTAGCATTAAGGTCCGCGGTTCTCTCTACTACGACCGCACCAAAGGGAATCACGTCACCTGGGATCCGGTGACGGTTGGATGGGTGAATGTTGGGGACGGCCTCGGAACTGCCCGGGACGTAGGGCCGTTTACCGTGGTGGATGCGGATAACGCGACGCTGGATGCTGGAGCTGTAGCGAATGGGAATATAGCCAATGACGCCGTTACTTCCGTCAAGATAGCAGACGGTACTATTGTCGGAAATGACATCCAGGATGGGGCTGTGAACAGCGCCAAGATAGCGGACGGCAGTATTACCGGGACCGACGTTTTAGATGGGTCTATTCAAAACACGGACATCACGCCTGGGGCTATTCTGGAAAACAGGCTAAGTGTCACAAATGTACCAACAGCAGGATATAATTTAACCTATGATGCCGGTGGCGGATTTACCTGGGCTTCGCTTTCCGCTCAACTATCAACCCTTTACCCCAACCTGGACACCGACGGCACGAACGACGTTACGATTGCCGGATCTCAGGATGTGACCGGTGAAAAAACCTTTCAGACCACATCGGAACTCGTAGCCGCCGCCCGTTTTGAAAACGAGCAAACAGGGCAAGATGTGCGCCTTCAAATGCTTGCCGACAACCCCACAGGAACTCCGGTTGGATTTTGGTTTGGCGGTTATGCGGATGGAACCAACAATTGGTTTTCGTGGAGCCGGGCCAGCGACCTCTCCAGCTATGCCATGCGGTTAGATCGGGACAACGGGAACATGGAGATTTTTGGCAACATAATCACCCCAGGAACAGTAGACGGGGTGGATGTGTCCGCGCTTCCCACCACGAACTTGGCCAGCGGTGACCAGAACCTGCCGGCAGCTGTTCGGACAATTGACATCGACGCTTCGGGTCAGCTTGACATTGATGCCAACGGGGTAGCAGCCATGACCATTGACGGGTCCGGGGGGATTGACTTTCCCACAAACACACCCACAGTCCCCGGCGAAGTTTATGGGGCGGGCTATGAGAATAATGACGGAGTAGTCCGCAAGGGCGACCTTTTTCCTGAAATGGAACGAAAAATCAACTCCGACATTACAGGCGAGCCGCCTGGTTCCTATGTTATAACAAATATTATCGGGATTTCCAGGCAAAATGCAGCAGGTCAAACTTTTGGAGCGGGCACTTTGGCCGCTATTGACAACCCAATACCCGCAACCGTTGTGACCTCTGCCACCATCGCAATGGACGGCTGGAAAATGTATAATGATGAGACCGCGGACGCCGCAACGATCACCCTGTCAGATTGCGAACCAGGGGAAACTTTGACCGTTTATATCAACCGGGCATCCGCTCCGACCCTGGCCGGAACCGGGTTGACGTTTAACCAGCTTCCGAACACCACGGCATTCGCGGCGGCCACTCAGATGGCCATATACTTTGAAGTTTCACACGACGGTACCACCGTTGACTATTTCTATTTCGAGCGATGAGAATATTTTTCATATTGCTGTTTACCTGTTTGACTGCATCCGGCCAGTCCAAGATGCTTTTGGCTTCATTGCAACAAGGGGCACCTACCGCAATTTTTGACGGACAGAACGCCGCCGATCCCGTGAACGAGGTCAACGGAACGGCCAATACCGGAAACGCCGGGGGGGATGTGACAGTGACAAGTGAAACCTCTCCCACACCCACAAACGGAACCTACTACCTCCTGTTCAATAAAAATACAGCCAGCGGACTGGGGACCGAAAACGCCTCCATCACTTTAGTGGGAGTTTTAACCGGGGACGACATCACAGTGTCAATTGATTACAACGAAATAGTTGGCAACGCCTTTACCATCGCCCTGCCCAGCGGTTTAGGGTGGGACGTAACCGACAACTTCAACACGTCGAGCGGAGGGTGGATAACGGACACCTCGCTTCGAGCGACCGCAACCGTAGACAACCCCGAACTAAGGGTGGCATTACTCAGCGCAGCGAATTTGAACGACCAAATCGGAATTGACAACATCGTTTTAACAAAAAATAATTGAAGTACCTCGTTCCCATATTGCTTTTATCCTTCTCGGCAGCCGCCCAAAGCAGCGGATATACCGGGAAAGTCTACACGGGTCCATGGAGCCAGCTTCGCAGAACAGCCGAGCGGCTAAACCACGTGGAAATTGCCTGGGAATCGGTGGCCGGTGCTACTAGCTATGAGGTTGAGATAAAATCTGTAGCCGACACTTTCGGGTACTATCTGCCCAGTTCAAACACGACAGGGTTTTCTTCTCCTACGGTTGACTGCACCAACGACACCCCGGCAGGCGGGTCGACTACGCCAAAGGTGTGCATCACCGGAACCACAGCCGTTATTTACGGGCTCACCGCAGATACCAGGTACCGTATTCGTATCCACGCCAACGGAGCGACAAATACCGCATACAACACCACCTATTCCTACCAACTACCTGTACGGACAGGGCTTTATCCGATTGAGACAACCACCTACGAACTGACCAACTGGGCAGATATTCAGATTTCCGACCCAGGGGATTTTAACTGGTTCACAAACTACTGGGGAACCCGCCAAAGGCGGATAACGTCCAGGACCAGGGACGGCAACGACCGCCGCATTTCAATGGGATACCCCAAACAATTGCGAGTAGCGAGAATGACAGACGGCTACGAGTTTATTCGCCCCCACGAGCAGGACGGCAAAGTGGTTTTGCGAGTGGATGATGATTCTTATAGTGTAATTAATAACACCTTTTTCGATGTGTATCTGCCCACTGAACTCTTAACCCCGTCCGATACGGTTTTCTACGACACTTACGGCACTTCGCCTTCTCCGAATTTTGAACGGTACAACAACGGATCAGCGACTTCGATTTACACTTCTTCTCCGAGAGTAGCCGGGAACGGAACAGGAGGAATTACCAGGACTGGCGAGAACCGATTCTCTTGGGATATGCGGTATGTGGCATTTGAAACATATTCCTCTGGAGCAAATGACCCGTATAATCACCAACCTCTAGGTGTTCTATACGATTTGGTTGATAACGTGGTAGAGCGAACCTTTACGCCGCCAACTGGATTTATTATTGGAAACGGACAGTTTGATGTCTGCCCCAAAGGCGATCACGTGATGTTTAATAACGACCAGGGTTCGGGTTCTGGGGCTGCTATCCATGTTTATCGGGTTTCTGATGGGGCTTACCTAGGAAATTTTGAAGGATCCACAGCTGGCGGCACATCGCCATCAGACTATATGGGGCATGCTGATTTGGGGATATCAATCCAGGGAAATTGCGTAATCATTGGAAGAAAAGGCGGGGACGTAATTATGATCCCCATAGAAGGACCAAAGGCGGGTGTTCATATTGACATGGTTTCTCAGATAGCCAATGCCGCAGAAATATCCCATATCGGAGCGCAACACTATTTAAACGAAGGATGGGCGGTTATGGACGTTTCAAAGCCCACCAACTCGTTTCCTAACGGCAATGAGGAAACCCGGTTTTTCAATAAAATTTGGTCGATGCAACTCGATGAAAGCTGCGAAGATCGGGGTGAGAACGCTCTTGTGAGATTCTGGACCAACCACAACACGACAGGTACCAAATCAAGCCAAACAAATAACGGAGGGACGAAAATTATTGCCCGGCCGTTTGCCTCCGGGAACATCGACCTGACCAAAGTATTTGCAAACCTTTTTGTTCCCACCTCGGGAAGCACCAACCACCCGGAGGCCTATGTGATCGAACAAAATACTTTGCACGGTGACGAAATCCCGTACACAGGAGGGGGTGACGTAACGGCTCCAACAGTCACATCGGTAACGGTGGATCAGATAACCCAGACATCGGCCCGAATAACCTGGGATCTGGATGAGGGAGCCACGGGGCAGATTGAGTACGGACTGACTACCGGATATGGCACGACAACCGTTCTATCCTCGCAATTTCTGGACCGGCACAGTCAAACCATAGGGGCGGGTATCAATCCCCCGGCGCTGTCCCCTGGAACGCTTTACAATTACAATATCATCGGAGAAGACGCCGCGGGAAACGCAATAGCGGCTTTCAACAGAACTTTCACCACGCTGGCAGCGACAATGAACTGGGTTGTTGTAAACCCTTCGCTTATTGGAAGCGCGCGCGGCAATTCAGGGGCTGTCAAATTTGTAATAAACTGATGGAAAAACTTGCCTACAACTGGACGCGCTTTTGGATTGGGCTTTCAAGCCTGGGAATCCTGGTCATGGTTGTCCTGAAACTGGCCGAGAGCTGGAGCCAGAACCATGCAACTGCGAATGAACCCTGGCTAAATGCAACCCTGATTGGAATTGTGGCCACGTTCACCATCCGCTCCATGGCACACCCCCTGGCCGGGAAGGGCCTGTTTATCCTGAACCTATTTCGCATCAAGTGGGTCCGCAATCGGCACCTGTGCGCAGCGACCGCCATCCTATTTGCCGGGGTGCTCATCTTTGGAGTGAACAGCCCCACCTCCTGGGTGCAAACCGCGCACCTCATATTTACGGGCCTTGCCATTGCATCGGTGTATTTGAACCTTTTGTTCTATCCTGAAACCAAAGTAGGACGGTTTCTCGCCGTACTGGGAGCCGTAGTCGGGATTGGCGGGTTTATCTCAGCCTTTTGGTGGGATCACACCATCGCGGAGGGCGAGATGATTGCGGCGGTGCCGGTTATCGCTTGGGTATTATTAACGACAAAATTAAAGAAATGAGTAGCGAGAAGTTAAAAAACATTGGCGCGTCGATCCTGTGGTTTATTGCCCTGTGCATTTTCTTGGCGCAGGGGTATCGGGCTGTAGCGTATTACATATTCGATCAGCCCATTGAATGGACTTGGCACGACCTGGTAGTTTTCGGGATGGCTTTTATGGCAATGTTTGTCCCTGCAGAGCTGAAAAGCCTGGTGGTGTCCACGGCGAAACGTGTAGCGGGAAGGAAATGATTATCTGGATCATCATAGCGATTTATTCCCTCTGGTGGATTGTCACGGAATTCCAGGAAATTTTTAAGTCGTGAGCCTTGATTCCATTTGCCCTTCCCCCAGACTACCGAAAACGAATACTGCGCTTTGCGAAAGATGTAGGAATTTACGTCAGTTTGCTGTTTGCCAGTTTCAAGGCATTCCGTAATGATACGCTCAGGGTACAGGCCCAGGCGCAAAAGGATGTATTGGACGAACGATTGGAAGCCCGTACTCGCCAAGTGGATAGCCTACGAACTGAAAACTATTTGCTTGACGCCCGCATAAAAAATGTTCTTTCTCGTATCGTAAATGACTCCCGGGATCTGGATGACCTTCCGTTTCCGGTTTGGATAAAGCTATATGACCCACTGTCTCGAAATTTCAAGCGGGTGTACTTCAACAAAGCCTATGAGCGCAAGTACGACACCGACCGGATCGCAACCCTGGGTAGAGTGGACAAAGAGGAGGTGGCCCCGGAGATTGCAGCTTCATGGCACAAAAGCGATTGGGCGGCGTACCGGTCCCGAACACCGATTGAGGCAGATGATTTAACCCCTGGGGGTGGGTCTGTTCCGGTTGTCAAGTGGCGAAACGATGAAGGCGGGCTGACCTACATCTATGGGATGGATCTAAGTAAAGATGATTGGGAATTATGAAAAAAGCAGTTGATTGGCGAACCATTGCAATTTTCGGATCTATTGTGGTTTCCCTGTGCTCCGGGGCGTATTTCGCCGGGTACACAGTCAAGGGTATGCACGAGCGGGAAAAGGAAATCGACGAACTCAGGACCCGGATAAAGGAAGTAGAACAAGAGGCTCGCAGTTATACCGATCTGGAGGTCGGAGGTCTTCGGGCAGACTGGGAGCGTGAACTATCGCACAAATGAAATACTTTTCGACATTTGAATTTGACAGCCCGGACTCCCCAGGATCCGGCATGAAGATGGACCTAGGCTTTCTTAAAATGCTGGACAAGGCCCGGGAGGTTGCGGATATCCCTTTTGTAATTACCTCCGGGTATCGAACCCCTCAGTATAATGACCGGGTAGGGGGCGTAGATGGCTCTGCGCATACTCGCGGGTTTGCTGCGGATATCGCCTGCCGGGATTCCGTGAGCCGGTACAACATCATCAAATCCTTACAGGTGGCCGGGTTTACCCGTATTGGGATTGCATCCACATTTATTCACGTGGACAATGACCCGGACAAACCACAGGAAGTAATCTGGGTCTACTGATGCGGTGGCTTCTACTCATATTACTCTTAGCTTCTTGCGGCTCCCGGAAGGTGGAAACCAACAAAGAACGCATCAAGGTTTTTGAAACATCCACCATTACCCGAAAAGCCCCGGGCGACAAAGTATTTATTGAGATCCCCCGAAAGCCTAATAAAAGAATAGAAGTCTACAAAGGCGAAAGGGGGGCCGAGGTAAAAGTAGTCTACGATACGATCGGACAGGTGGTAACGGTAGAGGCTGAATGCCCGGAGGTGTCGGAAGTTGAAGAACTTAATCGGCGTATAGAGAGCCTGAAAAAGAACAAGCAAACAGATCGGCAGGCGTTCCCCTGGGGATGGATAGTGGCCGCTGGAGTGGCCGGAGTTGCGATAGGTGCATATCTCGGTTGGACCACCGCGATGCGGAGATACCTGAAATGAAAAACCCCCCTCGAAGTAGCGAAGGGGGTCAATCAAATAACCAACCAAACTTGAACAAGAAACGCATCCCTGCGTCAGGTTGAATGTACGAAATTATTGCAAAGTTTCGCAAATAAATCTATTTCGATATTAACAACACATTGTTAATTAATGTGTTGTGACTATTTGTGCGTATATCAAGGCGTAATTACTGACCGAAAATTTTAAAAATGTCCCCTATCTACATTAAATTTGCACCTCGTTAATTGAATTACCAGGCATCAATTTGGGCAATTTTTTCGCAAATAATCAATTTTAGCGGATCCAATAAGACTTGTATGTTTCTTGCACCCCTTATAAAATAGGACCATTCGGGATGTAGTTCAGCCTGGTAGAATACACGCATGGGGTGCGTGTGGTCGCTGGTTCGAATCCAGTCATCCCGACGAAGCAAACCCCGACGGAGAATCCGTCGGGGTTTTGTATTTCAAAGCCCCGCGGAGAGCTCGCTTTCCAAAGGGGCGTGAAATACAAAACCGAGCAGCGCAAAGCGCTGTCGGGGTTTGCTTCAGTTCCCCCCACCTCTGGATCACGCGAGTGCCAGCGAGCGTAATCCAGTGATTCAAGCGCTGTCGGGGTTTGCTTCAGTTCC
Organism: Robiginitalea biformata HTCC2501; assembly: GCF_000024125.1. Lineage (NCBI taxonomy): Bacteria > Pseudomonadati > Bacteroidota > Flavobacteriia > Flavobacteriales > Flavobacteriaceae > Robiginitalea > Robiginitalea biformata. The sequence goes on along the minus strand of NC_013222.1, from coordinate 3,090,450 downwards.
CCCCACCTCTGGATCACGCGAGTGCCAGCGAGCGTAATCCAGCCGCCAGGTTTACCCGACTGCCGGAGTAAAACCATTAAAAGATTCATGGATAAAGCCTGCCGGGGCGGGATTAAATGGCGATACTATTAAAAAAAGAAAGAAATGGACGTATTAGTTATAGGAGCCAACGGAAAAATCGGCAGGATGGTTTGCGATAAACTCAAGAATTCAGAAAAGCATAACCCAATCGCTTTTATCCGAAAGGAAGAGCAGCGCGCGTATTTTGAGGATAAGGGCATCCAAGTAGCAGTAGAGAGCCTGGAAAATTCGCCCGAAGCCCTGGAGCATGTCATTAAGAACTATGACGCCGTGGTGTTTACAGCTGGCTCAGGCGGGAAAACGGGTCCGGGCAAAACCATGGAGATCGACCTGGATGGGGCCATCAAAACCATAGAGGCGGCTCAAAAGCATCGCGTAAAACGCTTTGTGATGGTGAGCGCCTCCCATGCCGATGACCGCTCGTCATGGGGCGAATCCGACGGGATGAAGCCTTATTACATCGCCAAGCACTACGCCGATGAGGCCCTGAAAAGGAGCCAACTGAATTATACCATCTTAAGACCCGTCCAATTGACGGATGAAGACTCGCCCGGCAAGGTTACCATGTCCGCAGATCCAGGGAAGGTGAGCAGCCAGATTCCCAGGGAGGCCGTAGCCGAAACCATCCTGCAGGTCCTGGACAATAAAAAGACGTACGGGAAAACAATCGAGATGAGTTCCGGCGGGGAGGAAATACCGGCTGCCATCGAAAAGGTAACTTCCTGAGGAGGCCCCTACACCGGATCACGCGAACGCCAGGGAGCATAATCCAGCCGGCCTCAGGTTGTAGATTCAACAACTTGAGGCCGGCTGTTTTATTGATTACCACGCGTGTTTCGCAGCCTTCTCCTGTTTATGGGGGCAGTCCCGGGCAACGGGTCCGCCTGACTATTTCATCCGACCCATCAGCTTGGCATATTCTTCTGTAGCCGTACAGCCGCCTACTTCCAGGCGGGCATTTGAAATCAACTCCTCGCCGCTGAAGATATTGAAAGCGCCAACTTCCTTTTCCTCGCCATTGATGAACATGAAGTGACGGAATTCCCGGGTAGCGTGGTTGAATTCAAACCCCACGTCGCCGATGCCTTCCGTGAGCTCAGAAACACAAGCTTCCACATTGTTTTTCAGGTTTTCCAACTCCTCCAGGACCGGCAATTCGTCTACGAGCTGTTGTGCATCGAACCGGATGCCATCCGCCTCGGCAATGTATTGTACATTGTCCGCCGCCTCCAGGATTTTGTCTACCTCGCTGGAGCTCAGGATGGTCTTAGTAACTCGGATGGTACGGTTGGCCGTGAGTTTCCACGCGGAGCCGCACCCGAATGTTTTACTGCCGTGTTCGATTTTTACCGTCACGCTCTTATCGATCCGCTTGAGACCGGCCAGGTCGCGCAGGGCGTCCTCCAACGCGGCCCGGGTCTGGGCATTGTCATTGGAATTAGCCACGGCTTCCTCCAACCGGTCCAGGGCGTCCCGGTAGGGCTTGACCAGGCCTTTTACCTTGGAATCGATATTGTCGTCGCACAGGACCCGGTTGTGTTCCTTCAATATTTTATCCGCCTCTTCCCGTCCGCTTTCTATCCCGTCATCCACCGCATCGTCAATGGCATCCCTGGCCCGGTCGATAATGGTAGGCATGGCCGTCCGAAGCCCCCGCAGGCTCAGCTCAAATTCATAGGCTTCATTGGCGGCTTCCAGATCCTCCAGGGCCTGTTCCGTCAATGCGATGGCATCGTCAATTTGCTTTGTAACCATCTCCGGGATCCCGGAAGCAAAATTCTCGGGCGGACTGGCTATTAAACGAGTCTGCTCTTTGGTAAATTCGGCATGGGCCGACCACTGTGCATCATCGATGGTCACCTGCCCGTCCAGGGTAAGCGCCTCATTATCTGCCTGCAGGGTCCCTTCCAGGCCCTGCTTCCCGGAGGGCATTTCCACTTCAAACCCGCCCGAGAGGCCGATTTCGAATTTCCCGGTCTGGTCGGCATACCCGCTTGTTTTGAGTTGCCCCCCGGGCTTTACCGGGATCATTTCCGGCCACCAGCTCAGATCCGGATCCACCCAACCGTTGACAAATGCTTTGGCCAATAGTGTGCCGTCCGTGCCGGCTTCGGCCACTACGGCCGTACTGCCCGCCCCGATGGGGAACCCGAAGGATATAAAAGAGGTGATGTCAAGGGAAAATTCGAGTTCCCCATTGATGCCCATGCGGTAATCGTAGGTCAGGTCGCTTTCCAGCAGCTCCTCGAGGAATATCGAGCCGCTGAACCCCTTAGTTTCGTATCGCAACCCGCTGGCTTCGAATACATTCCAGAAGGGGAAGGTACCCCCGTAGACGCGATAGGCATCAAAGCGCACGATTTCCTCCAGCGGCTGTGTGGGTTCGTACAGCAGGTTACCCTTGTGCGAATAGCCGAAACTGCCCGTTACTATTTCCGAGCCGCTATCTCCGCCGTCCCCGCCGTCCCCGTCGTTCCCAAGGCCGCCATCCTTCCCCCTGGAGAAGAAAAACATGGGGTCCGAATAATCAGCGATGTAGGTGATATGCCCGCCAATGGGGGGTTTTACTGACAACGGCTTGGTAGCATCCGGATCGTCGTTCGTGGCTACTTTCATCTCAAAAGAGGCCGCGATGGCAAAAACAAAATAGGAGTGCTCATCCAGCAGCAGGATTTCAAAATCCCGGTTTTCATTCAGGAATGCCCCGCTAAAATATCCGATATCTGCGCGGAGGGGTTCGGTGAATTCAAAGTATCGCTTCGGGGAGGGGATTTGTACGGATCCGCTGATGCTTTTTAGCGAACCGTTTTCATCAAACCGCACATCCAGGTTTGCATCCAGGAATTCAACCGATTCGCCGGATGCCGTTTCCATGGTCAGCGTTCCTTCCAACAGGTACCCCTCTTCGGTCTCCGTTATGTTGCCTTCCGGGGTGAGATCGTCACGTGTAAGCGCAAAAACCGTTTCTGCGGGGGGAGTGCCTGTACAGGCATCCGGGCATATGTCGGGGTTGCCACATGGGTTGGTCTGGCAGGTATCCGTGCCGATGGGGTCCAGCGCGGTTTCCTTGCTGCAGGCAGCCACGACGAACGCTGCCAATAAAAAGAGGAGGATGCGGGGGGTGATGTTTGTGGTTTTCCAACCGGTGTTGTACTTGGCTTCCATAATGCTTTTGTTTTGTGGTGATACTTCTCCAGCTTGATTGTGTGACTTACCCGGCATGGACCAGAAACCCATACCCGGGCAAGACCACAAAACTGCTGTGTCAAATGCATGACAAGGCAAACCTAAGTCGCTGATTATTAGGGTGAAAAAAAGCATGGGGGACGAAAAGGGGACAGGGTCCGGCAGGAGGGGGGACAAAAAGTGGACAGGGGGTGCAGGCCCCGTAAATAGAGGGCCCGGAGCGATGTAGAAAGGTTTCGCCTATAAGGACATGATGGCCGTATCCAGGGAATCGGCCCGGGATAATTCCATTTTTTTCCGCAACCGGTGCCTCGCTTTTTTTACACCTTCGGCAGAAATATTCAGGATGCTGGCAATCTCCTTGGAAGAAAGGTTCATTTTTATCAACGCCATGAGCCGCAATTCTGTCCGGGTTATCTCGGGGTATTTCTCGGTGGCCTTCCGCGCAAAATCCTTGTGTACGGCTTCAAAATACTGGGTGAAATTTTCCCAGGCCTTATCGTCCTGCTGGTCGGCGGAAATGGTCCGCAGGAGTGCTTTGTAGGCCGTACTGTTGTCTTCAGTTTCCTTAAGGGATTTGGCCTGTTGTTTCAGGTCTTCCAGGATTTCATTTTTCTTGGCCAGGTGCAGGGCGTGGGTGGTGAGTTCCTTCTTCTTGAAGGCCAGTTCGGCCTTGACCCGCTCCCGCTCCAGGCGGTTGCGTTTCATCTTCTGGCGCAAGGCATAATAGCCCAGGCCGGCAAAAAACAGGACAACGACCAGGCCGGAAATCAACCCGATCCGCTGCAGGCGGTCCGCCTTCTGTTTCTCCTGCAACAAGGCGATTTCCTGTTGTTGCATTTGGATTTCCTGCCGGTTTTTTTCCGATTCGTACTGGATTTCGAGCGCGCTTATCTTGTCCTGGTTCTTTTGGCTGAATATTGAATCATAAGCCGAAAAAAAGCGCGTATGGAACGCATACGCCTGGGGGATGTTGCCCAGTTTATCGAAGGACTCGGAAATGCGCAGGTAGGTCTCCACAGCATCCAGGCTGTTGGATGGCTCAAAATAGCCCAGGCCGTTTTGGTACCGTTCCAGTGCCAGCCTGTAATCCCCTTCCCTGAAATGGATATCGCCCAGGCCGCGATGGGCCATACCCAATTCCCTGAGTTCTCCGGTTTCCCGGTTGATCTCCAGGGCTTTTTCCAGGTAGGTCCTGGCAGTGTTCAGCGAGTCCATTTTCAGGTAAACGGACGCCATGAGGTTGTATTGCTCCCCCAATTCGGTCTTTAGGTTTTCGGATTCAAAGTAAGGCAGGGCCTCCTGATACAGTTGCAGGGCTTCCCTGTAGTTGCCGGCCTCGGCCAGGTTGGTGGCCATGTTCGAACGGGTAATAGCCAGGCAATATTCCACCCCGGATTCCCCACAAATCGCCTCGACCCGGCGGTAATAGGTATTCGAAATTTCCAGATCGCCCAGTTCCGCATGGAGTTTGCCGATATTCATCAGGGCCGGAGCCAGGGCACTGCTTGGCTGGCCCAGTTGTTCACTGATCCTCAATGCGTTCTGGAACGATTCCAGCGCCAGGCCGGGCTTGCCGAGGTACTTGTAGAAAATACCCAATGCATTGTAATTAACTGGCAGGTCTTGCCGGTTGCCTATTTCACGGTTTACCTCAATAGCCAATTGGAGTTGGGCAGCACCTTCCTTATAATCCGATATGTAGTAGTGGTACCTTGCGCTGGATTCGTAAAGTCGGGCTTTCAGCGTGTCATTTTGTACCAGCGCATTGATTGCTGCCGCGGAATCCAGGTAGGCTTTGGCCGTCTGGATGTCGTATGCCCTCATGTTCAAAAAGATCTCCCTGTAGGTATAGGCACGCTCCAGGCCTTCCTGCTGCTCCAGAACCTGCTGCAAACTATCGAGAACCGGGTTATCGGTATGGGCAGGGGATTGGGCATATAAACCAAAATGCGCCAACAGGCCAATGCAACAAAAGAAGTGAAGGGTTCTTGTCATAGTCGTTGGATACCTAAATATAGGAAAAGGGAATAAAATTCCTTGCAAATGCTTACATCCCACGCAAAGGAAAAACGATCCATTTGAAGAATATACAGCCGGGCCCGTACCTGTTTTCTTAGTATTTTGCTCCCTAAATCAAAAATTATTGGAATATGGCATCCGGATTATTCGCCTTGCTGGACGATGTGGCAACCCTGATGGATGATGTGGCAACCATGACGAAGGTGGCCGCCAAGAAAACAGCGGGCATTCTGGGCGATGACCTGGCGGTGAATGCGGAAAAGTCCTCCGGATTTATCTCCTCCCGGGAATTGCCGGTGCTCTGGGCCATAACCAAGGGATCCTTCCTGAACAAAGTCATCATCCTGCCGGTGGCTTTTGTCCTGAGTGCTTTCCTGCCGGTGGCCGTCACGGTGATCCTGGTCATCGGGGCGTTTTACCTGGCCTACGAGGGGGCGGAAAAAATTTACGAATACTTCTTCCCGCACCCGCATGCCAAAGAGGAAGTCCCTTTAAAGTACGCCTCCAAAAAGGAAATCCTGGCTTACGAAAAGGAAAAGATCAAATCGGCCGTGCTGACGGATTTCATCCTCTCCGTCGAGATTGTAATTATCGCTCTGGGGACGGTGGTGGAGGAGTCGCTGCTCACGCAAATCCTGGTTACCACGGCTATTGCCCTGCTGGCTACGGTGGGGGTCTACGGCATTGTGGCCCTGATTATCCGGATGGATGAATTTGGCCTGCGGCTCATTGACCTGAACGAACGGCAGGATAGTTTTTCGGACAAGGTCGGGAACCTGCTCGTACAGGCGCTTCCGTACGTGATTAAGAGCCTCGCCGTAATCGGGACCATTGCCCTGCTGCTGGTGGCGGGGGGCATCTTTACGCACAACCTGGATTTTATGCACGATTTCCTCCACTCCCTGCCCGCATTGCTCCGGGATTTTATAGTGGGCCTGTTGGCAGGTGCAGCCGTGTTACTCCTGGTGAAGGGCGTGGTAGCCGCCTGGAAATAAAAAAGGGGACCCGAGGCCCCCTTTTCTGCTTTGCAACATGTGTTAGACTGCTAAGAAAACCTGATGAGTTTCAATCCGGTAAACCTACGCGTATTCCTCCAACTCATATGGCGGGACAGCATCCTGTCCACCCCTGTGTTGCTTTCGTTTGCGGTGTTTTTATTACGTCTCATAGTTGTAATTGGTTTAGCGTGATAAGGGCAATAGGCCCTGTTAAATTGCACGCACTACTAGGACGTATTTAAGGGAAAAAAGTTTCATTCGTTAAGAGGAGTTTAACGAAAATTCGGGAAGTTTATGAATAATTAAGAATATCTATATCCCGGCGAATTATCCATAGTGTTTGTCTATGCATAATCAGGTTTTCCGATTACGCGAGTTAGGGCTGCCATTCCCTGGATGCGGATTGCTCCGCTGTCGGAAAATCGGCGGGAACTTCCTGGGTGACTGCCCCCGTGGCGGCCCATTCGGCGCCCCGTTGCAGCGTGGTGATAAACCCGACGCATTCCATGGAATAGTCAAAATGCCCCAGGGTGGAATGGAAGACCCGCCCCTGTCCGTATTCGATGGCCATGAGCTGGGGTACGTGTTGCCCGATACCGACTACCTCGGGGTTCCAGGGCGGGGCGTTTTTCTCCACATCGGCGTAAGCGGTTGCCAGGACGGTGGCATTCTCAAAGGGCCCCCGCATACGCTCGTACAATTCGTCCTGGGTATGCATCCACGTGGCAGGCAGGCCCTTCATAATGGGGTGCTCCGGCGCCCGGGTGGTCAGCGCGAATTCATACTCCGGCCCGTGGGAGCCGCATACCCCTTCCGAATCGTCCCGGACGAGCTCCCCGGCATCGTTGTAATAGACATACGGCCCGGTTGTTTCATCCCTGCCGCCCCAGGCGCCCAAACCGATCATCCGGTTGAATTCCTCCCAGTGGCCCCAGGGGTTGTTGGCTGCGTGGACCACCACAAAGCCGCCACCGTTTGCCACGTATTGCTCAAAGGCTTTCCGGGTGGCTTCCGGCCATAGGGGGGAGGAGGCACCCAAATTCGAGATGATGACATCGTAGGGCGAAAAATCCATGGAAAAATCGGAGGTTTCGATCGGGTCGTGGGAGATGGCCCGGGCGGTGGAATCCAGGGGGTAATTTTCGATGAAGGAGGTGTACGGCTCCGGCCGGGACTCGTTGTATTTGATGCCCAGCCACACGGAGTCCATCCGGTGCACGGAAACGTCGAAGAGCCCTGTTTCCTCCAGGTAATCCCGCATCATCACAGTGGTTTTAGGCCAGACATAGTGGTTGTTCTGCCCATCCAGGATCAGGGCCTGTAATTTGTCAGGTGCCTGGGGTGGCGTTGCAATGTTTTTCTTTTCTTGTTTGCAGGCGATCGCCAGGAGGGCGATGGCCGCTATCCACCGGAGATGTTTCATCGTTTCAGGTTTGGTTGGTTTTATGAAATTTCCGGGCCGGTTGCCGGCACCGGGTCTCCTGTAAATATAAAACATCGTATTACACCGGGGAAAAACCCGTATATTTTTCCCATGGATGAATGCCCTTTGGAGAGCCGTGCAGCCCTGTTGGAAAGCCGGGTTGCCTTGCCGGAGAGTCGGGTGGCCATGTTGCAAGGCTGTGCAGCCCTGTTGGAGAGCCGTGTTCCCGTGCATTGGAACAGGTTTTTTATCGCCTTTCCAATCGTTGCGTGCCTGCTGCTGGGAGCTTGCGGGGAAAGGGAAAATGCCGCCGTGCAGACACCCGCGGTCCCGCCCAATATCATCTACATCCTGGCCGACGATTTGGGATACGGCGACCTGGGCTGCTACGGGCAGGAAAAATTCAACACCCCGAACATCGACCGGTTGGCCCAGGAAGGTTTGCTCTTTACCCAACACTATTCGGGGAGCACGGTTTGCGCCCCTTCCCGCGCCGCCTTGCTGACGGGGATGCATACCGGGCACACCGTGGTTCGGGGCAACCGGGAAGTACAGCCGGAGGGGCAGCACCCCATCCCGGACTCCACCTATACGCTGGCGGAAATGTTCCGGGAGAACGGTTATGCCACGGGAGCCTTTGGCAAGTGGGGCCTCGGATACCCGGGATCTGAGGGCGATCCGAATGCCCAGGGGTTTGACACCTTTTTTGGATACAATTGCCAGCGGATGGGACACCATTACTATCCCCACCATCTGTGGTACAACCGGGACAGCATCGTCCTGGAGGAGAATGCGGGCAAGTTAAAAGGCCGCTATGCGCCGGAGCTCATCCATCGGGAAACGCTCAATTTTATCGAGGAAAACCGTGAAAACCCCTTCTTCCTGTATGTGGCCTCCATTATACCCCACGCCGAGCTGGCAGCCCCGGAGGAAACCCTGCAGCGCTTCCGGGGCAGGTACCCGCCGGAAAAGCCCTATGAAGGAACGGACCAAGGGCCGCAATACCGAAAGGGCCCTTATGAATCCCAACAGAAACCCCGCGCGGCCTTTGCAGCCATGATATCCATCCTGGACCGGCAGGTGGGGGAAATTATGGAGAAGGTCCGGGAGCTGGGCCTGGAGGAAAATACGCTCATCGTGTTTACCTCGGACAACGGGCCCCACCTGGAAGGCGGGGCGGATCCGGATTATTTTGACAGCAACGGGCCGCTCCGCGGCTACAAGCGCGACCTGTACGAAGGCGGGATCCGGGTGCCGATGCTGGCGCGCTGGCCGGGTTGGATTCCACCGGGTACCCGGACGGACCACATCTCGGCTTTCTGGGATGTTTTCCCGACGTTTGCGGAGATCCTGGGTGTGGCCCCCCCTGTGGAAATGGACGGCATTTCCTTTTTACCCACCTTGCTGCAGGCCGGGGACGGACAGGAACAGCACGCCTACCTTTATTGGGAATTCCATGAACAGGGAGGCCGGCAGTCGGTGCGTAAAGCCGATTGGAAGGCGGTCAGGTACGAAGTCCTCGAGCATCCCGACGGCCCCGTTGAATTGTACGACCTCTCCGAAGACCTCGGGGAGACCCAGAATATCGCTTCGGACCACCCGGAGGTGGTGGCGGAGATGGAAAAGATCCTCCGGGAAGCCCGGACCCCATCGGCGGAATTCCGATTTGGCGGATAATGGGCAGACAGGGGCGGCTCCAAACCGTAAAACGGCACGTCACAGAATGCCGGCCCGGATATTTCCCCTTGCCCTGCCTGCAATTATCTTAAATCAATCTAAATTTAAATAATTGAAAACCAGTTATTTAAATTGATTCTATGGCGCTTTGCCTGTATTTTAAGACATATTGACAAATCAGAATACACTTATAAATAGAAAACCATGGCGATACGATTAGGAAGCAGTTGCATGAACTGCGACAACATGATGAGCGACAGCATGTGTAAAGTCCACGGGGTGAAGGTGGCCAGCCACTACACCTGTGACCATTTTGAAATGAAGGCCGAATTGGCCGACCATCGGGATTGCACCAGCTGCCAGAGATACGAACGGGACGACTGCGCCAACCCGGCCAAAGCGTCCCCGGGCATGATGTGCTCGGTTTGGGCCCCCCGGGAATTCCGGGCCTGACCGCCGAACCGGCGGACCGACAGATCAGCCAGCCGCAGCCTCGGCCCATTTCCCCGACCGTCCGACGCCGGGAACGATGGGATCCGCGAAGCACCTAAAATCTGCACAATGCCAGCCCCCAAAGGCTGGCTTTCTTTTTGTTTACGGGTGCGATCAATTTTATGTGTAATTTAAACGCTTTCAAATTCACACAGATGACAAGATTGATACTTGGTATCGCCCTGCTGATCGGCTGCTGCGTCGCCCGCGGCCAGGCAACCCTGGTAAAAACCGACAAAGGCTGGGTCTCCGGCACCACCGATTCCGAGCGCGGCCTGCGCGTTTTCAAGGGCATCCCCTTTGCCGCACCTCCCGTCGGAGAGCTGCGCTGGCGTGCCCCGCAACCGGTCAGGGCCTGGACGGATACCCTGCAAGCCACTGAATTTTCGGCCAGCCCCATCCAGAATGAACCAAGGCCTTTTTACGCCTGGAGTGAGGAATTTATCGCCCAACCGGAACCCCTGAGCGAGGATTGCCTGTATCTGAATGTCTGGACACCTGCTGAAAGCGGGAACGAAAAACTCCCGGTGTTTGTCTGGATTTACGGGGGCGGGCTTAACAGCGGATCGGCGAATTGCGCTATTTACGATGGAGCGGAGATGGCGTCGAAGGGTATCGTATTTGTAAGCCTGAATTACCGGGTGGGGGTACTGGGCTTTCTGGCGCATCCGGAACTCAGTGAGGAATCCGGGCATGGAGCCTCCGGAAATTATGGATTTATGGACCAGACAGCCGCCCTGGATTGGGTGCGGCGCAACATCGCTGCATTCGGAGGCGACCCGGACAATGTCACGATTGCCGGCCAGTCTGCCGGGGCTTTCAGCGTAAACGCCCAAATTGAATCCCCCCTGGCAAAAGGCCTGTTCCACAAAGCGATCCTGCAGAGCGGCGGGTTGCTTTCCGGCCAGCTCAGCCAGGACCTGGAACAGGCAGAAGCGGCCGGGGTCCGTTTTATTGAAAAAGCCGGGGTGCGTTCCCTTGAGGCCTTGCGGGAACTCCCGGCAGACAGCATCCAGGCTGTGAGCAACCTTCCGGGCGTGGGGCGCTTTGGCGTCACCCTTGACGGGCACTTCCTACCCGACACGGATATGCGGGCCTATTTCCGGGAGGGGCGTCATAACCAGGTACCGGTGATTGCCGGCTGGGTAACCGGGGACGGGAATTTCATGGGGTCCAACGCCATGACCCCCGAGGCCTACCGCCGGGAGGCCGACAGCCTCTACGGGGAGCGCGCCGGCGCCTTCCTGGAGCTATTCCCGGGCAGCACCGGGGAAGAGGTGCAGGAATCCAGGAGCCTGATAACCTTGTTGGGGTTTGCCGGCCTGCCAGCGCACCGGATGGCTTTAGCCAGTGGGGGGACAAGCTACCTCTACCAGTTTGGGCATGTGCCGCCGGACAAACCGGATTTCCCGAATTACGGGGCCTTCCATACCAGCGAAGTGCCTTTTGCCCTCCATACGCTACATACCTGGGACCGGCCCTGGCAGCCGTATGACCGGAAGGTGGAAGATACACTCTCCTCCTATTGGCTCAATTTTGCCAAAACCGGCAACCCGAACGGGCCGGGACTCCCGGCCTGGAAACACTACCAGTACGGGTCGGGGGATATCCTGGTCATCGATGAAACGATCCGGACGGAGCCCGGGTTGCTGCAGGAGGAATTGAGATTCCTCGACAGGAACTAGGGGGCAACCTGGACCTTGAAATATCTTGGACTAGGTCGATTTCCTGTAGGAACTCGGCAACACCCCGAAACGGGCGCGGAACATCTTGGAGAAGTGGCTCCGGCTGGAATACCCGATGTTGTAACAGATTTCCGAGACATTCATGTCGGTGGTTTCCATCAGTTCCCGGGCCAGTTCCATGCGCACATTCGTAATGAATTCGTGTGCGGAATACCCGTATACGATGCGGATTCCCCGTTGCAGTTTCCTGGAGGAAAACCCGAGTCGGGCGGCCAGGTCATCAACAGCTATCTTTTCCCCTGGGTTATCCCGGATAATCTCAGTCAGGTTTTTAATTTTCTCAAAATCCGCGATACTGAGTTCCGGTCGTTTAACTGCACCCAGGTGCTCCTGTTGGTGCGACTCGAGTTGGGAGGCGAGCATCCCCATAACGGCGCCTTCGGTAAGCAGGCGCCCCACTAGGTCCGTCCGCTCGTTTTTGATAATCGTTTCTACAAAATGCCCGGTTTGTGTGTCTATTTGTCCCAAATAGCGATAAGCGAGCTGCTTTTGCCCCACCCGGAACAGGTTTTCCAGGTGGGTCTCCAGTTGCGTTTTTATTTTTAGATCGGCCTCCGTGATCAGGTGGGTTTTCAGAATCAGGTAACAACTTTGCAGCGGTTCACCACCCGGTATTACAAAATCGGCAACGGTATGGTCGGTGCCCAGAATAAAAAAGTTCTGCCATTGCTGAATCTCAATAAAATGCTCTTCCGATTCAAATTTATGGCGTTGCCGCCCCTTCAGGTGGTATCCCAGGTAGTAATTCCTTTCACCGTTAAACTGAACCTTCCAGGACAGATCATCAAAAAATTGGATATTGTAGACCCAGGCAGTTAGGCCGGGATACAGCTCAAAAAGTTTGATGGAGCCCTGGCCTTTTTCGTTGTCCAGGATCAGTTGACCGGAACCATGGGATTCGACGACCTCCGCATCCAGGTAAACTGCGAATTGCCTGAGCATTTCTAACGGGGTATTCTCCCTCAAACCTAACATGAGCAGATAAAGGTTATGGTGCAGGCAAGCTTGTCAGCGTCTAATGTACTACTTTTCTGTAAAATTTCTGCAGGATGAAAATACGGATTAAAGGAAATTCAGTGCGTTACCGGCTCACGCGGGCCGAGGTGGAGGTTTTTTGCAACACCGGCTATGTTGAGGAGGAAACGGTTTTTCCCTCCGGGGTGTTTCGCTACATCCTCCGGGCGGAGGAAGGCGTGGCAGAGCCCACAGCAGATTTTACCCGGGGAACCATCACGGTAACCCTGCCGGCGTCGGCCCGGGAGGGCTGGTTGGAAGACACCCGTGTTGGGTACAGCAACTCGGCGGATTGGAACGACCCCGGGGCCCTGTCCATACTGGTGGAAAAGGATTTTGCCTGCCTGGACAACACGGTGGAGGACCAGTCCGACAACTTCCCGAACCCGAATGCTGAGTGTTGAAACCGATGGGAGCTGATGCGCCCGTTATCCGACTGAACTGTGCGAAAGGCCCGGCAATCGCGCACTAAGCTGTAGCACTAAGACTAATACTGGTATTTCCGGGAATTCAGCGAGCCCACGTCGTTGATGACAAAGGCCATATTCGGCAGCTGCTTTTTCTGCTGGAGTTCCCTGGCGTGGCGCACCATATTCTTGTCGGTGATGCCCGTTCGCGTAATGTAGACCGTGGCATCCGCGTGTTTAGCCAACAGGAGCGGATCGGCCACCGAGAGGGAAGGGGGGGAGTCCAGTATCACGATGTCAAACTCGGAAACGGCTCGCTGAATAAACCGCGCGAACCCTTTGCCGGACAGGAGTTGCGTGGGGTTCGGGGGCATCTTGCCGCCAAAACACACCTTTAAATAATCCAGGTTGTCGAAACCGCCGGCAATTACATCCTCCCATTTTACCCGGGATTCGCTCAGGTATTCGGAAAGGCCAAAGGAAAACGAATCCGGCTTAAAGTAGTTCATCAGCTCCCGGTTGCGCAGGTCGGCCCCCACCAGCAGGACCTTGTGGTGCATGCTCGCATAGGCCTGGGCCATGTTCAGGGCGGTGGTGGTCTTGCCTTCGCCTTTTACCGAGGAGGTTACCAGAACGCATTTGCCCCTGGCAGCATCCCCTGCATCCCCTGCATTCCCGGCGTCCGCTGCATTCCCGGCCCCGTCGGCACCGCTGGATCCGCTTGCACCCCCGGCACCCCGGCCATTCGCCCCGTCACGGGCGGAAAGCAGCGTATCCAGGTTGGTGGTGGCAATGCGGAAGGATTCTGCCAAGACAGAGCGGTCTGCGGCGTTGATCACCTTGCGCGATTTTTTGAAGGTGGGTATTTCTGCCAGGATCGGGACCTCCGGGCTCAGCCGCACCAGGTCCGTCCGGTCCTGGATCTTCCCGTTAATCGTAAAGTGGAGGTACAGCACTATGAAAGGCACAAAAAGGCCAATCATGAAGGACATCGGGTAGACAATCCGCTTTTTGGGGGAGAGGGGTTCGGTATCCGTAAGCGCGTAGTCCACCACCTTGATGGACGGGGCGGTAACCGCATAGCTGAGGGCGGCTTCCTCCCGTTTCTGGAGCAGCAGGATAAAGAGGTTTTCCTTGATGTCCTGCTGGCGTTCTATAGAGCGCAGCATCTTTTCCTTCTCCGGCAGGCGGGAGAACATCGTATTGGCCCGGTTTTTTTCGCGGGTGAGCTGGCGCAGGGAGAGCTTCAGCTGCGTCTGGTAGATGTTCAGCGTCTTCATGATATTCACCTTGGCGTTCTGCAGCTGGTTGGAAATGGCGATCAGCGTGGGGTGGCTTTCCCCCACATTGGTCAGCAATTCCTCCCGCTCCAGGGCCATCTGGTTGTATTTGGCCACCATGGAGTTCAGCCCGCTGTTTTCCAGGCCCACGTCCACCGGCAGCAAGCCGTAGGACGACTGGGCCGTAACCGCCTTCTTGAGCAGGTCGGCCAGGGAGACCTGCGTTTCCAGCTGGGTGACTTCGTCCTGGGCCACCGCGCGCCGCTGAAGCGAAAAATCCACGTCGGAATCCAGGTAGGACAGGTCGTTGGTGCGTTTAAAGTCTTCTTTCCCCACCTCGATGGAGTCCAGCTCCTGGGAGAGGCTCAGGAACCGCTCGTCGATAAAATCCAGGGTCCGCTTGGAAACCAGCTGCCGGTCCTTAATCCCGTCCTGGTTGAATTTGTTGATCAGCTCGTTCAGGATGGCCTCCGAACGCTCCACGCTCTGCCCCCGGATGGACAGGGCCAGGATTTCGCTGTCTTTGCTCACGGGTTCCACGCGAATTTTTTCTGCCAGGTTCAGAACGGCCTGTTTGATGGGGGTCAGGGTTACCCGGAACTGGATGCCAGCGTATTCCTCCGGAACTGCATCGGGCCGGAGCGTAATATCAAAGGGCAAACCGGTATCCAGGGAATCCGGGGTCATCAGGGACACAGTCCGGGAGGTTTCGGATTCATCGGTAATCCTGGCGTTAATCCCCTCGATTCGGATGTCGTACGCCCGGGTAGTTTCCAGGCTGTCTTCTGCTACCAGCTTGGTAACGGCGAACGGGGGATTCCAGATTTCCGTCGTCTTTACGTTCCCCACCTGGTAATACGAAATATCCAGGTTCAAGGTTTCCACAACCTGCCGGAGGATCCGATACGACCGGAGGACCTGCACCTCGTTCTCCATATTTACGGAACTGCCCTGGCCAAAGAGCGAAAGGGCCTCGGAAGTGATGTCGATGCCCTGGGATTCGTCGATGATTTCGATTTTGGCAGTGGATTCGTAGACAATCGGGGCATAGCGCATGTAGAGGTACCCCAGGCCCACACTGATAATAACGGCCGCCAGGAACCACGGCCAATACCGCAGGTAGCGGGCAATAAGTGCTTTGAGATTCGTTTGTTCCGAATGCTCTTCTTCCAAAATGAATGCGGATTCCGCCATAGTCATGGATTCCCGAAGGGGGATAAATGTAACAAAGATTTTAAAGTCCGGGGGTACTTCAAAGGTTAAAATAGCCAGGAGAAACCCATCGATCCGGGGATGGGTGTTTTATCCACTTACAACTCGTCAAAAGCGCGGATTATCCCCAGGCTTGCTCCTATTTTCTAAAGAACTGCGGAAGTTTTGACAGGTTCTTGTAGCCGAGAGCCAAAAAGGGCATTGCAATCTGGTTGGCGCGCATGGCCCGCAGGTCTTCGCGGGATTTTTGCAGGATGTTTTTCAGGCTGCGGTTACTGGCACCGCCAACGCGCATTTTCGTAATAACCCCGGGCAGATATGTAAATGCGTATTCCGTATCCTGAAATATTCGCAGCATAAAATCGTAATCGGCGGCTATCTGGTAGGAAAGGTCGAATGCCCCGTGCTTATCGTAAACCGACTTTTTCAGAAACAGCGTGGGGTGGGGAGGCATCCAGCCTTTCTGCAATAAGTCCCTATTGAGAGGCGCGCTTTTCCAGTGCCTTACAACACGGTCGGGATCTTCCTGGCGAACATATTCCAAATCCCCGTATACGCCGTCCGGATTGCCGTTATTAAAACATTTGATAATCCGGTTCAGCACCCCGGAATCTGCCAGCATATCGTCCGAGTGCACAAACCCCACGATATTGCCCCTGGCATTGGAAACCCCTTTATTGAGCGCATCGTAAATCCCGGCATCCGGCTCTGAGATCACCCGGAGGTGCGGGTGGCTTTCCCGATATCCTTCCAGAAATTCCAATGTCCCGTCCGTTGACGCCCCGTCAATCATCAAATGCTCATAATCTTTATAATCCTGGGCCGCAACGGAATCCAGGCAACTTTTCAGCGTTTTAACGCTATTGTAGGTGGCGGTGATGAGTGTGAGGGTCATAGCAAACCAATGAGCATTTTGAACTGAAATGCTTTTTTCAGGGTTTCTAATATTTTATACCCACGGCGAAGCGTTAACGTGACCATTCTCCCAAAACGTAAGTTTTTTGCATAAGCCAACATCTCAATGCGCTGGTAAAGAGGTAATGAATCCTTAACCAAAGGGTAGTTTTTGTCGAAAAAGGCGCGATGGTACTGGGGATCTTTTGACAATTCCCCCCCCTTTCTACAGTAAACGACCCAGCTCTTACTTTTGTAGATAGCCAACTCTTTTTCAAGTTCCGTTTGAAGTCCTTCTCTCGCTAAAATAGTTTCTATATAGCGATGTTCCCTGTAAAAGCCTTCGACTGGTCGGCTAATTTCACTTTGAGAAACATTGCTTGTATGTATGACATAATTTAAGATTCCCTCTTCGATGAGGGCTATCTTTAAGTCATTATTAGCAATTAGTGAAAAGTTAGCAATGACATCTTCGGAGAATGCGAAATATGCTGGCATTTCCAATGTTTTCAACAAATCGACTCGAAAAAGACGCCCCCAGATGTATCCGGTAAGTTTACCTGTTAGCAGGTATTCGAATAGGGATCGCTTATCCTGTGTGCGAGGAAGGGCGTTTTTGATAAGCTTTTTATGACCATTCTTAAGCATAAAGTGGTTGGCAACCACTATATCAGCACTTGTCTCCTCCATTTTATGCACTAGCAATTCAACGGCATGCTTCTCCAGATAATCGTCTGAATCGAGATTTAGAATGGCATCTCCTGTAGCGTGTTGAATACCAATCTTGCGTGCCATTAAGGTCCCTGCATTTTCCTGGTCCATAAGTAGGATACGCGCATCCTTTTGCTGCCAGGCTTTGATAAGGGGCAAGGTCCCATCCGTGCTTCCGTCGTTTACAACAATTATTTCGATGTTCCCATAACTTTGAGAAGAAACAGAAGACAAGCAACGATCGATGAATTTCTCAGAGTTATGGGCAGGGATTACTATTGAAACTTTCATCCGTAGGGCGAAATCTAAAATGGTTAAAAGGCCTCTATGATTGATTAGTATTTTGTAATATCATAACCGTATTCTAGGTGGAAATATTCGATGATTTTACTACGGTTTTTTTTTGTTTCCCGTAATACTTCGTAAATCTTAACATCCACGAGGTAGCGATACCAAAACGCGTGTAAACAGTTCCAAATAAAACCTCTTTTACCTTCTAAGAATCCTCCTAGGATAAAGTACCGAATAAACCAATAAATAAAAGGGCGGATGAAAAGTGGAAATGACAAATATTTTAATTTTAACCAGCGTTTTCGTTGTTCTTGATTTCCAAGTAGTTTCGGCTTTAGCCTATCGGCATTTGTGAAATTATATATCCCGTCAAGTATGTCGATTGCCTCCCTAATGGTGTATTGGTTGTGCTTATTTGTCCACCAGGTCATATTATTCAGATTGTGATCTATAAGATCGCCCTTACCGAATTCAATTGTTTTTCCGCTTCTAAGAATCACGCGTTCGTCCATCCAGCGATGTTCACAATACCCATATCCATTTCGCCAAAGTTTGATGTGCCAGATTGGATACATCCCCCCCTTTTTCAGAGGCATGTCCATAAAATACATCAACCGCTTGACATAAATACCTGTGATCTCCTTGCTCAGTTTGGGAAGTCTCGTTCGTAATTCCTGTATGAGGTTGTTTGTAAAATATTCATCGGCATCAATTCGCAATACCCATTCGGAATTAATCGGAACATTATCTAATGCCCAGTTAAATTGGTATGAATAATTGATCCATTTATTTTGAACGAATTCTACATTTTCACTTCGGGCAATGGATTCTGTATTATCTGTGGAATATGAATCCACCACGATGACACGTTCACAAAATGCCTTTACATTGTTTAAACATCTTTTTAAGTGCAACTCCTCATTATGTGTTAAGATAATTGCTGTAATGGAAACCTTTGTCATACTACAAATTCAGGTTTCGCACCCTTTTGATTCAGCCACATGTAGAGTTCATTCATTTTTTTGGCAACGGCGTCGATACTGTACTTATCCTCGATCAATTTTCTTCCGTTCAATCCCATTGTTACCAATTTGTCATTGGGAAATCTCAAAACTTCTTCAAGAGCACGGATCAAAGGGGCTGTTCCAATGTCGATCCATTGTCCGCACTTATATTTATTTAAATCTTCCCAGGGAGCACCTTTGGTAGTAATTACTGGAGTCCCTGAGGCCAAAGATTCTGCAATTGCTATCCCAAAATTTTCGGTATATGTAGGAAGAACAAATAGGTCAGCCTGTTGAAATGCCGCCACTTTGTTTTCTCCGTATAATGGAGACAAAAAGTTTATACTATGAGATAAATTATAAGTTGCTACCTTAAATTTTAGTTGATCAATGTATTTTTTATCTCCCATTCCAACTATATCGATTTGCCATTCCTCTTTTATGCAATCTGAAATTTTTGCCCAAGCTTCAATTAAGTTCTCGATACCTTTTGAATAGTGTATACGAGACAAGTAGAGCAATTTCTTTTTTACTTTAATTGGCTTACTTTCCAATAATGGGAAATCTTTTATGGGTATACCATTAGGAATAATAGCAATTGGGTTCTCTAAACCTAAAAAGCGAATTGATTCGGCTTCCTGAATGGCGGTAGCGTGCAAACAATTAGCCTTTTTTAAGTCGCTAAATTGATAAAGTTTTAACGCTAACTTCTTTTTTAGTCTACTCTGTTTTAGAGACCATGGCTTCAGCATACCATGTGGCGAAATCACATAAGGGATATTATTTGTTTTTGCCATTGTAGCCATTTGATGAATCGGAGGATCCCATATTCCATGCCCATGATAAATCGAATGATTTGAGTTATTTAGCTTCTGCTTTAGTTTGATAAAATAACCAAGTAAATTCTTATTGTAGGTGTGAACATCAATACCATTCAATTTATAATCCCCAATAATTGGATCTTGGCTTTTAACCGTGTGCAGGGAGTATTGGCAACTATTATTGAATTTTATCAATTCCGAAAGTAAAGGTACTACCACTCGTGGAGGTCCTCCGCTCGAATTGTCTAGTGAGGCGATAATATGAGCTATCGTCATTTATTCAATTAAAAATTTTGCTGTATAAGCTTCTATATTCATTTACAAAAACATTTACATTAAATCGATTTAGGTTTTGATACCCCTTTTGAACTAATTCCAATCTCAAATCAGCATTACTTCGCACCTCTTTAATAGCCTTTCTTATGCTATCTATATCATAGGGATTTACTAGAATAGCTCCCTCTCCGGCCACGTATGGCATCGAAGTGGTAGTTGAGCTAATCACAGGAAGTCCATAATTTTGAGCCTCTAAAATTGGAAGACCGAATCCCTCCTTGGTTGATGCGAAAAATAGCAGGTCGGAAGCCAAATATTTTTTTTTCAGAGTTGATTTGGGAATACCATACGAATTGACATATGAAATATTATGTGTTCTCATTAATTCTATAATGCTATTTCCTAATTTGCCTACTATGTCCAATTGTAAATTCTCCTGATTACTAACAGCAAGAATTAAACGTTCTATATTTTTATTATGAGACGTACCGATAACCAAAATTGTAAATGTTCTATCAAAATAATCTACGGTTCGATGTTTTTTTGTTACATCCTTAGATATTGCATTCGGTATTACATGAATTTTTCTTTCTGGAACATTAAAATGTTGTCTTAATTGTGATTTTGTGAACGGTGATATAGCCACAATTTGATTTGAAAAGAAGAAAGGCAATCTAAACCATATTAATCCGTAAAGAAATTTCCTTAAACCGTGTAATTGCTCGTAATGATTACAGTCATGTACAGTAATAATTGATTTTTTCCAAAAAAGGAATGCTGCCATATAGTGAACATCTCCGGTAATATGAATGTTTTTCTCCTTAATGCCAAAGGAGAAATTAATTAATCTAAAAGCATTAAATAATGAATTTAAATCGTACGGAAGTTCAATCCTATTGATGCCAGGAAATCGTTCCAAAGGTTTTAGAACATTTTCAATACTATTCCTGCCCATTATTTTATGCCTAAATAGTAATGCGATTTCTGACATAGACTGACGTACGTTTTTTAAAAAACAAATAATTAATAATTACTATCAGAAATACAGTTTGAAGGATTCCAGATATCAAAAAGAAGATGTCTGACTCAACCTTTAAAAGGTCTACCATAATCAATATATATAACAACAAACCAAACATCGTATTAACATCTGATTTTGTATTTATGAATGAAATGAATATGCTAAAAAGAAAAAAGGTTAAAAAGACGGTAATTAATCCTCCTTCAAAGAAGGACCAACCATAAGTAGTAGGTGTTATTGAAGACGTGTCATTTCCAGTAGTAATCTCATATAAAATCGATCCCGAATTTGCTGTAGGCTTATTTGGGATTAGAAATCTAGGTATTACCCATGCAATAGGTAGATATATATATCGGTTCAGATATTTAAATTCGGTCCAGATTTGTTCATTCTCCACACTATACATTAAAATTGGAAAGAGTGAAAGTCGCCCCTGGTAACTTTCTGCACCAGTCACTAAGTTCTCTACAAACCCATTCTCAATTGTAGTTGCAACCGCCTTTTTCACAGACTCTACGCGTCCAAGATTGTTTGATTCATGCAATATTGTACGGTACGTGTTATTAACGGGGTACAGGAGAAAAGCAAATATAGCTAGGCATAAAATAAGAACATTAGATATTTTTTTTCGAGTTAAAATATAGGGAACAACTACTATGACTAAAGGAGTCAAGATTGCTTCCTTCATACCTGTAACGAAGCCGAGTAGTATTTGGAGAAGAAGGAAGGCCTTAAAAATAAATGAAATTCGACCAGAATTATATTTATATCGGAGTACAAGTATGGCTAAAATGGCCAACAAGATCGGATTTAGAACATTTGTGATTTGGATAAATACCGAGAAAACTGAAGCCGATCCAATCGGAATTGCTGCGTATCCTGTTATACCGCGGGTAATAAGAATTACCTGGCTAATTCCGACACAAAATACTAGTCCATGAAAAGTCTTTCTGTTCCGAAAAACAAGAATTTCCTTTTTGCTTTTTTTGCACTGATTTAAAGGATTGAACTTTTTTTTGATAGCTCCGTTTCTAGAAGAAAAAATAAGCTTTTCACCTAGCCAAAGAGCTGCCAATCCACATAGAAGCACAAGTATGCTTGGCAATGCTGAAGAAGAATTTACGTAATTGCTGTTGTATACTAGAATTTTGGTCTTGAAATCTAAATCCCAAATAAGCCCTAAATAGTTTAAAACAACAAAAAAAAATGTAGCTAGTCGAAACCAATCTAATAAATAAGGCATTCGACTCTGTTTCCAATGCCTTAAAAATGAGATGATCGTTAATTCAATTAATAATCCAGATAAAAGTGCTCCAACTTTAAGGTCAAATGAATCTACTGTGTAGAACACAACTAACAAGTAAAGGCAATAAATTAGCCAAATTCCTGCCCTAATCCAGTTGTAGTTTTTATTAGTAAGTCTAAGCGTCATCTCGAAATCAAACTCAACTCAATATATATGAGTTTCCGTATTTTCTGGTTGCGATATTGGTTCTAAATAATGTTTTGTCGAAGGTTTTCAGATTTTATTTTAATAAAAATAATTCCAAAATGAACCATAAAGGCAATACAAGATGCGATTGCCGCTCCAAAAAGGCCATAGGGTTTTAGTAGTATTATATTCAATAATAAATTTACAAGAGCAGACAATCCGTTTGCATAAAAGATTATCCGAGTATTTTTTTCTGAAAAAAAATATAATTCGTATAATTTAGAAAGTGTTAAAAGATAGAACGCAATTGCTATCCAAAAAATAAGGAAAAAGCCATCACTGTATTGATCAGAAAGTAATAGTTTTCCGATGATATTTCTAGTAAAGTAAATCACAACTAAAATTGGGATAGCAACAGTCGTATATACTTTTCCATAGCGTTCCAATACCTTTTTTTTCTGGTCCCTTTTAACTACAGCATATACTTGTGGCGTTACCATGATCATAAATATTGGGCTTAATACGAGAAAAATTTTAGACCCAACTCCATAGCTAGCGCTATATATTCCCACCTTCTCCGTAGAAAGAAAATATTCAATGGCATAACGGTCAAAGTAATTGCTGATCCAGGTCCAAAGGGCCAAGAAAATTAAAGGCCAGGCATAGCGAATATATTTTTTAAAAAAGGAGGAGTACTTCACTGGAAAACCTCCTAAATAAAAATGATACTTCCTGCCAAAAAACAATAATCCCAAAACTCCACCGAATAATTGCATCGCCCAAAGGGCATATATATCAGTCAAATAATTATAACCTATATAAAAGTAGAGTGAGATAAACAGAAGAGCAGAGATAGACCGAAGAAGAGCAAGCTTGGAAAAGTCAATTAGTCGATTTCTAATATTCAGGTGATCGTTTAAGACATTATTTAAGCTGCTTGTCAGGATAAAAAAGAATAAAAGAATAAAAAGTGGCCAGAGTTGCGTGCCGTAGTACCAAGCGAGGAATGAAGCCATTAATAAATAAGAAATTCCGATCGAAACGACCATCGTGATTACGAAGGGTTTTATGCCAATCCGCGGAATTAAAGTATTATTACTGGTTTTAATGAATTGTATTATTGGATGGATTAAAAGAGTTGTAAAAAAAGTGTACGTCGCAAACTGAATTCCATATGTTCCGAAGTCTTCAGGAGAGACATAAATGGCAATTAGCTTACCACTAATTAAGGCAATTATAGCGCTGATTATCTGAGATGCCAGGACATAATTTCTGTCCTTTTGCTTAAAGAGTGTATTTATCTTTTCGTGAATTTCCCCAAATGTGATCATCGGAATTGAATCAAAAGGAATTATTGGGGTTTAACCGAGGAACTGTTTTCCAAATACCACTCATACGCCCGTTTAATCCCGTCTTCCAACCCAATCTCGGCTTTCCAGCCCAGGGCATGGATATGGGAGACATCCAGCAGTTTGCGTGGCGTACCGTCCGGCTTGGAGGTGTCCCAACGGATTTCGCCTGTATGGCCCACAATGCGCTGAACGGTACGTGCGAGTTCTTTAATGGTGATGTCGCTGCCCGTGCCCACGTTGTACAGGTGGTCCGGTAGCGGGTTCTCCAGGGCATGGACCACGGCCCGGGCCAGGTCGTCCACGTGCAGGAATTCCCGACGGGGGGAGCCGCTGCCCCAGAGGGTTACCGGGGCGTTGTCGTTTTGTTTGGCCTCGTGGAATTTGCGGATCAGCGCGGGCAGGACGTGGGAGGTCTCCAGGTCAAAATTATCGTTGGGGCCGTACAGGTTGGTGGGCATCAGGCTTACATAGTCCCGGTTGTACTGATCCCGAAGCGCCTGGATGAGCCGAACCCCGGCAATCTTGGCCAGGGCGTACCCCTCGTTGGTAGGTTCCAGGGGGCCGGTGAGCAGGGCGTCTTCCCGGATGGGCTGTTCGGCCATTTTCGGGTAGATGCAGGAACTGCCCAGGAAGACGAATTTTGGTACGCCGGCTTCATGAGCTGCCTGGATCAGGTTGTTTTGTATCCGGAGGTTTTCCAGTAGGAACTCGTACTGGTTCCGGCTGTTGGCCAGGATCCCCCCAACACGCGCCGCGGCGTCCACGATGGCTGCCGGCTGCTCGTCGGCAATGAACGCTGAGGTGGCCCGCGCATCCCGCAAATCCAGCTCGCTGCTGCTGCGGCCTGTCAGGTTGGAATAACCGGCGGCTTCCAGGGCGCGCCAGACGGCGGAGCCCACCATCCCGCGGTGCCCGGCAATGTATATTTTGTCGCTTTTTTCCACGGCCTACTCGTAATAATTTGGGGTGGAATAGCCCCCGTGGTTCAGGTGGCGGTCTTTCTGCATCAGCAGCAAATCGCTGGCCATCATCTCCCGGACCATTTCCTCCAGGGAGCAGGTTGGTTTCCAGCCCAGTTTTTCATAGGCTTTCGAGGCATCGCCTACCAGGAGGTCTACCTCGGTGGGACGGAAGTACTTCGGGTCGATGCGCACCACTACCTGGCCTATGGGCACCTGGTAATCCGGGTGGGATGCAGACGCCACGCGCCCGGTTTCGTTTTCGCCCTGGCCTTCGAATTCGAGTTCCACCCCGATTTCCGCAAATGCCATCCGGACCAGGTCGCGAACGCGGGTGGTCTTGCCGGTGGCAATCACCCAGTCTTCGGGCGCTTCGGCCTGCAATATCATCCACATCATCCGGACGTAGTCCCGGGCGTGCCCCCAGTCCCGCTCCGCGTCCAGGTTGCCCAGGTAGAGCGTGTCCTGCAGCCCCATGGCAATCCGCGCCACGGCCCGCGTGATCTTCCGGGTAACAAAAGTCTCCCCCCGGATGGGCGATTCGTGGTTGAACAAAATCCCGTTACAGGCAAACATGCCGTAGGCCTCCCGGTAATTCACTGTAATCCAGTAGGCGTACAGCTTGGCCACTCCATACGGGCTCCGCGGGTAAAACGGGGTGGTTTCCGTCTGGGGCACCTCCTGCACCTTCCCATAGAGCTCCGAGGTGGAGGCCTGGTAGATACGCGTTTTATGTTCCAGCCCCAACAGCCGCACGGCTTCCAGGATCCGCAGGGTCCCCGTGCCGTCCGCATTGGCCGTGTATTCCGGGATCTCAAAAGAAACGCGGACATGGCTCATCGCGGCCAGGTTGTAGATTTCGTCGGGTTGGATTTTCTGGATGAGCCGGATGAGGTTGGAACTGTCCGTCATATCCCCGTAGTGGAGGATAAAATTCCGGTTTTCCACATGGGGGTCCTGGTAGAGGTGGTCGATGCGCTCCGTGTTAAAAAGGGACGACCGGCGCTTCAACCCGTGCACAATATACCCCTTATTGAGCAGGAATTCGCTGAGGTAGGCCCCGTCCTGGCCGGTAACCCCGGTGATAAAAGCTACTTTTTTCTTTTCTTCATGTTCCATGCGCATCGGGCTTTGCTTTAAACGAATAACTAGTGATTGGGTTGGGGGAACTCAATACGGTTTCGGTTTGCCAGCTGGCCTCATTCGGTTTTGCGGCGGGGGTAATCCGGGCTCCTGGCCCATCCGGATCGCTCCGGGGCAGGTTGCCCGTTTTCGTGGGCGGCGGCGGGGACTTTGCCGCCAGCTCGGGACTCCCCTTGGGGTTCCCGGGAATCCGGGTGTTCATCTGCCGGCTTTTCCGGTTCCTGCCGCGTGCGGTGCACCACAAAGCGGCGTTTTGCCTCGGCAAAGACGTGGGTGCGCTTTTGCTGCAGCTCTTTGGTTTCCGAATAGGCGTAGCGTTCTGCAACGGGCTCGGTTACCGGCAGGGGGCGGGCATCCGCTGCCTGGGGCCGCTTAACCGGGATGGGCGCAACCCCGGGGGCGGATTCACGCCTTTCCGGGATCAGGAAGGGGTATTTGTACAGCAGGGAACCCAGGACAAAGCCAATGACCAACTGCAGGGTTGGGTTCCAGTCGTTGATGAGCCAGATGGCGGCCACCAGCAGGATATTGCTCAGGATGATGGCCGCAGTGGCCTGTATGTGGCTGAAACCCCGGGCAATAAAGCGGTGGTGGATGTGGTTCCGGTCCGGGCTGAACGGGCTGCGGTTTTCTATCAGCCGGATTGTAAAGACGCGCAGGCTGTCGATGATTGGGTAGGAGAGGACCGCGAGCAGGGCAGTGGGCGCATGGGGCATTGTAAATGCGGCAAACGGCTCGTGGTTGACCATGATAAAACTCATCCCCTGGTAGGCCAGGAGGTAGCCCAAGAAGAGCGAGCCGGAATCCCCCATAAAGAGTTTGTCCCGCTTGGCGAAATTAAAAACCAGGAAGCCCAGGATGGCCCCGATAAGCGCAAAGGAGGTGACCGCCAGCAGCAGGTTTCCGTTGACCAGGAAAAACACCCCGAAAATCAGGCTTGCCAGCGTGGCCAGGGAACCGGCCAGGCCGTCGATGCCGTCGGTGAGGTTGAAGGCGTTGATGATGACGATAAAAACAAACAGGGAAAAAAGCACAGAAACCCAATAGGGCATCTCCCAGACGCCCAGCATCCCGCCAAAACCCGTAATCCGGATGTCCGTGAGCAGGATCACGATGCCGGCCGAGAAGATCTGGCCCATGAATTTTTTCTTGGGCGCCAGTACAATCAGGTCGTCCTTGATCCCCAGGAACAGGAGGATGGTGGTAGTGGCGACAATCGAAATGAGCTTGATCAGGTCTGCGTTGGAGAATTCCAGGAAGATCCCGAAGAGCATCAGGGTAATGCAGAAGGCCAGGAACATGCCCACGCCTCCCAGGGTAGGAGTTTTTTGGCTGTGGGAACTCCTTTCGCCCGGGTCGTCCATCAGATTTTTCTTTTGGACCACGTAGATAATCACGGGGAATATCCGGATGCTGATCGCCCAGGCGGTGATCGCCACTATGGGAACAAGGAAATAGGTCTCGGATAGCAAACCAAGATTGTGGAGCATGGGGTGGTGTTCTCGAGGGTTGATTACTTAGGCTAGATTACGCAAAATGCGGCAGCCAACCGAACCCTGAAGCTACCAGTTTTCAAATAGTTATCCACGATTTTATCGACGAACTGCACGTTAGCAGGAGGATTTGCGGATATCGCAACAGGAATTGCTGTTTCTCGCAATTTGGCGGTTTAACCCGATGGATTTTGAGAGGTCCGCAAAGGGATGGCAGTATCGGGATTCCCTAGGAATTCATCCACTCCTTAAACTCCGGCGCCTTGGCCTTGCTCACCACAATCCGCTCGGCGGACGGCGGGTTTACCTGCAGGATGAGCTTGCCGTTAAAGTAGTATTTGATGTTGCTGATGGCGTCGCGCTGGATGATGAACTGCCGGTTGGCCCGGAAGAATCGTTTCGGGTCCAGGGAAGCCTCCACGTCCTCGAGTTTCTGGTCCATGGCGTAGGCCTGCTTATCAAAGGTCATCGCCTTTACCACCCCCGTATCGATGTAGATATAGGCAATTTGGTTGGTTTTTACCGGGACGAGCTCGTCGCGGTGGGCCAGCAGGAAGGTAGATTTGTAGGCGCGCGTTTCCTGGTTGAGCAACTCCAGCAGGCCGGATACCTGTTCGGGCCGGATCCCTTGCCCCCGTTGTTCCCCGGATGGTGCCTGTTCCCCGGATGGTGCCGATTCCCCGGATGGTGCCTGCTCCCCGGAACCCGGATCAATGCGTCGCCCGGCGTCGTCTTTTTGCAGGTGGTATTGCTGCAGGGCCTGCTGGAGGTCGTCCGGGTCGATGGGTTTGAGCAGGTAGTCAATGCTGTTGACCTTAAAGGCCTTCAGCGCGTACTGGTTGTAGGCGGTGGTAAAGATTACCGGGATGGTGAGCCGCACTTTTTCGAAGATTTCAAAAGACAGGCCGTCTGCCAGGTGGATGTCCATAAACACCAGGTCGGCGTCGTCCCGGGTTTTAAAATAGGACACGGCCGCCTTTACCGAATCGATGACCTTCAGCACTTCGATATCCGGGTCGATGCCGCGGAGCAGGTAGGTGAGGTTGTCGCTGGCGGACAATTCGTCTTCTACGATGACTACTTTCACGAGGCAGCTTTTAAGGGGAGTTCCACCCGGAAGGCATCGTCCGTGCGCCGGATGGCAACCTTTGTTTTCTTGATAAGGGAGAACCGTTTTTGCAAATTGGTGAGACCATAGCCGGTACGGTCCGGCAGGGAGCTCCTCTCCCGCACCTTGTTGCTGACCACCAGGGTTTTCCCCTCGTTGAAAATCTCCACTTTCAGCGGGTTTTTCTCGGAAATTTCATTGTGCTTTACCGCGTTTTCAACCAGGATCTGCAAGGCCAGGGGGGGAATGCATTCCTCCATTAATTCCGGGTCGATGCGGATGTCGATCTCAAAACGGTCGCGATACCGGGTACGGATCAAAAACGTATAGCTCTCCAGGAATTTCAGTTCGTCGGCCACCGATACCAGGTCGGTATCCCCGCTCTGCAGGATATACCGGTACATATGGGAGAGCTTCCGCACAAACTGGGAAGCCTGTTCGTTGTCGCGGACCAGGGAGGAAAGCGAATTCAGGGAGTTGAACAGGAAATGCGGGTCTACCTGGTTCTTAAAGGCCGCGAGTTCGTTTTGCAGGTTTTGCTGCTTAAGGCGTTCGTTTTCGATGAGGCTTTCCTGTTGGTCCGTTTGCAGGCGCAGGATCCGGGCGATAAAAAACAGGACCAGCAGCAGGATGGCATACCGGAAGTGCAGGAACTGGAAGTCTTCCTGGGTCAGGGCCGATTCGTCCAGGAACCCGTGGAGGTATTCCCACAAGAGGATAGCGGCAATCAGCATGCCGATATCCAGGAGGATCAGGGCGCCAAAACGGAGGTAGGGCGGCCAGTTGATCCGGGTATAGGCCAGGTTGGCATTCAGGTGGAGGATGGACCAGCCGAATAGGGCCATAAAGGTGATGCGGAAAAGGATATCGACGATCCACATGCCCGAGGAGTCCATCCGTCCGCTGCTGATCAGGCTGTAGAGGAACAGATTGCGCGGGATGGATGCAAGGATCGCCAGCAGGAGGGAAACCCGCAGCAGGGTGGCTTGCTTGACCGGTTTTCTGGACATGGTAAGGCGCGTCTTAGCTGATAGATAAATGTAATACATTTTGGGCGGGGGCGTTTTTCCGGAATATTCGGGCAGGGGTTTTCCGGGGGGTTGGGCGAAAAACAAAACGGGCCCCCAAGTTTGCTTGAAAGCCCGTCTGTCGAGGCCGGAAAGCCTCTTCATCAATCAACTGATCTGATTATTTGCGCGCCGTCCTCAGTGCTCCTGCGGGGGATTCCATGCCTTCAAAGGGGTTGAAACCCGCCGGCAGGTAGGCGTCTGTGTCGAAGCCCAGGTCGATGGCCTCTTCGTCGGTGTACAGGTTCAGCCGATCCAGTTCTTCATAGTGGGCAATCTTCCCGGCGTAGGGGTCAAAGCCCACCGGCAGATAGGCCGATGTATCGAAGTCGAATTCTATCACCGGGTCGGTTTCGGGGACTTCCAGGGAAGTGGGGTCCAGGTGCACCGCGGCGGCCTGCTCCCGGAGGTGGCTTTCGAACTCCCGGTTCATCTCGCGGATCAGTTCAGTGCTTCCGCTGTGGTCGCCTTTGTGGCAGCAGCTGTCGGCGGCCTGGCTTATATACGTTCCTCCCAGCAGGGAGACTCCTAAAAGAATTGTTGAAATTTTCATGGTTGCTATAGTATTGATAATGGGGTTTGCAATGATTTACAGGACAAATGTAAGGCGGGGTAGGGCCTCCCGGGACGCTTTTCTAACCGAAGCGTCCCAATCCGGGGGTGAAGCGTCCGGATGTGTGGGTGAAGTTCCCGGCACACTTTAAGACCAACCGTTCTGATGCCCAGAGATGTTTGTGAACAATTTGGCTGCAACCGATCAAAAGTTTTATCTTTGCCCACCGGTTTCGGGATGTAGCGCAGTCCGGTAGCGTACTTCGTTCGGGACGAAGGGGTCGCAGGTTCAAATCCTGTCATCCCGACCAAGCAGAAAAGCGGTTTGCGAGAGCAAACCGCTTTTTATTTTCCCTTGCGTCAAAAGCTTGCTTTTGTAGGCAAAGGGGAAAATAAAAAGCGTAAAGCGCCGAATAGGCGCTTTGTTTTTCTATTTGCACCGAGGGATAAAATGGATTGCGTCGCCGAAAGGCGGCGAAATCCAATTGCGTCGAAAGCTCGCTTTCGAAAGTGGGTCGGAAAATAAAAAGGGAAGAACGCGCCAGACCCGCCCACGCACCACCTGGCTCCTCGCTACACAAGGTCCACCGGACCTTGTGTAACCGCTCGGCCCTCTATTTGCAAGAATGGATGGAACGGATTGCCGAGCGCAGCGAGGAAATCCTTGTGCTCTTTTTGGTTTTAAGCCGTGCGGGCCAGAGTCCGGCTATGGACTTTTTAATCCGTGAAATCGAACCGACTAAATTGCCGGGATATACATATTTACCTGTTGAGCGCAGACTTTTAACTATCAGGTCTTTCACTGCTGTAGTTTGTATTGAGTGGAGGATATCTGTGATTCAACCATCGGAGGTCCTTATTCTTCCCTCGAAATCATTACTTTTGTTTCCGGATGCACAGGTTCAAACAAATAAAGGCGGGAATGATGCTGCTTATCATGGGGCTCATGATGGCGCACAATGCCTTTGCCCATGAACATCATCACGGGCATGACCCGTCAACTTCGGAAAAAGTGCCGTCCGGACACCACCATCACGATGGAGACCATCACCACCATGGCGAACAACCTGCAGAGAAGGAGGCCTCCAGGGATCTGCTGGGGTTCCTGCTTGAAGCCCATTCCGACGGCTCCCATTCCCATGACTACATGCCGGGGACGGTTGAGGTTGTTACCCGGAATAAAACACAAGCGCTCAACTACTTTAACCTGACAGAGGGGTTTTATTTCCGCCCCTGCCTAACGAATTTTGATAGGGAGCCTTTTTTTGTTGACGATGATTCCGGTGGTCAACTAGCCATTTATCTATCCATTTCCCTCCGGGCTCCTCCGGTATTGTGTTGATTCTACCAACGACAGGAAGCGACAAGGCCTGAATGCCTGGATTTCGCTATTCTGTCGCATCCATTGATTCAACCAAAGCCAATACCATGCAAAAGCATTTTGTATTCGCGATCTGCGGATGCCTGTTCCTTTCCGGAGTCTTTGCACAAACCCCGGAAATCGACGGAATTTTACAGCAGATTGAGCAGAACAACCGGGAACTACAGGCAATATCCTCATATCTGGAGGGCAGAAAACTGGAATTAAAATCAGGAAATAACTTGCCTGATCCGCAATTCGGCTTCTTTTACCTTCCCAATGGAGATAACTCCACGGGCGATTACACGGAATTCCAGGTAAGCCAAACCATCGAGTTTCCAACTGTCTACGGCGCCAGGGGTACCCTGATCGAAGAACAGGAAACCCAATTGGAGCTCGAGTATCTATCGAGACGACAGGAAATACTGTTACGGGCCAAAGGGCACGGCCTGGAATTGATCTATCTCAACAAGCGCATCGCAACCGAACAAGAACGCCTGGAGCAGGCCCGTACTGTGATGGATCAGGTTGAAGAACTTTACAGGCGCGAACAGAATGGGATACTGGAGCTCAACAAAGCCAAAGTGGCCTGGCTACAGGATCAGTTTAAGGTACAGCAGCTTGAAAACGAAAGGCGGAATGTCCGACTTCTCCTCCAAAACCTCAACGGCGGTACCCCCCTGAAAATAGAAGGTTCAGAATTTAGCGGAACCCTTGACATAGCAGACCTGGACGTACTTTGGCAGGACAGGCTGGTGCATGATGCCGATCTGGTCCTGATCCGGCAGGAGGAAGTTATTGCTGCGCAAGCCCTGGCAGTATCCCGAAATAAATCCCTGCCCAACCTGACTGCCGGGTACAATCAGCAGGGGGTGCCGGGAGCGATCTATTCCGGACTGTATGCAGGGATAAGCCTGCCGTTATGGAGCAACCGTAACAAGGTAAAATCCGCCAGGTCTCACCTGGAATTTCAGGAGGTGAATTCCACCAGAAAAACCCAGGAGGCGCGCACCCGGTTCGAAAAGCAGGTCAACGAATATCAGATGATGCTGTCGCGGTATCGTGAATATCAAACGACCCTTTCGGGTATGGACAGCGAATCCCTGCTAATGGAGGCCTATCAGCTAGGCGAAATTTCCTTTATGGATTATTACAGAGAATTACAGTTTTACCGGGATGCATACGATTCCATGATTAAGATGGAATATGAATTGTTCCGACAGCAAGCAGAATTATTAAAACACAAGTTATAACCCTTTTAAGACCAAAATCATGAAAATATCTAAAATTATTTTAGCACTGACCCTTGTAGTTGTCTTTTCCTGCAAAGGCAAAAATGCAGAAGGCGAACATGGACACGAACACGGTGCCGAAACCCATGAGCACTCCCATGAGGCGGAGGCTGCAGACCACGGCCACAGCCATGAAGGCGAAGAAACGCATTCACATGAGGGGGAGCATCACCAGCAGGAATCCTTCACCCTGGAAGCGGATTCAGTAAAAGTGGATAAAGACTCCACCCATACCCATGAGGACGGAACCACTCATCACGATCACTAATTTTAATACCGCGCAACGATGCGTTATCTAGTCATATTGTTGATCCTGCTTTCCGCGGGGTGCCGGTCTTCGGAAGACCAGGGCCACAGCCATGATGAGGCTGGGGAGCATTCACATGAAGGGGAAGGAACCCCGGCCATGGCATTTACCGTCTGGACAGAAAAAACGGAATTGTTTGTGGAGTTCCCGGCCCTGGTGGTTGGGCAAACCAGCCGTTTTGCCGCGCATTTTACGGTTTTGCAGGGACACAGGCCCGTGCGGGAGGGAAGTGTTACCGTGAGCCTTATCAGGGGGAATAAAGGCATCCGCCATACGGTGGATGGCCCCAATTCTCCAGGGATTTTTACTCCGGCTCTTCAACCCGGGGAAGCCGGCAGCTTTCAACTGGTATTTGATATCAATACACCAGACTATTCAGACCGGATCACCCTCGAAGATATCCCGGTTTTCGCAAGTTTGGCTGAAGCCGCGGGTAGCCTTCCCAAGCCGGAAGAAGGGAATGATATTTCCTTTCTGAAGGAACAGGCCTGGAAGATGGATTTTCAGACCCGCCCGGCAACTGAAAAAGAAATTTATGAGACCCTGCCGACATCCGGTACCTGGCAGGTGGCCCCATCCGATTACCGAACCCTGGTGGCCCCGGCAAATGGTCGCGTAAATTTCAGTCGGTCTTCCCTCACTGAGGGCAGTCCGGTCAGCAAAGGACAGGTCTTGATGACCCTGAGCAGTTCAGGATTTGCCAGGGAAAACCTGGAAACAGAGATTCAAAAGGCCCGGGCGGAGTTAAATCGCATGGAGTCGGAATATGAGCGCAAGAAAGCTTTGCTGAACTCCCGCATCGTTCCCAGGGCCGAGTTTGAAGCGGTGGAACAAAACTACCTCGTTGCAAAGGCGAACTATGAAACCCTGAGTCAGGGATACACTGGAAACGGCATCCAGGTAGCAGCTCCCTTTGACGGATATATAAAATCCATCGCATCAGTCAATGGGGACTACGTAGCCCAGGGTGCCACTTTGCTCACGATTACGAGCCATAAGAGCAGCATGCTGCAGGTTCAGGTAAGCCCGAGGTATGCCCGGGAGCTCCAATCCATCCGGAACATATGGTACCAGCCCGCACCCGGCACGTGGTCCAGCCTACTCGCCAAAGGGGGCAAGATCCTGTCTGTTGGCAAGGAGGTTGAGGCAGACCAGCCCCTGATCCGCATATATGCCGAGGTCAATGAGGGCGTGGAAATGCCGGAGGGAAGTTTTACGGAAGTACAGGTGGCCTTTGGCAACCCCGGACTGTCTACTGTAGTACCTGCCCAAGCCTTGCTGGAAGATTACGGGGAGTATTCCGTAATCGTACAGCGCTCCGGGGAAGCCTTTGAAAGGCGGTACGTACAAATAGGAAAGCGCAACGGGAATGAGGTGGAAATCACCCAGGGCCTGGCACCTGGGGAGGTGGTGGTAACCAAAGGGGCCTATCAGGTGAAAATGGCTTCCATGTCGGGGCAGGCCCCCGCCCATGGCCATGCTCATTAAATAATAGTTATGCTGAACAAAATACTGACCCTTTCCCTGCACAACCGCCTGGTGGTTTTATTGGGGGCTGCCCTGCTGAGTGCAGCGGGCATCTACCTGGCCCGTACCATGAATGTGGATGTATTCCCGGATCTGACTGCCCCAACCGTTACGATCCTGACCGAAGCCCACGGCATGGAGTCCGAAGAAGTTGAAAAACTGGTTACCTACCAGCTGGAAACGGCTATGAACGGATCTCCCAACGTGCGGAGGATCCGTTCCTCCTCTGCTAGCGGCATTTCCATTGTGTGGGTAGAATTCGAGTGGGGCACCGATATTTACCGGGCCCGCCAGATAGTGAGCGAGCGCATCCCCGTGGTACAGGAAAGCCTGCCTGAGGGGGTGGGTACCCCAACCATGGCGCCGATCTCCTCCATCATGGGGGAGATCATGTTGCTGGGCGTGCGGTCCGACAGTTTATCCCCCATGGAGTTGCGCACCCTTTCGGACTGGGTCATCCGGCCCAGGATCAAATCCATCGGAGGCATTGCCAATGTGATCGTAATCGGTGGCGATTACAAGCAATACCAAGTGTTGGCGAACCCTGAAAAATTGAAGTACTACAACGTAGGTCTGCAGGAATTGCTTCAGAAAGTGGCCGAGAGCAACAGGAACGCGCCGGGAGGCATCCTCAATCAGCATGGGAACCAGTACCTTATTAAGGGAAGCGGCAGAGCGCATTCGCCCGACCAAATTCGGGAGGCCACCCTGAAGCAGGTAAATGGGCAGACAGTGAAAGTGGGAGATGTGGCCACCGTACAAATTGGGGCCGCCGATAAAATCGGGGATGGTTCCCTGAATGCATCCCCGGCCGTGATCCTTACCCTTTCCAAACAGCCGGAAGTAAATACCCTGGAACTCACCGACCGGCTCGACGCTGCTATTTCGGACCTGCAGCGGACCTTGCCTGGGGTGGAAATTAAAAACCATATTTTCCGGCAGGCCAATTTTATCGATGCCTCAATTGACAACCTTAACCGAACCTTGCTGGAAGGGGCATTTTTTGTCGTCCTGGTCCTGTTTATCTTTTTAATGAATTGGCGCACAACGGTCATTTCCCTGGTAGCCATACCGATATCGTTGCTGGTTTCCATTATCGTTCTCAAGCTGCTGGGATATACGATCAATACCATGAGTCTCGGTGGGATGGCCATCGCCATCGGAGCCCTGGTCGACGATGCGATTATCGATGTGGAGAACGTATTTAAGAGGCTCCGGGAAAATATCCGTAGGCCAAAAGGGGAACGACTCCCTGTTTTAACGGTGGTTAAAGATGCTTCCATTGAAATCCGAAGCTCCATTATCATTGCCACTTTAATCATCATTGTTTCCTTTATTCCGTTGTTTTTCCTGAGCGGGATGGAGGGCAGGCTGCTCAGGCCACTGGGGATCGCTTTTATCACTTCAGTGCTTACCTCCCTGTTGGTGGCAGTGACGGTTACCCCCGTATTGTGTTCCTATTTACTCCGAAGGGAAGACGTGCTCACAAAACAGGCCGGGGGAACCCGGGTGGAGCGCTGGTTGCAGGAGCATTATACCCGATTGCTGGACCGGGTCCTGAAAGTTCCCAAAATGGCTATTGGCATAACCGCCGGGATATTCCTGCTTAGCCTGGCCCTAATTACCCAGCTGGGCCGGAGCTTCCTGCCGGAATTTAACGAAGGGTCCCTGGTGATCAGCGCTGTGGGAGTTCCGGGCATGTCCCTGGAAGAGAGCAATAAAAACGGGGAACTGATCGAACGCCTGCTGCTGGAGATGCCGGAGGTAGAGGTGGTAACCCGCCGGACGGGGCGGGCGGAATTGGACGAGCACGCCCAGGGAGTGAACGCCGCGGAGATTGACGTGCCTTTTACCCTGGACGGCAAGACCAAAGAAGCATTTTTTGAGGAAGTCAGAACCAAACTGAGTGTTGTTCCGGGGGTGAATATTACCCTCGGACAACCTATTGCCCACCGCATTGACCATATGCTTTCCGGGACCCGGGCCAATATTGCCATCAAAATTTTCGGGGATGACCTGCAGCGGTTATTTGAACTGGGCAAGGAGATTGAATCGGCCATCGGGTCGGTGGATGGTATTGCAGATGTGGCCGTGGACCAGCAGATTGAAGTGCCCCAGCTTCGCATTACCCCTCGCAGGCAGCTACTGGCAGCTTACGGCATGACAGTAGGAGATCTTATGGAGCAGGTAGATGTGGCTTTCGCAGGCGAAAAGGCAGGGGAGATTTACGAAGGACAGCGGTACTTTGACCTGGTCGTCCGCTTCGAGAAAAGATGGCGGAACCAAATTCAGGCCATTGAATCTGCCCTGATCAGCCTTCCGGGTGGCGGGCAGGCACCCCTTGATCAATTGGCTGAGATTCGTTCCGTTAGCAGCCCCAATACCATTAGCCGCGAGGAAGTACAGCGAAAAATAGTGGTGGCTGCCAACGTGCAGGGACGTGACCTTCGGGGGGTGGTCAATGATATAGAAAAGATCATAGAAGGATCCATTGATCTTCCGGAAGGGTATCGCATTGATTATGGCGGACAGTTTGAAAGCGAGGCCAAAGCTTCCCGCTTACTGTTGATAACTGCCATCCTGGCCATCCTGGTCATCTTCCTCCTGCTTTATTTTGAGTTTAGGGATGTGAAACTGTCTTTCATTGTCCTGATCAACCTGCCATTGGCACTTATAGGAGGCATCCTGATCGTTTACTTCACTTCAGGGATCATAAGTATCGCGGCCACCATCGGATTTATCAGCCTCTTTGGAATTGCCACGCGTAACGGTATTTTGCTGGTATCGCGCTATGAAGATTTAAGGAAGGTGGGGATGGATGGAACAAAACTCCTGAAGACGGGTGCTCTGGACCGGTTAAATCCCATCCTGATGACTGCCTTTACCACGGGCCTGGCCCTGATCCCGCTAGCCCTTAAGGGAGGGGAGCCGGGCAATGAAATCCAGAGCCCGATGGCAGTTGTAATCCTGGGTGGGCTCCTGTCTGCTACGGTGCTGAATTTGGTGATTATTCCCTGCGTATATAAACTGGTGAATGCAAAATGATACTATGCGGATCGCACTGAATATCCTCTCGGCCTTGTTAGGCCTGTTGCTCCTCAACGGGGGCCTCAACAAATTCTTCAACTACATGCCCGCGCCGGAGGACCTGCCCGAGGCCATGGTCAAAGATTTCGGGGCCTTGACGGAAATTTCCTGGCTGATGCCCTTGATTGCCATTGCTGAAATCCTGGCAGGGATCCTGATTATTATACCCAAAACGCGAGCCCTGGGGGCGTTGATTTTCTTCCCGGTAGCGGTCGGCATCCTGCTTACCCATATTTTCGTGGGGCCTTCCGGCCTGCCGATTGCCCTGCTCGTCTGGGCCGTCCTGCTCTGGATCCTTTGGGACAACCGCGAGAAGTACCGCCCCCTGTTTAAATAGCATTTTACTATTGCTGTGTAGATGACCCGGGGATAGAAAATCCGGCAGCCGGTTCCCTGAAATCCAGTATCTTTACCCCATGCGATTCATGGCCTGCCTTTTTGCCTGCCTGACCCTTTTGATGTCTGCGGTACCCTGCTGTACGGAAGGGGATGGTTGCGCGGAAACCCCGGCACCCGAAACGGCCGGGCACACCGATGCGCCTTGCGGGGAAGCACCCGACGGGGAAGGCCCGTGTTCGCCATTCTACGCCTGCGGCTCCTGCCCGGGGTGCGTCGTACCCCAGGCCGTCGAACCCGAGGTGTCCGCAATGCCGGAGGCTCGCCAACTCATTGCGGATCGCCGCTCCACCCGGTTTCAATCCCCTCCGGGACACCGCCCATTGCGACCGCCCATCTTTACGGAATTCCTATAACCAGGCGCCGGTAGACTGATCGCCGCGCCAACAGGTGGACCGGGCGAATTCCGGTTCCGCATCCTTGCACGAATTCCAAAAACTTTCAAGATGAAAATCAAGAATATACTCATAGGGTGTGCCCTGCTGGTTTCAGGCTGGCTGGCTGCCCAAAACGATTTCCGCGCCACCATCAGGGACGCCGATTCCGGCGAACCCCTTATCGGGGCAACCGTATTGATCGAAGCCCTGGAGCGGGGCGGGACCACAGATACCACGGGGACCATCCTGCTGACCGATATCCCCGACGGAACACATACCTTCCGGTTCAGCTATATCGGTTTTGAACCGCAAGAACAAACATTTGACCTCCCTTTGCCGGCCCGGGACCCGGAACCGGTAATTGAACTCCACCCCGCCCATGAGGAGATGGAACAGGTTACCATCACCTCCACGCGCAGCACCCGTTCCATTGCGGATATCCCTACCCGGGTGGAATTTATCGCCGGGGAGGAGCTCGCCGAGAAAGGCAACATGAAGCCCGGGGATATCCGGATGCTCCTCAATGAAAGTACCGGGATCCAGACCCAGCAGACTTCGGCAACGAGTTATAATTCCAGCATCCGGATCCAGGGCCTGGACGGGAAATACACTCAGTTGCTTAGGGACGGGATGCCGCTGTATTCGGGGTTTTCGGGCGGGCTCAGCCTGATGCAGATTGCCCCCCTGGACCTCAAACAGGTGGAGGTCATCAAAGGCGCATCCTCCACGCTGTACGGGGGCGGGGCCATTGCCGGCCTGGTAAACCTGATCACCAAAACCCCGGGGGAAGAGGAAGAACTGAGTTTTATGCTGAACGGGACGTCGGCCCTGGGGCTGGATGCCAGCGGCTTCTATTCGGAGAAATATGGAAACTGGGGCGCTACGGTATTCGCATCCTATAACATGGGCACTCCTTATGACCCTGCGGACATCGGCCTGACGGCCATCCCGGAATTCGACCGGTTTACGCTGAACCCCAAGCTGTTTGTCTATTTTGACGATGCTACTAAGATGCATGCCGGGGTGAACCTGGTTACCGAAAAGCGGTTGGGGGGCAATATTGCGTTTGCAAAAGGTGAAGAAGTAGCAGACCCCTATTTTGAAGCGAACGAAACGGACCGTATCTCCACCCAGTTCGAATTGGACCACGGGCTGGGCGGGACCGGGAGGCTGCAGGTTAAAAACAGCCTGAATTTTTACGACCGGTCCATCGCCATTCCGAATTACGCTTTTGGCGGCCGGCAGTTTTCGTCCTTTTCCGAGGCGAATATTTCCTGGGGAGGCGAACAATCCGAGTGGATCACCGGGCTCAACCTGTGGACGGACCGCTTCACCCAATCAGAGGGCGACCCGGAACGGGACCTGGGGTATTCCAACGCCACCCTGGGCGGCTTCGTACAGAATACCTGGAACCTGGCACCCCTCTGGACCCTGGAATCCGGTTTCCGCCTGGATTACCAGAACCGCTATGGCTGGTATGCCCTGCCGCGCTTCTCCCTGATGTTCGACCCGGCCTCCGCGTGGACGTTCCGCCTGGGGGGCGGGCTGGGGTACAAAACCCCCACGGTTTTCTCGGAAGACGCCGAGCGGCTGCAATTCCGGAACATCCTGCCCCTGGATATGGGAGCCTTGAAAGCCGAGGAATCGGCCGGGGCCAATTTTGATATCAACCACCGGATGCCCCTGGCCCCCGGGTTGGTCATGTCCTCCAATGTGCTGTTCTATTACACCCGCATAGCAGACCCGCTGCTGCTGATCCCGGCCGGCAACCTCTTTGAGTTTACCCAACCCGACGGGTATGTGGATACCCACGGGGCCGAGGTCAACCTCAAGTGGAGCTACGGCGACCTGAAACTCTTTGTGGGGTATACCTATGCGAACGTGAAGGAACACTACAACGGGGAGGCCTCCGATTTTCCGCTCGTGGCAAAACATCGGCTCAACAAT
The DNA here is from genome assembly GCF_000024125.1 of Robiginitalea biformata HTCC2501. Taxonomy (NCBI): domain Bacteria; kingdom Pseudomonadati; phylum Bacteroidota; class Flavobacteriia; order Flavobacteriales; family Flavobacteriaceae; genus Robiginitalea; species Robiginitalea biformata. The sequence continues at coordinate 3,050,496 of NC_013222.1, read as the reverse complement.
GTGCTGATGTATGAGAAACACGACAATTTCTGGATTGGCCTGGAGGCGTATTATTTCAGCCCGCAGCAACTCAGCGACGGGACCACCGGGCAGGCTTACTGGATTACCGGGGTGATGACCGAGAAGAAACTCGGGGAGCACCTGTCCGTTTACCTGAATTTTGAGAATTTCCTGGACACCCGGCAGACGGCCTTCGACACCATTTATACCGGCGACCTGAGCGACCCGCAATTCCGGGACATTTACGCCCCGGTGGACGGTTTTGTCGTCAATGGCGGGTTTAAGTGGCAGTTGTAACCTCCCGGGGAATCGATTGTCAGGCGGTTTGGGTTCCGGGGTAGTATTTATCCCGGAGCCAAAATGCTACCCGCACCAGCAGGATCAGGGCCGGGACTTCTACAAGCGGCCCGATGACCCCGGCAAATGCCTGGCCCGAATTCAGGCCGAAAACGGCGATGGCCACGGCAATGGCCAGTTCAAAATTGTTGCCTGCAGCCGTAAAGGCAATGGCGGCGTTTTTGTCATAGGTGGCCCCGGCGGCCCGGCTTACAAAGAAGCCGATCAGGAACATCAGGGCAAAATAGATCAGCAGGGGAACGGCAATCAAAAGCACATCCCCGGGAATTTCGACAATCAGTTCCCCTTTCAGGGAGAACATGACCACGATGGTGAACAAGAGCGCGATGAGCGTCAGGGGGGAGATGGTTGGGATAAATTTATTTTCGTACCATTCCACGCCTTTTGCCCGGACCAGGAGCCAACGGCTGAGGATGCCCAGGGCAAACGGGATGCCCAGGTAAATGGCAACGCTCTCGGCAATAGTGGCAATCGAAATATCTACCAGGGCGCCCTCAAAGCCGAAATAGGGGGGAAGGACGGTGATGAATATCCAGGCGTAAAAACTGTAACCGAACACCTGGAAGATGCTGTTCAGGGCCACCAGCCCGGCGCCGTATTCGCTGCTGCCTTCGGCCAGGTCGTTCCAGACCAGGACCATGGCAATACAGCGGGCCAGCCCAATCAGGATGAGCCCCACCATGTACTCGGGATGGTCTCCCAAAAAGAGGACGGCCAGCACAAACATGAGCACGGGCCCGATGATCCAGTTCAGGAGCAGGGAGATGGATAGCACTTTCAGGTTGCGGAACACCCTGGGCAGCAGGCTGTAATTTACCTTGGCCAAGGGCGGGTACATCATAACGATCAGCCCGATGGCAATGGGGATGTTCGTGGAGCCGCTGCTGTAGGAATCGATTCCGGAGGCGATCCGGGGGAATCCATATCCGAGGCCCACCCCCAGGGCCATGGCCAGGAAAATCCATAGGGTGAGGTAGCGGTTGAGGAAACCGAGGCGTTTCGGTGCGTTTTTTGCCATAAATGTTTAACAACAAGTATCTTTTAAATGGACATCCTGGTCCAGGAACTGGCTGAATTCCGTTTTCATCGCATTCCAGTTTTCACGGTCAATGCAATAACAGACGCGGGTCCCGTCCACATCGCCCTTAATCAGCCCCATACTGCGAAGCTCTTTCAAATGCTGGGAAACGGTAGGTTGTGCCAGCCCGATCTCCTCCACCAGGTCCCCGCAGATACAGGCATCTACACGAAAAAGGTGTTGCAGGATGGCAATGCGCGCCGGGTGGGCAAACACCTTGGCGATCAGGGCCAGTTCATTCTGCTGCTCGGTGAATATTTCGGACTTGGTCAATCCCATTATTATTAATTTATTGCAATATTACAATATACAATGACAACTTTTACAAAAAGCGAGATTTTTTTTGGGGGGGGGCGCCAAACCGGGAGGTTTTCCCTGGGAAGTATCCGCTGGGTTTCTTGCAGACCCAAAGCGTTCAAATTTCTGTGTATGCTGAAACGGACTAAAAACCGTACGTTAGCGTCAGGCTCCAGATAAAATCTTCTTCGGGGAGGATATCCGTATCAATAGCCATGTTAAAGAGTGCTGAAATCGAAACAGGGCAGTTGCGGAGGGCAAGTGTCGCAGTAAGCGTACTGTAATATCCATGCAGCGCATCCTGAGACAGGTAAAACACCTGGGGGCTGAGGACCATATAGAGACGCCCGGCGAGGTCCAGGTCGGACAGCGTACTGTTCAGTGTCACAAAATTCACCCGTTTCGAGGTGTCGTCAAAGCCCCAGGAGGTCAGGTAATAGGCCCCGACCTGAATTTTTTCACTGATTTTAAAACTGGGCGCCAGTTCGGCTGCCAGGAATCGGCGCGCACTGTTGATGGTTTTTTCCACGCCATTATCCAACACAGTTGCGGTGCGAAAATTTAAGGCCGGATGCGCCCCCACACGTAGTGAGAACCGCTCATTGTCAACAGCCTGGTAGCGAAACCAGAAAAGCAAGGTCCAGGGCCTCCCCTGCAGGGAGAATCGGATATCCGGCTCCACACTAAAACGCTTCCGGGCAAACTTTCCAAGGAAGATTGCTGCCGGGTCGCCCAGGGAAAATGACGGGATGAGCGAGATGCCATTATTGGTCACGGAAAAGGAACCGCTAACATGGTCCAGCAGGGGTTCACTGGGTTGGATGCCTTCGCGTAGAACCTGGCCCGAAAACCGGTCCAGAACGGCAGTGGAATCCCGGTCCTGGGCCTGTATCCTTGCGGTCACCATGAACAATATGGCCAGAATCCCCATTGAACAGGTACGTCGGATAGATTTAATGAACATAGAAATAGCAATCAGTGCGCGGCTGTCAATTCAGCATGCGGTACTCATTCGGCGTATAACCGACATTCTTCTTAAAAAGGCGGGAAAAATGCTGGGGGTATTTAAACCCCAGGTCAAAGGCGATTTCACTGACGGATTTGTCCGTGTCGAAGGTCCGGGCCTTGGCCGTTTCGATGAGTTTATCCTGGATCAGGTCTTTGGCGGACTTTCCGGTTTCCTTCTTGATCAGGTCCCCGAAATAATTGGGCGATAAGTGCAGTTCCCCGGCAAAATAAGCAACTGTCGGCAACCCGATTTCCCGGGGTTTGTCCGAATTGAAATAGCCATTGAGTAATTTTTCAAATTTGCCTACTACGCCCTGGTTCTTGTGTTCCCGGGTAAAAAATTGCCGGTCGTAAAAACGGTGGCAATAGTTCAGGAACAATTCGATATTTGAGGTGACCAGTTTCCGGCTGTGCCGGTCCATTCCCTGCTGCAATTCAAATTCTATTTTGGAAAAACAGTCCAGTACGATTTGCCGTTCCCTTTCGGATATGTGCAGCGCCTCATGGAGCTCATAGGAAAAGAAGGAATGGGAGTCGATAACTTTCCCGAGTTGGGTTCCCAGGAGCAGGTCCGGGTGGAAAAGCAAGGCGAAGCCCGTTGGCTGGTAATCCGTTTCGATATGTTCGATGTTGACTATCTGGCCCGGGCCCACGAAAACAAGAGTCCCGTCCTGGAAGTCGTAATTCTGCCTGCCGTACCGCATGATGCACTGTTGCCCCTGCTTGAGGAAAATCCCGTAAAAATGATAGCGCACCGAGCGGGTACCCTTGCGCGGCTTCCAGTCGGCCTTGGACAAATCCACGACGGTTACCAAAGGGTGGCTTGCGGACAATCCCAGCCCCTTGCAGTAGTCATTGACCATTTCCAGTTCCACCATGTTTTTCATTGTCGGCTATTTACCATCAAAAATAGGCAATCAGTGTCATTCTCAACAGGATGTGCCTGGCCATCGGTAATAATGGTATGACTAACCGTATTTCATATACTAGGCTTCCGCTCTTTCGTATCCATATTTGTAGTGTGTCAAAATTCCCCGAAGGAAATCCTAATGAGTCACTTATGAAGCCACTATTTTCTATTGTTTTATTGATTCTATCGCTTACCGCTACCGCGCAAAACCCCATTGTCAGTACAGCGGACGGTGAATTGCGGGGAGTACAGGCCGAGGCTGTTGCCAGTTTTAAGGGAATTCCCTTTGCGGCTCCCCCGATTGGCGAATATCGCTGGCGACCCCCACAGCCGGTAACACCCTGGGAAGGAGTGCGCGATGCCGTAGACTACGGTCCAATTTGCGCACAGTCGGGCTGGGGGGGAGCTCCGGGCACCATTGTTGACGGGTCATCTGAAGACTGTTTATATCTCAATGTCTGGGCTCCTGCAGATGCCGGGGCTAATGAAAAATTGCCGGTAATGGTATGGTTTCACGGCGGCGGTTTTACAGGCGGCAGCGGTTCCGGGGCAGGGACGGTTGGCGATGAATTTGCAAAACAGGGAGTTATCCTGGTTACGGTTAATTACCGGTTGGGTCGTTTGGGCCATTATGCATTTCCCGCCCTGAGTGATGAGCATCCCGATGAGGACAAAGGCAGTTATGCATTTATGGACAACATTGCCGCCCTCAAGTGGGTGCAAAAGAATATTGCCGCCTTTGGGGGCGATCCGGAAAATGTGACCATTTTCGGGTTTTCGGCCGGGGGCGTGGCCATCCATGCGCTCATGACCATTCCGGACGCGCAGGGGCTTTTTCACAAGGCAATCGGTCATTCCAGCGGCGGAAGGGACGGAGTCCTTACAGGCAGGCCCATACGAAAGGACGATGCCGACGCACTTTACCCCATTTCAGCCGAAACCATCGGCGTAAACTTTGCCCGTAAACACGGGATAGAAGGTAGCGATGCGGCTACCCTGGAAAAACTTCGATCCCTGAGTGTTGAGGAGATTGTAGACGGCGGGCAGGAATATGATGGGCAGGGAGGGCCACGAATTTATTCAGGCCCCATTCTCGACGGGGAATTTGTTGTGGAGACTGCCGAGAGTGCCTACAAGGCAGGAAGACAGGCGAAGGTACCGCTGATGATCGGAAATAACAGCGCGGAGATTGGGGGCGGATTTGTTAACTCGAGCAGTTCTAAGGCAGAGTTATTCGCTTTGTTCGGGGATCTTGAAGATGAAGCGCGAGCTGCTTATGACCCTGGGAACAGTAAAGAATTTGCCGAGGTACAAACCCGGTTCAATACGGATTGGGTGTGGGGGGAGCCCGCACGGTTTGCAGCAAGTTCGGTTGCTGCCGTTGACCAGCCGGCGTACGTTTTTCTCTTTTCGTATGTACCGGCGGCTATGAAGGAGCGAATGACCTTTGGGCCTGGTCACGGAACAGATGTCGCGTTTGTTTTTAACAAACTCGGAGTAGGGGGCTTCGGACCGCCCCCGCCCCCTCCAACGCCAGAAGACAAAGAAGTTGCGAGAATAATGAATGCCTATTGGGTAAACTTCGCCAGGACAGGTAACCCCAATGCCAACGGGCTGCCACAATGGCCTGAATATACACCTGCAGGCAACAGGATTCTCGAAATCCAACCCGACGGCAACCCGGTTGGCAAACCGGATCCCAGAAAAGAACGTCTGGATGTGATTGAGAAAGTTATGGAGCTACTCCGTGCAACAGTACAAACCAGGGGGATTTGAGAAGGTGATAAAGCGGGCGAAAATTCGCAAAACCCGAAACTGAAAAAGCAAATTAATAATTGCCATGATTTTAACCGGCTTCTTCCGTGCTTTCATAATTGCCATATGTATCTCCATACCCGGAATATTTTGCCGGAATAATGGTGCGGATAAACCGGAAAAAACGACTCAGGTGCGTCAATCGGATATACAAAGCAGGCATTTAAATAAGAACAACCGGGTGGGGGATATTGTGGCCCACACGGCCTTTGGGGAATTCGGACGCTTGCTGTTGCCGCATGACGACAATACTCGCTATTACCATGTTCCCCTGCGCAATGTAGCGTCATTGATGCCTTACCACAGCCGGGTGAAACCCGACGATGTTCTAGCGGCCTTGAATGATATGATCGATGAGGTAGGCGAGGGGAACAAAATATTTTACGATTATTATACCGAGGACCAAAAAAGGCAAAACCCGGATAAAAAGAATACCGGCCTCTTCTTTTTCCGGGGAAAACCCGGTGCCCCGATGGCCATCATCTGCCCGGGCGGGGGATTTTCCTATGTGGGATCCCTGCACGAAGGCTTTCCGCTGGCGCGTGAATTGAGTAAAAAGGGATACAATGCCTTTGTCATACGCTATCGAATTGGCAGCGGGCGATGGGCAACCGAAGACTTAGCCGCAGCCATCAGCTACCTATTTCGACAAGCCCGGGATTTACAAGTGGACACCGGGGGGTATTCGCTTTGGGGCGGCTCGGCCGGTGCCCGGATGGTGGGGGATATTGCCCGGGATGGCGTGTCTGCCTATGGGGGAGATAATTTGCCCAAACCGGCCGCAGCAGTTATTGCCTATACGGGGCAGGCTGCCTATTCGAACGATTTTTCTCCGGCCTTTATCACGGTGGCGGCGAATGACCCAATTGTCGACATCCGCACCGTGGAAAGGCGGGTTGCCAACCTGAAAGGCGCCGGGGTGGATGTGGAATATAAAAGATATGAACACGCGGGTCACGGTTTTGGCCTGGGTACGGGGACGGAAGCTGAAGGATGGCTGGACCTGGCCACGCGTTTTTGGGAACGGCAACTCGAACGCTGACTGAAATATGGAATAAAAATTGGAGCAACATGAATTCTAAACATAAGAAAATGAAAACAAGATTTATCAGTCTATTTGTATTTGTAATAGGAGTTACAACATTCGCGCAGGATGCGGCTGTTAAGCAGGAAATCGAGAAACTTTCACAGGCCAAATGGCAGTGGATGGCAGACAAGAACACAGAGGAACTCGACAAGGTTTTTCACGAGAAGTCCAAGTTCGTCCACATGAGCGGTTCCTGGAAAAAGGATCGGGAGCTCGAAATCATCAAAACCGGGAGCATCTGGTACAAACAGGCCGATGTACATGACGTGGCGGTGGAAGTCTTCGGGGATACCGCCGTCCTGTGGAACCGGATCACCCTGATGGCCCACGTTCGGGGAAATGACGTATCCAATGAATTTACGGTCACCGAGGTCTACAAGAGGGAAGGGGATAATTGGCAATTATTGGCCCTCACCTTCAGCAGTGTCCGCGACACCCACGAGATCTCGCATTAATTGACGAAGCAGTTGACTGGAAAGGGTAAAGCGAACTCGGACCTGGTCCGGGTCTTTAAACAGCACCTGGAACAGCAATTTCCCGTGGATGGAGACCACGCGCCCGTGCAACTCCGCAAGCCTTCCGATTTTGCCCGGGTGCTTCAAGTTCATGTGAACCACCTGAACCGGGCACTGACGGCAGTTACAGGCAAAACCACCACGGAGGTGCTCAATGAACGGTTTGTCCTGGAGGCCAAACGACTGCTGTGGGAAACCGATTGGAAAATCGCGAATATTTCCTGGTCGCTCGGCTTCCGGGAAGCCAACAATTTCAGCGCATTTTTTAAGAGGCACACAGGTGTTCCCCCAACTGTTTTCAGGGACCGTCAAAAGAAAGCGAAATGAAATATTACCTCCTTTTGATTTCCCTTGTCCTGGCAAGCCCTGAAACCTCCTGCCAGGAGGCCACAGCAGATTCCGGAAAGACACTGATTGTTTATCTGACGCGTACGCGGAATACCGAAACCGTTGCACAAATCATCCGGGACCTGGTTGAGGCCGATATGGTCCGCCTTGAATTGGAAACCCCGTATCCTAAGGAATACCAGGATATCGTTCGTCAGGTGGCACGGGAAAATGAATCCGGCTACCTGCCGCCCTTGAAGACCCGGGTGGAAGTCGGGGTGTATGACAGGGTTTTTGTTGGATTTCCGACCTGGGGAATGAAATTACCGCCACCGGTTAAAAGTTTCCTCCAAACCCATGACCTCGAAGGTAAGGAAGTCATTCCGTTCAACACGAATGGCGGATATGGTGTGGGCAGTTCATTCCGCCAATTGGCCCTGCTTTGCGAAGAATGCAATATCCTTGAGGGATATTCCACACGGGGAGGGAGTGAGAGGGACGGGATCTATCTGGCGATCCGCGGCCAGCGACACGCCCAGGTTTCCGGGTCTGTAAAGGACTGGCTTGAAGAAATTGGGGTTTTAACCCGGGAGTGAGCATTTTACAAAAGTTTAACAAGCAGCCGGGGGCAATGTTTGAATTTTATACCCCGAGGCCCGCCGGAATATTTAATTTTAAAGGATTAAAAACCACATATGGCAAATTTCAACCTGAAAATCAACGGCTCCACCATGGCGGTGGACGTGGATCCGGCAACCCCGCTTTTATGGGTACTTCGCGACCACCTGAACCTGGTAGGTACCAAATACGGTTGCGGGATCGCCCAGTGCGGCGCCTGTACGATCCACCTCGGGGATACAGCAACACGTTCCTGCATGCTTCCCGTTTCGGCGGTAGGCGATCAGGAGGTGACGACTATCGAAGGCCTCTCCGAAAACGGCGATCACCCGGTACAAAAGGCTTGGCTGGATGTAGACGTTCCCCAGTGCGGATACTGCCAGGCAGGCCAGATCATGACGGCCAGCGCCCTGCTGAAACAAAACCCGAACCCCTCGGATTCGGATATCGAATCTGCTATGAATGGCAATATCTGCCGGTGCGGCACGTATGTGCGGATCAAGAAAGCAGTAAAGCAGGCAGCCCAGGGGGGAAGCTAAGCAAACCACGGGATAACCCGGTTTAATAAAAATAAAATATCAAATATGACGCTTGTAAAAACGCATATGGGGCGACGTGCCTTTATCAAGAACACCAGCCTGGCCGGAGGGGGTTTGGTGCTTGGTTTTAGCATCTTCAATGCCTGTAAACCCAAAGATTCCAATGAAGTGGCTGTACGGGAGATGCCGGATGAATGGTTCGAGATCAATTCCTACCTGAAGATCGGAGATAACGGCCTGGTCACCATCATGGCCCCCAATCCCGAATTCGGCCAGGGGGTCATCACCTCCATGCCGATGATTGTAGCCGATGAGCTGGATGTCGATTGGGAGGATGTGTTGGTGGAACAGGCGAACTTTGACCAGGAGGCCTACGGCTGGCAATTCACCGGCGGGAGCCAGGGCATCCGCCGGAGGTGGGAGGGCCTTCGTATAGCGGGCGCATCTGCCAAACAAATGCTAAAGCAGGCCGCTGCTCAAACCTGGGCGGTACCGATCGGGGAAATCTCAGTCTCTAATGGTGTTGTCTCGCACGAAGCCTCCGGGAATACGGCCGGGTTCGGAGACCTGGCTTCACTGGCAGCGACCCTGGAAGTACCTGAGGAGGTTACCCTGAAAAACGTGGAAGACTTTACCATTATCGGAACCTCTAAAAAGGACGTGGAAACCCGGAAAATCATTACCGGGAAGCCGTTGTTTGGCCTGGATTACCAGTATGAAGGGGCGCTTACGGCCATGGTGATCCATCCGCCGGCCTTCGGATTGCGATTGAAATCCTTTGATGCAACCGCGGCCCGGTCCATGCCGGGCATTGTAGATGTTATCCAGATCAAAACGCTGGAGGACAGCTTTACACGGGGGTATTTTGATACGAATGCATTTACCGACCTGGTAGCCGTTGTGGGTAAATCCACCTGGGAGGTGATGAATGCGAAGAAAAGTGTACAGGCGGAGTGGGAACCTATATCCGACTCCCGGTTCAAAATGGACCGGTTTGGCAACGAGATGGAAATTGAAGTCCCGGGTGGGCTTGAAAGCACTGATGACCATTATGCAAAGATGGAGGAGATGGCTGCCGGGTCGGGCACAACGGCGCGTAAAGACGGCAATCCGGAACGCGCCTTTGCCGGGGCCGCCCAGGTAATCGAGCGATCGTATTCCTGCCCGTTCCTCGCGCACAACTGCATGGAGCCCATGAATTTTTTCGCCCATGTAACAGAAGAAGGGGCCAAGCTCGCCGGGCCATTACAGGCGCCGGTCCTTACCGAACCCACAGTAGCCGCCCGATTGAACCTGCCTCCCGAGAAGGTGGAGATTGAATTGACGCGGATGGGAGGCGGTTTCGGGCGTCGCGCCTACGGCCATTACGCAGTAGAAGCCGCGCTGATATCCCGGGAAGTGGGCCAACCGGTAAAACTGGTCTATACCCGGGAAGACGACATGACCTGCGGGATCTACAGGCCTACCTATCACGCCACCTACCGCGCGGCACTGGATGCGGATAACAACCTGGTCGCCTTCCATGTAAAGGCCGGCGGAATCCCGGAAACCCCTTTGTTCGCCAACCGCTTCCCGGCGGGTGCGGTGGAAAATTACCTGGCCGAGCAATGGGAGGTCAATTCAAATATCACCATTGGTGCCTTCCGGGCACCACGCTCCAATTTCATGGCCGGGGTGGAGCAGGCTTTTTTGGACGAGGTAGCCGAGCTGGCGGGGAAAGACCCTATTGACTTCAGGCTGGAATTGATTGAACGGGCAAAAAATAACCCGGTTGGCGAAAACAATGACTACGACCCGGATCGACTTGCCGGGGTTCTGAAACTCGTACGCGAAAAATCGAATTGGGATCAATCCCCCCGGGGCGTCCACAGGGGCGTGGCAGCGTACTTTTGCCACAACAGTTATGCAGCACATGTCATCGACGTGGTCATGGAAGGGAACACCCCGAAGGTTGAACGCGTGGTTTGCGCCCTGGATTGTGGGATTGTCATCAATCCGGATGCCGCGACCAACATGGCCGAAGGGGCTATCGTGGACGGGGTAGGAAATGCCATGTACGGCGAATTAACCTTTACGGACGGTCGCACAAACCAAACGAATTTTGACAAGTATAAAATCATCCGTCATGCCGAGGCGCCAAAGAACATCGAGGTGTACTTTGTCGAGAACGACATCGACCCGACCGGGTTGGGCGAACCGCCCTTCCCGCCGGTAACGGGCGCCCTGGCGAATGCCATCTACAAAGCAAGCGGGCGGCGGTTGTACCGCCAGCCGTTTGCAACGGACCGGCCGGCTATAGTCGGATAGCCGGATATTCAAAACCCGCGCGGTTTGCGTCAAAGCTTGTTGCTTTGACCAGTACAGGTATCCCAAGCCCTTGAAATTTCGTATCTTATTAGGAAATCTCAATTTAAGAAAACACTCCATGACCCCAGTTAAAACAACTTTTGGAAGGCGCGCATTTATCAAACGATCCGCCCTCGGCAGCGGAGGCCTTATTCTGACATTCAACTGGCTGGCTTCCTGCAATATGACCCAGGAGGAAGTGAGCCGCCTACCCGAGGAGTGGTTTCAACTGAACGGCCACCTGAAGATAGGCGATAACGGGCTGGTGACCATTATGGCCCCCAACCCGGAAGGAGGGCAGAATGTAAAAACGTCCATGCCGATGATTGTGGCCGACGAGTTGGATGTGGACTGGATGGATGTGGTGGTGGAACAGGCTCCGCTCAATGCAGATGCCTTCCAGTTCCAATGGCTGGGGGGCAGCCAGGCCATCCGGCGCGGTTGGCCTGCCCTGCGCATGGCTGGCGCCTCGGCCCGGTACATGCTGCGCCAGGCAGCGGCTTCGGCCTGGGAAGTACCCCTGGGCGAGATTACCACAAGCGCGGGCCAGTTGCACCATGAGCCCAGCGGGAAATCGGCCGGCTACGGGGAGATGGCCGCTGCTGCCTCCCAAATTGCCGTACCGGAGGAAATTGAACTGAAGAAGATCGAGGATTTTACCATCATCGGGACTTCCCGCAAGAATGTTGATGGGCTTAAAATCGTAACGGGTAAGCCGCTTTTTGGCATGGATACGGTTCGCGATGGCATGCTTATCGCCATGATTGCCCATCCCCCGGCTTTCGGGCTGAAATTGAAATCCATCGATGATTCGGCCGTGCGGGGGATGCCGGGAATCCGGGATGTCTTCACCGTCAAGGTCTTTAAAGAGGATTATGTCAAGACGTTTTTCGATACGCGCACCTATAACGAGGTTGCCGTCATCGTTGGGGATTCCACCTGGGAGGTAATGCAGGCGAAAAAGGCCCTGAAGATGGAATGCGTGCCGATTGAAACTACCACAAATACCCGCGACCGCTTCGGGCGGCAGTACCAGGAAACCATTCCGGCAGGCCTGGAAAGCACTACGGAGCATCGCGCCCGAATGGCAGAAATGGCTGCAAAACCTGCTGAAATCAGACGTAAGGACGGCGATCCCGAAGGGGCATTTGCCCGTGCCGACCGGATTATCGAAAGGACGTACACCGCACCGTTCCTGGCGCATAATTGCATGGAGCCCATGAATTTTTTTGCCCATGTAACGGCGGATAAGGCCGATCTGATTGGGCCGTTGCAGAAGCCGGACCTTACCGAACAGGCCCTGGCCGCAAGGTTGGGCATGCCCATAGAGGATATTGAAATTCAGATGACGCGCTTTGGCGGGGGGTACGGCCGCCGTTCCTATGCGCACTGGCTCATTGAAGCTGCCCTGATTTCACAAAAAATGAAAGCCCCGGTGAAACTGGTTTACAGCCGGGAGGACGATATGACCGATGGGATTTACCGCCCGGCCTACCACGCCCAATTCCGGGCTGCCCTGGATGCCGACAACCGGCTCATCGGTTTCCATGTGAAAACCGGAGGAATCCCGGAAAGCCCGCTTGCGGCAGACCGTTTCCCGGCGGGGGCCGTGGACAACTACCTGGCCGAGGAGTGGACGATCGACACGAACCTCACTGTGGGGTCATTCAGGGCACCGCGCTCCAATTTTATGGCCAGTGCGGAACAGTCCTTCCTGGATGAGGTGGCCGAGGCCGCTGGTAAGGATCCGATCGATTTCCGGCTGGAGTTGCTGGAACGGGCCATCACGAATCCGTTGGAAGGCGTGAATAACGATTACGACCCGGAGCGATACGCCGGCGTACTGGAACTGGTAAGGGAAAAATCGGGTTGGGGGCAGCAGGAGCCCGGAATCCACCGCGGCGTTTCGGCGTATTTCTGCCACAATTCCTATGCTGCCCAGGTGCTGGACCTGACAATGGATAACGGGGTGCCCCGGGTTCAAAGGGTGACCTGCGCCCTGGATTGCGGCCTGGTGGTGAACCCGGATGCCGCCCGGAACCTGGCAGAAGGCGGAATTGTTGACGGTATCGGGAACGCGCTATTCGGGGAACTGACCTTTGTAGACGGCGTACCTGCAAAAAAGAATTTTGACCAATACCGGATGATCCGCATGTCCGAAGCCCCGGAAGAAATAAACATCCATTTTGTTGAAAACACGGTAGATCCAACCGGCCTGGGCGAACCTACCTTCCCACCGATTTTCGCAGCCCTGGCCAACGCCCTGTACCAGGCAACCGGGAAACGCCTGTACGACCAGCCCTATTTGAAATCGCTTTCGACGGCATGAAGTTGGTTGGATGGGCGAGAAAATATTGTATATTTAATTGAATATCAGAAATTATGGCAACATACCAACTCAACATCAACGGTGAAACCCGGGAAGTGGACGTGGACCCGTCCACCCCGCTCCTCTGGGTACTACGCGACCACCTGAACCTGGTCGGCACAAAGTACGGCTGCGGGATTGCCCAGTGCGGCGCCTGCACCATCCACCTGGGCAATACGGCCACGCGCTCCTGCATGCTGCCGGTATCGGCAGTGGGCAACCAGGAAGTGACTACCATCGAAGGGCTATCCGAAAACGGCGACCATCCGGTGCAAAAGGCCTGGCTGGAAGTGGACGTCCCCCAGTGCGGCTACTGCCAGGCGGGACAAATCATGTCTGCCGCCGCCCTGCTCAAGAGCAACCCGTCCCCCACGGACGCGGACATCGAAGGGGCCATGAACGGGAATATCTGCCGATGCGGCACCTATGTGCGCATCAAGAAAGCCATCAAAATGGCGGCATCCGGGGAATAGCCGGGGGTCCTGCGCACCGATTCACTAAGACATCCACCTAAAACACTATTATGACGCTTGTTAAGACAAAATTCGGACGCCGTGCCTTTATCCGGAACACCAGCCTGGCCGGGGGTGGCCTGGTCCTCGGGTTCAGCTGGCTGAATTCCTGCAAACCCGAACAAACCGAAGAAATTGCCACCCTGGAGATGCCGGAGGAGTGGTTCGAGATGAACGCCTTTTTAAAGATTGGCGACAACGGGGTGGTGACCATCATGTCCCCGAACCCGGAAATCGGCCAGAATGTAAAAACTTCCATGCCGATGATCGTGGCCGAGGAACTCGATGTGGACTGGGACAACGTGGTTGTCGAACAGGCGGCGCTCAACACGGAGAATTTTTCCTGGCAGGTAGCCGGCGGAAGCCGGTCCATCGCAAACGGCTGGCCGGCCCTGCGGATGGCGGGGGCCACGGCCCGCCACATGCTGCGGGAAGCCGCCGCACAGGCCTGGCAGGTCCCGGCAGCGGAAATCACCACGGACGCCGGGATGCTCACCCATGAGGCCAGCGGCAACTCCGCCGGCTACGGGGAGATGGCTGCAGCCGCTGCCAAAATGGAGGTGCCGGAAGACGTGGAACTCAAATCGCCTTCCGAGTTTAAAATCATCGGTACGTCCCGCAAAAACGTGGACGGGCGAAACATCGTCACCGGTAAACCCCTTTTCGGCCTGGACGTGCAGCGGGAGGGCATGCTGATAGCGAGCCCGGTGCACCCGCCAGCTTTCGGCCTGCAACTGAAATCCTACGATGCCGAAGCAGTCAAATCCATGCCGGGGATCCGGGATGTCTTCACCATCAAACTCTACGAGGACGACTACAGCCGGGGGGCCTTTGACCATACGGCTTTTAACGAGCTGGTCATTGTACTCGGGGAAACTACCTGGGAGGTCTTCCAGGCAAAAAAAGCATTGAATGCCCAGTGGGAAGCGGCTCCCGATCAATCCATCGGCATGTCGCTGTTTGGGAACGATATCGTGGTGAACCACCCGGCGGGCGCGGAGAGCACAGACGATCACGCAAAAAAAATGGAGGAACTCGCGGCGCGGAAAGGACGCGTGGTTCGAAGGGACGGGAACCCCGAAGCGGCTTTCAGCAATGCAGCCAAGGTGATTGAACGGACCTATACCTGCCCGTTCCTTGCCCACAATACCATGGAGCCGATGAACTTTTTTGCCCATGTGACTGCAGACCGGGCGGAACTTCTGGGCCCCACCCAGACTCCCGAGTGGATGGAGCACGCCGTCGCGGCCCGGCTCGGCATGCCCCTGGAGAAAATAGATATCATGATGACCCGGATGGGCGGCGGCTTTGGCCGGCGGCTCTACGGGCACTTTATGGTGGAGGCCGCTGCCATTTCCCAAAAGGTGCAGGCCCCCGTCAAGTTGGTGTATACACGGGAGGACGATATGACCCAGGGCACTTACCGGCCCGCTTACCGGGCTACCTACCGGGCAGCCCTGGATGAAAACAACCAGTTGACGGCCTTCCACGTGCGTGCCGGCGGCGTGCCGGAAAGCCCGCTCTTTGCCAACCGGTTCCCGGCCGGGGCACTGGATAACTACCTGGCGGAAGACTGGACCCTGGAGACGAATATCACCACTGGTGCCTTCCGCGCCCCACGGTCCAACTTTATCGCGGGGGCCGAACAGGCCTTCCTGGACGAAGTGGCCGAGGCCGCCGGGCAGGACCCGATCCAATTCCGGTTGGACCTGCTGAAACGGGCTCAGGACAACCCGGTGGGGGAGGACAATGACTATGAGGCAGACCGCTATGCCGGCGTTTTGGAACTCGTCCGGGAAAAATCCGGTTGGGGGCAGGACACCCCCGGGAAATACCGGGGCGTTTCCGCTTATTTCTGCCACGAAAGTTACGTGGCCCAGGTGCTCGATGTGGTGATGCAAAATGGCCAGCCGGTGGTAGACCGCGTTTGCGCCGCCATCGACTGCGGGATTGTCGTCAACCCGGATGCAGCCACCAACCTGGCCGAAGGCGGGGCAGTAGACGGAATAGGACACGCCATGTACAGCGCGCTGACGTTCCGGGACGGGGTCCCGGAGCAGACCAATTTTGACCGCTACCGACTCATCCGCCACAGCGAGGCGCCCAAGTCCATTGACGTGCATTTTGTGGAAAGCGACACGGACCCCACCGGGATGGGGGAACCGCCATTCCCGCCCATTATGGGGGCCCTGGCCAATGCGCTATACAAGGCCGATGGCCGGAGGCGTTACAACCAGCCGTTTATTTCCGACAAACCCCCGTTGGTTGGATAATCTGATAGGGGCTGCAATACCCAGTCGCCCCGCGGGAATCAGCAATGCCGTACTGCTACTGCTGGCGCTGGCTTTCTGGAGCTGCCGGGGGCAGGGAGGCCGGGATGCCTCAGCAGATCACCCGACTCCACAGAAACAAGGGGCTCAGGAGGAACGGGTGGTCGGCGGCCCGTGTGAGGGATGCGAGGCATTGCTCGAATACGGGGATAGGCCTTTGAATGCCGTGGATACCCTGCCGAAATTCAAGGAAACAGAACCCAAACTCCGCCTCACCGGGACGGTGTTTCAGGCCGACGGTAAGACCCCGGCAGAGGGGGTTATCCTCTATTTTTACCAGACCAACCGGGAGGGGATTTACGAAACAAGGGGGGATGAAACCGGTTGGGCCCGCCACCATGGTTTTATACGGGGATGGGTCCGGACAGGCCCGGACGGCAAATACACCATCTATACCTTCCGCCCGGGGGCCTATCCGAGCCGGAGCGAACCGGAACACATCCACCTGACCGTCAAAGAGCCGAATACCATCCCGTATTACCTGGATTCCTACCATTTCCAGGACGACCCGCTGCTGACCGGGACCCACCGAAAGGCGATGGATAACCGGGGCGGATCGGGCATTGTTGCGCCCAGGCCCGAGGATGGGATGCTCACCGCTTACCGGGACCTCTTTCTCGGGTTGCATATCCCAGGCTACTGATAGGACACAAAATTCCCATCGGTTTTAGCTATTTTGCCTTTCTGAGGATACCAACCTTTTGACGCTTTATGAAGACTTCAATCCGCGCCCTGATGGATTCGCTGATCCGGAAGCTACGGTCGTTTCTGGCTCCCGTCCTGGACCATCTGCCCCGGTTTTCGCCCTACCTGGTCACCCTGATAGCTGCCCTGATTATCGTGGTGGGCGGTATCAACCTGTTTATCGAACTCACCGACACGCTGCATACGGAGGCCCTGGCCGCCTGGGACCAGCGCGTCACGGATTATGTGCTTTCCTACCGGAGCCCGGGCCTGACATCCTACTTTATCGCAGTGACTGAAATAGGGGATGTAAACGGGTATCTGGTGATCCTGGGCATCAGTGTGCTGCTGACCATCCTGGTATTCAAACGATGGAAGTACATCTGGCAGATTGTCCTGGTTCTCGCCCTCGCCTCAATCTCCAATATGATCCTGAAAAGATTTATAGACCGGGCGCGCCCGGGGATTGAGCACCTGGTCGTGGTCAAGACCCTCAGTTACCCAAGCGGCCATGCGATGAGCGCCATGGCGTTTTACGGGTTTTTGATCTATCTGGTGTACCATTTCAAAATGCATACAGCCCTCAAGGGGTTGGTGATCTTTTTGCTGGCCCTGCTGATCCTGAGCATCGGCGTGAGCCGGATTTACCTGGGGGTCCATTACCCGTCGGATATCGTTGGCGGGTTTATCGCAGGGCTCATCTGGGTGTTTTTCTGTATCCTGATTTTTAACCTGATCGAAGTATTCCGCAGCGACCCGCTCACATAAAGTTCGTCGGTTTCTGAGCTCTTGATCCGTCTGACCAAAAATGTAATGCCATGCGTAAGTATTTGATTGGTTTCTTAATCGTATTGGGCCTGTTCCTGGTTCTTGTGTATTGGTCCCTGGGGGAAACGGAAGACGAGTTCCGGACCTGCCAGGTTCTTGGGATGGGGGATGTGGAATCCCTGGATTTCAGGGAATACGATTCGGTCACGGTTGCGGCCAACACGCTTTACGAGGCCAGTTGGGTGAAGCAATTTATGCAGGGCGAACAATACCGCGACGCCTGGGCTACCCCGGTAACTGTTCCCATCGCCTATCTGGACACGCTGAAAGGGGGCATGACCTTCATCGA
Organism: Robiginitalea biformata HTCC2501; assembly: GCF_000024125.1. NCBI lineage: Bacteria > Pseudomonadati > Bacteroidota > Flavobacteriia > Flavobacteriales > Flavobacteriaceae > Robiginitalea > Robiginitalea biformata. Next base: position 3,032,588 of record NC_013222.1, on the reverse strand, counting down.
GGAAGGCGGGGGCAAACAAACCCATTCCCTGGAGTTCAAGGACCCGCAGGGAATCCGCTTTACCCTTCGCAGCCTGAGCAAGGACCCGGAAAAACTGGTGCCCGACCTGGCACGGCAGCTCGGCCTGGAGAACATCGTCATCGACGGGGTTTCCGCCCAGCACCCGTATGCCGCCCTGGCGGTGGCCGAACTCTCGGAGGCGGCCGGCATCCTCCACACGCATCCCCAACTGGTTTTTGTACCAGCCCAGGAATCCCTGGGGGAGTTGAACGAACAATACGGTAACCGGCTCTACTATCTTGAATACGAATCAGAAGGCCCCGTGGATTGGACCGGGATTCCGGGCGCGATAGAACTCATCGACACGGAAGACCTCCAGGAACTCAAGCTCGAATTGAAAGATTCCCTCAGGCTGGACCGGGAGGCCCTGCTACGGGCGCGGTTGTTCGATTTAATTATCGGCGACTGGGACCGGCATGCAAAACAATGGGGCTGGGTCCTTTTAAAAGGCCCGGAAGGCTATCGGGCCACCCCGGTGCCCACCGACCGGGACAACGCATTTTTTGACCAGGACGGCATCCTGCCGAACCTGATCGCCAACAGGATTTCCCTACCCGAAGTGCAGTCCTTCACATCAGACATCCGCTACCTGCCCGGATTGGTTCAGGAATTTGATGCCTATTTCCTGGGCAGGGCTTCCCTGGAGGAATTTAAGGAGGCTGCAGGCTACTTGCAGTCGCGGCTTTCGGACGCCGCTATCGACGGTGCCTTTGCCGTATGGCCCCCTGCTGTCGACAGCCTGGATGGCCCCCAAATCCGGAGCCGTCTGAAATCCCGGCGGGATTCCATTGTGCAGTATGCCGAACGGTTCCATGAAGTCTTGGGCGATTTGCCCTCCAAACCAATCCGCCTAAGCGGGTCCGAAGAACTGGAATTGCCGGAGGGTCCGGACCGGTGTTTTGAATGCGATAGCGTTCCGCATCCCGGCTCCTGAATCACTGTCCCCAAAGGCGGGGCCTAGGCATTTTTACACACCTGGCGCTGGCATCCCAACCCGGCGATGGTCAGTTCCACCTCGTCCCCGGCCTTCAGATATTGGGGCGGCTTCATCCCAAGGCCAACCCCCGGGGGCGTCCCCGTGGATATCAGGTCGCCGGCCTCCAGGGTCATGAATTGCGAGAGGTAATACACCAGGAACCGGCAATTGAAGATCATCGTTGCGGTATTGCCGCTTTGCCGCTGGGACCCATTCACGCTTAGTCCCATGTCCAGGTTCTGTACGTCCGCTATTTCCTCCGGGGTAGCCACCCAGGGACCCAGCGGGTTGAATGTGTCGCAGGATTTCCCTTTGGTCCACTGGCCGCCCCTTTCAATCTGAAACGCCCGCTCTGAAACATCGTGGGAGATGCAATAACCGGCAATGTATGCAGCTGCCTCGGATTCGGATGCCAGGTAGCGCGCATCCCGGCCCATGACAATGCCGAGTTCCACCTCCCAATCCGTTTTTTCGCTTCCGCGGGGGATCAAAATGTCGTCGTAGGGCCCCACCACGGTATTGGAACCCTTTTGGAATACGATAGGTTCTTTTGGGATATCCATCCCACTCTCAGCAGCGTGGTCCGAATAGTTCAGGCCAATGCAAATTACCTTGCCTGGCCGGGCAACCGGCGAACCCCAACGGGTGTCTTCCGGAACTTCCGGCAGGTCCCCCGCCTTTGCAGCCAGTGTCCGGAGTTCCTCCAGGCCGCCGGCATTGAAAAAGCCGCGGTCCCAATCCGCAAAATGTCCCGAGAGGTCCCTGCGGGTTCCGTCGATATACAAGCCGGGTTTTTCGGCACCGGGCTGGCCGAAACGAATCAGTTTCATGGTGTATCAAATTTTGGTTCAAATGCAAATCGGTTGGCGGGGCGCCCCCTGAAACCACTGTTTTTAACGACAAACAGGGAACCTGCCAGGGGCTGCTTTTCCAATTCCCCCAGGGTGAGTCCCTTGCTGGCGGATGTGATATACAGGTCTTCCCCTTCCGGCCCCCCAAAGGAGCAGCTTGTGATTTGTGCGGCAGGCAGGGGGAAAGCCCCGAGCTTCCGGCCGGTTTCCGGATCCCATCGCGCCACCTGCCATCCGCCCCAATGGGCAATCCAGAGCTTGTCCTCCGAATCGATGGTCATCCCGTCCGGGAAACCTTCGGATTCCGGGATGCCAAAGGCAATCCGGCGGTTGGTAAGCGCCCCGGTTTCCGGATGGAAATCGAAGGCCTGGACGGCCCGGGTGGGGGTGTCGATATAGTACATCGTCGTACCCGCCGCGTTCCAGGCAAGTCCGTTGGATATGGTGATGCCCCGCAGTTGTTCCTTACAGTCCCCATCCGGCCCCAGGCAGTACAATGCCCCTATTGGCCGATCTTCGGAAAGGGGCATCGTCCCGATCCAGAAACGCCCGGCCGGGTCGCATTTCCCATCGTTAAAACGGATCCCGTCGGGGATGTGTTCCAGGGCCGTCAGCAGTTTGCGCTTGCCGGAATCCCGGTGGATCCATTCCAGGCGGGTGTCCAGGGCAGCCAGCAGGTGGCCGTTGGTACACAGGGCGACGGCCCCGACCAGCGCCTGGGTTTTTATATGGTGGTGTTTCCCGGTGGCCACATCGAATTCGTGGATGGTACCCCCCAGGATATCCACCCAGATAAGGCTTCCAGTATGGTTGTCCCATACCGGGCCTTCGCCCAGTTCACAGCGGTGGGCCAGGACGGGCTTGGGCTTTTGGCTGAATAATTCAGGTTGCTTCATCAGGTGTTCAGGTTTTTAAAGCCCCCGTCGATGGGGTAGTCGCACCCCGTCAGGAATGCGGCCTCGTCCGAGCACAGGTAAAGGGCAAACGCAGCGATTTCCTCCGGCCGTCCCATGCGGCCGATGGGTTGGGTGGCGGAGAGCTTTTTATACATTTCCTCCTCCCGGCCCGGGTAATTTTCCGCCAGGTACCCGTCTACAAAGGGGGTGTGGACGCGCGCAGGCGAAAGGGAGTTACAGCGAATGCCATACGGGAGGTAGTCCCGGGCGACGGATAGCGTCATGGTGGCGATGGCCCCTTTGGTGGAACTGTAGGCAAATCGTTCCGGCAAGCCAAGCCCGCTGGCTATGGACGCCAGGTTCAGGATCACCCCGCCGCGTTTTTTCATATGGGGCAGGACGGCCCGGAGCATGTTGTGGACCCCGCCCACATTTACACGCAGCAGCCGGTCCATGTCCTCGGCTGAGGTGGTTTCCGCCGTCCCGATATGGGCTATGGCGGCATTGTTCACCAGGATATCCAGCTTGTCCGCCTCCCCCACAATCTGTTCGATAGCGGTTTCAACCGATTCGGGATCTGCCTGGTCGCAGAAACAAAATGCCGCCTGCCTGTTGGTGGATGCGATTGCGGCAGCTGTCTGTTCCCCGGCCTCCCGGTCCCTGTCCAGGATAAAAACACGGGCCCCCCGGTTGGCGAACATCCGCGCGATGGCCGCGCCGATTCCTTTGGCGCCTCCGGTAACCAGGGCGGTTTTGCCGTCTAGCCGGAAGAGGTCGTCATTTTTCATAGGGAGAGGGGCTTACGGCTGTCCATCCGCCGTCCACCACGAGGGTCTGGCCGGTGATGTGCCGGGCGTCTTCGGATACCAGGAAAAGGGCGGCCCGGGCGATATCGGAGGTTTCCGCAGGCCGGCCGATAGGGGTAAGCCGGGACCAGAGCGGGGTGTAATCGGGGTCCTCCAGGGTGCGTTCCGTTTTAGTCGCCCCGGGGGCAATGGCGTTGACGCGGATCCCGTAGCCGGAAACCTCCAGGACCAGGTTGCGCGCCAGCAATTCGATGGCCGCTTTGGTCATGCCATAGGCGCCCAGGTTTTTATGGGCCTGGTGGCCGGTGACGGAAGACATAAACAACAGGGCCCCGCCGCTGCCTTGCTGCTTCATTTGGCGGGCTGCCGCCTGCGCCAGGAAGAAGGTCCCCGCAAGGTTCACCTCCATCACCTGGTTAAAATCTTCCCGTTTATATTCCATGAACCCGCCAAACAAGGTAATTCCCGCATTTGCGATCGCGATGTCCAGGCGACCGGTAAAGGAGGTCCCGGCATGGACCAACTGCCGGATGATTTCCGGGTTGCTGGCATCCCCTGCAACCGGTGTACAGGACGGCCCGAGTTCCCCGGCGGCTTCGGCCGCCAGTTTTTCGTCCAGGTCGTTGAGGACCACGCGGGCTCCTTCCCGAATCAGTTCCCGGCAGATTTCGAGCCCGATGCCCTTACCGGCACCGGTAACTATGGCCGATTGATCTTTAAATTTCATGTAGGTCGGTTGATGCGTGCACAACCCGGAACCGGATGCCGGCAGGGTTGGTGCACCATCCGAAGATAACAAAAATCCGGTGGCTCCGGATGGCTCCGGATGGCTCCGGTTGACTCCGGTCGGCCCTGATTGGCCCCGGTTGACTCCGGTTGGCCCTGATTGGCCCCGGTTGACTCCGGTTGGCCCCGCCGGGTTCCGTCCAGGCGTCGGCGTACGGCAATAGGCAATGGATCAGGAACCCGGGGTGCTCGCTGGACCCGGTTGTGGCGAGTTCCTGAAGGCTTCCCCGGAATCCCGGTAATCGCTGGGGTTCATCCCGGCCACCCGGTTGAACACGCGGTTGAAGTACGACATGCTCTGGAAGCCGGAGGCAAAACAGGCATCTCCTACGGTGTTCCCTGCCAGCAATTCCCTTTTGGCCTGGCTTACCCGGTAGCGGTTCAGGAATTCCGTAAAGGTGTATTTGGTCATTTTCTTGAAGTACCTGCAAAAGGCCTCCCGGGTCAGGTGGCAGGTACCGGCAATATCCTCCAGCGCAATGGGTTCCCGGTAATGATTATCGATATAGGCGAATATCTTCCGGATGCGCTCCTGGTCGACAGCGCTGGCCGGGTTGTGGTAGGGCTGTTCGTGCAGCAGTTCCGTTTCCTCGGTCTCCAGGGATTCCGCCAGGGCCTGCAGGATGCCCACCAATCGGAAATACTGTTCGTCAGGGCTCAGGCCTTCCATTTCAAAGAGCGATTCGCCTACCTGGGGTTTTATCGTCCCGTGAAATACAATTCCGTGGGCTGACAAACGCATTAAGTGGTTAATCCGCGTGAGTTCGCGCGTTCCCAGAAAATGGGATTCCACCCACTCCTTTTTCATGTGCAGTACCGCTTTCCGGTAATCCGTGGTCACCCCGTAATCGAAATTCAGGTGGGGGATGTTCGAACCGATCAAAACCAGGTCGCTCTGGTTGTAGCGGGAAAAATGCCGACCCACATGCCGGTTTCCCCAGGCATTGTCGATATAGACCAATTCAAATTCCGGGTGGAAGTGCCAGAAGAACAGGTCGCTGAGCCTCGGGTTGAACATAAGGGAGAACGACCGGTCTTCCGAACTCGTAATGGTTTCCAGGCGGATTTGCATGGTGTTGTCTATTGAATCCCGATTAAACTACGCCAAATTGTCAATATAGTACAAAGGCAAGTCAAAGGACGTCATAGAATTCAACGAATAAAGTGGCATTTTTGTATAACATCATAGGGATTATCGGAATGAAATGCGTTTGGAAGCGGCTATTTGCCTGATTTTTCCCGGGCATCGGCAACCATACGTGTTAACATCCTTCAAACTGGATTTCCCGGGTAAGTGCCCGTTTTCGAAAAACCCTTAAAAAGAAAGATCACCATGAATCCACCTGTAAAACCCTCCCAATCCGACAACGCCCACAAAGACATCCCGGGCAACCCCTCTACGGCCAAAAGCAGTCAGGTGGCGCTCCGACAGGAAGCCCGGGCGGACGCCCTCCGGGTGCTTTCCCCGGACGATTGGGCATTTTGGAAGGAGAACGGCTATATCGTCATCAAAGGGGCCGTACCCCGGGAACAGGCGCAAAAAACAGCGGAATTTCTCTGGGAATTCGACGAAAAGGACCCGGACAACCCGGAAACCTGGTACGCCCCGCCCCGTGCGGAAATCCAGATGAAGGAACTCGCCGGGACGGGCATGGTGGAGGTGTACAACAACCAGGCCCTTTGGAATAACCGGCAGGCCCCGCGCGTATACGATGCCTTTGTCGATATCTGGGGGACGGAACGCCTCTGGGTAACCATCGACCGGGCTAACCTGAATTTCCCGATGCGCCCGGGCCACGAGTACAAGGGTTTTATCCATTGGGATTACGACCCGGAAACCAGGCCCCAGCAGGTGCAGGGCGTCCTGGCCCTTGCCGACCAGACGGACCCCGAGATGGGCGGCTTTCAGTGCATCCCCTGGTTGTTCCGCAATTACGATACCTGGAAGCAAACCCAGCCCGAGGACCGGGACCGGTTTAAACCGGACATCACCGGGTTGGAGGATAAAATCGTAAAAGTACCCATGGAGGCGGGAGACCTGCTGATCTTTAACAGCCTGCAGCCCCATGGAATCCGACCGAACCGCTCGGACAACAAGGTTCGCATTGCCCAGTATATTTCGATGATGCCCGCCGAGGAATCGAACCGGGAACTCCGGGAGTGGCGGATCCGCTCGTGGAAGGACCGGGTGGCCCCCGAGGGCTATGCCTTTCCCGGCGACCCGAGGAACTGGGAGCAGGAGCGCTACCCCCGGGCGGAGCTCTCGCCACTGGGCGAGAAGCTCCTGGGCTTGCGGGATTGGTAAGTCCGTTTTCCTTACCTCCAGGATACTCCTCCCTGATGAGGATACCCATTCCCCGTTTCGCAAAATGTAACAGGAACCGAAAATTTTGATATGTAAAATTTCCGGCTGTCAGGATAACGGGGATGATTTCGTAACTTATTCGCTGCAAACGAAACGAACTCCGGGTGGCGGGCCGGCGCGTCCCCATTCATTCAACCTGACAACCATGAATACAAACAGAAGAAATTTTATCCAAACCATGGGGGCCGGTGCAGCCGGCATTGGCCTGGCTTCCGGTATTTCCCTGGGAGCCTCCAGGCCCGGGCAGAACGCCCCTTCCAACGATGACCAGGTATTGTTTATCGGGGATGACACGGCCATAGCCGATACCGTTTACGGGAAGGTTCAGGGTTTCGTCCTCCGCGACATCTATCAATTCCGGGGCATCCCATATGGGGCGGATACAAGCGGGAAGAACCGGTTTATGCCCCCGCGGCAGCCCGAACCCTGGTCGGATGTGCGACCCGCCGTATGGTGGGGCAATACCGCCCCGCAAATTATGGACAACCGCTATGCCAACCCCTGGTACTCCTTTGCGGACCATTGGAATTACGACGATGTCAGCGAGGACTGCCTGAGGCTCAATGTCTGGACGCCTGCGCTGGCAGACGGAGGTAAACGCCCGGTCATGGTCTGGTACCATGGCGGGGGGTATCGCAATGGCAACGGTATTGAACAGGACGGTTATATGGGCGAGAACCTGAGCAGGAAAGGGGATATCGTATTTGTTTCCATCAACCACCGCCTGGGGCCCATAGGATTCTCCGACCTTTCCGGGGTTGGCGGCGAGGCATACCAGCATTCCGGGAATGTGGGAGCCCTGGATATGGTAGCGGCCCTGGAATGGGTATCGCAGAACATCGCCAATTTCGGGGGCGACCCGAACAACGTAACCATCATGGGACAGTCCGGGGGTGGTTCCAAAGTATGTACCCTGGCGGCCATGCCGGCTACCCGGGGACTGATCCACAAGGCGGTACCCCTGAGCGGGTCTTCCACCTCGGCCCTGGACCAGGAGTATTCCCAAAAACTCGGATCGTATATCCTGAAGGAAGCCGGGCTGCAGGCGGGGGAAATCGGAAAGCTCCAGGAAATGGCCTGGAAAGACTATATCCTCCTTGCTGGAAGGGCCCAGGAGACCATGGAAAAAGAAAACCCGGGCGGGGGAGGTTTCCGGGGCGGGTTCCGACCGGTTGCAGACGGGGTGCATATCCCCAAAGGAACCTTTTATTCAGAGGCGTCGGGGGTATCCTCGGATGTCCCCATGCTGATATGCAGTACATTCCACGAGTGGGGGATGTCCCGCACCAACCCGGAACTTGAAAAAATCGACGCTGCCGGGGCCAAAAAGATGCTCGCCGACCAGGCCGGGTTCCGCGGCGGTTTCGGGGACAAGGCCGCCGAGATTTACGATGCCTATGCCAAGGCCTTCCCCAATGCAAAACCCATAGAAATCATGTGCCTGGTTTCCAGCAACAGGAAATCGGTAGTGGAAACGGCCAATGCCAAATCCGCGCAACCCGCCCCGGTTTACGTGGCCTGGTTTGGATGGGAGCCCCCCCTGTTCAACAACCGTATGCGCGCTTTTCATTGCCTGGATATCTGTTTCTGGTTTTACAACACGGATCTGATGCTTACCCATACCGGTGGGGGAAGCCGCCCCCGGGCACTTGCCGAAAAGATGTCTGATGGGCTGCTGCAGTTTATGCGAACGGGCAACCCGAATGGCGGGGACTTGCCTGAGTGGGCTGCCTACACTCCCGAAAGGGGCGAAACCATGATTTTGGACGACCATTGCGAACTGCTGGACGACCCGGACCGCCAGGCCAGGCAAACGCTGCCTTAGGGCAGGAGCCCTGCCGGGGTGGTCAGGCGGTAGGCGGGGTTTTGGAGCGGAATTTACGTCTGCGGTGTAAGGGATGCCCGGGAACCCCGTCGAATTGGACAGGCAGCGCGTTGCCGGCCAATCTCTCGGCCGAAGCCGGGACACCTGCAGAGATCCCCACCAGCCTGCATCGCGAACTGCACTACAAAATCGAAAATTATGTGCACAGTAAGTTATATCCCCCGCCCGGACGGCTACCTGTTGACAACCAACCGGGACGAAGACCCAAAAAGGGAAACGCTGTTGCCGCAAGCTCGCATACTTTCCAATGGGACACAATTGATGGCTCCCCTGGATGCCCGGGCTGGCGGCACCTGGATAGCTGCCGACCACACAGGTAGGACGGCCTGTCTCCTGAATGGCGGCCTGGAAAACCACAAGCGGAAACCGCCCTACAGGAAGAGTCGCGGAATCGTGGTCCTCGAGGCGTTTGAGGCATCGGATTTCGATAGCTTCCTGAAGGATGCGGACCCGTCGGGAGTGGAACCCTTTACGCTTATCCTCGTTGAGCCGGGCCGGATCCAACGCTGGGTGTGGGACGGGCGCCACTCGCACCATTTCCAGCCGGATGCCGCAACCGGGCACCTCTGGTCATCCGCCACCCTGTATACCCGGGAACAACATGCCCAGAAGGAGGCCTACTTCCGGGAAGCCCTGGACCGGGAGGGGAACAGCCGGGAAGCCCTGTTGAGGATCCACGGCCGGGAATCGCCCACGCCTTTTGTCCTGGACCGGCCGGAGGTTTGCTCCACAAGCATCACGCAGATGTCCCTGGGTGCCGGCTGCATGGATATTACCCATTATAAGTTTGAAGCAGATGAAACCGTACGTATTACTATGCCTGTTGTTCTGCGGGCTGTGGGCGGTGGCCCAGCCTGATGCTGCCGGCTGGATCAACCAGGAAGACGGCGTTGCCATTCAGGGGTACGACCTGGTAAGCTATACCCGCGGGACGCCGGTAAGGGGGACACCGGAATTCTCCCACGATTACCAGGGGGTACGTTTTTTGTTTACCACGGAACGCAACATGCACCTGTTCCAGGCAATGCCGGAGCAGTACATCCCTGCCTATGGAGGCTGGTGCGCCTATGCGATGGGGAAATCCGGGGACCGGGTTGCAGTAGATCCTGAAACCTACAAAATGGTGGATGGCCGTCTGATGCTCTTTAACCGTACGCGGCTGAACAACCCCCTGAAGAAATGGAACCGGGACGAAGAACGGCTGCTCCGGCAGGCCGATGCGAATTGGAGCCAATTCTACCCGGATGGCCCATGAGGCGCAGCCCGATTTACTAAATGAAATGCCTGGGCGTTTGCCTGCCACCTGATATTATTCCGCGGCTTGCCAGCGTATTTCCTGGCTGGGCAAAAATCCGATGCGGTGTGCCCTGGCCACGAGTTCCTGCCCGGTTTGAATTTCTATTGGGTCTGTATAGGGGGTCCAGGCTGCTGCCGGCAATTGTCCCTGCCCCACCCACTGATACCCGATAGCGGCACCCGGGGTTTCGGATTCCAGGATCAACTGCCCGGAAGATGCTTCAACGACCGGGGTTTGGGTTACGGGCTGCGAGCCTTCCGGCCAGATGCGCTCCAGGTATTCCGGCTCGTCAATCATCCCGAGGTCGTGGGTTGCCTGCATCCACCGGCTGAGTTCCTCCCGCAGTTCTTCCAGGACATCCGCGTACTGCGGGTTGCCGGCCAAGTTTCGGAGCTCCAGGGAGTCATTTTGTGTGTCAAAGAGGGCTTCCCCCGCGCCGCCGGTTGCAAACCATTGCAGCTGTACGCTGTCCAGGGTACCCTGTTCCTTCCTGCGCAACAGTTCCCGCATGGCAGGCATTTGTTCCCGGTAGGGGACCGGTTGGTAATAGGCCTGTTCCGGCAGGAAATTCCGGATATATTTAAACCGGTAATCCCGGACCGCACGCAGTCGGCCGTGGCAGCAGCCGTCAAAATCGTCGGCAGCGGCATGGATGTATTCCCGGGGTTTTTCGGCCCGGTACGCCCCGGCCCAGGCACGCCCGTCCAGGTCCCTGGGAGGCTCCACCCCGGCCAGGGATAATATCGTCGGTTTCAGGTCCACGAAACTCAGCAGCTGCCCGTCGGTCTGTCCGGCCAGTTGTGCCCCGGGAAAACGCACCAGCAAGGGCACCTGCAACCCGGTATCATAGAGCGACCGCTTGCTGCGGGGCAGCGGCCCCCCGTGGTCGCCGTACCAGAATACCACCGTGTTTTCCAGCAGGCCATCCGCTTCCAGCTGCCCCAGGATTATCCCAACCTGCCGGTCCATTTCCACGATGTTGGAATACATCCGCCTCAGGTCGGTCCGTACGGAATCCGTATCCGGCAGGTAGGGCGGCACGGTTATTTCCCGGTCGGGGTCTATCAGGAGGGAATCCCCGGCCCGCATCCATATCCGGGATTCGTGGGTCACCTCAAAATTGAAGATGGCAAAAAACGGTTGTTCCGGTGACGGCCGGTTGCGCCAGTGGGCGTCCCGACTGCTTTCGTCCCAGGCTGTAAGTTCCGTCCGGAACTGGTAATCCTGCTTGGCATTGTTCGTGGCGTAATACCCGGCCCGGCGCATCAGGGTACTGTGCATGTGCGTGCCCGCCGGGGGTACAGCTTCGTAGATTTTCCGGCCGTCGTACCACGTATCGGGCGGGTTTTCCTGGGTGCTGTACCAGGGTCCCGTCCGCATGTGCATGGCCCCGGTACGGGTTGGATACATCCCCAGGGCGATGGCGGCCCGGCTCGGGGCACAAACCCCGGAAGGCGAGAACATCCGCGTATAGCGGACCCCTTCGGCCGCCAGGCGGTCCAGGTTGGGCGTATGTACTGTGGAGTCCCCATAGGCGGCAATGTACGGGCTCAGGTCCTCGGCAACCAGCCAGAGGATATTGGGCTTCTCGGGTAGTTCCAGGCTGTTGTAGTCGGGAATCTCCGGGACCGGTTCCGACCATGTTGCCGATTCCGGGCCTGTTTGGGGTGCCGACTCGTTACATCCGGTCAGCAAAATGGCAGTAAGGAGGATTACGGCCGGAGAGAACCAATTTTTCATTGCGGGCAGGTTTCTGTGAATTTAAAAATAACGTATTTTAAGAGATCCCCAGGTAGGCTGGCAAATCCATTCTCTGCGCGTAATTCCCGAACAGTACGGAACAGTTGCGCCCGCCATATTTCGTAATCTTGATGACGCTGTAACCCCTAACAATCCAACCGATGCACCGCACATTCAATTCGCATTTTCTCGCCCTGGTCGCCCTGTTGTTTCTGGCCTTTTCCCTCCCGGCGCAAGTGTCCGTGGACAGCTTGAAGACCGAATACCTCGACCGCCCATTGGGGCTGGACGAGGCGAAACCCCGATTTTCCTGGCAATTACAGGCTGATGGCGCAGATCGCGGTATCTTCCAGCAAGCTTACCGGATCCGCGTAATCGATCCGGCGGGAACACAGGTTTGGGATTCTGGTCGGCGCGAAGATGGGCATTCGCTGAATATCGTGTATGCCGGGCAGCCACTTCAGCCTAAAACCCGGTATACATGGAACGTCACGGTATGGGACCGGGATAACCGGGAGCACACCTCCCATAGCTGGTTCGAGACCGGGATTATGGACCCCGACCCGGAATCTCCCGGGTGGCGGGGGGCATCCTGGATTGGCGGCGGTCCGGAGGACCTGCAACTCTACGCACATTACCTCTCGGTTTTCCAGCTCGAATATGGCCTGCAGCTGGATGCGGCTTCCGAAAGCACCCGGGCAGCTTTCCTGCTGGGGGCCAACGACCCGCGCCTGATGGACGAGGACCTGAACCTGCAGGGGGTGGCATCAGGCCCCGATGGTCATTATATCAGCTTTGAGCTGGACACTCGCGGGCTCCTTCAGGGGGACGGCCCCGCACAATTGCACGTTTTTCGGGTAGGCTACGATACGGGAGACTCCCCGGATACGCCGTTTAAAACGCTCGATATCCCCGAGGGCCTGGTGAACAGGCAGAACATGTACGACCCGCACCGGATCTACCTGAAATGCAATTTTGGCATCTTCCAGGTATTTATCGACGGGGAGGACGATGCGCACGACATTTCGAAATCCGAAGGGGGAGGGAGCCGGTTTGGCCCGCAGGGGTTCAATGTAAATCCTGTTGGATCCGGGAACAACTACATCAGTTTTCCGATGCTCGCGGATATTGGGTTCCACATGCGTCCCGGGCAGCAGGCCGTGTTTACGGGTATATCCGTTAAAAACTTCCGGGCCCCCGCCAATGAATTGTTCGGTGAAAGCCCCGATGGGGATTCGTATACAGGTATTTTTTCTGACCAGCTCAACGATAATTTTCGAACCGGCCCGCAAGGCTGGGTGGCCCGCGGGGATAGCGACGGCCTGCTGGTAACCGCCAACCCGAGCCACGATGCCGTTCCCATGCTGCGCAGCAGTTTTACCCTGGAAGACAAACCGGTAGCCAGGGCCCGGATCTATGCTACGGCCCGCGGGATATACGAGCTTTATTTAAACGGAGAACGGGTAGGGGATTATTACTTCACCCCCGGCCTGACGCAATACAACAAACACCACCAGTATCAGGTGTACGATGTTACCGACCGGATACGGCCGGCATCGGAAAATGTACTGGGCGGGTGGCTCAGTGAAGGCTGGTGGGGCGGCAACATCACCTATAGCGGCGAGAACTGGAATTTCTTTGGAGACCGACCTTCCCTCAGAGCCCTGCTGGAAGTCACTTATGAAGACGGATCCCAGGCTGTAGTGGCCACCTCCCCGGATACCTGGGAACTATATACGGAAGGCCCGGTTCGGTATGGCAGTTATTTTCAGGGCGAAGTCTACGATGCCCGGCGGGAAGCGGAAATCGCCGGCTGGGCCGCCCCGGGCTTTGACGCCCGCGGGTGGAAGCCTGCCCGGGAGGTGTCCCTGGAGGGCACCACCTTCCCGGGGCTCGACTATTCAAATTTACAGCTGATCGCGCAGATCGGGTTGCCGCCCGCCGTGGTGAAGACACTCGTGGCCCAAACCCGGGAAGAAGTCCGGCCCGGGGTTTACGTATACGATATGGGGCAGAACATGGTAGGCTTTCCGGAAATCCGGATCCGTAATGGACAGGCCGGGGATACTGTGATTCTGCGGTATGCCGAGGTGCGGTATCCGGAATTGCCGGAGTACGAAGGGAACGAAGGGATGGTCATGATGGAGAACATCCGGGCAGCCCTGACCCAGGATATGTATATACTAAAAGGCGGGGATGAGGTTATCCGGCCGCGTTTCACGTTCCATGGATACCGGTTTGTGGAATTGACGGGGCCTGTCCGGGCCCCTGCCAGCCAGGACGTTAAAGGTCTGGTTGTCAGCTCCATCCGGCACCTGGATTCCTCCTATGAAACATCGGACGAACTCATCAACCGCTTCTGGGAAAACATCACCTGGTCGCTTCGCGCCAATTTCCTATCGATACCCACCGATACGCCGGCCCGGAACGAACGCATGGGCTGGAGCGGGGACATCAACGTATTTTCCCAGGCAGCCACCTACCTGGCCGGGGTGGCCCCCTTCCTGTCGCGCCACCTGCTCGCTATGCGGGGTATCCAGCGGGAGGACGGACGGTTTACCGACGTGGCCCCGGTTGGAGGCGGATTCGGGGGGACGCTTTGGGGAAGCGCAGGGATGATACTTCCCTGGGAGGTATACCAACAGTATGGGGATACGCGCATCCTGGAGGATCACTACGAGGCCATGGCCGAGTACCTGGAATTCCTGGAATCCCGGATAGACCCGGAAACCGGGCGCCTGGAAGAAGGACCCCTGGGCGACTGGCTGAGCCCGGAGGGCAGCAAAAACGACAATACGCTGCTCTGGGCAGCCTACCACGCCTACGACCTGAAAATCATGGCGGAAATTGCTAAGATCCTCGGCAGGGAGCAGGATGCCGCCCGCTATCGGCAGCGCTATGAGGAGCGCAAAGCGTATTTTAACGAAAACTATGTGGACCCGGAAACGTTTCAAACGGTACACTCCGGCTATGAAGGCCGGATGTTCGGTCCGCCGCCTGCCGGCTACCAGGCCCCGAAACCCGGTGACCCTGTGGATACACAGGCTTCGTATGCCATCCCGCTCAATTTCGGGATATTCAACGAAACCTACGCCAAACCGGCAGCCGAGAGGCTCGCCCGGACGGTCCGTCGCGAAAACACGGATGATACCGGGGCCGCCCGCCCGTCCTATTCGCTCATGACCGGGTTTATCGGAACCGCGTCCATCAACCACGCCCTGTCCGGGAGCGGTTATGATGCAGAAGCCTACCGGTTGCTCCGCCAGCGCGACTATCCGTCCTGGCTCTACCCGGTGGTCAACGGGGCCACCACCATCTGGGAACGGTTGAATTCCTATACGGTGGAAGACGGTTTCGGGGGAAATAACAGTATGAACTCCTTCAACCATTATTCGTTCGGGGCAGTGGCCTCCTGGATGTACAACCACTCCCTGGGAATCCGTCGCGATCCCGGGCACCCCGGATTCAAAGAGTTTATCCTGGCCCCAACGCCGGACCCGGATAACGAACTGCAGTTTGCCAGGGGATATTACGACAGCCCGTACGGCCGCATTGCAAGCAGCTGGACACAGCAACCGGGGGCCGTGGACTATGAGTTTACCGTACCGGCCAATACGACTGCTACGCTCATCCTGCAGGCGGAATCGCCAAAACAGGTAACCGAAAGCGGCCGGAGGCTCAAACGCAGCGAAGGGATTATAGATATCTCGGATACCGGCAACCAGGTGCGGATGAGGCTGGCTTCCGGCACCTACCGCTTCCGGGTGGAGGACTGATATCCAATGGACATCTGAAAACGAATAAACCCTCCGGCCGGAGGGTTTTTTTTATTCAGTGACATCCTGTCAGAATGCCTACTTGCTAAGCGGCAGGGTGGCTGTCCGAACCGAAGGCCCGTTGCAATTATCCCGCTGCGGCGGCCCCGGGCTTTACATGTGCCATCCGGCTCAGCCACAGGAACAACAGGCCGCTCAGGATCCAGGCCGGGAGTGTCAGGAAGGAAAGGAAGATCCCCTGGGTGACGGAAAGCAGGTAGAAGCCGCCTGCACTGATGATCCAGGCAAGGAGGACGGCCCGGTTAATGCCCAGGTTATGGTATTCTGCATAATTGGGGACGATACCCGCCCGTTTCCCGAAAAAGTGCTCAAAGGCGATCACCGCGCCCACCGGGGCGAGGATAAAGCCATAGAGGGCTACAAAATCCAGTAATTTCATGGCGAATGCCGGGAACAATCCGGCGGCTGTGGCGACCCCCCCGGCCAGGATGGTCACCCAGAAGGTGGACAATTTCGGGAGGATGGCCTGGAAGGCCAGGCCGGCCCGGTAGATGGTTGGGTTGGCAGTGGTCCATCCGGCCAGTACCACGGCTATGATACCGAATACCCCGATGGCATTGTAGGCCAGGGGCCCGGGAGCCACGGTCGGAGCCTGTCCGAGCCCTAGCAATTCCTGGGCTTCCGGCGTCCGAAGGTAAACGGCATACAGGAGCGCAGCGGCAATCCAGGCCATATAATGCCCCACATACATCCCGGCTGCCGTGGTCCAGCCGCTACTCGCTTTTTTGGCGAACCGGAAGACGGACAGGTCGGACATCCCGATATGCATGGCAGCATTGGCGAACCAGGACCAGAGTACCACGTGCCAGAAGGTGTATTTTATCTGGCCGGGGAACGGTTCGGAGCCTTCGCCCCAGATTTCCCAGAATTCCCCGAACGAGCCGATGCCCAATTGTCCGAGGGCTACCACCCCGCAAGCGACAAACGCCAGTACGATTACCGGGGACATCCAGTTGGCAGCCTTGGAAACCGTTTCATACCCCCTGGCCGCGATCAGGGAGATGACTGCCCCGATCACCAGCACGATGAGGACCCAGGTGAGGCTGTTCGGCATCGTATCGGTGAGTTTGGGCATGGCCATGTCGAAGGGCACACCCACCGCGGTGGCCGAGACGGTGATCATGGCCCCGGCCAGGAAACAGAAGAGGATGCCGTTAGCCAGGTTGTAGCCCACCACCAGTTTCTTGCCGCAAATCTTCTCCAGGTGGTAATAGAGCGTCAGCCGGTGTTTCACGGCAATCTCGGCGGTCAGGTACCGCCAGCTGAGAACGGCGAGCAGGTTGCCCACGAGCAAGCCGATGATCAGGTCAAAGGCGCTGACCCCTGTAGTCAGGAATAACGGGCCGATTACAAACTCTGTGCCCGCCGCGTGTTCCCCGGCATACATGCCCAGAAAACTCTTCCAGCTCTTCAGCCGGGATTGGGGAACGGGTTGTCGTTCGAATTCGCCCCCGGCGAGTTCCTCGATTTGTTCATCTATGTCGAATTGCGTCATGGGTTTTGCTCGTTTGGTTTGTTCAGTTCGATTTAATTGGTTCGGGCGTGTACGGTTAGCATTTCTTGTTTGACTTCATTGGCCGGCCTTCGGAAATTGTTATATGACCAAATGTTTCGGGAGGTCCTCCACCCGTTCACAGCAGAGCTGGTCCATCACCTGGCGGAACTGGGTTTTCAACATGGACATGGTATGGTCGCCCCCTTTTGCCCCGAGGGCACCGACCCCGTACATAAAGGAGCGGCCCATAAAAGTAAAATCGGCCCCGCAGGCCATGGCCCGCGCCACATCCGGACCGGAGCGCAGCCCGCTGTCCACCATCACCGTGAGTTTGTCGCGGTAATTGGCTGCCAGGCGCGCCAGCGGGCGGATCGTCGATTCGCCCGCGTCCAGTTGTCGGCCGCCGTGGTTGGAGACAATGATGCCGTCAAAGCCGAGTTGCACGGCCTGCTGCGCATCCCATTCGGAAGCCACGCCTTTGAGGACCAGCTTCCCCTTCCACTGGTCGCGGATGGGTTTGATTTTTTCGGCATCCAAAAGCCCGGAAAACGTCCGGTTCATAAAGGCACCGAGTTGCCGCAGGTTCATCCCGCCCGGCATATAGGGTTTCACCGTTTCAAACGTCGGCTGGCCGTACCTGAGGGTTTGCAGGGCCCAGCGCGGTTTGCCCAGGACCTGGAGGATGTTTGTCAAGGACATTTTTGGTGGGAGTGCCAACCCGTTTTTGATGTCCCGGGGCCGGTAGCCAAAGGTGGGAACATCGCAAAGGAGCACCAGGACCGGGCAGCCCGCATCGCCGGCGCGCCGGATGATATCCTGCCGGATCTCGGGATCTACCGGGTTATAGAGCTGGAACCAGGCCCGCCCTTCGGTGAGTTCGGCTGCCCGTTCGATATCGGTGGTTGTGACGGTACTCAGGATAAAGGGCAGGTTGTGCCTCAGGGCCGCCCGGGCCAGGATTTCGGGGGCGTTGGGCCACATAAGGCCCTGCAGGCCTACCGGCGCAACCCCCAGGGGCATGTCGTACCGGTGCCCAAAGAGCTCGCAACTCGTATCAATTTCACCGGTTTTCCGGATATAGCGGGGCTCCAGCTGTACTTCCCGGAGCTCCTCGGTATTCCTGTGGAGGTTGATATCTTCATTGCAGCCCCCGTCCAGGTATTCGAAGGCAAAGGCCGGCATCCGGCGTTGCGCTTTTTCGCGCAGGGATTCGATGGACGGGTAACGGGTGTCAAAATCCATATCAGGAAAGGATCAGGGGTTTGTGTTTTTTTAAGGCGTAATGATGCTTGAGGAACCCTTTCGGTATGCCTTTACCGGAAACCGCCAGGGCAGCGCCCAGGGCAGATCCCAGGGAGGCATCCGTGGTGCGGATCCGCATGGGTTGTATCCGTTGGGCGAGGGTTTCCACAAAAACTTCGTTATCGCTGAAGCCGCCGTCGATGTATAACCTTTTGATCCCTGAGTCCCCGACGATATGCCGGATATGCGCTTCCTGCAACAGGCAGAGTTCGTAAACGAGCTGGTGGTATGCCGCCTCGTAGGTTTGGTGGGGCCACCGTGTGGCGGGCGGGCAGTTGCGGGTATCCAGGCTTGTCCAGCGGAACGCGGGAACAAATGCGTTTCGGATCTGCCGGTAGAGATTGCGGTCAAAAGTCACTTCCCGGTACCGGTCCCGGGGAACGCCGTAGTGACGGGAGAGGGCATCCAGTTGCACCCCGAACTCATTCCCGAGGAACAACCGGGACGCCTTGACGGGCCTGCCGTCAATCCGCATGTAATGGATGCAGTCACGATCCCTGTCTCCTGCACCTGGCCTGCCGTCCGTGAACGCGTTCAGGGCAATGCTCCAGGTTCCTGTAGAGAGGAGAATAAAAGGTTTGCGGATACTTTCCAGATAGGGGAGCAGGGCAGCTGAACTGTCGTGGATCCCCGGGCCGATGCGCAAGGTATGTCCCGCCACCTCCCCGGTGGAAATTGCATCGGCAGGTACGATGGGCGGCAGCAACCGATCGATTTTTTCATTCCGGACCCAGGGGTGGTACGCCTGATTTTCGTAATCCCAGAGGGCCGTATGACACCCGATGCTGGTGTATTCGCTCAGCAGACGCCCCGTAAAAACATAGCTGAGGTACTGGGGCAGGTGCAGGCTGTGCCGGATTCTTTTGAAAACCCCGGGCCGGGCCTGTTTCAGCCAGTACAGCTGCAGCCCGGAGTTGAGCATGCCGGAACGGGAGGTGCCCGTGATCCTGCCGAATACATCTTCAGGGCCATAGGCGGCATAAAATGCATCTTCTATTTCAGCCGGCATGGGCCTGGTATAATTGTACAGGGGGGTGAGTACCCTGCCGTCTCCATCCAGGTGGACCAGACTGGCGCCGTAGCTCGAAAAATTCAGTGTGCCTATGGGCTTGCCGGATTTAAGGGCGTCTACCAGGACCCGGCGCATCCAGGCCACCAGGGCTTCCAGGTCTTCTGCGGGGTGTCCGTCCTCGTCCGCCGTCAGGGGTAACCGCTCGTACTGCCGGTATACTTCCCGGAATTCGGGGTCGAACAGGAAGAATTTCTTGTTCGTCTTCCCAATGTCGAAAACGGCGGTTAGCGTGCGTTCCATCCGGTGCGTGTCAAAGTCCGGTTGCTACGGTTTCCCTCCCCCGCTGGTCGGTCAGGTGCCTGCGAACATCCAGTTTGCGGTAGGCGCCGATCGGGTCGATTGCCGCCCCGGTTAGCAGGCGCGCCTGGCGCAGCAGCGGACGGACATCCGTACGGTAGGCATCCTGCAGGATTTCCTGGCAACGGACCACGTCGTGTTCCATCTGCGCCGATTCCAGGGCTTTTTGGTCTACCAACAGCGCTTTCGCATAGGCCTCACGGATCGCTTCCAGCGATTGGATCAGGTCTTCGAGCGGGTCCTTGGTATTGTGGCTTGCGTCGATCATCCAGGCGGGATACGGGTTGTCCGGGTTGTTGCGGATGCCGTAGACTAATTCGTTGAAAATCAAAAAGAGGGCGTAGGGCTTGATGCTCCCCACGGTCAGGTCGTCGTCCCCGTATTTACTGTCATTGAAGTGGAACCCGCCCAGCTTGCCCTTGTACATAAGGGTAGCCACAATCTGTTCGATGTTCGTATTGGGCAGGTGGTGCCCCAGGTCTACCAGGGTATAGGCTTTGGGCCCGCAGTGGTTGGCGAGCATAAACGAGGTGCCCCAGTCCTGGATGACCGTGCTGTAGAAATTCGGTTCGTAGGGTTTGTATTCGATAAACAGCTTCCAATCTTCGGGCAGGGCCGCGTAGATCTTTTCCAGGCTGTCTGCCGTGCGGTCCAAAGCCCGTTGGAAATTGCGCTGCCCCGGAAAATTGGCCCCGTCGGCCAACCAGACGGTCAGGCTTTTAGAGCCGAGGTTTTCGCCGATCCGGATAACTTCCAGGTTGTGTTCGACGGCTTGTTGGCGGGAAGCTTCCGAGCTGTTGCTCAGGGACCCGAATTTATAGGTTTCCCCGGCACCTTTCTGGTCCTGGAACGTATTGGAATTCATGGCGTCGAATACCAGACCGGCCTCTTCTGCCTGCTCCCGGACAGCCTTGTAGTCTTCGGGGGTGTCCCAGGGGATGTGCAGGGAAATAGCCCCCGCAGCCCCTGTCAGGGCGTGCAACAGGCCGACATCGGCCAACTTCTCCTCCAGGTTCCGAGGCTCGCCCGGCATGGAGAACCGCCCAAAGCGCGTTCCCCCGGCTCCCAGCGCCCAACTCGGGATGGCAATCTGGAAATCTGCGATCTGACGGGTAAGGTCCCCGACGTCGTGACCGGATGTTTCCAGGGCTTCAGATAGGAATTCGTAAGCGGACTTCTGTCCGCCGGCCGCATCTTTGTTGAGGGATGCAATCTGGTCTTTGGATAGCTTCATGTTGGTTGTTTAACGGGTGAAGGCATTGGCCATGCCCCCGTCCACGTTGATAATGTTCCCGGTGGACTTCTCCAAAATGCCGACCAGAGAAAAGACCCCGGCGGCGATATCCTCCGGATAAATAATTTCATTCATCAGGTTGCGCTTTGCATAGAAGGCCGGAAGTTCTTCCACTTCTATGCCGTAGGCTTTGGCGCGTCCTTCGGCCCATTTGCCTTCCCAGATCTTGCTTCCTACGATGACCCCATCCGGGTTGACTGTATTCACCCGGATTTTCTCCGGGCCCAGTTCGGCGGCCAGCAGGCGTACCATGTGTTGTTGGGCGGCTTTGGCGGTTCCATAGCCCACATTGTTGGGGCCGGCCACCAGGCCGTTTTTGCTGGCGATGCTGATAAAATCACCGCCGAGACCCTGTTTGCGCATGATTCCCGTTGCCTCCTGGGCGAGTTCAAACTGTCCCTTTACCAGCACATCCTGCAGCAGGTCCCAATCTTTTTCCGTGGTTTCGTTCAGCGGCTTGGAAATGGCGAGACCGGCACTGTGGACCACGATATCCACGCCCCCAAAGGCAAGGGTGGCTTTTTTGAAGGCGTCCCGGATGGAGTTGCGGCTCGTGACATCGCAGACGGCGGACACTGCCTGGTCGCGCTTGTAGGTTCCCAGGGCTTCTTTCAGGCGGTCTTCGGCAATATCCGTAAGGACGATGTTGGCGCCCTCCGCTGCCAGTTTATCGGCGATGGCCTTGCCAATCCCACCCCCGGAACCGGTGACCAGGGCCACCTTGCCGGAAAGGACTTTGGGTTTTGGCATGCGCTGGAGTTTGGCTTCCTCCAACAGCCAGTATTCGATATCAAAGGCCTCCTGCCGGGGCAGGGACGTATAGGCGGATATCGCTTCCGCCCCCCGCATCACGTTGATGGCATTGATGTAGAATTCGCTGGCAACCCGGGTGGTCTGTTTGTCTTTGGAGAAGCTGAACATGCCCACCCCGGGATAGAGGATGATCACCGGGTTCGGATCCCGCATGGCCGGGCTGTTTTCCCGCTTGCAGGTCTCGTAGTATTCGGCATACTCCCGTCGGTATTGTTCAAAAGCCGGCTCGAGTTTGGCCAGGGTGGCCTCCGGGTCGGTCAGGTCCTCGTCCGGGGCGAGTTCCAGGACGAGCGGCTGGATCTTGGTCCGCAAAAAGTGGTCCGGGCAGGAAGTCCCCATGGGGGCCAGCCTGCCCAGGTCGCGGCTACCGGCAAACTCCAGTACCGGCTCCGAGTCATTGAAATGCCCGATCATCCGCCGGTGGGAGGAACAGAGCCCGCGGAGCAGCGGCATGAGCAGGGCTGCCTGGTCTTTCCGTTTATCGGCCGGCAGCGGGGCCACTTTTTGGCCGCCGAAGACCTGTCCCTGCTCCTCTATTTTCCCGGCGATGTATTCGGAGGCCATCTCGATGACTTCCAGACTGTTTACGTAGCAATCGTAGGAGGTGTCCCCCCAGGTAAAGAGCCCGTGACTCCCCAGGACGATCCCGCGAATCCCCGGGTTTTCCTCAAGGCATTTTTCGAGTTGCAACCCCAGGTCAAAACCCGGGCGCTGCCAGGGGACCCAGCCCATGGTGTCGCCCCAGATTTCCCGGGTAACTTTTTCGCTGTCTTCGGCGGCGGCAACTGCAATAAGGGCGTCCGGGTGCAGGTGGTCGATATGTTTGAAAGGCAGGAGCCCGTGCAAGGGGGTGTCGATTGAGGGCGCCCGGCTGTCCAGGTCAAATATGCAGTGGTTGAACAGGCCCACCATCCGGTCTTCGTCCTGCAAACCGCCATAGACATTCTTTAGGCTGCGCAACCGGTCCGTATAAAGCCCGGCAATACCGGCGCGCGTAAGCGTCCCGATATCCCCGCCGGAGCCCTTGATCCACATCACCTCCGTTTCAGTCCCGGTAAGCGGGTCTTTTTCGATGGTCTTGCAGCTGGTGTTTCCCCCGCCGTAGTTGGTGATCCGCAGATCGGACCCCAGGATGTTTGAACGGTACAGGAATAGTGCCACCTGGTCGTCGCCGAGTTTGGCTGCTTCCTGTTCGTCCCAGAGGTAGTCCACGTGTTTGAAGGTTTTCGTTTTCATCTTCGTGTTGTTAGCTGTAATTTGCGTATAAATGTATTCTGCACATTTGAGATACCTGTTCTGTACTGTTCAGTTCGGGCGAAGTCACCCGGCGAATTTTGTTTTTGTTTTTCGATCATCGGGAGTCAGAAAAAACCCGGACCTGCGGGGGGAAGTAGCTCTGGGGCCTGTTCCATGCGCCACGGTTCCTTAAATATACAAAGCGCCCCTGAACCTCGGCAGGAATGGAAGATTAAAAGCGTCCATTCCGTAATTTTCACTATAATTACCCCCGAGAATGATCGACTTTATCGACATAAAGGAAACCTCCAAGGTCCCCAAGTACAAACAAATCATCGATTCCATTTATACGGCAATCGAGAACGGCGACGTACGTGCCAGCGACAAATTGCCTTCAGTCAACGAACTGCTTATAGAATTTGATATTTCGCGGGATACAGTGGTCCGGGCTTACGATCATTTAAAGGAGTCCGGGATAATTGAATCGGTCCCGGGCAAGGGGTATTACATCAAAAATGACCAGCTGAAACTGCGGGCCAAGGTTTTCCTGCTTTTCAATAAGCTCAGTGTGCATAAAAAAATCATCTACGATGCTTTTGCCCGGACGTTGGGAGACCGGGCCACTGTCGATTTTTTTATATACGAGAATAACTACCGGCACTTTAAGGACCTGATCGAATACGGAAAGAACCGGGATTATACGCACTACGTCGTGATTTGCCATTTTGAGGAAGGGGGGGAAGACCTGTGCGATTTCCTGCAGGCTTCCATCCCGAAACAGAAACTCATTGTCCTGGATAAAAAACTCCCGGACGATTGCATCCAGGTAGCTACCGTTTTCCAGGAATTTGAGAAGAATATCTACGATGCGTTGGTGGAGCTCAACCCTAAATTGCGCAAATACAAAAAAATTAAGATGCTCCTGCGCCAGCGCACGTACCACCCGGTAGAAATCAAGAAGGGTTTTATCCGGTTTTGCGGGGAATTCGCCTATGATTTTGGCATTGTGGAGAAAATTGAAGAGGAGGAACTCGAACCCGATACGGTGTATATCAATCTCAAGGAAGACGATCTGGTGATCCTTATCAAGAAGATCAATGCCTCCGGACTGGTATTGGGCAAGCAGGTGGGCATCATCTCCTACAACGATACCCCCGTAAAGGAAATCCTGCGCGATGGGATTACGGTTATTTCCACAGACTTCGAAAACCTGGGTCGCCAGGCAGCCGACATGGTCCTTGAAAAAGGGACCCGAAGCGTGGCCAACCCCTTCTACGTGATTTCCCGGAATTCGCTTTAACAACTTCTCTTATTTTATCAATGCGTTTGCGCCTATTTCCGGACGCCATCCCAGTTTGTAAGTTATCCACCCCTCCCGCCCGCAATTTTCACCAATAAAAAAACATCCATACAGAATCGCCGGATTTCAACCCGGAGTGCGGGCCAGGGGATGGGGGTACTACGCGCACGTACCTTAAATGTGTTGCCCTTATATCAGTCATTTTGAGCGGATCAGGATTTCAGGATATGAAATCATACAGAACAGTACAGAACGGAATAGCATTGCGGATTCATTCCAGTAAACTTGTCCTATGTTGCCCAGATCGGGCGATGGAAGAGAACAAAACCAAACTCAAACAATCCTCTAAATGAAAACAAAAAGATCCGACGGGAGGCTGCCTTTTATATGGAGCTTTCTATTGATGTTGCCCTTCTGGGCTATTGGGCAGGGGACCGTCAGCGGGACGGTGACTGATGCTGAAACGGGGCAACCGCTGCCCGGCGTAACAGTTTTGGTGCAAAACACCACCACGGGTACCACCTCAGATTTTGACGGAAACTACACGATCGATGTTCCGGCCAATGCCACCCTGGTATTTTCCTATCTCGGGTTTGTGCGACAGACCGTCGCCATAAACGGACGGAGCACTATTAATGTGGTCATGCAGCCGGACACTGAACAACTCGACGAAGTAGTCATTGTAGGGTATGGGACGCAGTCCAGCCGAAAAGTGACTGGTGCAGTCCAGCAGATCAACACGGACGAACTGGCTGACCTTCCGGTACCGCAGGTGACCCAAAAATTACAGGGCCGCCTTGTTGGGGTGCAGATAAACCAGACAACCGGCCGGCCCGGGGAGGGCGTCCAGGTCCGGGTTCGTGGACAGGCTTCCATCCTTGCGGGCAGTGACCCGCTGTACGTTGTGGACGGGCAGCCGATAGTTGGGGACATCAGTTCCATCAACCCGGACGAAATCGAGAGTATTTCCGTCCTGAAGGATGCTGCATCCACTTCCCTCTACGGATCGCGTGCGGCCAATGGGGTAGTACTTATCACTACTAAATCCGGGAAAGTCGAAGGAGGCGAACTCTCCTTCAACTATTATGGCGGGGTGCAGACCGTTCCCCAGAAGGGGCGCCCTGATATGATGAATGCCCAGGAATTCGCCCAGTTTAAGAAGGAATCGGCCGAAGACCTCGGGGTTGCCGTACCGGAACCTTTCCAGAACCCGGAGCAGTATGCCGGACAGAGTTATGATTGGTACGACGGGATGTTCCGGACGGCGGCCATCCAGAGTTTCAACCTCAATTGGTCTTCGCGCTCAGAACGCGCCTCCCACGCCATTGTGGCCGGGTATTTTGACCAGGAAGGCGTTATGATCAATTCGGATTTCAAGCGGTATTCCATGCGGGCTAATTCCAGCTTCCAGCTGGGGGACAAGTTGGATCTGGGGTTTTCCGTGGCTCCTACTTACGTAGTGGATAATATTCCGAATTCCGACGGTGCCTTTTACGGTGCGAACATCGACGGGGTCGGTGGGGGCGGACTCATCAACAACTCCCTGCTCACCTGGCCCATTTTCCCGTACCAGAACGATGACGGAACCTATCCGCTCACAGCCTGGATACCGGGGGTCAGCGCGTTCCCGACACCCAACTGGGTGCGGGCTGCCAGGGAAATCACCAATGAAACCAAGGAAACACGGATTCTTGGAAACCTTTACCTCACCTACGAACCAATCGATGGGCTAACAGTCAAGACCTCCATCAACGGGGACTTCGGGCAATCGAACTTTTTTAGTTTCAGCCCCTCAACCGCGTCAAACACCTTCGCGTCGCTCCCCCCCATACTCGCAACCAGTACGCGGGCTCAAACCAGTTACCTAAGCTGGCTAAATGAAAACACGCTGACCTACGCGCGCAGTTTCGGGGACCACAACCTGGAAATTCTCCTGGGGGCGTCCTATCAGAAATACGAAAGTGAATACCAGCAGCTCCGGCTTTCGAATTTCCCGGATGACCGGGTGCAAACCATCCAGTCTGCATTAAATATAGACCGTGGAGCCACTTTCAACAATATCAACGACTGGAGCCTGACCTCCTATTTTAGCCGGCTCAGTTACGATTATATGGGTAAGTACCTGCTTACGCTGGCAGTACGCCGCGACGGGTCCTCCCGCTTCGGTTCCGAAAACCGCTGGGGTAACT
Organism: Robiginitalea biformata HTCC2501; assembly: GCF_000024125.1. NCBI lineage: Bacteria > Pseudomonadati > Bacteroidota > Flavobacteriia > Flavobacteriales > Flavobacteriaceae > Robiginitalea > Robiginitalea biformata. The sequence continues at coordinate 3,006,092 of NC_013222.1, read as the reverse complement.
TCCCCTCTATTTCCGCAGGTTGGGTGTTCACAGATGAGGCCTTTATGGAAGGAACGGATTGGCTTTCCTTTGGTAAATTACGCGCCAGCTACGGAATAATCGGTAACAATAATATCGGGAACTATACGCAATATGCCCTGGTAGACAACTCCCTGAATGCCGTATTCGGGAACACCATTGCCAGTGGTGCAGCGGTAACTACGCTGGGGAACAACAATCTCGGCTGGGAAAGGACCAAACAATTCGACATCGGCCTGGACCTGCGCATGTTTAATAACCGCGTGGAGTTTATTTATGATTACTACAAAAAGAATACGACGGACCTGCTCTTCAATGTGGCAGTGCCCCAGGAGTCCGGGTTCACCAACTTTAACGACAACGTAGGTGAAATTGAATTCTGGGGACATGAATTTGCCCTGGTTACCCGGAACTTTGTCAATGACGATTTCACCTGGACCTCCAATTTCAACATTGCATTCAACCGAAATGAGGTGGTGGCCCTTGCCGAGGGCGTAGACCGGATCTACTCAGGTTTCGGCGCCTACCAAAGCCTCACGCGCCCGGGGGAACCCCTGGGGCAATTCTGGGGGCTCATCTGGGATGGCGTTTACGACAACCAGGCAGAGTTTGACAATTCTCCCCAGGCGGCTGAGTCGCAGGTGGGTACTATCAAGTTTGCCGATGTAAATGGTGATGGCGTGATTACCTATGGCGGGGACAACGACGACCGTACGGTTATCGGAAACCCCTTCCCGGATTACATCTTCGGGTTTACCAACGATTTCCGGTACAAAAACTGGGATGCCACCATCGTTATGCAGGGATCTGTCGGCAATGATATTGCAATTACCTCCGACCAGGGCACCACCAATCTGGATGGCGTTTTCAATGTTCTGCGCAATGTGCAGGATCGCTGGAGGTCTCCTGAAAACCCGGGAAGCGGGCGTTATGGAAAAACCACCGCGGCGACATTCATGGAACGCGATTGGTTTTCCACACGCTTCATAGAGGATGGTAGCTACCTGGCTGTCAGGAATATCACGGTTGGATACAACTTCCAACTCCGCGACGATTCCTTCCTGAAACGGGCACGTCTGTACGGTTCCGTACAGAATGCCTTTATGTTCACGAAGTACCGTGGCGCCAACCCCGATGTCAGCACGACAAGTACCGGGGCCGGGGAGCTCAATGCACTTGCCCTGGGCTTCGACTGGGCGGCCTATCCGCTTCCGAGGACCTTTACTATGGGTATTAACCTGTCATTTTAAATAAAAGAACATGAAAAAGTATATATATAGCAGTCTGTTACTTGCCGGCCTTTTGACCGGTTGCGGGGAGGATTTCCTGGAACTGCCCCCGGAGGACTCCTTAAGCCAGGCCATATTCTTCGAAACCCAATCGGATTTTGAACAGGCCATCAATGCCACCTATGCCCCCTTGCGCGACCTTTACAGCGATGCATACATAATGGGCGAGATGCGGTCGGACAATACACATTATCGGCACAACCCCAATTACCGGGCGGTGCAGTCAGAGGAAAATGTTGCCAACTTTCTGGTGCAGAGTCCGAACGCTTTTGTCGAAACCAAGTACGACAACAACTACCTGATCATCGCCAGGGCCAACCAAATCCTGGCGGAAATCGACGCGGTAGAGTTCGACGACCCGGGCGTGAAGAGTAACGTCATCGGGCAGGCGCTCTTTTTACGGGCACACAGTTATTTTGATCTGGCCCGGTATTACGGATCCGTGCCGCTCCACCTGACACCGGTAACCAACCGTGAAGAAGCTGCCTTACCGCTGTCTTCCCGCAGTGAGATCCTCGCCCAGGTGGTGAGTGACCTGGACGAGGCCATCGGGTTGCTCCCGGTAAAGGCCAACCAGGAAGCAGGCCGTGCCACACGGGGGTCTGCCCAGATGTTGCTTGCTAACCTGTATATGGTGGAAGAGAACTGGTCGGCGGCCAGCAGCTTGCTCACGGACCTGGTAAATTCCGGGCAGTACAATCTGCTGGGCGATTACGCCAGTGTGTTTGACATCAACAACAAGAATAATGCAGAGTCTATCTTTGAGGTGCAATACCTGGAAGGCACAGAAGGGTTTGCCAGCAGTTTTATGTACGAATGGCTCCCGATGCCGCTGACAGCAGACCAGGTAGCCCAAATCTCCGGAGTATCCAATTCCCAGGCAGCGACAATTGAAGGGTTCAACATACCGACGCCGGATTACATCCAGAGCCGGGAAGCCTCCGACGCGCGTACCAGCGTTAATCTGGACAGCATTGAACTCGAAGGAACATTTTATCCGTATATCAAGAAATTCTGGCAGCCCCATTCCAACCCGGGACTCACGGGGGTCAACTGGCCCGTTTACCGCTATGCCGAGGCGCTGTTGTTCCTGGCAGAAGCCCTGAACGAACAGGGACAGCCCGGACAAGCCGAACAATACCTGAACGCCGTACGCGACCGGGCAGGGCTTGGGCCGATCACCGGCGTAGACCAGGCTACCATGCGGCAGGCCATCCTGGATGAGCGCCGTTCGGAACTTGCCTTTGAGAACAAACGCTGGCTGGACCTGGTCCGGACCGGCAATGCCCAGCAGGTGATGTCCGATTTCGGGGCGCGGGTAAAGGCGAATCCGGAGGCTTACTATTATCCGCCCGGGATCGCACCGCCACCGGCTTCTTTCACAACCATAGCCGAAACATTCCCCCTTCCTGCGAGTGAAGCATTGTTAAATCCTAATTTTTGATGCACTTGTTTAAATTTTAGGTAGTGGAGCAAGCCCGGATCGCCCAGCGAATACCGGGCTTGCGTATCTAAAGGGAGGCATCGAAACCAATGACCTCCCAGATATTCGGAATACATCGGTTGAAAAAAATTTCCAGTCATGAATAGAACATTCACATTATTACTAATATTTCTCGCTACATCCTGCTATGCCCAATTTGGAAATTCTGGTGGGGGGATAGAATGGACCGCCCAGTGGATCACCCTTCCCAATTCGGATAATGAGAAATCGGCCCTCTACCATTTTCGCAAATCTATCAACATGGAGAGCATACCCGAATCCTATAAAGTTCATATTTCTGCGGACAACCGCTACAAGCTGTACGTAAATGGACAGCTTGTTTCTGTAGGTCCCTATTGGGGCGATATCGAAAATTGGAATTATGAAACCGTGGAGTTGGCACCGTACCTGAAACCCGGAAAGAATGTGTTGTCCGCGGAGGTATGGAATGAAGCGGAGCTTCGGCCAGTAGCTCAGTTTTCTTATAAAACAGCCTTGATCCTACAGCATGCCGATTCTTTGTATAAGGGGGTCAATACAAATTCGGGCTGGAAAGTTCGGGAAGATTTGAGTTATACCGCAAAACCCCAACAGGTTCGGGGCTATTACGCTGCCGGGGCAGGAGATGCGATCGATTTCAATAAAAAAATCCAAGGTTGGAAACGCGTTGATTTCGACGATTCATCCTGGGAGTCAGCCACTCCGGTGTTCGCAACGGAAGTTAGTGGCTTTGGTTTCCGGCAACGACCTGGTTGGAAACTCGTGCCAACCATTCTTCCATCGCTGGAACTCAGGGAGGAGCGTTTTGCCAATGTCCGGAAATCGGAAGGGGTTCGGGTACCTCCGGGATTCCCCACGTCGGCGACTCCTGTTCGGATTCCGGCGAATTCCTCTGCCAAAATCCTCCTGGACCAGGGCCACCTGACCAATGCCTACCCCACCCTGCGCTTCAGTGGGGGAGACGGGGCGCAAATTCTGATCACCTATGCGGAAGGGCTCTATGATGCGGAAGGCGCCAAGGGCAACCGGGATGTAATTGAAGGCAAGACGATTTCCGGCCGCAGGGACAGCCTGATTTCCGGGGGCATGGCCAACCAGGAATTTACCACCCTGACCTACCGGACCTTCCGCTATGTGGAGCTGGATATAAAGACTCGGGCGGAGCCTCTGGTCATCGAGGACATTTACGGCACATTTACCGGGTATCCGTTTGAAATGAAAGCCACCCTTCGCACAGACCGGTCGGAGTTGAAGGACATTATGGAGATCGGCTGGCGCACCGCCCGCCTCTGTGCGGTGGACACCTATATGGACTGCCCGTATTACGAAAGACTCCAATATGTTGGGGATACCCGGATCCAGCATTTTGTCTCCTATTACAACAGCGGTGACGAACGATTGGCAAAAAATGCCCTCAATCTTATTGATTACTCCCGTCAGCCGGATGGGTATACGCTCAGTCGGTATCCGGACCGGCAGAACCAGGTGATCCCGACTTATTCCCTCTGGTATGTTAGTATGTTGTACGACTACCTGATGTACGGATCCGATAAAGAATTTGTAGCGGACAAACTCATGGGGACCCGCCAGATCCTGAATTATTTTATTACCTACCTGGATTCTGATGGTTCTCTGAAAAACGTCCCAGGCTGGAACTATACGGATTGGGTACCCGAATGGCGCTTTGGGATGGCCCCGATGGCCGAGGATGGGTCCTCAGCGGCCCTGGACTTGCAAATGCTACACGCTCTCCAGGCCGGGATTTCCCTGGAGCAAGAAGCAGGGAATAAGGAGTTTGTTGCCCTGTATTCCGAGTTTGCAAAACAGCTTGCAGTCACCATCCGGGAGAAATACTGGGACGCCTCCGGTGGGCTATTTGCCGATACGCCGGCTAAGGACACTTTTTCCCAGCATGTTAATTCCCTGGCCATCCTGGCGGGGCTGGTAGACGCGCCGCAAATGCAGGCCATCGGGGAAGCCTTGCTTAACGACGATTCCCTGGCACCTGCGTCCATCTATTTTAAGTACTACCTGCACCTGGCACTGAAGGAGGCCGGTTATGGCGACAAATACCTGGACATGCTGGATATCTGGCGTAAAAACATGGAACTGGGGCTTACAACCTGGGGGGAGACCTCCCAGGTAGAAACCACCCGTTCGGATTGCCACGCCTGGGGGTCCAGCCCGAATATTGAATTCTTCAGGATCCTGTTGGGAATTGAGAGTGCCGCGCCGAACTTTAAACAGGTCCGCATTGCGCCCAACCTTGGGGATATCGATGAAATCGGTGGGGAAATGCCGCACCCCGAAGGCAGTATCTCGGTAGATTACAAACGGTCTGGCCAGGCCCTGGAAGCTACCGTTACGCTGCCGGCCGGCCTCACGGGGGAGTTTCACTGGAACGGGAAGGTGCGCGCCTTGCAAAGCGGACGGAACAACTTCAGTATTTAAAAAGCCGGTTAGCCTGCCTTGTGCAGGGTCGGGGCATGCACCCCGGAAATTGATAAGGAAAAAGGCCTGCGGGAAGCAGGCCTTTTTTTGATCCTATCTATTTCTTTAATACCTTCTATGTTTTATAGGTAATACGAATATTTATACGAGTTTGACCATGGGAAAACACAGCATCTTTCATCGGTTGCGCAAGGGGGAAATTATCCCGATGGATGATCCGGATTATTCGGAGATCCGGGAGGCCGTCAACCAGACCCTGAAACTTTCGGCCAGGCTCAATGTGGCGTCGGACGTGGACGAAATCCGGGAACTTCTCAGCCGGATCATCGGTAGCCCGGTAGATGCTTCCACAAGCGTCTTTGCGCCTTTCCACACCAACATTGGCCGGAATATTGTGCTAGGGAAGCGGGTCTTTATCAACCATGCCTGCAGTTTCCTGGACCTGGGGGGAATCACCATCGAGGACGATGTGATGATTGGACCCCGGGTGAATATTACCTCGGAGAATCACCCGGTGGACATCCCTACCAGGAAATCGATGGTGCCCGCTGAGGTGATTATCCGGAACAATGCCTGGATCGGGGCAGGGGCTACCATCCTGCCGGGCGTTACCGTTGGCAGCAATTCCGTTGTCGCTGCAGGGGCACTGGTAAATAAGGACGTACCCCCGAATACCGTGGTGGCCGGGGTACCGGCCCGGGTGATTCGCGAAATGGGGTAATTGAGCCCTTGTCCGCTTATTTCAAATGCTCGTTTAAAAATGCGATAACGCGTGACCGGATTTCCTCCACATCGTACATGTTTCCAAAATGCGGGGCGTCCGCCACGATGGTCAATTCGTTTTCCACGCCATGGATATCCAGCCAGGCACTGAATAGCTTGGACTGCTTGTTTGAGACGATGTTGTCCTTCTCCCCGTGAAAGATCAGAAAAGGCGGGTCCTCCGGGTCGATATACGTAATCGGGCTGGCCGCTTTTGCCAGGTCCGGACGAAGCAGGGGGGCAGCCCCGATAAGGATCCCCTCGGGCGACTTTTCATCCTCGTTCCCCGGCAGGAGTACCAGGTCGGTGGGTCCGTAGAAGTCCACCACGGCCTGATAGCGGAAAGGCCGGTAACTGCCAGCCACGTGGAGGCCTTCCACTTCATTGTTCTGGGAGGTCCCCATGAGCGCTGCCAGGTGGCCGCCTGCCGAGAATCCCATCAGGCCGATGTTGCTGGTATCCAGCCCATATTCGCCTGCATGGTCGTATAAGAAGCTCACCGCCTTGTTGCAATCCTGCAGGATCCCAGGGAAAATGGCATCCTGCGCAAAACGGTAATCGATGGAGGCAATCGCCATCCCATTGTCCAGCATCGCATTGATGGTATTGGGCATATAGCCCATATCCGCGTATTTGTCATTGGAAATCCACCCTCCACCATGTATAAAAACCACAAGGGGAACCGGTTTTTCGGCCTCACTTGGAATATAAAGGTCCAGTAAATGTTTCTGAAGGGTGTCATTGTGGTACGGGATATTGCCGTGGATGGTGGTGCCTTCAGGAAGGCGCTCCTGTATCTGGCCTGGTGAGGGGGGCTGGGCCATACCGGAAAAAAATGGCAGGACAAATAGTAATGTGAGGCACGAGGTGTATCTGGCTAGGGTTGAATTTTTCATCAGCGATTTATTTACCGTTTCTTTCGTTGATTACATGGTATATCCCAAATGTAGTTGAACCTGGCAAGAAAACTATTCTGTACTGTTAAAGACTACTTTCCCGGGTTGAAATTACACCTACCGCTCCAACGTGTACGGAACAGTACGGAATGGATAATCCGGGTGGAATAGCTAATCTTGAATGAATACTAATCCCGGGAGTGGAGTATGCCTCCTGCCCGGACAAACACCTGCCAAGAATGAAATTAAAAGCTTACCTCTTCTTGTTGCTCGCAATTTGCGGATTGCTGGGCAACGCACAAATTTCCGTGGAAAAAACCTGGGTGGAAAACCGGGTAAATCCCTCCGGGATCACAGACGAATCCCCCCGCCTGTCCTGGGCGATGGCCTCCGACAAACGAGGGGCATCCCAGGCGGCCTACCAGGTCCGTGTGGGTTTGGTAGCCCGTAAGGGAGATTCCCCAGATTGGGGCTTCTATGACTCCGGCAAGGTGGAATCCGGACAATCGGTCCATGTGGCCTATGTAGGGCCCGAACTGCAAAGCGGGCAACAATACGCCTGGCAGGTCCGCGTCTGGGACCAGGACGGCCGGCGCGGCCGTTGGAGCCCAACGGGTTACTGGCAGATGGGCCTGCTTCGGCCGGAAACCGAATTCAGGGCAGAATGGATCGGGCCGGGCTTTGCCGAGGATACCATCAACCGGCCCAGTCCGTACCTCCGCAAGGAGTTTACCCTGGACAAACCTGTCCGTAAAGCCACGGCTTACATTACGGCACATGGTATGTACGAGGCCCGGATCAACGGAAAGCGCGTAGGGGATGCCTACCTGACCCCGGGCTGGACCAGCTACGACACCCGCTTGCAATACCAGCAGTACGACGTCACTGACTTGCTGCAAAAGGGAAAAAATGCGGCAGGCGCCATACTGGGCAATGGCTGGTACCGGGATTACCTCGCCTGGGGCGACCGGCGCGACCACTACGGGGACGATGTGGCACTTCTGATGCAGGTGGATATCACCTATGCGGACGGCACTACAGGCAGCATCCTGACCGACGGCACCTGGGTGAGCAGTACAGGCCCCATACGGAATTCTGAAATTTATGACGGGGAAACCTACGATTCCACCGAGGAGCTGGACGGCTGGGACCAGGCAGGCTATGCGGATGCCTCCTGGGAACCCGTACGGGTGGGGGACTATGCGAAAGATAACCTAATCGCCACTGAGAATGAACCGGTCCGCAAACATGAAACTTTCCGGCCCGCTGAAATCCTGACTACGCCGGAGGGCGATGTGGTGGTGGATTTCGGGCAGAACCTGGTGGGCTGGGTGCAGCTCCGTCTCGGGGGGAGTGCCGGGCAGGAAGTCATCCTGCAACATGCGGAAGTGCTGACCAAAGAAGGGAATTTCTATACGGACAACCTGCGGGATGCAGACCAGAAAGCCACCTATATCCTGGACGGCAGCCCGGAGCAGGTCCTGGAGCCTCATTTCACATTTTACGGTTTCCGGTACGTACGGGTTGAAGGCTTCACCCCGACACCCGATAACCTGACAGCCATCGCCCTGTACTCGGACATGGATCAAACCGGGCAGTTCAGCACCTCCAATGAGCTCCTCAACCAGTTGCAGCACAATATCCAGTGGGGGCAGCGAGGCAATTTCCTGGACGTGCCCACTGACTGCCCCCAACGGGACGAACGCCTGGGATGGACCGGGGACGCGCAGGCCTTCTTCCGTACCGCTGCCTACAATTTCAACGTAAACCCCTTCTTTTCCAAATGGTTGAAGGATGTGGCCGCGGACCAGCTGGACAACGGTTCCGTGCCTTTTGTGGTTCCGAATGTCCTGGGGGAAAATTCAGCAGGCAGCGCCGGGTGGGGCGATGTGGCTACCATCATCCCCTGGGAGAGTTACCTGCTCTACGGCGACCGGGAATTACTGGCTACCCAGTATCCCAGCATGAAGCAATGGGTGGAATACATCCGGTCCCAAAGCACGGAAAACCTCTGGAACAAGGGATTCCACTTTGGCGACTGGCTGTTTTACAGCCCGGATGACGACCGGGACGGCCGGGCTGCCATCACGGACAAATACCTGATTTCCCAGGCGTTTTACGCCTATTCCACCCAACTGCTGCTCAAGGCAGCCAGGGTATTGGGCAACCAGGAGGATATCCGGGAATACGAAGCCCTGTTGGATGACGTCATCCGTGCCTTCCGGAGGGAATACCTGACGCCTTCGGGCCGGATGGTTTCGGGGACGCAGACCGCCTATGTCCTGGCACTGCAGTTCGATCTGCTCCCGGAAGATTTGCGCAAACAGGCGGCCGACCGCCTGGTGGAGAATATCCAGTCGTATGGATACCACCTGACGACCGGGTTTTTAGGGACCCCTTACCTGGCACACGTACTCAGCCGGTTTGGGCACACGGACATCGCCTACCGGCTGCTGATGCAAAAATCGTATCCCTCCTGGCTCTACCCCGTAACCCAGGGGGCCACAACCATCTGGGAACGATGGGACGGGATCAAACCCGACGGGACTTTCCAGACCCCGTCTATGAATTCCTACAACCACTATGCATATGGTGCCATCGGGGATTGGATGTACCAGCAAATCGGAGGGATACAGGCCCTTGCAGAAGGCCCGGGCTATAAGAAATTCCGCATCGCTGTCTCCCCCGGGGCGGGACTTACCCGGGCTGAGGCCAACCTGGACACCTATTACGGCACCATCCGCAGTGCCTGGGCTTTTGAAGGGGATACTTTTTCGCATCAGGTTCTGGTGCCTGTCAATACCACGGCAGAAATCGTGCTGCCTTATGGGGCCTATGACGCCATACGGGAGGGCGGCCGGCACCTTGACCGCGCGGATGGACTCAGGCGCCTGGATGACCGGGACGGAAAAGTTCGCCTGGTACTCGCCCCGGGCACATATTCCTTCAGCGTCGCCGTAGAACGGAGCGCCCAGGAAGCCGGTGGTTTTGCGGGGACATACCGCTTTACCAGCGGGTTTTCCTATGAAATCGAGGTGGAATCCCTGGAGGGCGGAAACCTCCGCATGGTCACCTCGGAAAATAGTGCTGTCTACCGGCCGGACCCAACCGATCCGCTACTGTATATCGACACGGACGAGCCCTCCAACACGGTGCGGTTTGTGGCGAATGAAGCAGGCGAGATAGAAGGGTTGCAATTCAATTACGGCAGCCAGCGGTTTGAGGCCCAGAAATTATAGGCCATATGCCTCAAGCGGGTGACGGTCCAACCTGCCGGTACCGAGTAAACAAACATAAAAACAAAACAAACCGAAGTATGAAACCAATCAAACACATGTTGGCCGCCACAGCTGTCTTGGCATTCCTGGCAGCCTGCCAGCAGGACCCCCATGAGTATCAAGACCCAACACCGGATCTCGCCGAACTGCGTGCCGGCTTTGAAAACCCGCCGAATGAGGCCCGGCCCCGGGTCTGGTGGCACTGGATGAACGGAAATGTCACCCTTGAAGGTATCACGGCAGACCTGGAATGGATGGAGCGTACCGGGATTGGCGGGTTCCAGAATTTTGATGCAAACCTGTTTACGCCGGTTGTTGTAGACCAGAAGCTCGTATTTATGACGCCTCCGTGGAAGGAAGCTTTCAAACACGCCACAGACCTGGCCGTGGAAAAAGGCCTTGAAATGACCATTGCGGGTTCCCCGGGATGGAGCGTTACCGGCGGCCCCTGGGTGGAACCCCGGGACGGGATGAAAAAATATGTCTGGAGCGAGATGGTATTGGAAGGCGGGACCACCTATGATGGAAAACTACCGGAACCCATAACGGCCACGGGGAGCTTTCAGAATGCCGCTGGTGAAGGCGGTATTGAGATGAGCGAAGGGCATATTGAATTACCGGAATTCTACGAAGATGCGGCTGTGGTTGCCTACCGGGTTCCCGATGGTGAAGTTCCTATGGCCCGGTTGGCACCCCGGGTTTCCTCCAGCGGCGGACACTTTACCCTGGAAGCTCTGACCGACGGGGATGTACACACTGCGACGGAATTGCCGCCCGGGCAGGTGGGGGAAGAGGTTTGGATTCAGTACAGTTTTGACAGTCCGCAGACCTTCCGGAGTTATTCCGTGGTGGGGGCAAACCACAGCCAGCTGGAGCAGTTCAGGGGGAGCCCGCAGAACCGTAAACTGTACGTGAGCAACGATGGGGTCAATTTCCGGAAGGTTGTAGATATCCCCGGGACTTTGAACCCACAGACTTCAGGGAGTTTTCCCGAAACCTCGGCCCGGCACTGGCGTTTCGCCTATGAAACGCTACCACCTGCACCGGCAGGGGTGGGGGCGCTGTTCGGGGCACCGGCACCCGCCAAACCCGATGGGGTCCCCGTAGCAGAATTCGTCCTGTACCAGGCCGACCGGATCGACCGTTTTGAGGACAAGGCAGGGTTCAGCGCCTGGAGTGAAGAAACGGAAACCTACCGGCAGGAAGCGGATGCGGCAATCCCAGCCGATGAGGTCATCGACCTGACCGACCAGGTCACCGAAGACGGGTTTCTCAACTGGGAGGTGCCGGATGGCAAGTGGAAGGTGGTCCGCCTGGGTTATTCGCTCACGGGTCGCCAGAATCACCCGGCCTCTCCGGAGGCAACGGGGCTTGAGGTCGACAAACTGGATGAAGAAGCTGTCCGCCGCTATATCAACCATTACCTGGACCTGTATGCGGATGCCACAGGCGGGCAACTGGGCGAGTCAGGCCTGGGGTATATCATCCTGGATAGTTATGAGGCGGGTCACATGAACTGGACCCACGATATGCCTGCCGAATTCGAGGCGCGCCGCGGCTACAGCATCAAACCCTGGATTCCCGTGCTGACAGGACGGGTGGTTCAAAGCCGCGAAGCCTCCGAAAAGTTCCTGTGGGATTTTCGCAAAACCATCGGGGAGATGATTGCGGATAATCATTACGACGCCATTGGCGAAGAATTGAAAAAACGCGGGATGGGACGCTATACGGAGAGCCACGAAGGCAACCGGATTTACCTGGCGGACGGTATGGACGTGAAGCGAAACGCAGATGTGCCCATGTCGGCGATGTGGACGCCCGGGAGCCTGGCCGGGGGCTCGGACGAAGAGGTCCGCAGCGAAGGGGACATCCGGGAATCGGCCTCCGTGGCGAACATCTACGGGAAGCCGTATGTGGCGGCCGAATCCATGACTTCTATCCAAAACGCATTCTCATGGCACCCGGCAAAACTCAAGCGTACGGCCGACCTGGAGCTCGCTTCAGGCCTGAACCGGTATGTGATCCACACCTCGGTCCACCAGCCGCTGGATGGGCTGATGCCGGGCTTTAGCCTGGGCCCGTTCGGCCAATACTTCACGCGACAGGAAACCTGGTCCGGAGCAGGCGCCAAAGCCTGGATCAATTACCTGGCGCGAAGTTCCTACCTGTTGCAGCAAGGGCGGAACGTAGCCGATGTCCTCTACCTATACGGGGAAAACGACAACATCACCCACATCACCCAGGAAAGCCTGCCGGATATTCCCGAGGGCCATGAATTCGATTTTGTGAGTGCTGCGATCCTCAAGGAGGCAGTCACCGCAGCCAACGGGCAACTGAAGACCCTCGGCGGGGCGACTTATAAGATGCTCCAACTGGATCCGGGTACGGCCCGCATGACGCTCTCGACGCTGCAAAAGCTCCGGGAACTGGCAGATGCGGGCGTCAAGATCAAAGGATCAAAACCGGTAGCCTCGCCCAGCCTGGCCGACGATCCCGAAGTCTTTTCTGCCGTGGCGGATGCCACCTGGTCACTGGAGCATGTAGGAGCGGATGTTTCCCTGGATGTGCCCCAAGATGTGGTCATTAACGGCACGGACCATGAGATCCTGTTCCGCCACCGCCGTGCCGGGGAAATTGATATTTACTGGCTCAATAACCGGTCGGAAGGAGGCACCCGGGCCCTGGCCAGTTTCCGCGTGAGCGGTAGAAAACCAGAGCTCTGGGATCCGCAGACGGGGGCCGTCCATCCGGTTTCTTATAAAAAAACGGACGGGCGTACCGTAGTCGACCTCGATATGGCCCCCTGGGGGTCCGTATTTGTGGTGTTTGCAGGAGAAGCCACCGAGGATTTGGTGGAATTGCCGGAATTCACCGAGGAATCCCTCCACACCCTGCAGGGCCCGTGGGAAGTGACGTTTGAAGAAGGACGCGGGGCATCTGGCTCCATAACGCTTGAATCCCTTGCCTCCCTTTCGGAACACGCGGATGACGGGGTGAAGTACTTCTCCGGTACGGCTACGTATACCCAGTCGTTCGATCGGCCGGAAGCGTCGGCAGACGCCGGGGTATGGCTGGACCTGGGCGCGGTACACAACCTGGCCGAAGTGATCCTCAACGGTCAATCCATGGGTGTTGCCTGGAAAGCCCCGTACCGGATTGAAATTACAGAGGCTCTTAAGGATGGGGCGAATCAATTGGAAATCCGCGTCACCAATACATGGGTCAACCGGTTAATCGGGGATGCCCAACCGGGTGTGACCGAAAAGATTACCTTTACCACGATGCCATTTTACAACGGAACGGAGCCCTTATTGCCTTCTGGTTTAGTGGGACCGGTTCGGTTACTGAAAATAAAGTAAACCGAGTATGAAAAGCAGGCGATTTGCCTAGGGATGATTGTGCCACCTGGCTGGCAGGCCTTAAATTTTTAAGAAGATGGACTGGGGTGACTTGAAGAAAGTATATTTCCTTTTGATTTTTTTGATTGGTTTCATCGGTTACGGGCAGCAAACCCTTAAACTCTACCCGGCCGGCGCTATACCGGGCGAATTGCCGCATAGCGTCCAGGAAGTTGTCGAGTCCTACAAGGGGCCAGAAGGCGAAAGCCGGCGGTTTATCTCAATAACCAGCCAGCCGGAACTTACCGTCTACCTGCCGGAAGCATCGCGGAACACCGGAATCGCAATTGTCATTTGCCCCGGGGGCGGATACACGGGGGTCGCCATCGACCATGAAGGGCACCAAATGGCCCAAAAGTTCAACGAATCGGGGATTGCAGCCTTTGTGCTGAAATATCGCATGCCCCTCGATGCCACCTCGTCACGGAAGGAAACAGCCCCTTTGCAGGATGCCCAACGGGCCTTGCAACTGGTCCGGGAACGGGCCGTGGAGTGGCGGCTGGACCCGGATAAAATCGGGATAGCGGGAAGTTCGGCAGGCGGGCACCTGGCTTCCACCGCCGGCACCCATTACGAGCAGGGGGTCATTGCCAATCCGGGAAAAACCAGCCTGCGGCCGGATTTTATGGTACTCAATTACCCGGTTATCAGCTTTGCCGACAGCCTCACCCACGAAGGCTCGCGCCGGAATCTGATCGGAATACAGGATACGGACGGCACCTGGAGAATTCCGGAAACCGGAATTGCGGATTATTCCAATGAATTACAGGTATCGGCAGACACGCCCCCGGCCTTCGTAACCCATGCGGTGGACGACCCGGTTGTCCGGGTGGAGAATTCCATACTCTTTATCGCCGCCCTCCAGCAACAGGGCATCCCGGTGACCTCGTTTTTTTATGCAAAAGGCGGTCACGGGTATGGCATGGTCAACCCGACCGCCGACAGGCAGTGGATGAATCCCTGTATCCGGTGGATATTGGAAAATTTCGGGGGAGGACGTTAGGTAGCGGCGGCAACCGGTGGGCAGGTAGGACAATCGTTTAGATTCTGCCATTTTCCTTATTTTAACCTGCTGATGAAGATAATGATTCAAGGGATTGCTATCGGGTGGTTGTGTCTGCTCGCAATTTCCAGCGGCAACGCTCAGGAAGCTGGCTATACGGAGACCCTGGCGGGTACAAACCTCGAAATCGACATGGCCGCCATACCCGGAGGGACGTATACCCCGGCCAGCCGGCAGGCGGGCGTTTCCCCCGGCATTGTACGGGTAGATCCCTTCTGGATGTCCTCCCGGGAAATCACCTGGGGCCTTTACCAGGCATTCCTGCAGCGATCTGCCGATTCGGAACCCCAGCCCGCACGGGGCAGCGAGGTAAACCTTGAAGTCGATGCGGTTTCCGGGGCCACCATACCCTATGTGGATATGAGCCTGGGGATGGGGACCGGTGAAGAATTCCCTGTCGGCAATGTCACCCGGAAGGCCGCCTCGCTTTTCTGTAAATGGCTCTCCGCAAAAACCGGGAACTTTTACCGGTTGCCAACGGAAGCGGAGTGGGAGTACGCGGCCCGGGCCGGGACGGATACCCCGTATTTTTTCGGCAGCCGGCCGGACAGCCTGGGGCGGTACGCCTGGTACAGCGGGAACAGCGACGGGACCTACCACCCGGTTGGGAAGAAGCAACCAAATCCCTGGGGGCTTTACGATATCTACGGGAATGTGGCGGAGTGGACCCTGGACCGTTTTGAATCCGGGGCGTTTGGAAACGCAGCATCTGAGTTTGAGCCCCCTGTTGCTGAGTACCCCGGCGTATTGAGGGGCGGCTCCTACAGGGACGGACCGGAGGCTTTAAAAAATGCGGCAAGGCTGGCCTCCAACCCGGTGTGGAAGCAGCGCGACCCGCAGTTTCCCCGGAGTAAATTCTGGTTTACGGATGCCCCGTTTGCCGGATTTCGCATTGTGCGCCCCCAGAATCCACCTGAAGCCTCGGACTTTTCCCGATATTGGGATACGAAATAACCACAGATCAGCTACCTAAAACACAAATGAAAATGAACAATCCAGACCTTCCCGGCCCCAGCCGCAGAAAATTTATCAAAGCATCCACCCTGGCGGCTTCTGCAACGATGCTGCCGGCCTTTGACCTGCAAGCGATGGCCGGCATCCTCAAAAACTCGAAATTAAAGCTCGCCCTGGTGGGGTGCGGGGGCAGGGGAACGGGCGCTGCCAACCAGGCGCTGCAGGCCGACCCGGACGTGGAGTTGGTGGCTATGGCCGACCTGTTTGAAGACCGTCTGGCTTCCAGTTACAACAGCCTTGCGGAGGCCTACCAGGGTACCGGGAAGGTCCGGGTGAAGGAGAAAAATAAATTCGTTGGGTTTGACGGCTTTAAGAAAGCCATTGACCTGGCCGATGTAGTTATCCTGGCCACCCCGCCGGGATTCCGCCCCTACCATTTTACCTATGCGGTGGAAAACGGCAGGCACGTTTTTATGGAAAAACCGGTGGCTACTGATGCCCCGGGGATCCGCAAGGTACTGGAGGCCGCCCGGCTGGCGGATGAAAAAAATCTCAATGTCGTGGTCGGCCTCCAGCGCCATTACCAGGAAAACTATATTCAGACTCTTGAGAAGCTTCGGGCCGGGGCCATCGGGAAAATCCGATCCGGACAGGTTTACTGGAATAGCGCCGGTGTCTGGGTCCGCCCGCGGGAAGCCGGGCAATCGGAACTGGAGTACCAGATGCGCAACTGGTATTATTTTAACTGGGTTTGCGGCGACCATATCCTGGAGCAGCACATCCACAATATCGATGTGGCCAACTGGTTTATCGGGGAGTACCCGGTATCGGCCCAGGGGATGGGCGGCCGGCTGGTCCGTACCGGAGCCGATCACGGCGAGATCTACGACCACCATTTTGTGGAATATACCTATCCCAGCGGGGCAGTGGTAGCGAGCCAGTGCCGCCACCAGCCGGGTACCATGTACCGGGTGGGGGAGTGCTTCCAGGGCACTGCCGGATCGGTGGAGACCAATGATGCAGGTGTTGCTAAAATCTTCGACCTGGAAGGTAGGGAGCAGGCTGCCATTGCCAATTCCGAGGGGCACAATCCCTACCAGGAAGAGCACAACCGGCTTTTTGCCTCTATCCGGGAAGGGGGTCAGATCAACGATGCCTACAACGGGGCTAAAAGCACACTTACGGCAATTATGGGGCGCATGGCCACCTACAGCGGCCAGGTCATCGGTTGGGATGAAGCCATGAATTCGGAGGTTAGGCTGATGCCGGAGACGGTTAGCTGGGAGACAACCCCGCCTTCCCTGCCCGATGCGGACGGGAAGTACCCGGTCCCCATGCCCGGGCAATACCAGGCGGTTTAGGCAGGCGCCCGGCCCTGAGATTTGGGCAGGAAGCCCTGAGATTTGGGGCAGGAGGCCCTGAGATTCAGGCTGGGCTCCCACCCGAAGGATTAGGCTACAGCCATTCCCCGGGGTCGCGTCTATAGCTGAACCTCGTTTGCCCCGGGACGCAGGGAAACTTCCTTTCCCTTCCAATGAAGGAGGCCCGAGACCCCCGCCGGTAGATCGATCATTCCGCCCAAACCCCCGGAATCCGTTTTTTGGAAACGGACCGAGATTTTCCCGGCCGGATGGGGGATGGTTCCCTGAACGCCCGGGAGCGGACCGAGGTGGGGCCGGAATTCCACTGTTTCAAATCCGGGTCCGGCCGGCTGGAGCCCGCACACCAACGACAGGAAATAATATAGGGGGGAAGCGCTCCAGGCGTGGCAGTCCGAACGCGTGGGCTCGGGCTCCTCGGCAAAAGTCGTCAGGCCATTGTCGAGCATGGTTTTCCACGGGGCCAGAGTTTCCAGGTAGCGGTCGCCCATACCGGCGGCCTGCAATGCTTCGATTACGTAAAAAGTAAAGTAATAGGAGGCCGGGGCCATATCCTCCAGCTCGAGTACCCGTTCCATGAGTTTCTCTTCTCCGCCTTTCGGTACAAGCCCTCCAAGTACAGCCAGGACATTTGCATGTTGGCTGTAATAATTTTTGTCCGGCGTATCGGCGAATAATCCCCGCCCGGCATCCCAGCACTGTTCCCGTACGGCATCCCCGACCCGGTCGGCCAGGGTTTGATAGCGGCGTGCCTGCTGCGGGTACCCGAAAGCCTCCAGTAACTCGGCCCCCTTGCGCAGGGCATAGACGTAATACAGGCTGATGACAGCTGACTGCCCGTCCCGTGCCCCGGGGGGGACGCCGGCATCCCAGCCGTCCCGAACCACCCAATCCACAAAATTCCACCACTCGAGTTTCCCGAGCATCCCGTTCGGCTCCAGGTGGTCTTCATACCAATCCAATACGCTCAGCATCCCGGGAACCAGGTCGCGCACTGTTTCCGTATCCGGGGTGAGCATCCAGTAATCGTGGATCATGGCGATCCAGACCAGGGAAAAGGTGGGGATCAGTTGGGGGTCGTAGCTCGGATAACGGCTCTGTGTCAGCCCGAAGGGCATTTTCGAGTCGCGGTAGGAGAGCAGCGCATTCTTGAAAAGGCGCGTATCCCCGGACACATAGGCAGACACCAGGCACTGTATCCGGGTGTCCCCGGCGTATTGCAATTGTTCGTAGTAGGGACAGTCAAAATAATTTTCCCCGGCACAAAGCCGTTGGGTGCGCCAGCCCACCTCCCAGATTTCACCCAGCAGTTTCGCATCCGCCCGGAACCCGTTTTGGGATTGAAATCCTGCATCGGCTTCAAAGTTTGCATCAACGCGGAATTCGGCCTGTTCCTCAAAAGGGTACCCCGTAAACCGCGAGTGGATCCGGTGAATGGCCAGGGGTTCCGCCCTGGTGGTTATTTGTACTTCGACGTACCGAAACGTCCGCCACCAAAGGGGTTCATGTACCCTGCCGCTGCCCCCGTCCGGAAGGATCACGTCGGTATTCCCGACGATGGACTTCCCCTGAACCTGGTTGCGGTTGCCCTTGGAGCCGTCCGCGTGGAAGAGGCTTTCCGCAAAGGTCAGGGAAATTTGGCTCCCTTTGCCCCCGGAATACTGTACCACGGGGTAGGCCGTGGTAAGGTGGCCCTGGTCCAGGAGGAAGGTCGCTGTCGTGTTTGGGGGGAGGGTCAGCACCTGGGTCCCATTGTAATTGTCCTCCACCAGGCCGGCCGGGTTGCTGCGTCGTACCCCCTGGAATTCCTGGGGGGACTCTTCCATCAGGGGAATGGTCCGCGGCATCAGGACATGGCCGGCAATGCCCCCGTATTTTTCCAGGCTCATGGTGGGTCGGCCGACTTCCCCTTCCCGGGCGGGGACAAAACCCAGCCCGAATCCGGGATCCTGCCAATCCCAGTGGTGGGCCGATCCGTCAAAGGACTCTCCGGGCCCCACTACGTAATAAGCATTGAGTTGCACGGGGAGCGGGCTGAATGCTCTGCAGGCAGTTACCATCCACGTGCTGTCCGAATCCGCCACGCGCTCTGCCTCCCCGTCCCCCTGGACGATCAACCCGGTACGGAAACTGTGCTGTGCCACCGGGCGATGTTCCGCAAAATTCCAGACGGTTGCTGCAAGTACATTGATGCCCGGCTCGAGATAGGGGGCGAGATCCAGGCTCGTATACCGCCAGTTGAGCCGGTCCCCCCGGGCGGGCCCGAATGTCACATACGTTCCGTTGATATAGAGTTTATACCGGTTATCTGCCGATATATGAATGATAAAAGTGTCTGGTTTGGCGTCCAACTCAATCTCCTTTTTGAAATGGAATACGCCGAAGGTATCCCCGGGATCCTCCGGATGGGAGATCCAGCGCGCCGTCCACCGATGGAGGAGGTCCGGGTTCCTGTTGGATGCCGCCGGAAGCGGGGTATTCGCCTTATGGGATTCCGTCAATTGGGATGCTGGCATCGAGGCAGATGCGCCTGTGGTTTGGGCTGTTGAAACCGTGGCGAAAAGGGCTGCAATCAGCAGGGGTACCTTGAATTCCGTGATTCGCATAGGGTTGGTATTAACGGTTGAAAGTAGGGGATTCCCCCCCTTTCAATATAGGATTTTTATGGTAACTTATCGGGCCGATCCTTTTGGGGAATCCACCGCTTCCCAGACTGTTCGGAATCGATACAAACCAACAAACCACCCAACCGATGAAAACACTTGACTTTTTCAGCGACCTCTTCAGCGACCTCCGGAGTTGTCCATTGCTGTTCCTGACCATTTGCATCGTCAGCCTGTCAGGACTGCATAGCCAGGATTTAAAAACAGCGGATCCCCAGGCCCTCGGTTTTTCCGCCGAGCGCCTGGAACGCCTGGACAGGGCTTTTGACCAGTATGTAGCGGCGGGGGAACTACCGGGAGGCTTGATCCTGGTGGCGCGCCGCGATCAGGTAGCCTACTACCGGGCCTTTGGACACAGGGATTTGGAATCGGGCGCCCCCATGCCCGAAAATGCGCTGTTCCGGATTGCATCTCAGACAAAGGCAATTGTCAGTGTGGGGATCCTCTTACTGCAGGAAGAAGGCCGGTTACTGATCCAGGACCCCTTGTCCAAATACATTCCGGAATTCGCCGAAACAATTGTTGCCATTAATGACGACGACGGTTACCGGGAAGAGCCCGCCCGCCGACCCATAACCCTGCGCGACCTGCTGACGCATACCTCGGGGATCGGGTACGGCTGGGGTCCGGCCCAGGAAAAGTGGGAGGAAGCGGGTATAATGGGTTGGTATTTCGCGGATCGGGAGGAGCCCATCCTGGAAACGGTCCGTCGGATAGCTTCCCTGCCGATGAGCGCTCACCCGGGCGAAAAAACTGTCTATGGATACAGCACGGATATCCTCGGGGCCGTCATCGAGGTGGTCTCCGGGCAGTCGTTGGATGTATTCCTGAGGGAGCGGGTTTTTGAACCCCTGGGGATGGAGGATACGTTTTTCTATGTGCCTCCCGACAAGGTCGGACGCCTGGCGACGGTTTACAACCCGCAAGAAGGCGGAGGTCTTAAACGCGCCCCGGATGGCGCCGGCATGAATACCCAGGGCAATTATGTGAAGGGGCCACGAAAGAGTTTTTCAGGCGGTGCCGGCCTGGTGTCGACGGCAGCAGATTATTATCGCTTTCTCCAGATGATGGAAAACCGCGGCTCATATAACGGCAAACAACTGCTTTCCCCCCGAACCGTCGACCTGATGACGGTTAATCATCTGGGTGAAAATGTGGCGTACAGCGCCGGCAGGGGTTTCGGCCTGGGATTTGAAGTGGTCACCGATATGGGGAGGCACGGCACCTATGGGTCCGAAGGTTCCTACCGGTGGGGCGGGGCGTACCATTCCACGTACTGGGTAGACCCGGCCGAGGAACTGATCGTAGTCTACTTCACCCAGGTCCGGCCCAATGCCCGCGTACCCGATCACGCGCTCCTGCGCAACCTGGTCTACCAGGCTTTGGTGGATTAGCAGTTTGCTTAAAGTGCAGGGGTTCGGCGTCCTGACGGTCAATTCCACCCTTTGCGCAGGCGGCCCACCAGGGTTTCCACACTCAGGCCCTGTACGATGATGGAGAAGATCACCACGATATAGGTCACTACCAGGAAGAGGTCCCGGTGCATATCCTGGGTCAGGCCCAGGGCGAGCGCAATGGAAATAGCCCCTCGCAGGCCGCCCCAGGTCATCATCAAATGCGTGTGGGGTACAAAATCCAGCCGTTTCTCAAAGATCTTGACCGGGAGGAACAGGGAAATATGCCGGCACAGCAAGGTAATGGGGATCATAACCACCCCGGCGATGACATACGGGCTTTCCAGGTCCAGGACCAGGATTTCCATCCCCACCAGGACAAAGAGTATCGTATTGAGCAGAACGTCCAGCAATTCCCAGAAGCGGTCTACATAGGTTTCGGTAATCTCGGACATGGCTGCGCTCCGCGTACGCGGACCCCCGATCATCAGCCCGGCGGCTACCATGGCCAGCGGGCCCGAGACATGCAGGTACTGGGATAAAACAATCCCCGTCATCACGGTGGCCAGGGTGATGATCACCTCGATGGAGTAATCGTCGATGCTGCGCATCATCCGGTAGGTTACCCAGCCCAGGGCGAGCCCCAGCAAGAGGCCGCCGGCCACCTCGTGGATAAACAATTCGGCTACGTGGGCCAGGGAAAAGGGCTCCCCGCTGCCACTGGCCAAACCGAAGATAGTCAGGAAGATGACCACCCCGACGCCGTCGTTGAACAAGGATTCCCCTACGATTTTAATCTCCAGCTTTTTCGGTGCTCCCGCCTTTTTCAGGATGCCCAAAACGGCAATCGGGTCCGTGGGGGAGATCAGGGAGCCGAATAGCAGGCAGTAAATAAAGTCTACCTGCAAGCCTAAAAGCGGCAGGAGCATATACGTGGCCCCGCCCACCAGGAAGGTGGAAACCAGGACGCCGAAAGTGGCGAATGCCAGCACCGGCCACCGCTGGGCCCTGAGTTTTTCCAGGTCGGTATGCAGGGCCCCCGCAAACAGTAGAAATCCCAGCATGGTATCCAGCAAAAGCGACTTGAAATCGATGTGCTCGAGGATGTATCGTTCGGCGTCCAGCAATGTGCTGTCCACAGCGCTGATGGCAAAGACCGCCAGGGTAAACACAATGGTGATGACCGTAAGACCGATGGTATTCGGGAGCCGGATAAACCGCGTATTCACATAGCCAAATAGGGCCGACACAAGGACGAGGATGGTGGTTATCAGGAAGATGTCCATATAGTATGTTTGGTATCTGGTGACCTGGATTTGCCAGGCCCTGTAAATATACTACCTGTCTCGAAAATACGTGTAAGCCCCCCTGCTCGGGAAGGGTAAAACCTGAAGGGAAACCATGCCGCGAAATAATCAGGGGATATGTATCTTTATCCTCAAACAATCGACCATGGAATGGACCTGGCAGGGAGTTATGCCTGCTCTCACCACGAAGTTTACCGACTCGGATGAACTGGACACCGGACTGTTTGTTAAAAATGTCCGGGCCCAGATGGCTGCAGGGGTCAGCGGACTGATCCTCGGCGGCACCCTCGGGGAGGCCAGTACGCTTACCGAAAAAGAAAAGGACACCTTAACGCTGGTGGCCCTGAAGGAAGCCGACGGGCGGATCCCGGTGATTGTAAATATCGCCGAACAGCGCACCTCGGATGCCGTCCAGGCGGCCCGGCGTGCAGCCTCCAACGGGGCCCAGGGGCTGATGCTGCTTCCCCCCATGCGTTATAAGGCAACTTCCCGGGAAACGGTGGCCTATTTCCGGGCTGTGGCGGATAGTACGGACCTGCCCATCCTGATCTACAATAACCCGGTGGATTACGGGATTGAGGTGACCCCGGATATGTTTGAGGAATTGTTGAGCACCTGCCCAACCGTAGGCGCAGTTAAGGAATCTACCCGGGAGATTTCCAATGTAACCCGCCTGAGGAACCGATTTGGCGACCGGCTTCGCATCCTTACCGGGGTGGATACGTTGGGCCTGGAAAGCATCCTGATGGGTGCCGACGGCTGGGTGGCCGGACTGGTTTGTGCCTACCCGGCGGAAACGGTGGCGGTCTACGCCCTGGGAAAAGCGGGGAGGATAGCGGAAGCCCGGTCCATATACCAGTGGTTCCTGCCGTTATTGGAACTGGATATCAGCCCCCAGCTGGTACAGAATATCAAACTGGCCGAAGTGGCCACCGGCTTGGGATCCGAGCAGGTGCGCCCGCCCAGGCTGCCGCTGGAAGGGGCCGAACGGGAACGGGTCATGGGGATTATCCGGAAAGCCATGGCGCAACGGCCGGAACTTCCACAATACAAGCAATACCTGTAATTAAACGGGGTGGGGCCTCCATGCCCCGCCCCAGAAAACAAGATACACCTACATCATGCAACTACCAATCAGCGGGAAACAATTCATCGGATTAACATCTTCTTCGGAAGGTACTGAGACTTTCAGGAGCATCAACCCCGCTACCGGGGATCCTAACCCCTGGGAGTTCTCCGAAGCCACCGATGGGGAAATCGACCGGGCAGCAGAACTGGCGGCACAGGCTGCCGGGGAATACGCGCGATTATCGCGCAATCGCAGGGCCGCATTCCTGCGCGAGATAGCCGACGGGCTCGAGGAAAATAAGAAACAACTGATAGCCGCATATACCTTGGAATCCGGATTGCCGGAAGGCAGGGCCAAAGGCGAACTCGGACGGACTACTTCCCAGTTGCGCTTGTTTGCCGACCTGGCGGAGGAAGGTTCCTGGGTGCAGGCGCGCATCGATACTGCCCAGCCGGACCGGGAACCGCTGCCCAAAGCGGATATCCGGAAATGCCTGCTGCCGATAGGGCCCGTGGTGGTTTTCGGCGCCAGTAATTTTCCCTTTGCCTTTTCCACGGCCGGGGGCGATACGGCATCGGCCCTGGCAGCCGGGTGCCCGGTGATCGTAAAGGGACATCCGATGCACCCCGCCACGGGGGAACTGGTGGCACAGGCAGTCCTGCACGCGGCCAGGGAGACGAAGATGCCGGATGGCGTATTCTCACACCTGCAAGGCACTTCGCAAAATCTGGGGGGGCGCCTCGTCCGCCATGAAGCCGTGGCCGCTGTAGGCTTCACGGGAAGTCGTGCCGGGGGGCTGGCCCTGTCGCGCCTGGCAGCCGAACGGGAAGTCCCTATCCCGTTTTTTGCGGAAATGGGGAGTGTCAACCCCGTAGTATTCCTGCCGTCGGCTCTGAAGGCTAAAGCAGGTTGGGCAAAGGCCTATGCGGCTTCGGTAACCCTCGGGGTGGGCCAGTTCTGCACGAATCCGGGATTGCTTTTTGCTATTGACAGCCCGGACCTGGAAACATTTGCCAGGTCCCTGGCCGATGAAATTGCGGCATTCCCGCCTTCCTGCATGTTACACCCGAATATGGCCGGCCACTTTACTGACATGCGCCGGACCATGGAGCAGCAGCACGGGGTGGAATTCCTGACACCGGGAAATCCCCCGGAGGGGCCCAATGAGGTGCCGGCAACTGTGGCCCGGGTATCCGGGACCGATTTCCTCGCCAACCCCAAGTTGCAGATGGAAGTGTTCGGACCCTTTACCCTGCTGGTAACCTGTAGGGACGCCGAAGAGCTCCAGGCGGCCCTGGCGGGGCTAGAAGGCCAGTTAACTGCTTCCCTGCTGGGCAGTGAGGCGGAGTTCAGGGAAAGCGATAAAGTTCTGGAGTTGTTGCGGTCCCGGGCAGGACGCATCCTGTTCAACGGGGTGCCGACAGGGGTGGAGGTTTGCCCTTCCATGCAACATGGTGGCCCGTTCCCGGCAACAACGGACTCCCGGTTCACCTCGGTGGGCACGGATGCCATCCTTCGCTGGGCGCGCCCGGTAAGCTTTCAGAATTGCCCCCAGTCCCTCCTGCCAGATGTCTTGCGCAATTCAAATCCCACCGGGGTTTGGCGCATGGTGGACGGTGCGTGGTCGGATGAGGGGATCATCAATTTATAAAATGGCCCGGCACCTTTTTAAATGCATCGACGGGCACACGGCCGGCAACCCGGTTCGGGTGGTGGCCGAAGGCGGCCCGGACCTGCAGGGGAAAAATATGTCTGAGAAACGGGGGCACTTCCTCCGGGAGTTCGACTGGATTCGCCGGGGACTGATGTTTGAACCCCGCGGCCACGATATGATGAGCGGCAGCATTTTCTATCCCCCTTCCGATCCTGCCAATGACCTGGGGATCCTCTTTATCGAAACAAGCGGCTGCCTTCCCATGTGCGGTCACGGCACCATCGGCAGCATCACCATCGGCCTGGAGGAGGGGCTGATCCGGCCCAAAACCCCCGGCATTGTTATGCTGGAGACCCCTGCGGGCCTGGTCCGGGTGCGCTATGAGATCCGGGATGGTAAAGTCCTCTGGGTGGCCTTTACAAACGTCCCTGCTTATGTCGCAGCCACCGACCTGGAGCTGGAAACCTCCGAGCTGGGAACACTGCGGTTTGACGTGGCTTACGGGGGGAATTTCTACGCCATCGTAGACCCCCAGCCCAATTTTCCCGGGCTCGAAACCTTCCGGGCCTCAGAGCTTATCCGCTTTAGCCGGGAGTTGCGAACCCTTATAAATGCCCGGTACCCAGATCGCTTTATCCATCCGGAAGACAGAAGCATTTCCGGGGTCTCCCACGTTTTATGGGCCGGAAAGCCGCTGGCAAAGGATTCCACGGCCCGGAATGCCGTTTTTTACGGCGACAATGCCATTGACCGATCCCCATGCGGTACGGGGACATCTGCCCGTATGGCGCAATGGGTACACCGCGCCCGGCTACGGGTAGGGGAAGCCTTCCTGCACGAAAGTTTTATCGGCTCCCGATTTGAGGGGAGGGTCCTGGCAGAGGCCCGGATCGGGGAGCTACCCGCCATCGTACCCGAAATCCGCGGGTCGGCCTGGGTTTACGGTTACAACACACTGGTCATCGATGAGGCACATCCCTTTCCCCAGGGGTTCCAGGTCCTGTAACTCCGATCTCGGAGGAACTGCCTGCCGCCGGCTGAGAAGGGAGCGGTTTGCAGGCAAAACCGCTAAACTTCTCTTAAACAAAACAATAATCCGGTGAATTTTGTAGTTTTGTTTCTGATATGAATTCCGTGGCACATAAAACCGGTTCGGTATTGCTGGCATTCCTGCTGCTCTTTTCCACGCTGTCCTTCAGCATGGATATGCACTTCTGCGGGAAGATGCTGGTAGACTATGCCTTCTTTGCAGAGGCTTCCGACTGCGGCATGGCCATGGATGATTCTCAAATGGCAGACTCCGGTTGTTGCGACGATGTCGAGATCGTCGTGCTGGGCCAGGACCACCTGGAGAAAACAAAAGCCGAATCCGTTTCGGGCCCGCGTCTGGTGATGGTCGCCCTGCTGGCAAAGGGACTCCCCATCCTGCTGGAAATGGATACCCGGGTTGCCGAACCCCCGTTTGACGATTATTCTCCCCCGAAACTCATACGAGATCTACCTGTACGCCACCAGGTTTTCCTGATTTGATTTAGCATCCCCGGAACAACGCCCGCTGCCGCAACTGGCCGACGGGCCTGACTGTTTTGTGCCGGTTCCCGATCACGGGTTCCATAAGTCACGATCTATTGATTCCCAGAATGCTAAATCAACCCCATGCTGAACAAGGGCATAAAATTCCTCATAGAAAATAAATTGGTGGCAGTCCTGCTCCTGGTCCTCTTCGTGGGCTGGGGGACGGCCAACGCCCCGTTTGGATGGAAGTCGGACTGGCTGCCTTCCGACCCTGTGCCTGTGGATGCCATCCCGGACATCGGCGAGAACCAGCAAATTGTGTTTACGCGGTGGCCCGGGCGGTCGCCCCAGGACATCGAGGACCAGATCACCTATCCGCTGACCACTTCCCTGCTCGGCATACCCGGGGTGCGGACCATCCGGAGCTCTTCCATGTTCGGGTTTTCAAGCATCTACATCATCTTTGAAGAAGGTGTGGAATTTTACTGGAGCCGCAGCCGGATCCTGGAAAAGCTCAATTCGCTTTCCGCGGGCCTGTTGCCGGATGGGGTAACTCCTGCCCTGGGCCCCGATGCCACGGCCCTGGGGCAGATATACTGGTACACCCTGGAGGGGCGGGATACCGAGGGGAACCCTACCGGCGGCTGGGATTTGCAGGAACTTCGCAGTATCCAGGATTTTTATGTGAAGTACGCCCTTTCTTCGGCCGACGGGGTGTCGGAGGTGGCTTCCATCGGTGGATATGTTCAGGAATACCAGATTGATGTGGACCCTGAGAAAATGCGGCAATACAATATCGGGTTGCAACAGGTAGTGGATGCCGTGCGGATGAGTAACCGGGATATCGGGGCGCAGACTATCGAGATCAACCAGGCGGAGTACCTGGTTCGAGGATTGGGTTATATCGACTCCCTGGACGACCTGCGAAAGGCGGTTATTGCCTCGGAGGAATACACGGCCCTGCGGCTCGGGGATGTGGCGAATATTTCGCTGGGCCCTGCCGTGCGACGCGGGATCCTGGACAAGGAAGGAGCCGAGGTGGTCGGCGGGGTGGTGGTAGCCCGGTATGGGGCCAACCCCCTGGAGGTAATTAACAATGTCAAGGAGCAAATCGCCGAACTCAGCGACGGGTTGCCTTCCAGGCAACTCAGCGACGGCCGGACTTCCCAACTGACCATTGTTCCCTTTTAC
Organism: Robiginitalea biformata HTCC2501; assembly: GCF_000024125.1. Classification (NCBI taxonomy): domain Bacteria; kingdom Pseudomonadati; phylum Bacteroidota; class Flavobacteriia; order Flavobacteriales; family Flavobacteriaceae; genus Robiginitalea; species Robiginitalea biformata. Next base: position 2,978,328 of record NC_013222.1, on the reverse strand, counting down.
GACCGGACCGAACTCATACAGGAAACCCTGGGCACCCTGGAGGAAGCGCTGACACTCGAAATACTGATCACCATCCTGGTGATCGTGGTTATGGTCTTTAACCTGAGGGCTTCCGTCCTGATCTCCGGCCTCCTGCCGGTTGCGGTGCTGATGGTGTTTATCGCCATGCGTTACGGAGGGGTGGATGCAAATATCGTGGCCCTTTCCGGTATTGCCATTGCGATCGGGACCATGGTGGATATCGGGGTGATCCTCAGCGAGAATATCATCCGGCACCTGGAGGAATCCGGCGATTCGGAGCCTGTGGACGAAACCGTTTACAAGGCTTCCGCGGAAGTCTCCGGCGCCATCCTGACAGCTGTGTTGACTACCATTATCAGCTTTATCCCCGTCTTTACGCTGATCGGGGCCGAAGGGAAGCTGTTCCGCCCCCTGGCATTTACAAAGACTTTTGCGTTGGCTGCCGCCCTGGTCGTGTCTCTGTTCCTGATCCCGCCCTTTGCCGCATATTTCTTCCGCAAGCGCAAGCATCGGAGGAATTTGCGTTTCACAGTCCAGGCCCTGCTGGCGGCAGTGGGCCTGGTGACGCTCTTGATGGGCTATCCGCTGGGGCTCGCCCTGGTGGCGTTTGCCCTGGCCGGGCTGCTGACGGATCCACGCGTGTCCGGATACCTGCCGGAACGCATGGCGCAATGGGACAACCGGCAAACCGAATTAAACGTGGGGATTGCGGCCCTGACGATTGTGGCCCTGCTTTCCGTCTACTGGCGGCCGCTTGGATTGGAACAAAACCTGTTTTTGAACTTCCTGTTCGTTTCACTAATCTGCGCGGGGCTGCTGGGGGGCTTTGCGCTGTTCCGTAGCCGCTATACGCAGATATTGCGCTGGACGCTCCGGAACAAGCTCCTTTTTCTGTCCCTTCCGGTGGCCCTGGTCATTTCCGGTTTCTTCATCCTGCGCGGTACCGGGAAGGAGTTTATGCCCTCCCTGAATGAAGGCTCGTTCCTGCTGATGCCCACCTCCATGCCGCATGCCGGAGTAGCGGAGAATAAACGGGTTCTGCAGCAACTGGACATGGCTGTTGCGGCTATCCCGGAAGTGGAGACCGTAGTGGGCAAGGCAGGCAGGACGGAATCCGCCCTGGATCCGGCGCCCTTGTCCATGTATGAGAATATCATCCAGTATAAATCCGAATACCTCCAGGGTCCCGACGGGGAGCGGCTGCGCTATCGAACGGACGGAGACGGACTTTTTATCCTGAAACAGGGCGGGACCGTCGCCAACCCGAACATGCGTGCCGATACTGTCACCCCGGTTTATTTTGCGGACGTCACCCACAGGATGCTGGTACCCGACCCCGATGGGGAGTACTTCAGGAACTGGCGTCCCGGGATTGCATCCCCGGATGATATTTGGGAGGAAATCGTTTCGAATACCCGCCTGCCGGGGGTCACATCCGCCCCCAAGCTGCAGCCGATCGAAACCCGGCTGGTTATGTTGCAAACCGGTATGCGCGCCCCTATGGGGATCAAGGTCAAGGGGCAGGACCTCCGGCAGATTGAAGCGTTTGGCCGGGAGCTGGAAGGCATTATCAAAGAGGCCGATGGGGTGAAGGACGAGGCGGTGTTTGCAGACCGGATCGTGGGAAAACCCTATTTGCTGATCGATATCGACCGGGACCAGCTAGCCCGTTACGGTCTGCTGTTGGAGGATGTACAAAAGGTGCTCGAGGTAGCCCTGGGCGGTATGGCGCTCACCCAGACGGTGGAAGGCCGGGAACGCTATGGCGTCCGGGTGCGTTACCCGCGTGAACTCCGCGACAGTCCTGAGGACATCCGGTCTGTCTATGTGCCGGTTCCCGGGGGCAACCCGGTTCCGCTGAGCGAACTGGTGGAGATCCGGTATGAACGGGGGCCCCAGGTGATCAAGAGCGAAGATACCTTCCTGGTGGGCTATGTGCTGTTCGACAAGATGGACGGATATGCCGAGGTGACCGTGGTGGAGAACGCCCAGCAAATGATCCGGGAGAAAATCGATTCCGGGGAACTCGTAGTGCCGCCAGGTATTAGTTATCGGTTCACGGGCTCTTACGAGAACCAGGTCCGGGCCGAACGGACACTCTCCGTGGTGGTGCCCCTGGTTCTCCTGATCATTTTCATGATCCTTTATTTCCAATTTCGTTCCGTTACGACCTCGCTGATGGTATTCAGCGGCATTGCCGTGGCCTTTGCAGGCGGCTTTATCACCATGTGGCTCTACGGGCAGACCTGGTTCCTGGACTTTTCGTTCTTCGGCGAGAACCTCCGCGACCTGTTCCAGTTGCGCACAATCAACCTGAGCGTTGCGGTGTGGGTGGGATTCATTGCCCTGTTCGGCATCGCCACCGACGATGGGGTGGTAATGGCCACCTACCTGACCCAGAGTTTCCGTCGCAACCAGCCCAATACGTTGCAGGAGGTCCGGGATGCCGTGGTAGAGGCGGGAGAGAAACGCATCCGACCCTGCCTGATGACCACGGCCACCACCGTCCTGGCCCTGCTGCCGGTGCTCACCTCCACGGGACGGGGCAGCGACATCATGATCCCGATGGCCATCCCGAGTTTCGGGGGGATGCTCATTGCACTCATCACGTTGTTTGTGGTGCCCGTGCTCTACAGCTGGCGGGAAGAATACCGACTGAATCGCCGTACGCGTCCCCTGGGGACACCAACGGCCAAAAGCACTGCGTCATGAATGTAAAAAAGATAACCCTGAATGTGCTTTTTGTCCTGGGAGTGGTATCCGGTATGGGTGCCCAGGAAATCAGGTACTTCTTTGAATTGGCAGAAACGAACAACCCCGAGTTGCGGGCGCTCCGCCTGCGTCACGACCTGGCCGGGGAGAAAGTCAACGAGGCCCGGGCCCTGCCGGATACAGAAATTGGGGCAGGGGTCTTTGTCAGCGAACCCGAAACCCGGACGGGTGCCCAGGTTGTCCGGTTTTCCGTGCGCCAGATGCTTCCCTGGTTCGGGCAAATCACCGCCCGCGAAAATTTCGCCTCCAGCATGGCTGAGGTCGAGTACCTGGATTGGGTGATTGCCCGCCGCCAACTGCGGCTGGAGGTGGCCCAGGCATACTATCGGTTACAGGCGCTACGGCAACAAATCGGCATACTGGAACAACAGGCCGTGCTGCTGGATTCCTACCGGGAAGTGGCCCTGGCAGCCGTGGAGGCCGGAAAGGCGTCTGCTGTCGACGTCCTTCGGCTGGAGATTCGGAAAAACGACGTAACTGCCCGTTCCCAGGTCCTGGAAAACCAGTATGAATCCGGGGCGTTTGCATTTTTCAGGCTGATCAACGCCACGGAAACAGCAATCGGCTTTATGGTGACCGAGCTGCCCGGGGAGCTTCCAGAGCCCGATCCCCCCGTGTTGGGCCCCCACCCGGAATTGGAGAAATACGACCGGCTCTTTGCCTCTGTCGCACGGGAAGAAGTCCTGAACCGCAAATCCGCAGCCCCGAAAATTGGCCTGGGGCTGGATTACATCCCCGTGGCGGAACGCACGGATATGGTCATTCCGGACAGCGGGAAGGACATTGTGATGCCTATGGTATCCTTCTCCTTTCCCTTGTTTCGCTCACCGTATAAATCGCGCACCCGTCAAAACGAGTTCCGCCAGGCGGCACTGGAAGCCGAGGAAAATGCGCGGCGCAACCGACTGGAAGGCATGTTGCAACAGGCCTGGCAGGGGCAGCGATCCGCCAGGGTCCGATTTGCCACCCTGACCGAAAACAGCCAGAATACCCGCCAGGCAATCGAGATCCTGTTAAAGAATTACCAGACGCAGCAGGCGGATTTCGGGGATTTGCTCGAAATGCAGGAGATGGAACTAAAATTGGAACTCGAACGTACCGAGGCCTTTGCATCGTATTTATCGCAGGGCGCCCTGGTCAATTACCTGGTGGCACAACCGGGATTATAATAGGAAAATCACATAGTAAATTAATTAATTCTAAAATTCGAAACATGAAAAGGAACCCATTTAAACGATTGGAGAAAACCCTGATGCCGCTGGCAGTCATCTCTTTAATGTTATCCTGTAAAGGTGAAAAAGAGGCGAATCCTTCCCCGGAAACAACAGGGTCCGGAACCGCAAAAACTGAGGTAAAGGAAACAGCCCGTATCGCGTTTGAGGAAGACGCTACCCAGCAGGTATTTGCCTCCTACCTGAAGTTAAAGGATGCTTTGGTAGCCGGCAACCCGGATGCGGCCAAAGCCGCTGCTGCGGACATGGGCCGGGTACCCGGGTTTGAGAACGAGATCGTCACCGCCGAAATTGAAGCCTTTTTGTCTGCCGATGGAATTGACGGGCAACGGGCCAGCTTTTTAAAGCTTAATGAGAAGCTGGAACCCATTCTGCGGGACCATATCAGCGAGGGTGCGGTCTATAAACAATTCTGCCCGATGGCCTTCAACGACGAGGGAGGCTTTTGGTTTTCCGACAAAGAGGAAATCCGCAATCCCTATTTTGGTGACAGGATGCTCAAATGCGGGAAGGTGGAGGACAAACTGGTTGCCCTGTAGGGTATCCTGAAAGGTACTAAAGGGAGACAGGTGAAGATCCGGGTTAAGAACATGGTATGCGACCGGTGTAAATCGGTGCTGGCAGATACGCTGGAAAAAGCGGGCATCCCCTTGATTTCCATTCGGTTGGGGGAACTTGAATTTCCCCCCGGCTACGAGGCCGATTTTGATCGCATCGACCGGATACTGGAAACGCACGGGTTCCAACGGATCGGGGAGGCCGGGGCGGTATTGGTGGAAGAGGTTAAAGCCTTGCTCGTAACGGCTCTGCATGAAACCCTGGTGCCGCTTGGGTCGCTGTCTTCCTTTATCGCTTCCCGCACGGGGCGGGACTATTCTATGATAAGTAAGGTTTTCAGCCGTCGTGAGGGAATCACTGTCGAAAAGTACTGGATTCGCCTCAGGATTGAGAAAGTCAAGGAACTGATTCAGATGGGGCAGATGGATTTTACGCAGATTGCCTATGCACTGGATTATTCGAGCAGCAGCCATCTGGCTCGCCAGTTCAAGTCGGTTACGGGCATGTCCATGGGGTCCTACAGGAAGTTGTTGGATCCGCCCCGGAGTGAATGGGACAAAATTGTATAAAAATGATCCATCAGGATGAAAACCCCCGGACAGACCGCTTGCGATATTTGTGTCGTAAATCAGTAAGTCAAAAACTATGAAACACACGTATCACATACACGGGATGAGTTGCACCGGATGCCAGAACCACGTCCGGGAAGCCCTGGAGTCGGTAGCCGGCGTCCGCGGGGTTACCGTAGACCTGGATGCCGGAGTTGCGGAGGTCGAGATGGATTCGCATATCGACATCGGGGAATTCCGGGAGGCCCTGGCCGGAAGCAGGTACAGCATCCACCTGCCCGGGGAAAAACCGGGCACCGCAGGACGGGAGGCTTCAACCGGTACCGGCAGCAACCGGGATTCGGGGAATGGCACCTATTACTGCCCGATGCAATGCGAGGGGGATAAGACCTACGATGCCCCGGGGGATTGTCCGGTTTGCGGTATGGACCTTGTGGAGCAACCCGGTTCGGCAAGCCGGCAGGCTAGCGGATATACCTGTCCGATGCATCCGGAAATCCGTCAGGATACGCCGGGGAGTTGTCCGATTTGCGGCATGGAACTCGTTCCCGTGGAACCTGAGGCCAGTGCGGAGGAAAAGGTGTATCAGCGGTTGTTGCGGAAATTTTGGGTGGCACTGGGTTTCACCCTGCCGATATTCCTGATCGCCATGTCGGAGATGGTGCCCGGAAACCCAATCTATAACTGGATGGACCGGAAATACTGGAATTGGTTGCAGATGGTCCTCTCAATCCCCGTGGTTTTCTACGCTACCTGGATGTTCTTTACCCGGGCGTACCGGTCGGTCCGATACTGGAACCTGAATATGTTTACCCTGATTGGTATCGGGGCGGGGATCGCCTGGCTATTCAGCGTTTTCGGGTTGCTTTTTCCCGGGTTCTTCCCGGAGCAGTTCAAGACGGATTCCGGAGAGGTCCATGTATATTTTGAGGCTGCCACCGTCATCCTGACCCTGGTACTCCTCGGTCAGGTGCTCGAAGCACGCGCCCACCGCAAAACGAATTCCGCCGTCAGGGAGCTATTAAAGCTCGCCCCCGGGAAAGCCGTACGTGTTCGGGATGGAAAAGAAGAAGAAATCCCGGTAGAGGAAATCGAAATAGGGGATATCCTGAGGGTAAAACCCGGGGAGAAGATTCCGGTAGATGGCACGCTCACTAAAGGGGAAACCACCGTGGACGAGTCCATGATCACCGGGGAACCCATCCCGGTGGATAAATCCGCAGGCGATTCCTTGCGAAGCGGTACTTTGAACGGAAACCGATCCTTCCTGATGGAGGCCGAAAAAATAGGTTCCGATACGCTCCTGTCCCAGATCATCCGCCTGGTCAATGAGGCCAGTCGCAGCCGCGCCCCCATCCAGAACGTGGCAGACCGGGTTTCGGCATATTTTGTCCCGGCCGTGGTGGTGATCGCCGTCATTACCTTTGTGGTCTGGGCAATTTGGGGCCCGGAGCCAGCCTATGTGTATGGGCTTGTCAATGGCATAGCGGTCCTGATCATAGCCTGCCCTTGTGCCCTTGGCCTGGCTACCCCGATGTCTGTAATGGTCGGGGTCGGAAAAGGGGCCCAGAACGGGGTATTGATCCGTGAGGCAGCCGCCCTGGAAACCCTTGCCAGGGTGGATACGCTGATTGTGGACAAGACCGGGACGTTAACCGAGGGCCGGCCTTCCGTTGAGGGGGTGGAAGGGGTCCCGGACGGGGTTCCCGGGGAGAAAGTATTGGAATTGGTCGCATCCCTGAACCAGCAAAGCGAACACCCCCTGGCCCGCGCCATGGTAGCACACGCGGAGCAAAAAGGCGTTCCGATCCAGGAGCCGGAGCAATTCGAGTCGGTTACCGGGAAAGGGGTCACCGGCATGGTCGGCAAGCAGTCCCTCGCCCTGGGCAATGCCAGCCTGATGGAGGAGCGGGGAGCCGGGATTCCCGCCGTCCTCGAGGAGAAGGCCCGGGAATACCAGGACCAGGGCAAAACCGTATCCTTCCTCTCTGCAGATGGGGAGGTCATCGGCCTCGTGGCCCTGGGCGACCGGATTAAGGATGAAACCCGTACAGCCCTCGACCAGCTCCGCCAGGGGGGGATGGCCGTGCATATGCTCACTGGGGACAACGAGCGGACAGCGCGGGCTGTAGCGGCTGAACTGGGTATTGCGGAATTCCGCGCCGGCATGCTCCCCGAAGACAAACTATCCGAAGTGGAGCGACTCAAGCGGGATGGAAAAGTAGTGGCCATGGCCGGGGATGGGATCAACGATGCCCCGGCCCTGGCAAAAGCCGATGTGGGCATCGCCATGGGCACAGGCACGGACGTGGCAATTGAAAGCGCCGGGGTCACCCTGGTGGATGGAGACCTGAGCGGCATTGTTAAAGCCCGGAAGCTCAGTAAAAAAGTCATGCGGAATATCCGGGAGAACCTATTTTTTGCCCTGGTGTACAACACGATAGGCGTCCCGGTGGCGGCCGGTGTCCTGTTTCCGTTTTTCGGCATCCTCTTATCCCCGATGATAGCCGCTGCCGCCATGAGTTTCAGCTCGGTTTCGGTAATTGCAAATGCATTGCGGCTTCGGGCTGCGCGTATAAATTGATTCTATGGTTAACAGAAAAACAGCGAGAAAATTCAGGCTGGCCCACCGGTACCTCGGGATCCTGCTGGGGGTACAATTCCTGATGTGGACTATCAGCGGCATGTACTTTTCCTGGACGGACCTGGACGAGATCCACGGGGACCACTTCAGGAATATGGAACCGAAACAAACGGCCTTCACGGGGTTGCTCGCTTCCGACCAGCTGGGCATCGGGGAACCCATTGCAACCCTCCGGCTGCTGGATATCGGGGGTGAGCCCTTTTACTGGGTCAATAATCAATCCCTGTACCATGCCCGGACCGGGGAGGCAAAGCCCGGGATATCCCGGGAGGAAGCACTCCTGGTTGCCGAACGGGAGATGCTTCCCGGCCTGGAGGTGGCGGGGGTCCGCCGCATCGACAGCGTGGGCCCCCACCACGAGTACAGGGGGCGCCCGCTACCGGCCTATGAGGTTGCCTACCGGTCTCCGGAAAACCTGAAGGCGTATGTGGCCGTTGCCAACGGGGCCTTCCAGACCGTTCGCCACCGAAACTGGCGCTGGTTCGATTTTCTCTGGATGACCCATACGATGGACTACCAGACCCGGGATAATTTTAATACGACCCTGCTGCGGGCTTTTTCCCTTTTCGGCCTGATCACGGTACTCAGTGGGTTTACGCTCTGGTTTATCAGTTCGCCAACCGTGCGGCGGATCCAGCGCAACTTAATCAAGAAAAAACGCACATCATGAAAAAGTCATATTTATGGATTGGATTGGCCCTTGCGGCAGGACTCCTGCTCGGGTATTTTATATTCTCCGGACCGGGCGACGCGATGAATGCAACCGGGGAGCACAACCATACCCAGGCCGATGCGGACCAAATGTGGACCTGCTCCATGCACCCGCAAATCCTGCAGCCGGAACCCGGGAGTTGCCCCATTTGCGGTATGGACCTGATTCCGGCCGACTCCGGAGCAGATGGCCTGGCTCCCGGACAGCTTAGGTTGACCGAAAATGCCCTGGCCCTTGCCGATGTACAGACGATCCGCCTGGGCGACACCGAATCCGGAAACCGGGTCCTGACGCTGTCGGGTACCATTGAGGCCAACGAAAAGAAAATCGCAACGCAATCGGCTTATTTCGACGGCCGGATCGAAACGCTTTCCATCAACTACGAAGGCGAACCGGTTCGCAAGGGGCAGCGCCTGGCCACCCTGTATGCCCCGGACCTGGTCGCGGCCCAACAGGAACTCCTCACCGCCGCCCGCCTGAAGGAGACCCAGCCCCAATTATACCAGGCCGTACGCAAAAAACTGGAGCTCTGGAAGCTCTCCGGGGAGCGTATCCGGCAAATTGAGGAATCCGGGGAGGTACAGGAGTATTTTCCGGTATTTTCGGATGTCTCGGGAACAGTTTCTCAAATTGACGTTGCAGCCGGGGACTACGTTCGGAAAGGGGAGCCCCTGTTCCGGATTGCCGACCTGGGGACGGTATGGGTGGAGTTTGACGCCTACGAGAACCAGCTCGCCGCTCTGAAAACCGGCCAGGAGCTGACTATCCGTGCCGGGGCCCTTGAAGGGCGCGAATTCCGGGCCCCGATCCAATTCATCAGCCCAATCCTCAACAGTACCACCCGTACGGCTGTGGTGCGCGCTACGATCGACAACTCCGGGGGTGAGCTGAAACCCGGAATGTTTGTCCGGGCGGAACTGGAAGTCTCGGGCGAAGCCGCCGGGGAAGGCCTGGTGGTCCCGCAATCTGCGGTTCTCTGGACCGGGGAACGGTCCATTGTCTACGTAAAACCGGATGCCTCCCGACCCGTTTTCGAAATGCGGGAAGTGCACCTTGGGACCGCCCTCCCGGGGGGATACCGGGTCCTTGACGGCCTGCTACCCGGCGAGGTAGTAGTGGTTAACGGGACTTTCACCCTGGATGCCGCGGCGCAACTACAGGGTAAGAAATCCATGATGAACCCGGAAAGCGAGCCGATGGGTAAAATGCATGACCACGGGGATATGGGGTCCGAGGATGGTATGGCGGCCAATGTGAGTTCCGGCACCGGCCAACCCGGTCCGAAACTGCCGCAGGCAGACCAGGCCGTGTTCCGGGAGGTGCTTTCCGCTTATCTGGAGCTCAAAGACGCCCTGGTTGCCTCGGATAACGATAAGGCGGCACGGGCCGCGGCCCATGCAGCCGGCTTGTTGAAAAGTGCTGGCGAAGGCCTTTCGGGCCTCCGGGGCGATTTCCGGGAGCTGGGTGCCGCAACGGATGTGGACGGCAAGCGGGAGCGGTTTATCGGGTTGTCTGAACGGATGGTGGCCCTGGCCAGCGGGGTGTCCGACCTGCCCGGCACGTTATTTGTCCAGTTCTGCCCGATGGCCGACGAGAACCGGGGGGCTTACTGGCTCAGTAAACAGGAATCGATCCGAAACCCGTACTTTGGAGACGCAATGCTCACCTGCGGGGAGGTGCGCGATACGCTGTAACTCAGCGCCCCTGCCGAGGCGTCGCGGCCCGTCGGGGCGGCCCGTCGGGGCGGCCCGTCGGGATGCAATGGCCTGACGGCACGCAGCGAAGCGATGGCACTGCGCGGCTTTTGCCGTGCGTTGATAAACTTTTGATAACTTGCCCTGTAAGGAACGGCCTTAAAAACCTACTTTTGCATTGCAAACAATTTAAGCATTTTAAATACACGCCGAGATATGTCTGAAAGCATCGAACGCATCAAAACGCTGATACTGGGCAGCGGGCCCGCCGGGTATACCGCAGCCATTTACGCCGCGCGGGCAGACCTGAAGCCCGTGGTATATACGGGGATGGAGCCCGGGGGACAGCTTACCACCACCACGGAAGTAGAGAATTTCCCGGGCTACCCGGATGGGGTGGACGGGCCTACCATGATGGTGCAATTACAACAACAGGCTGAGCGATTCGGGACAGATGTGCGTATCGGCATAGCAACGGCCGTGGAATTCAGCGACGAACCCGGGGGAATCCACCGGGTAACCATCGACGACGACAAGGTTGTTGAAGCTGAAACGGTGATAATTTCTACCGGTGCATCGGCCAAATACCTGAATATCCCGAGTGAACAGCGCTTGCGGGGTGGCGGCGTCTCGGCCTGCGCCGTGTGTGACGGCTTCTTTTACAAAGGTCAGGATGTGGCAATTGTCGGGGGCGGGGATACCGCAGCTGAGGAGGCGTCCTATCTGGCCAAAATTTGCAACAAGGTCACCATGCTGGTCCGGAAAGACCATTTCCGGGCATCCAAGGCCATGCAAAACCGGGTGATGAGCCTGGAAAACATCGATATACGCTTCAATACGGAAGTTGACGAGGTACTCGGGGATCAGGTGGTGGAAGGCCTGCGCATGGTCAACAACCAGACAGGGGAAAAAGAAGAAGTTGCCATTACCGGGCTGTTTATAGCGATCGGGCACAAACCGAATACAGATATTTTCAAGGGACAGCTCGATATGGACGCTACCGGATACATCGTCACCCATGGCAAATCTACCCGGACCAACAAGCCGGGTGTCTTTGCCAGCGGGGATGTACAGGACAAAGAATACCGCCAGGCCGTAACTGCGGCCGGGACGGGGTGTATGGCTGCCCTGGATGCTGAGCGCTATCTCTCCGAGGTTGAAGCGGGCGAAGGGGAGGAAGTGGAACAGCAATAGCCGGCTTCCCGGGCCTGCTGTAAATTGAAATCCCGAAGCACCGTCGGCGCTCCGGGATTCCCATCAGCTAATTCAAATATACCTGATCTGCTGATCAATCAATGCGTTTGTAGTTTTCGGAAAACGTCGGGTTGCCTTCTTCATCCAGGGTAATCTGGCTATAGGAATTGTCGTCAAGGACCAACCGGAACCGGAATTGCATGGGCCCGAGGTTGGCCATAAAGTAATGGTCCCCGTATTCGATGTCTTCTATCAATTCGTTTGAGGTGATCTTATAGGAACCAAACCCGAAACGGCCAATCGTATCACTGGGGTCCGTTCGGGACCACATGACCTTGCCATTGTAATACATTTTTACCTGCCTGTACCCCTCTTCCAGGCTGATTGTGTCCGGCTCGTTATCTGCATAATTGCAGAAACTTTGGAGTTCCCAGGTCCCCTCCAGGCTGTGCAGGCTTTCCGGGGGGGCGGTACTCATGGATACAGCGGATAGAAAAACAGCGAACAAAAAAACGATTCCGAGAACTTTTTTCATGGCTCTAATATGTTGAAGTGCTAATAAAGTGTTAAAAAGATACATATTTTTTTGATAAAGCCATAGAAATACCGTGTAATTCCTACCGGTTCGCAAATTATATTGCTAAATTATTGTGTATCCGGAAATTGACTGAGGTGCTTTGCCAACCTCTCAAGCTGGACAGGGGTGTGGGCAGCAGTAAGCACAATCCTTCCGGGAGCTCCGGAGCTTTCTGCCGAATAGCGAAAATGCGAGACAAGGATCTGTTGGGATGCCAGGAAGGAAGCCAGGCCCGAACCGGCAAAAAGGTATACGGGGAAATCGTCCAGGCCGGAAAGAAAGGGCAGGTGGCCCAGCTGGCCCTGGAAGTCCCGGATATTCAGGAGTAACTTGCTTCGCTGCGCCCGGATTAGCCCGGATTCCAGGGAGGTACACAAGGCCGCCAGCCCGGCAGGCGGAGCCGGGCTGGCCCCGGCAAAGGCAGGCAGTCTCCGCAACTGCCGAATGCGTTCGGAGCGGCCCAGGATAATTCCGGCCGTGATACCCAGTGCCTTGCCCAGGGACCCGCAAACAATCAATTCGGCTGCATCCAGGCTGGCAAGATCGCTGCAAGCCCCGGCCCCGTCAGGCCCGAGGACCCCAAATCCGTGGGAGTCGTCGGCAACCAGGATGACCCCGGACAGGTCGATTCCTTCCAACTGCCTGAAAACCAGTTCAGGACCCCTGGAAAAATCGATGGTGTCGGTGAACAAAACGGGTTGGGCCTCGCCATTGTTCCGGGCTTCGTCCAGTTGCCGGACCATGTGCTTCAAATCGCGCGCCCTTTCGGCGCCTGCAGGCATAAGGGCGGCGTGGCAGGCGGGGTGATAGACGCACTGGAAAGCCGTACCGGCGAAGGCATCGGCCAGGAGCCGGCCGGCCAGGAAGCCGGACGACACACTACAGGCCGCTTCACTCCCGGTCCAGCGCGCGATTTGCTTTTCGGCTTCTTCGTAGATGGCCGGTGCAACAGGCCCTTCCCTGGAAGCCCCCCAATGGGTGCCCAGGCGGCGGGTGGCATCGGCAACCAGGTCAGTGAAGGCGGGCAGCGTCTGCAACCCCAGGTAGGAGGTGCCCGCGAAGTACCCCCAGGTGGCGCCTTCTAACCGGATTTCCGTTCCCGGAATTCCTGCAACGTGCTGTGGTTTATTTTGCATAATTGAATTTCTGGCCCATGGTCCGTGGTTCGCAGCCCGGTTTACAAGTCGGCTGTCAGCACCACGCCGCTACCCCCTGTTTCCGGCAGGATCACCTCGGCATCGTCGGTGATCACCACACCCCGGGCGATGTCGCTGCGAAGCAACAGCGCTCCGTCCATGTCCACGTAGTCCAGTTGGGGGAGCAGCTGGGCAATGGCGGATATCCCGACAGTGGATTCGGTCATGCAGCCAACCATGATCTTCAGCCCGAGTTCACGGCCCCTTCGAATCATCCTCCGCGCCGGGGTCAATCCCCCGCACTTGGTCAGCTTGATGTTGATGCCGTTAAAGTGGAGGCCGCAGCGATCCACGTCCGATTCCACGATACAGCTCTCATCTGCGATTATCGGGAGGACGCTGCCATGGGCTACCTGCTCCATCCCCTCCCAGTCATCTGCGGGCAATGGCTGCTCGATGAATTCCACGCCCAGTTCTTTCAGGGCCCGCGCGTTGTCCAGGGTTTCCCCGGCTGTCCAGGCGCAATTGGCATCCACCCGGAATACGGCATCCGTATGCTGCCTCAGTTCCCGAACCAGTGCCACATCCCGGTCCGTCCCGAGCTTGATTTTGTAGACGGGCCAGGGTCGCTCCTGCATTTTGGCAACCATTTTTTCAGGGGTATCCAGGCCGATGGTGAAGTTTGTAACGGGCAAGTCCCGGGCGGCGGTCCCCCAGATTGCATAAAGGGGTTTCCCCAGGAGTTTCCCATGGAGGTCATTACAGGCCAGGTCCAGGGCGCAGCGGGCAAATGGGGTGAGTTCCAGGTTTTCGAGCAGTTCGTAAAACGCCTCCGGGTCGGTATTGGGGAATGCTTCCACCGCGCTGCGGGCCTTTTCAATTTCCTTTATCAGGCCCTCGACGGTTACCCCGTAATAGGGGTTGGAGGTTGCTTCCCCGTAGCCCTTTTTTCCGCCGGATTCCAGGCAGGCGATAAGCGTGGGCTGGCGGTCGTATCGCTCCCGGGATATTCCGAAGGTATGGGCCAGTTCAAGTTGGTGGGCATGCAGGGTCAGTTTCACATCGAATCGGTTTGAATCCCGAAAGTAGTAAATCGCAGCAAAAAACCCCTGTCCGGGGACAAGGGTTTTCAGCAGACCGTTCGGGTCCTGATTGATGAATGGCCGGCGAAAAGATTAGTACTTGTGAACGCTGCCGGAGGCAGATTTTTTGGTTTGGACGCTGGCCTCGCCGCTGTAGTGGATATCCGCGCCGCTGCTGGCATCGGCTGTAAGGGATTCGGTGGCATATACCCGGATATCCGCACCGCTGCTCGCGTTGGCATGGCATATTTTTGCCTGCAGGTCCCCGGCCTTGATGTCCGAACCGCTGCTGGCATCTGCGTAAAACAAGTTGGTCCGGCCGCTGACCCGGATATCCGCACCGCTGCTGCAATCGGCTTCCACCTCGTCGGCCTCTACTGCCGCTTTCAGGTCGGCACCGCTACTGGCATCCAGGCGGATGTTCCGGGACGCTATCGTACCCCGGGTTTCCAGGTCGCTGCCGCTCGAGGCGCTCAGAGCCGTTATTTCCGGCAGGGTTACATAAACATTCTTGGTAGCACGCCCGATATTCTCTATAGCGTGTATTTTCAACTTCCCGTCCCGGATATCCGTGCCGATAAGGTCGATGACGTTCTCGTCCGCCTCCACCCGGATATCGTAGACGTCACCCTGAGTGACGTATACATCCAGGCCTTCGGAGGCCGATACGGCAGTAAAATCGCCCGTAACGGAGCGGGCTTCTTCGACCACAACGCCGTTGCCCCTTTTCCCGGCACCCCAATTCATGTCGAGCATGCAGGAAGAGGCCAGCAGGGCCAGTATAATTCCGATTGTAATTCGCGCTAGTGTTGCCATGGTATTCGATTTTTGATTGTGGGGTTGGTTCCCCGGTTTACATTTAGGTTCTGGTTGTTGCTTTGTACTTTTCAAAATTGCGCTTTCCCAAGGGGCTGCCCCAATTGTGCCGACCGAACTGTCGTTTCAGCCGGATGAATTGTCAGAGCCCGTCCTCCTGGGCTTTGATCTCCACCCCGTTCTCGTCGATTTTCATCTTAAAACTGTCCTGTTCGTCCTTCAGGTCAATGTCCACCCCGTTCTCGTCGATGATAATCCGGTTTTCCCGACTGTCGTCTTCCCATTGTCCGGAGCCGGTATCCTCCGGGCAATCCTGGCATACCAACATGCCGTTAGGACCCATAACCCATTGGTGGCGGACGATATCCCGGTAATACATCCCGCGGTCGTTCTGGGTGCGTCTTCCCAGGTAATTCCGGGCAGAAGGTTCAAAGATCAGGTGGGTGCCTTCCGGCACAAAAAGGGTCAGGCGGATTTCCTGGTTGCGGACTTTGTTATCCACGTCGGTGGTGAAAAAGTTGTCGAGGTGAATGGCCGAACCGGCCAGGGCGTAATCGTACCGGATGGACCCGGCCCGTTGGCGCGCATCTTCATAAGAACGGCCGTCGGCATCCCGACGCAGGCGCAGGGTAGCCACCGAATCCTCGGATTTGCGGATGTCGAGCAACACGTCGTCCGAATAGAGCAGGGGCTGGTCGTCATCGTCATACCGGATGCGCATGCCTGCCACAACCGGGCCGGAATGCCTGTCGAAATCGCCTCCGCGAAACCGGATACGGAGCGTATCGGTGGCCGGTGAGGCCAGCGCAAGCGTATCGGTGGTGGTGACGCTTTCCGTGTAGGCGTGTGCAGCTACCTGTTTTACGCTCAGTACGGCCAGGCTGATAACGGCGATCAGCCAGAGGCCCAACAGGGAAAACTTGGCGATGTTCCCAATGGATTTCAGATTGTTCACCAGGATTTTCAAGCCGAGGTACAACAGGAAAAAGAAGGGAATTCCCACTGTCAGGAATACCAGGAGGGAGACAATCCACACGGGCGTTTCCGTGGAGTTGAGCAACCCGATCAGGTCGACGCCCGGAATCTGGACCGCATCCACCACCCCAACGGTGAAAAGGGCGATAAACAGCCCGATCAGGGTGGCAGCCCCGATAATGATCAGCAGGATCCCGATAAATTTGCCGATTACCTTAAAGAAAAACATGATGACGTCGCCCAGCGTGTCGAAAAAGGTCTTTCCACTGCTTTTCACCCTGGAACCCACTTTTTCGTAATCCACGCTGCGGACCCGTTCTGCAACGTCATCGAAGCCCTCCTTTACCTTCCGCTCGATATTGCTGATATTCACGGGTTCCCCGGTCATATCCAGTTTCTGCGCGGTAGTTGCAGCTTCGGGCACCAGGATCCAGAGCAGGATATAGGCGATGAAGCCAAAGCCGGTAAAGACGGCCAGGATGATAAAGATCAGGCGGATCCACAGGGCGTCCAGGCCCAGGTAGTGCTCGAGCCCGGCGCAGACGCCGCCGATGTATTTGTGGTCGATATCCCGGTAGAGTTTCTTGGCGGAACGGGTAGTGCGGCTTTTGGCGGATCCCGTACCCGGCGGGACATCCTCAAAAATATCCTCATCCACCTGGTAGTCTTCGGGTTGTCCCATGATGGCGATGACGGCGTCCACTTCCTTTTGGGTGATCACCTGCCGTTCATTTTCCATTTTTTCGTAAAAAAGCTCGGCGATCCGCGCCTCGATGTCGGCGATGATCTCGTCGCTTCCCGCCGTGCCGGCAAAGGAACGCTTGACAGCTTCCAGGTACCGGAGGAGCTTTTGATATGCGTTTTCATCTATATGAAAAAGCATATTGGCCAGATTGATATTTACAGTCTTGTTCATCTTACTTGTTTTTTGCGTTGGTGACCACATTGACGGCGGTTCGGAGCTCGTCCCAGGTGGTGTTCAGCTCCTTGAGGAAAATGGTGCCGGTCTCCGTGAGACCGTAGTATTTCCGGGGCGGGCCCGAGGTGGATTCCTCCCAACGGTAGGAAAGCAACCCCGCATTTTTCAGTCGGGTGAGCAGGGGGTAAATGGTCCCTTCCACCACCAGCATCTTTGCGTCTTTCAGGGTATCCAGAATTTCGGAGGCGTATTTGTCCTCCCCGCTAAGGATGGAGAGGATACAATACTCCAGGACCCCTTTCCGCATTTGTGCTTTTGTATTTTCTACATTCATAATTTCGGGTCTTAATCCGACATTTCACAAGGTGCCCCCTGTTGGGTCGGTGTTAACTGTTCGTTTCTTGTTCTCATGATGGTTTGATTGATGAATAAACTCCTTGTGGTCTAATGCAGGCTGATGATCCGGTGCATTTTCCAGCCGTCGTTTTCCTGTTTCCACACGGTCACAAAACGACTGGGTTTTGATATGGCGTTCGGTTCCCGGTTGTTGTAAAATTTATGTAATCCGATCTCAACCGCCCCAAAGCCCTTAATTTCATGTACTTCAACGCTTCCGGGCACCAGGCTGCGGGACACTTGCCCACAGATATTGTCTTCAATACTCTCCAGGATCCCGGACTTGGATGTGCTCAGCCCGCCCTGGTCGTGATAGAATTCGAGGCTGTCGCTGAGGAGTTTCTCCTGGGTAGCCATATCGCATTCGTTATAGGCGGTGAAATACGCCTGGTCCAGGTCCAGGATGGTCCGGTACAGGTCGGAATCTTCGGGGACCTGTCCGAAGGCATCCGCCAGCGCCCCGACCAAAATGGCCAGGATCAAAAGGATGTGCCGGGTTTTCAGGGCAGGGAGGGTGCGGTAGATGGTCTGCGTTTTCATTAGCGAATGAATTTAATGGTCAGGGGATACCTGAAATACTGTCCTTCATTGGTGCGGATCGTAGCCAGGATCGTATAAACGATATTGACGACAAACAGGCCCATGGCCAGCAAGCCGCCGATGCCGACAGGCCACCAGAAAAACGGGAAGTCAAAAAATCCGGTCCCGAAGTCAAAGTGGAAGGATTCAAAATTGTGATGGTCGTCCCAGGAGAGGATGCCGTGTTCAAACAGCCCCGGAATTGAGGCCACAAAGAACGGGATGCTGATAGCCCCTACCAGGAAGGAATAGAGGAACATACTGATCTGGAAATTCAATGCCTGTTTGCCGTTGTAATCGACAAATTCGTGCTGGTTGCGATTGGAGAGCCAGAGCACCAGGGGAACCAGGAACTGTCCGAAGGGAATAAAGAACCGGGACAGGGTGGATCCGTGGATTAACGCAGACAGGTTGCGCTCGTGTTTTGATAGTGATTCTGTCATGGCCTAGTTGTTTCTTATGCAAATATATATACGAAGAAAGGTATTATGCAAAACATAGTACTATAAATTAACATATATTTAACAAATGTAAACGGGGATATTTTTGATACATTTATAGGTGTAAATCCCATCAGATGGCCTTATCGGTTCGCAGTTTCAACAGATTCATGTTCTTCAAATTACCCGCGGCCTGGTGGTGCGGCGTCCGGCTAACGGCACTGGATGGGAATCGGGGGGAAGCTGCCGTTACCCACCGGTGGATCAACCAGAACCCATTCCGCTCCATGTTCTGGGCGGTACAGGGAATGGCTGCCGAATTGTCTACAGGGGCCCTGGTTATGTATCACATCCGGAAAAGCGGGCTTCCGATTTCCATGCTGGTACTCAACAACCGGGCAAACTTTTCCAAAAAGGCAACGGGCCGCATCCGGTTCGAATGCCCGGACGGCGATAAGGTCCGCCATGCCATCGACCAGGCCGTTACGACCGGGAAGGGGCAAACAGTCTGGATGCAATCGGTGGGAGTGAACGCCGACGGGGTCACGGTGAGCACCTTTAATTTTGAATGGACGCTGAAGGTTAAATCCTGAGTAGTTTATTTTTTTAGTATCTTTTTTCTCTACTGCATATCATCAATCAACCATTGCCAATTAACAATAATATGCCTTATGATCTCAGTTTTCAGGTCCGACCCGATTATGTAACAGCAGAACTATCCGTCAAAATCGCCCCGGGGCAGGAGCTGAAGGAAGCCATGGAGCGGTGGGAGGCGATTGCACGGATATGCCGGGAAAACAATCGGGATAAAGTGCTTGTTGTCATGTCTTTTAACGGGAGTTACGGGATGGAGACCAAATTCAAACTCGCCAAAGGGGCTTCTTCCATCGGTTGGACCCCAAACCTCAAACTGGCGGTGGTTATCCCGGACCCCGACCGGTTCAGTGAACAGCTATTTACGGAAACGGCCCTGAACAACCTGGGTTACGAGATGAAATTATTTCTGAAAAAAAGACCGGCCAAAAAATGGCTGCTCGGATAGATCCCAATAAGTCCCCCCCGTTGCCGGCCAATGGGTCCAAGGCGAAATCCTCAGGATATTTGTAACATTTTAAGTTGGCCTGCTACCAACAGATAGTCTGAATAGTAACTCAAAGGAATGCAACCTATGAATACCGGAAACCACGTAGTAGATTATGAAATATTCGGGGAGGAGATGCAGTATGTGTCGGTGGAACTGGACCCGAACGAAGGGGTCATTGCCGAAGCCGGCAGTTTTATGATGATGGACCCGGACATCCGAATGGAAACCATTTTTGGCGACGGCAGTAAGAAAGATACGGGCGTACTGGGCAAGATATTTTCCGCCGGCAAACGCGTACTTACCGGTGAGGGCCTGTTTATGACGGCCTTCTACAATGGCGGGCAGGGCAAAAAGAAAGTGAGTTTTGCCTCTCCCTACCCGGGAAAGATCGTCCCCATAGACCTGAAGGAAAAAGGCGGCAGGTTTATCTGCCAGAAAGATGCATTCCTCTGCGCCGCCAAGGGCGTTTCCGTGGGTATCGAATTCTCCCGCAGGTTGGGTCGGGGATTGTTTGGGGGCGAGGGTTTTATCATGCAAAAACTCGAAGGGGACGGCATGGCTTTCGTTCATGCAGGAGGAACCCTGGCGCGCCGCACCCTCCAGGCAGGGGAGGTACTACGCGTCGACACCGGTTGTATCGTAGGCTTTTCCCAAACCGTTGACTACGATATCGAATTTGTGGGCGGGATCAAAAATACGCTGTTCGGGGGCGAAGGCCTTTTCTTTGCCACCCTGAGGGGGCCGGGCACTGTCTATATCCAATCCCTGCCATTCAGCCGCCTGGCCGGACGGGTCCTGGCAGCAGCCCCCAAAGGCGGCGGTAAGGACAAAGGGGAGGGCAGCATCCTCGGCGGTCTCGGCGACCTGCTCGACGGCGACAACCGGTTCTGATGCCGGTTGGCCCCGATGCACCAGGCCCCGATGCACCAGGCCCCGATCCTTCCTGCACCAGGTCGGGACAGCCGGCTGCCGGCAATTTGGCTGGAATACCCCTGCCTATTCGGGAACCGCATTGTCCGAAGCGGGGATCATCCGGGCGCTCAGATCCGGGTCGGCCATATCCGCGTCCAGGGGGAACATGGGCCGGATGATCCGTTGATGACCCAGCCGGGCCAGGTCCTGATCCACCCCACCAGGCGTGAGTGCCATTACCCAGCCGCCTCGCATGTCGTATAATTCCGGCACGAGATAACCAATTTTCACGACAACGATATCCGTTTCCCGGGGGTTGAGCCCCAGTCGGGTAAAGTCTTCTTCCCGGTGGTAGGGTTTGCGCTTCTCAGTAACGATAACATGGGCATTCCCGGTTTTTACCACCGCCTCGGTCCCGGCGTGCTGGTCGCCCTTGCGCAGGGCGGTGACGGTTCCCTCCAGCAAGAGGGGAGGTGCATACCGGTCATCGACGGCTGCCCCTACCAGGGCACTGACGGTACCGCCCACCCCGGTGCGAACGGCTTCCCGAATCAGTTCGGGGCCGGGGATGGAAGCGTAGATAAGGGTCGGCCCTCCCGGAGTGGTAAATTCCCGGCGTTTCAGCAATTCGGTAAGCGTCCAGGTGACATCCCCGGCGCCCCCGGCGGTTGGGTTATCTCCCATATCGCTAATAATAAATGGCTGTTCTTCGCTGGAAAGGGCCAGTTGTAATGCGCTTTCAAAGTCCGTAGTGGGGGCCACAAATTCAAATTCGTCACGTACCTTCCAGAACTCCCCGGCCAGGTACTCCGCCCCGGAAACCACTTGTTCCCGGTCATCCCCGGTTACCATAACCACCGCGTGGTTCCGGGGTTCGTCTGCCCACGCATAGCCGATCCAGATGGCGGCATCCACCACCCCGTCGCGGGCCGCTACGCCGGGTACCCTGGCATACAGGCTCTTTCCGGGTTCCACCCGGGTGCTGGTCTTCTCCCCGGGTAGCAGGATGGGCACGGGAACCCAGGCCTTGTAAGCGGGTTTCCCCTTGCCGCTTTCCAACCGGTCCAGCAAGTTTTCCACAGCGCGTTTCTTGGACTCCAGGGCGTCTTCGTGCGGCGCCATGCGGTAACAGGTAATCAGGTCCGTATGCCTGGCGAGCCGTCGGGAGACGTTTCCGTGCAGGTCCATCGAGGTGGATATCAGGACTTCAGGGCCCACCACCTCCCGGATGCGGTATATCAAGTCGCCTTCGGGATCATCCATCCCTTCGACGCTCATGGCACCGTGGATGTCAAAGAAAAGCCCGTCAAAGGGTTTTTGGGCCTCGAGTCGTTTGAGGGTTTGCCCAACCAGCGATTCGTAGGCCTTGCGGGTAACCGTCCCGCCGGGAAGGGCCTTCCCCACCAGGGTGGGGACCCATTCGGCGCGTTTCCGGTTAACGGAATCCGTATGGAGGAAGGGGTATCGGGTAAAAACGGAATCGCCTGTGCGGGGGTGGAAGGCGGCTTCTTCGGTCCGCGCCGGCGAAAAAGTGCTCGATTCAATGCCGAGTCCTGCAATGGCAATCCGGGGCAGGTCGGTTCCCGGCTCATTCCCGGAGCGGTTGTTTTGGCCGCAGGAGGCCAGTAATGTAATAAGCAGTAAAAACAGGGTGTAACGAGTTGGATTCATGGGCAACGGATCTGTGTAAGGATTTTAAAGAGGTTTGGCAGCAGGCAGCTAGTTGCCGCCCGCGCATTAAAAGTATCAATTAAATTTTATAGGCCAGCCGTTCCCGGGGGGCTGTGGTGCGTGGGTGGGGATGAGCTGCAGAAGCCCTACCTTTGAGTTTAAACCCTGACAAGATGCCCGAAAACGACAGACTGAGAAATATCCGGAAAGAGACGCTCTCAAGTGCCTGGTATACCCTGTACCGATACGATTTTGAGTACCGGCGTTCGGATGGCAGATGGGAGTCCCGGCAGCGGGAAGTGTACGATAGGGGCAACGGCGCAGCCGTTTTACTGTACGATGCATCCCGGCGGAAAGTACTCCTGACACGGCAATTCCGGATGCCTACTTTTGTAAACCACAACCCGGACGGCCTGCTCACCGAGGTTTGTGCCGGCCTGCTCGACGGGGCGGACCCTGAGGCTGCTATCCGGAAGGAGATCCTGGAGGAAACGGGGTACCGGGTGGAGCAACTGGAAAAAATCCTGGAGGCGTATAGTTCCCCGGGCGCCGTTACCGAAATCCTGCACTATTATCTGGCCGCTTACCACCCCGGGCAAAAGGAGGCGGAAGGCGGTGGCGTTCCCGAGGAAACCGAGGACATCGAATTGCTGGAGTTCGGGTTCGAAGAAATCCTGGAGAAGGTACGAAACGGGGAGATCCGGGATGCCAAAACGCTCATCCTGATCCAGTACGCTGCGCTTTTTGGCCCGTTGCGTCCAGTAGCCCGGGAAATTCAGTAATTTTCACGCACCCATTGCAGGAGTTCCTGCATGTTTTCCTTTATGACATCCGAGGGCTGTGTAAAGTGGTTGTTCATCATCGAAAAGCAGACCCGTTTGCCTGAGAGGGTAACCAGGTACCCGCTGAGGTTGTGGTTGTTGCTCAGGCTCCCCGTTTTTCCAAATACGTACGGCGACGCGCTGTCCCGGTACCATTCCGCCAGGGTCCCATCCTGTCCGCCCTGTGCCAGCAAGGCAAATAAGCGGGGTTCCGGGAACTCCCGGTATAGTTTGTCCAGCAGGAAGACCACGGATTCCGGGGTAAAGAGATTATACCGGCTGAGGCCCGAGCCATCCACCCATCGGGGGACCTGCGGCATCCCGGGCAGGAACTCTTCCAGTACCCGGTCGCGGGCAGCCTCAAAACTCAGTGTATCCGATTGTGTGCCGGACACCAGGAGCATCAGTTGTTCCGCGATAAAATTGTCGCTCTCCTTCATCATTTTGGCGTACAGACTGTCCGAGGCCATGCCGGGAAGGGTTTCCAGGGGGGTCGGAGGCAGGGTATCTCCGCGCACAATCACCCGGCCCGAAAAAGCGGCCCAAAGATCCCGCTCCAATTGTCCGGAAATCCGCAACGGGATATCCAGGGTATCCCCGGGAGAAGGGGTTCGAAGGAACACATTCCGCAGTTGCGAGCGTGCCCGTCCGCCTCTGCGGGGGGAAAGACTGTCCCTGAAGATGGACGGGGAGACGTGCAAACTGTCCGGATAACCAATCAGGCGCAGGATATTGCCGTGAACCGGGAAGGCGCTCCGGCCCGGCATGTAATACGCGTCGAAATCGTCCCAGGACCAACCCGGTCCCCAGGCGGGATCCGTGAGGTTGGAATTGACCATCGTAACATGGGGGAAGCCCCGGATAAACTTCAGGGCTGTACTGTCCATCAGATCCGGGTGGAGCGCCGACGGATCGCCCGTCCCCACAACGTAGACGCTGTCGCGGTGCCGGGCGTATTTGAGGGCGGGTACCCTGTCTGGCAGGGTTTTCAGGGCGGCGTAAAGCGTAAATAGCTTCACGTTGCTGGCGGGTGTAAAATACTTTTCGGCATTCAGGGAGAAGAGGGTGTCCCGGCTGGTCGCATCCACCAGGAGGATGCCGGTGAACTGGTTGGAGTGCGCTTCGTTTTGGAATTGATTGTTCAGATGCCGGTTTACTTTTCGAACCGGCGAACAACCCGAGAGGAATACCAGGATTGCCAGGGCTCCCAAAACAGAATATGGAATGGCGAATCTCAACAGGTATCCGGGCATCGGACTATTTTAACTATTTGTTGATGAAAATATCAAATTTTTAACGACTTGGGAGCAATAATCCGCAACAATTTTTGGTTACTTTTGATGAGACACGTCTAACTAAACAAACTCAAAAAATGGCTGGTTCGATGTTGGAGTACACAAAAACCGTGCTCCAGAAGGTGAGTTTCGATGCGCGATTATTCAGCAGGGAACTCCAAAAAGCGATCAAAAGACTACTACCGAATGAACTGGAAGAGTTGCGCAACTGGTTGCTGCTCTTCACCACCGACAAACCGGAATTGCAAAAAACGCTGCAATACCTGCCCGTCTGATACACCCCCCGCAATAGCGGGGTTTTTTTATCTGGGTTGTTTGCGGTTCCCCTGCAGTGTCGGGCTGATAATTTTAACATCCTGAAATGCAATTGCGCCGCGAACTACGGAGGCGATAACCTCCTTGAGGGATTCCGTTATCTGGAATTTCAGTTCCTTCTTGTGGTAGATCAGGCTCACCTCCCGCGCCGGCGGAGGTTCCTGGAAAAACCGCAGGTTATCCCGGTTGCCATTCCCCAGGTCCAGCGTGTGCAGGTAGGGGAGGAGGGTCATGCCAAGCCCTTCATCCGCTAGTTTTACCAGGGTTTCAAAACTGCCGCTTTCCAGTTGGAAACGGTCCGAGTCCAGGCGGAACCCGCCCTTGCAAAGGTTGACCACCCCGTCCCGGAAGCAATGACCGTCCTGAAGTAAGAGGATGTCTTCCAGGTCCAGGTCCTCGGGTCGGATCTTTCCAAGCCCCGCCAGCCTGTGCCCGTCCGGGACATAACCCACAAAAGGCTCGTAATAAAGCGGCCGCTCGGTGAGTTGCTCATTCCGGAGCGGGGTCGCTGCAATCCCCGCATCCAGGTGGCCCTCCAAAAGATTGGCAATCAGCCTTTCCGTGCTCAGCTCCTTGATGATGAGCCGAACCTTCGGATACCGGTTGATAAAGGGCTTGAGGAACATGGGCAGCAGCGTGGGCATGATTGTGGGGATTATCCCGAGGGTGAACGTGCCGCCTATAAAACCCTTTTCCTGATCTACAATGTCCCGGATTCGCGCTGCCTCATTGACGATATTCCGGGCCTGGTCTACGATCTTCTGACCTGCTTCCGTGATGCTGATGGGTTTTTTGCTCCGGTCGAATATCAGGAGGTCGAGTTCGTCTTCCAGTTTCTGTACCTGCATGCTCAGGGTAGGCTGGGTGACAAAACATTTCTCGGCTGCAACGGTAAAATTCCGGTGTTCCGCCACGGCGAGGACATATTGCAGTTGTGTAATAGTCATTTGAGTCTGTTTGGCGATTTAAAAGTATAAAATGTAAGGATAGTAATAGCGAATTATCATAGGGAGATTCAATACTCCGGACTGAAAACTGACTGAAATGGGAATTGAAACCAATGAGAGAACCCGAAGGATAGTCGGAATTAAAAAAGCCCTGCGGGAACTCCGCAGGGCTTAACGATATAAGAGAATGTATTTTAGTTGCCTTCGCTCAGAGAAAAGCTGCCGTCTCCATTGAAGTTCTTGACCTCAATGGTCACAGTCCAGATGCCCGAAGCCCCTGAATCGGTTACCCCGCTGATGGAATCTGGCTCGGATCCGCCCTGGATGGTCCGGTCCAATACGGGCATCCCATCGGCATCTTCTACGATGATTCGGAAACTTCCTTCAACCGCAAGCGTTACATCCGCGTTATAATCAGCGGTACTCAGGTTGTTGTTCCAGCTGAACATTCGGATAGTAGTCCCGCCATTCCCGGTGAAGCTCGCATCCACATCCCCGTTGAAATCCGAGGTGTCGCCCACGGTAAAATCCGAAGGGCTGGCGGTAAGTTGGGTGCCGTTAACACTTACCCTTGCAAAAGAGTCATCATCCTTACTACAGGATATAAACAGTACCAAGGCGGAAAGTAAAAAGGCAAATTTTAACGATTTCATAATTTTTGAATTTTAAAGATTTGGTATCCAATAACAACCAGAACGTATTTAACCCTACTATTATTATAAAACTTTCAGATAACTTAGTCTCCGACACCTTTAAATCGCTCTTGAATTAGCGACGGTGGATAATTGTCTTTATGATAAGGGCCTGGTTGGCGGAACAAGTTTAATAACCCCACAGATTGCAAGGCAAAAGCCATCCCGCGGGATGGCTTTGTTTATGCGTTGTTCCGGGGTAAGGTCCCGGCAGGATGAATAGGGTCCAGGGTCAGAAGCGGATATGCAATTCCACGTCGTCCCAGCCCACCTCAAAGGCGGCCCCGCCAAAAGTGGGCGGCCCCATCGCCATGTCGTTGCCGCTCATCCCATAAGGTTCGGAGGGCATGCCGTTGCTCTCAAAATCCATCCGCTCGTTGCTATTCAGGTCGTGCAGGACGGAAACGGCGTATGTGCCGGGGGTGACGTTTTCAAAGGTGAATGTCAGGGACCCCGGAGATGCGCCGGCCTTAAAGTTTTTGATCCCGGCCCCTTTCATAAACGTCTGGTCCGTGTGCAGGGCGGCCAGGATATCGCCCTGATCATTCAGGACGTTTTCCAGGGTAACGGTAACGGTAGCCCCTTTAAAATCCTGGGCGCCGAGGCCGAGGGAAAGAAGTAATGCCAGTGTAAATAAGATGCGTGTTTTCATGGGTTGCGTTTTTTGTGTTGAACCTGGCCCAAATCTGCAAAACCCATTTGCGGCATAAAAAACAAACTTGCTGAATTGGGGATTTCGGCCCCCGAACCGTGAGAGGTGCCGGCCTGAGAGATTACTCGGGGCAAGTTACTCAGGTAATTTAGGGGTAATCAAAGGGAAAGGCCCATCCGGATATCCGAGCGTTTGTAGGGGGAGGGGCCCCCGGCAATTTCCCGGAAGCCCAGTTTCCGATAGAGCGACAGGGCTGCCGGCAGGCGGGTGCTGCTTTCCAGGAAGATTTTCCGGGCTCCGGAATTCCGGGCTACTTCCAGGATGGCCCGGGCCAGTGCACGCCCGATCCCACGCCCCTGGGAGGCAGGGTCCACCCCCATTTTGGCCAGTTCAAAATCGTATCCCGGCCGTGCGGAGGCGAGCAGGGCGCAGACCCCAACCGGCTGCCCCCCGGCAAGGGCAACCAGAATATGGCCCCCGGGATCCAGGATCGTTTCCTGCGGGTTGCCTAACACCTGATAGTCCCTGGGTTCCATCTCGAAATATCGTTCAATCCACGCCTGGTTCAGCCTAAAAAAGGCCTCCCGGTACGCGGGGGTATAGGGCACGATTCGCACATCGTTTCCCGGGTGCATGCTATCCGGGGCCTCGGGAAATGTGTCAGCCATCCTGAAGGGGGGCCGACTTACGGTTCCCCAGGATTTCGACTACCCAGTAAATTACCTGCCCGATACCGTTGGCAAAAATGAATAGCAGGATCCACACCAGCAGCAGGTTGTTGTGCTGGAGGTTCGGATTTTTAACGGCGTGAACAATATAAAACACCAGGCTCCCCAGGCTGACGAGGACCAATAGCAGGATCATGGCAATAAACACGCCCAACCCGCCAAAAAAGCTGGCCGGCGGGGCCTCCTGGCCTTCGAACCGCTCGATATTTCCAAAGAGGGTAAACATGAATACGGCATAGCCGGCAAAGAGCAACACGAGCCCCGCAACCGGTGCAAGGGCAAAGAAGCCCTGCCAGAATTTGTTGTGTAACATGGTGGGTTGAATTTCCTACAAGGTATCGATTTCACCGTTCAGAATCAAGACAGTAGATGCTTTTTCATCGCGTCAGCCACTGCTGCGGATAACCCGCCTCTTTGGCTGAGTTCGCCGATTATCCGGTTGAGGTCCTCCCCGCGGCCCTGCGATAGCTTAAAGGCAACGTCCACGGCTGTTACGCGGACCGTAAACCCGATAATGCCCCGGATTTGACGGAGTGTGGCCGGCGAAAACCCCTCCATGGATACCGGCTCCACGGAATCGCTTTCGTATTTGTCTACCAGTCGATCCAGGGAGGCCCGCAGCTGATCGGCATCCTGAACGTTGTAGACCCCCCGGACGTGTGCCGCCATATAGTTCCAGGTGGGCACCTCTTCCTCCCGGTACCATGAGGAGGATACGTAGCTGTGGGGCCCCTGGAAAATACAAAGGACTTCCTGTCCGTCCCGGATATGTTTCCACTGCGGATTGGCCCGGGCAACGTGGCCGCATAGCTCCAGGGGGTACTTGCCGGGTATGAGCTCAAGGGGTAAATGGGTGGCCATCGGTGTTGCCGGCCCGTTGCAGACAAGCAGGCCAAAGGAATGTGCTTCCAGGAATTCCCGGATCACCCGCGGATCTTCTATCCGGTATTTATCCGGGATATACATGGAGTGGTATCACTTGATATTTTTTATCCTGCGGCAAAAGCCTGACAGAATTCCAAAGGTAGCAATTTGGCCGTTTCCGGATGGCGCAATTCCGGATGGTGCAATTCCGGATGGTGCAATTCCGGCATGCATGTCCGGTAAATTCAACCGCACTCCAAACTTTGCATACAGCACGGATTCCATGGCATTCCGGCAAGGGATTCCAGGGAAACCCCGTAGTTTAAATATAAAAGAGAATATGCCATTTATTACACACAGCAAAGAGGAAGAACACAGTATTTATTATGAAGACTATGGGAAAGGACAGCCCGTTATCCTGATTCACGGGTGGCCCCTGAGCAATAAGATGTGGGAACAGCAAGTCTGGAAGCTCGTCGAATCCGGCTACCGGTGCATTTCCTATGACCGGCGGGGGTTCGGGATCAGCTCTGCCCCCTGGGACGGCTACGGGTACTCCGACCTGGCAGGTGATTTGAACGAGATCATCGAACAACTCAAACTCGACAATTGCGTACTGGTTGGGTTTTCGATGGGCGGGGGCGAAGTTATCCGCTACCTGACGGATTTTGGAGACAACCGCATCGACAAAATTGCCCTGGTCAGCTCCATCATCCCCCTGGTCAAGCAACACGATGACAATCCCGGGGGTGTCCCAGTGGAAACACTGGACTCCATCAAGGAGGCACTGCAGAAAGACCGGGTAGGCTTCCTGAAGGAATTTTCAAAAGGGTTTTACAATTTTGACGAGAACGCGGCAAAGGACCGCATCAGCCAGGCACAGCTCGATTACGACTTCATCGTGGCCTCCCACGCATCCCCCAGGGCCACCATCCAGACTGCCCTTGCCTGGATGCATACGGATTTCAGGCCGGAACTCGCCAACGTCCGGGTGCCCGCCCTTGTGGTACACGGGGATGGCGACCAGACGGTCCCCATAGAAACTTCGGCCCGGCAGGCGGCCAGCGGCATCCCGGATGCTACCCTCAAAGTACTGGAAGGAGCCCCGCACGGACTCCACCTGACCCATGCAAGGGAACTCAACGAAATGCTGGCAGGGTTCCTGAAAAAGTAAGCCAATAGACAGTTCAGCCGCCGGATCCGACAATTCGGAGGGTTAAATTTTCAGGCCCGGAGCGCATACCGGTTCTTTGGAACCTGTGGGGAATGCCTCCGGGTTTCGTATGCGCGGCCTCCGGGTCGCAATTGTCCGGCATTCGCAGGGGGTGGCTGTTGCTCCCCGAACATTTGCTACATTTAAAGCGCACTATGGGTTGGAAACGATTTTTTATTGAATTGGGCCGCGCGAGCGTCGTGGGAGTGGCCATTTACATCGTTTTCCTGGGAATCTATTATTTCCTGGGCCGGGAGTTCACCTGGAGTATGGACCAGTTGCTGGATTTTTTACAACACATGGTCTTTACGCTGTTTATCTACCTGGCCAACGCCTATGTTATCTTCTTTGCCCTCAGGCGCTGGGGGAACCGGATTTTCAAATGGAAAAACCTGGCCCTTTCCCTGGCGGGCAATGCCCTGGTTTCCCTATTGGCCATTGCCCTGGCCAATTTTACGGTTTATGTTCTGATGATGGGGGAACCGGTGGGGTCCTTCCTGAAACGGCAGACCCCAGACTATTATGCGATTTCCCTGCTGATTGCCCTGGTGGTCTCTGGGATCTTTTACCTTTTTTATTACAACAAGTACCGGCAGGAAACCCGCGTAAAGCAACAGAAAATTATAGCAGGTACGGCCGCTGCGCAATTCGACGCCCTGAAGAACCAGCTGGACCCGCATTTCCTGTTCAACAGCCTGAATGTACTCACGAGCCTGATTGACGAAGACCCCGAACAGGCCCAGCGATTTACAACCTCCCTCTCCAAGGTGTACCGATACGTCCTCGAGCAGAAAAACAAGGAGCTTGTCACCGTGGACGAGGAATTCGCCTTTGCCCACACCTACGTCCGCCTCCTGAAGATGCGGTTTGAAGACAGTATCGTTTTCGAGATCCCCGAAGCCAGCAGCAACCCGGAAGCCCGGATTGTCCCGCTTTCGCTGCAATTGCTCCTGGAGAACGCGGTAAAACACAATGTGGTAACCCCTTCCCGCCCCCTGCATATACACGTCAGGGAACTGGACGGCAGGGTAGTGGTCTCCAACAACCTGCAGGAGAAGGCCGTGGTAAAAAAATCGAGCGGGGTGGGGCTTCGGAACATCCGCCAGCGCTATGCCCTGTTGACGGACCGACAGGTGGAAATTGCCCGGGACGACAAAACGTTCCGCGTGTCCCTGCCGCTGTTGACCCGACAGGTTAGACGTGTGAGCCGTCAGGAGGAGTACCTGGAAGATAAGCGCTACTTAAAGGCGAAAGAACGGGTGGAAGCCATCAAGAACTTTTACGGGAACCTGACCGCATACTGCATCGTGATCCCTTTCCTGGCCTGGTTGAATTTGCGGAGTACGGACTTCCCCTGGGCCATATTCCCGGCCGTCGGCTGGGGGTTTGGGGTGGTGATGCACGGGTTGGAGGCCTTTGGATACAACCCGCTTTGGGGCAAGGGCTGGGAGGAGCGGAAGATCCGGGAATTGATGGAGAAGGACGATTTTTAGGTACACCGCGGTTCGGTAGCGGGTTTCGACAATTCGGTCGGAATAAATTCAGTTAGCGGGCCCTGCGTTGCATATTTGATGCAGAAACTAAAAACAACTACAATGGAAGACTTTTCACATGCAGACCGCTACCTGCGCGCCAAGAAACGCGTCGAGGATATACGCGGATTCTACGGCAACCTGATCACCTACCTGATTGTTATCCCTTTCCTCATCTGGCTGAACTGGCGGACGACCAGTTTCCCCTGGGCTTTATTTCCCGCAATTGGCTGGGGGTTCGGACTGTTGATGCACGGCCTGAAGGTATTTGGCTACGACCTGGTCCTGGGCCGGGGATGGGAGGATCGCAAAATCCGCGAATACATGTCGCGGGAGGAATTTTAACCTGAAAACCAAAAAACGAATCGCCATGGAAGATTTCAAAAAGGAAAGCAAATACATCCGCGCCAGGGAGCGCGTGGAGGAACTCAAGAAGTTCTACGGGAATGTCGCATCCTATATCTTCGTCATTACCCTGTTGGGAATTATAAATTACCTGACGTACTGGGACTACAAATGGTTCCTTTGGGCAGCCCTGGGATGGGGGATCGGGCTTTTTTTCCACGCCCTCCATACCTTTAACCTGAACCCGTTTTTCTCACGGGACTGGGAAGAGCGCAAGATCCGGGAATTGATGGAAGAAGAGGAGCGCAATCCGAAACGGTGGGAATAGACCCGTTAAGGGTCCGGCCCGGCTGCATACAGCGGCCGATTGATAGAAGTAGTTATGGAAACACCAGAAGAAAAGCTTAAAAGGGCAAAAAAACGCGTGGAGGAGATCAAGGGGTTCTACATCCACCTGAGCGTATTTATTTTTATAAATTTAATGCTCCTGATTGTGCAGAACATCCGGATCTTCTACGACGGGCAGGCGCTCTTCCAATGGTATAGCCTGTACACCCCGTTGTTTTGGGGAATCGGATTGGCTTTCCACGGGGCCAAGGTATTTGGCTGGCTCCCATTCTTCGGCAAAAAATGGGAAGACGAGCAAATCCGGAAGTATATGGAGAAGGACCGGAGGGAATCCGAAAAATTCAAGTAACCTGATATTCAGGAAATCGCAATATTCCATCAATAAAACCAACCGCTTTTGAACGCCATTATTATTGAAGACGAGAAGCCTGCGGCACGGCGCCTTTCCCGTATGCTGGAAAAGCACGGGGTTACTGCCGCGGTCCTGCTCCATTCGGTAGAGGAGGCCATCGAATGGTTCCGGAAGCACGACAACCCGGACCTGATATTCCTGGACATCCAGCTTTCGGACGGTCTTTCCTTTGAGATTTTCGATGCTGTGGAGGTGCGCTCCCCCATCATCTTCACCACCGCCTACGACGAATACGCCCTGCAGGCCTTCAAGCTAAACAGTATTGACTACCTGCTCAAGCCTATCGACGAGGACGAGTTGGCAGCGTCCCTGAAAAAGTTCCGGGAACGAACAGCGGCCAATGCGCCCTTGCAAGTCGATTTTGAGGACATCCGAAAGCTCCTGGTCAACCCGCTGGAGCGGGATTACAAAAAGCGGTTTACGGCACGGGTGGGGCAGCACCTTAAAATTCTCCATGCGGACGAAATTGAATGTTTTCTCTCGGAAAACAAGGGTACCTACGCAGCCACAAAAGAGGGGCGTACCTACCTGCTCGACACGACCCTTGAGCAATTGGAAGACGAACTGGAACCGTCGAAATTTTTCCGGGTAAGCCGGAAATTCTTTGTGAATGTCGACCACATAAAAGACATCATCGCGTATGCGAATTCCCGCCTTAAAATCAAATTGAACCGTTATGATGAGCGCGAAATCATCGTAAGCCGGGAACGGGTAAAGGACTTTAAGTTATGGTTGGAGTAAATAGGTTCAAAAACCTGAATAACAACTATTAAATATCCACTATAGAATATTCTTATACCGCTTATTTCTCCAATTCCTCCTCCGGATCCACCCGGTTTTCGTCGAACGAAGAGGGAAGTAGTCGGGGAATCAGACTGATGAACATCGGAAGTAAAACGGCCCCGCCTGGCAACAGGAAAATAGCGAGCGACGGGATGCTCTTAAAGATATCCACGAGCTGTTCCTGTACCTTTCTTTTCTCCTCCTCGGTGAGTTCCCGGACAGTGGATTTTGAGAGCAGGTACATGAGTTCCCTGCTTTGGGACAATTCGTTTTGCAGCCGTTTGCTGTTCCGCCGGATCAGCTTGTTGACCACCTGGCTCATGCCGTCGTAGAACCGCCCGTCGTTGAGGACCGAAATTTCCCCGGCGTGGCTTCCGAAAAACCGGGTTACATCTTCCAATGCCTGGCGGACATATTCGCGGTCCAGCCCGAGTTCTTCCCCCAGGAGAAAGACAAAATCGGATTCGCGGAACTCCAGGTTCCCGTCTTCCCAAACCGTCAGACAGGCCACATCCAGGAAATACCGGGCGGCCCCCGTACCCCGGTAGTCCTCGAGCATGGCGCGGTAACTCAGGTCCGGTTCGGCCTCCTGATCTTCCATATAGGTGATGGATGACCGGAACAACTCCCTGAGCCGCTCGTCCGTGGGGTTCTTTTTCTTGCTCCCAAGCGCCTGGGAGGTGATGTTGATGGTCACAAATTCCAGGTTCCTTGCGTACAGCCGCAATTGCTGGTGTCCGTCCAGGTAGTGTTTGTAGGTAAGGACATCCACGAACAACAGCGAATTGGTAATAATGCTGTTGAAGGTCTTGGAAAGCATATTGGCTTCCAGGTAGATCCGGGAATCCAGGAGTTTTTCCAGTTGACTGGACGTTTTCTTCCCGCTGAGGATTTTTTGAAGGAAGTTGATGCGCCCTACTTCCAGATCCTTGTAAAAATTAAAAACGGATTCCAGGAAATAGTTGAAGCGCACCGTGCGGTTGCGCAGTTGATAGGTGGCGTACAGTCCGTATAAAAGGTTGAGCTTGGCGTATTCGTCCTGGGTCAGCTTGTGGGCGGGATCTATAAAGGAGGGGATGCCGATATTCATTCCATAGGAGAATCCCAATTTGCGGAGCGCCTGGTATAGCTGCCCGAAATCGTCAAAAGGTTCGGCGTGCCTGGACGCCAGATGCCCGAATTTTTCAATCCAGCCCGAGGAAGAGGGATTCACGACCCGTCAGATTTAAAGGGCCAAATTAATTTTTATTTCCATGTCCGGTGTATGCGACCGCTGATTTAAAGTGCCCGGCAGATAGCTTTAACGTTATTTTAACATTTTAAACCGAACCCCGGCAGCTTTCCTCCGTAAGTGTTGGCGAATCACCTCTAAAAACTAAAAGATGAGAAAGAGTAACATTTACGGCGGCGTGCTTGGCCTGGTTGGCCTGGCCGCACTGATTGTGGCTGCCGACCACATCGACGCCCCTTCCGCGGCTGGTACGACAGCGGATATCGCAGATTTTTTTGCATTTGAGCCCAACGAGGGGTCGGACAACACGGTATTCGTGGTAGACCTGCAATCCAATGTGTTGCCGGACCTGGCGTACGGCAGTTTTGACGAAGATGTCGTGACGGAAATCAACATCGACCTGGACGGCGACCTGGTGGAAGACCGGGTGATCCAGGCAATCCCGAGGAGCGGGATGATGTATTTTTTCATGAGCGATACACCGACCACCGGGACGAGCAGCGGAATCTACACGGACAACCCGATTGGAAGCGTAGCGATTTCCGGGCCATCCGCCACGGTAGAAACGACCTCAGACGGCGTCCGTTTATTTGCCGGTCCCCGACAGGATCCGTTCTATTTTGATTTCTTCCAGTTCAATGCGGTAATAGGCGGTATGGCGCCCGAGGGCTTCCTTCCCCCGGAAGAGGCCACCGATACCTTTGACGGTGCCAACACCATGTCAATTGTGATTGAAATCCCCAACAGCATGTTGGGTACCCCTACCGGACAAAACGCCCTGGGCGTACCTGTGTACAAAACCTGGGTAACCACCAACCGCAAATCATAAACCCCTAAAAATTTACAATGATGAAAGTATATAGATATTTAGCAGGCCTGGGCCTCATCGGAATGTTGAGCCTCACCCTGTCCTGCAGCGACGACGACCCGCAGGAAATGGAAATGGTTATGAACCCCACCTGTACGGATGGCGTCATGAACGGCGATGAAACCGGAATTGACTGCGGCGGCAGCTGCACCCCCTGTATGGAAGGGATGGAACCCGACTTCAGCGGTACCTACGTGCAACAGGACCACATGGGCCGGCCCGGGATCAACACGGTCCTCAGCGCGGACATGGAAGGCGAAGCGAGCGTTAAAGACGCCCACAACGTCACGATACCCTCAGAGATGACCGCGGCATTCCAGGCGGGATTCGAGGCGCGCCTTGAAGCGTATCACGACGTATATGCCAACCTGCTTGGCCTGGACCCGGCCGATGTGGATTACGAAACGAATATCCTGGGGCTGGATGCCACCACGCTGACCACTTACCTGGCGGCGGACGTGCTTGAAGTGGCGCCGGATGCCCGCACCACCTACTTCGACCCGGGTACGGATAACGACAATGACGGTCGGATCCTGGTGCCGGACGGAGATGAAATCGGCCTGACCGGGCGGACCCTGCAGGACGACGTAATCGATATCAGCCTGATCCTGCTCTTCGGCGGGATGGAAGGCGACCGCTTCAGCGGTCAGGATGTGGATGGCGACGGGATGCAGGACCTGCCCAGGCTCACCTCGGACGGCGTAGCCCTCACCGCTACCCTCAGCGCCGACTTCCCCTATGTGGGAGCGCCTGAATAAGAAGCAATTGCTGTGAAAAAGAGCAGGGGAGGGACCCCGTCCCCGGACGGCCCTCCCCTTCTTTATTCGCGGTGGCACACCCATCACATGTTGAACCTCAGAAATCCTCAATCATGAAATATACTTTGTATCTATTCCTGTTGCCGGTTGTCCTGCTCAGCAGTTGCCAGCATCAGGCCGAAGAACGCATAACGAATCCGAATGACTACGACGCCTATCTAGCCGCGACCCCTTCCGGCCCGGAATCCAAGTATTTCCGGATCTGGAACGACAAGATACGGCCGGACAGCCTGCAGCTGACGAGTTTTGGAATTGTCGCAGGCGAATACGCCCGGGCGTTTGACAATACCGGGAACATCGACTACCTGAAAAAAGCGGAACAGGCCCTGCAGCGCGGGGTGGAAATTGCCGCCATCGGCAAAGCCGATTTTTACCGGGCCCTGGCGCGAAACTACATTTCACAACACCGATTCCGGGAAGCGGCCGCCCTGGCGGACTCTGCCATGGCAATGGGTAGCGGGATGCGGGCCAACCACGCCCTGCAATTCGATATCCTGATGGAGTTGGGCGAATATGAAGAAGCCGAGACGCACCTGAAAGCAATTGCCGACATGGTCCGGATGGATTACCTGATTCGCCTGGCCAAGTGGAGCGACCACCGGGGGAACCTCCCGAAGGCCATATCTACACTGGAACTGGCAACCGAAACAGCCGGGCGAAGCAAGAACCCCGTTTTGTTGCAATGGTGCTACACGAACCTGGCCGATTACTACGGCCACGCAGGGGAAATTAAAAAATCCTATAAGCACTACCTGAAAGCCTTGCAGCTGGATCCCTCCAATGCCTATGCCAAAAAGGGCATCGCCTGGATCGTCTATTCGCACGAAAAACAACCTGGAGAGGCACTGCGTATTCTGGATACCGTGTCTACTTATTACCAGAGCCCCGATATCGCATTGTTACAGGCGGATATTGCCGCCTCCCAGGGAAATTTGCAGGCCCAGTCGGTCTATCTGGACCGCTTTGCCAGCCTGCTCAGTGATCCGGGATACGGAGATATGTATAACGCCCATGCCGCCTCGCTTTACCTGGAATCGACCGGGCAG
The DNA here is from genome assembly GCF_000024125.1 of Robiginitalea biformata HTCC2501. Taxonomy (NCBI): domain Bacteria; kingdom Pseudomonadati; phylum Bacteroidota; class Flavobacteriia; order Flavobacteriales; family Flavobacteriaceae; genus Robiginitalea; species Robiginitalea biformata. Next base: position 2,941,435 of record NC_013222.1, on the reverse strand, counting down.
GTTGGCAAGGCCCTGGACCTGGCACGGCGCGAGGTCAACAATCGGCCAACCCCGGAAACCCATGGCCTGCTGGCCTATGCCTACTTTCGAAACGGCGATACCTCCAGGGCCCTCGAGCTCATCCGCGAACAAGTGGACGGCAAGACCTTTGAACCCCAAACGCTCCTGTACGCGGCTGAGATCTACAAGGCTTCAGGAATGCAGGGCCGGGCCGCCCAACTGGCTGCCGAACTCGAGGAGGCCGTATACGAGCTTGGACCGGAATCCCTGTCCCGGTTGCGGACATTGAAGATGTAGCATTTTCGAAACGGAGGTTTTTAGGATTCAAATTGATTTTGCTACACATAAGCCCTGATCCTTTTGGGAATCAGGGCTTTTCATCGAAAACTGTGAATTTTTATTGTTCATTATGGACGCGAATCTATATATTGCCCAGTCCAGAACCCAAACTGCCTGCCGGACGCCCCTTCGAAAGGCCCGGAACTTAAAACCTATATGTTATGGAAATCCTGTTATTTTCCCTTGGTATTACCGCAATGGCACTTTCTGCCGTGATGGTATACCAGGCCCATCATTCCCTGCAAAAAACCAAGAAAGCCGAACGACAGCTGCGTATGAAGCACTGATACGCTCCAGGAACCTTATTGGCGGCTCCAACCGGAATTTCTGGACTTTTCTCCCGGAGGGTCACCTCGTATTTCCGAAAACATCCTTATTTTTTCAAATTACGAGTTCCCGCCCATGATCAGTGTGGTCATCCCCATCCATAACGAACGGAACAACCTGAGCCGGTTAATCCCCCACCTGCAGCGCATTCGGGGCGATCATCCCGTGGAATTGCTGCCGGTCCTGTCCGGTGCCACCCGGGATGGTTCTGCGGAGGTCCTGAGGGAACTGGGGTTGGAACCCGTTAGATGTGAGGCTACAAGCCGGGCCAGCCAGATGAATGCAGGTGCAAGGCGCGCCCGGGGTACAACCCTCGTCTTTTTACATGCCGATGTGTGGCCGCCGGACGAATTCTTCCGGGATATCTCCCGGACCTTATCCGAAGACTACCAGGCGGGCTTTTTTTCCTATCGCTTCGACAACCCGACGCTCCTGCTCCGGATCAATGGGTATTTTACCCGGAAGGACGGGCTTTTTACGGGAGGCGGGGATCAATGCCTGTTTATTGAAAAACAAACGTTTGAAGCCCTGGGCGGATTTGACCCGGATCAGGTCCTGATGGAAGACTTTGAGTTTTTTCGTCGGATGAAACGGGCCCGCACCCCCTATCGAATCGTCCATAATGACATGGTGGTTTCCGCCCGGAAGTATAAGCGGAATTCCTATCTGCGGGTAAACCTCAGTAACCTTTTCCTTTTGATACTCTTTTACTGCGGATGCAAACCGGACACCCTCAAGCGTCTCTACGGGAAATTATTCCGCCCCAATCCATAGGATCGCATCCGGTTCTGCTTGTGATTCTAAGATACTAAGTAGCTTTTTTTACCTCCCCGAGGGTGTAGAGTTGCTCCAGGGTGGGTGTCTCGCTTCCACCTGCCGGTTCCAGGGTAATTCCAAAGGCCTCGGATTCATTCGGGTTGGGTAAGGCAAAGATCCGGTCATCCTCGGAGGCAAAATCCTCCAGGAGGCCCAGACTTGTGGGGGTCAGCGGATCCAGCTTCAGGGACCATACCTGATAGACCATTCCCGGGGGTGGCTCCGGCAGGCCGATCGCATCGATCAGCAACTGCCCGGAATCCCGGTTCCAGTACACGCGGGCGTAGGCCTCAGGGGCCACCTGTTGGCCGTCGAGCGGCACGACGGAAATATTCTTGTCCCGGAGTTCCCGCATTATAGAATCGGTGTCGGCAAGGGCCTCCCGGGTCGCCTCCACCTGTTGCTCCAGGAACTGGTTGTCCTGCTGGAGTACCTGGACATCGGCCTGCAGGCGCTGCCGTTCGCTCGCCATCCATATAAGCCCGGCCCCGAGTACCAGGGCTGCCGCCCAGCCGGCCCAGGTTGCCCAGGGTTTCCTCCGGGGTTCCAGGGTCCTGACGCCGGGGGTCCCGGCCCGTCCTTCCGAAGGATCCGCCTGGATCCGCTGCCGGACTGACTCAAAATCGAACCGGGCACCCGACGGGGCCAGACTGCTGCCCAACCGGTTAAAGGCCGATTCAATCGCCTGTATTTCTGCCAGGATTTCCGGGTGTTCGGAAGCCAGGCGGGTCACCTCGCGGCTTTCGTCTTCGCCAAGTGCCCCGGCTACGTACAGCTCGAGGATCCCGGATTCTATGTAGGCTTGAACATCCATCAGTCGACTAAATTTTTACGAAGACGGGAGATGCAGTTGCGGACCCGCGTTTTAACAGTCCCCAGGGGGATGTCCAAATAGTCCGAAGACTCTTTCTGCGTCAGGCCTTTAAAATACAGCAATTCGATGATCTGGTGGCATTTTTTCCCAAGGCCGCGGATCAACCCCTTGACGCGATTCATGTCCACGCCGAAGGTTTGCTCCTCCTGCTCTTCTGCCATATCTACGAAAAAGGTCGTATGAAGGTTCAATTGCTGCTCTTTGTGCGATTTAGAGCGCAATTCGTCGATTGCCGCATTGCGGGCAATATTCAGGACCCAGGTAAAGAAGCGGCCTTTGGAGGCGTCGTAACTGGCCCGGTAGTCCCAGATTTTAACAAAGACGTCCTGGGTGAGCTCCTCGGCCCGTTCCCGGTTTCTTAAAATCGTGTGGATCACCCCACAGATATTCGGGGCATACCGGGTATGCAATTCTTTAAAGGCGGCTAAACGGCCGGCCTTAAATTGTTCAATCAGGAGGTCCTGTTCCAATAGGGTAGGGTCTGGGTTTTGCTCGGTATCGGAACCTGTGCGGATTATTGGATTATACCGGTGCAGCTTACGCGCGCGCCGGCCGCCCCGCTGGGCTGGGAAGTAAAGTCGTCCGCGCCCTGGTGTACGATAACGGCCTTGCCGATAATATTCTTGTTCGGGTCTTCACAGCCCAGGCACCATTGGTCGGTCTCGAATTCCACAGTGGCGGTGCCATCTTCGGCGGCCGTGAAATTCCCGATATCGCCTTTGTGGTATCCGGCTTCGTCCCCCCACTGTCCATGGGGCTCCCCGGTCGGGTTCCAGTGCCCGCCTGCAGAAGTCCCGTCAGCTGCCGAGCAATCGGCGTTTTGGTGGATGTGGATGGCGTGTTCCCCTGCGCTGAGGCCTGTGAAGGATGCCTCCATCATCACTGTTCCATCTTTCTCGGTAAAACTGACGTCTCCCTGCACCCCGCTGTCGCTCTTGGGCTCCATGGTGAACTTGACGATTTCCTCACTGACTTCCTCAGTGACAGTTTCCATATTTTCTTCCATTTCATCCGCGGCGGCGTCGGCCTCTTTCTTGGTTTCTTTGCAGCTGAAGCTGATTGCAAAAAGAAGTGCGATTACGCTTATGGTGGTCTTTTTCATTTTACTGTTTTTGGATTCGGCTAAAAATAGGGAATATTCCAATGGATGGCAACCTCAATCCGGCTTTCCTTTAACCAGATCACTAGCTGTTTTCGCCCCCTGGTGCAGCCGGCGGCTGACCGTCAGGGAGCGTTCGATACGCCTTTGGGGGGAGGCCACCCCCCGGACCCAATAGATCACAGAGCGGCAGGCCCCCGGGGTTAATTGGCGAAACATTTCAAGGGCATCTGTGTCCTGGCGGAAGACTTCCTCGAGCTCGGGCGGCAAGTCCACCCCGAACTCCGTCTGGTCTTCTTCGAGACGCACGGTAAAATAATCATTGGGGAAGACGCCCAGGGATTTCTGGTTTTTCCGGTTGAACATTATATAAAAGGCCCCATGGCGCTTCTGGAGTGCAGCGTGATAACGGACGGATTTTCCTTCGAATCTGGCGCAAACCACCACCCGGCGCATGTCTTTTTCAACGAACGGACGGACTACCGCATCCGGTAGGGCCAGGGCATGGGTATCCTGCAGGGTGGTTTCAAACTCTGGGCTCCGGATCATGGCGAAAGGCGCGTCAGGATTTGGACGGGTCCGTGCAGGGTTCTGTGGACCGGGCACTTATCGGCGATTTCGAGCAGTTTTTGCACCTGCTTTTCATCCAGGTCTCCGGTTATGCGGATTTCCCTTCGAAAGGTATCGATCCGTGCCTCCCCGGATTCGCACTGGTCGCAATCAAGGGCGTGTTCTTTGCCGTGGGAGGTGTGGACTTCCACGTGCTGCAAGTCCCATTTTTTTCGTTTGGCGTACATCTGAAGCGTCATGGCCGTACAGGCCGAAAGGCCTGCTGCCACCAGTTCGTAAGGGGACGGGCCCAGGTCCCGGCCGCCGAAACTCTCCGGTTCGTCCGCCAGCATGCGGTGGTTGCCCACGAGCATTTTTGTGGTAAACCCGGCGTCCGCTTCCAGGCTGGCTACCACCTGCTGCTCCGTTTTCAGGGGCGGTTGGTCTGGTTGCACCGTATACCGGGCTGCCCAGGAAGCAATCACCGAACCGGCGTACCGGGCATCGGACGGCAGGCTGAGCAGGTGGTCGGCCCCGTCCAGGGTGATGAAACTCTTGGGGTGCCGGGCCGCCCTGTAAAGCCGTTCGGCCTGGTCGATGCCCACGATGGTATCCTGGGGGGAATGCAACAGCAACAGGGCTTTCCCCAGGGAGCCCAGGCGTTCTTCCAGGGGATGATCCTCCAGGTCGTCCAGGAATTCTTTCCGGATCCTGAAAGGCCGGCCGCCGATTCGGACCTCGGCGCTGCCCGTTGTCTCGATGGTTTCAAGGGATTCCCCCAACAAGCCGGTTACATGCTTTGGGTTGGCCGGGCTGCCGATGGTTGCCACCGCCCGTACATCGGGAAGCTCAAAAGCCGCAGCCAGACAGGCGGTACCCCCCAGGGAATGGCCTACGAGCAGTTGCGGGGCCTCAAAATGGGATTTCAGGAAATCCGAAGCGGCCACCAGATCCCCGATATTCCTCGAAAAATCCGTGGATGCGAATTCGCCATCGCTGCCGCCCAGGCCGGTAAAATCAAAGCGCAAAACGCCAAAACCGCTCATAGTCAACGACCTGGCTACTTCGCGTACCGCCCGCAAATCCTTGGAACAGGTAAAGCAGTGGGCGAACAGTGCAAAAGCGGCGGGTTTCCTATCGGCCGGCAATTCGAGCTTGCCCGCCAATTGCAGGTTCCCGGCGCCGGTAAATCGGATGCTTTCAGATTTCATGGCAAATGTTTTAACGGTTCAGCACGTGCTTCCCACCGCCTGGAGGGTTAGGGGGTTGCCTGTTTCCGCCTCAGGTCCGGATTAAAGAAAACCCCGAGTTGCAACCGGTCGTAATGGGCGGTTGAGAAATGGTTTTTCAGGTATCCCGCCTGAACGCTCAGGGTCGGGCTCAGTTTGGCCCCGAGTGCCAGGTAGAGCCGGTTCTGGCCAAAAATGTTGCCCTGAAGGTTCAGGAAGACCTCGTCGTACCAGTTCAAGAAAAACGTGTCCCCGAGCGGATAGGTTACCTGCAACCTGTATCGCGCCCGGTGCTGGGTTTCCGTCGGGCCGTCGAAATTCAGGAACCGCTGCTCCAACCGGTAGCGGTGTTCAAAAGCGAAACGGCTTACGGTGTTTTTCAGGATAAACTGTTGGAAGATACGGTGTTCGGTGATTTTATTCAACAGGGCCTCATCCCCTTCAAATGTCGGGTCCGTATCGATGTACGCATACCCGAAAGTGGCGATGGCCTCATCGGAAATGTGGTAGTTTGCCCCGGTGCGCAAAAGCATCTGGTTGAAGCTGTCAGTGGTTTCATAGAAGCGGAACTGCGCTTCGGTGTGGATGCTCCAGCGTTCGGCCACCTGGTTCATCCCGAAGTACATGTACCAGGCCCCCAGTTTTTCCTCCCCGTTCACCTGAGCTTGCAGGGTATTTGCGCCCAGTATTAAAAGCAATAGCAGGCCGGATCTCCGGCCCGCTTGTTGGATGTCTTTAATCAATCGCATAAAATCTCTGATCGTTTATTGGGTTTCACTCTCCAGTTCTGCCTCCTCCTTGCAGCCAAAAGCCACGGCCAGGAGCGATAAAAAAAGTAATCGTTTCATGGCTTTGTTTTTTAAGTGGGTTCGTCGTCTCCCGGAATAGGACGCCTATTCCAGCCGGAAGGTTTCAGTTTCCTCAAAAGGAGTTACCTCCAGCGCTTCCATCTCGTCCCGGTAGGCTTCCCAACGGTCCGTAAAAAATGCATTTGTTTTTTCCAGGGCGGCCTGCAGGTCTGCCTCGGCAAACCGGATCAATTGTCGCTCCGTAGCGGTGAGGCCGCCGGGGCGGCTGCTGGAATAGCCGTATGCATTGCTCAGGCGCTGCATCACGGTCATTTCCGGGTTGCGCACGATGCCCTGGCGTTTGTCTTCCTTCCCGATGTACAGGGCCACCAGGGAATCGATCTGCTTAACGATCTCCCCGGAAGCGGCAATCGGGTCCTTAAAGGCCTCCTCGTCCTTTTTCTTGAGTTCCTTCCGGTATTCCTCCGCGATGTTCTTGCTTTCGATGAGCTGCCGCACGGCATCGGCAGCCGTTTGCTGCCACCCTTCCAATTTCCGGGAGGTCTCGTAGGCATCGGTAAGAGCCTTCTGCGGGATGTCCAGGCGCGGGTCGCTTGCAACCTTCACGGTTGTGCTGTCTGCGGACTCGCCAAAATGGGCAACCACCTTATAGGTGCCGGGTAGCACGTCCGGGCCGCCGGGTTCCCGGTTGCGTTTGCGGATGGATCGGGAAGGCCGGTCTGCACCCGCCTCATCCAGCCCCCAGTAAATCCGGTGCAGGCCCGCCGAATCGGGGGTTTTGTATTTGAGGGTGCGGATCAGGCGTTCCCCGTCGTAAAATTTGAAAACAACGGAGTCCCGGGTCATTTTCTCGTTGTCTTCCCCCTCGTTGTCTTCCCCCGGGGCCGACTCCTTCTCATTTGCCCCGCTGTTGCCGGCTCCTTTCTTTTCTGCATCCATTTCCTTTTTGCCGGACTTCAGGTAATAGGTAATCATCGCCCCGCGCCGACGATTCTCTCCGTTGAAAATGGCGTCCCCCCCAAACCGGCTGCCGGTGGGTTGCTGGTAGGCCGCCTGGTAGGCAGTGGGGGTGGGGAAGAGGGCAATATCCTTCTCGAGGACCGCCGGGTTCCCGGCAATGGCCCTCAGGGGACGGATATCGTCCAGGACCCAGGCCGCCCGTCCGAAGGTGCCGATGACCAGGTCCTGCTCCCGCGGATGTATGGCCAGGTCTTTAGTGGAAACTGTCGGGTAGCCGTGGTCCCATTTGGACCAACTGGATGCCCCGTCCATACTGTAGTACAACCCATCGTCCGTACCCAGGAAAAGCAGGTTTGGATTTTCAGGGTCCTGGATGATCGACAGCGTATAGGAGGCCACGTCGTCAGCGTCCACAATCCGTTCCCAACTCCGCCCGAAATCCCGGGTCCGGTAGGCGTATGGCGTATAGTTGAACCGCCGGTAGTCGTTGGCTACCAGCAGGGCTTCTCCCGGGTTGTCCGGAGAGGCCTTGATCTGCGGGATCCAGCTCCCTTTGGGCAGCCCTTTGATGTTGGTGCCCACCTCGGTCCAGGTGCCGCCCCCGTCACGGGTAATGTGCAAGCGCCCGTCGTCCGTACCCACCCAAAGCAGGTTGCGCTCGGCCGGGGAGGGTTCGATAACCAGGATCGTACAGTGGTTTTCCGCCCCGGTGGCATCCAGGGTGAGCCCCCCGCTTTCGCTTTGCTTTTGTTTTTCCGGGTCGTTGGTGGTCAGGTCGGGCGAAATCACCGACCAGGTGAGTCCTTTGTCCGTGCTTTTGTGCACAAACTGGCTGCCGAAATACACCGTGCTGTTGTCGTACGGATCCTGCGCAATAGCGGCATTCCAGTTAAACCGGAGGCGCGTGGTGTCATCGGGGGGCGTGGGCCGGACCAGGTAATCATTCCCGGTAACATAATCGTAGCGCCCCACGTATCCCTGCTGGCTCATCGCATATCCATAACGGGAATCATCCGGGTCCGGGACTACGTCAAAGCCGTCCCCGAAGGCGATTTCCTGCCAGTAGGAATTCCTTATGCCCTGGGCTTTCCAGACATAGGCCGGCCCCCGCCAGGAGCCGTTGTCCTGCATCCCCCCGTATACGTTGTAGGGAAACTCGTTGTCCACGGAAATATGGTAGAACTGGGCCACCGGCAGGTTACCGACAAAGCGCCAGGACTTGCCCCCGTCCATGGTCAGGTTCAGGCCCCCGTCGTTCCCGTCCATCATAAACTGCCCGTTTTCCGGGTGGATCCACCAGGCGTGGTGGTCCGGGTGGACGCCATTGTCCACACCGTATGCCGGCATGAGTTCCGTAAAGGACTTGCCGCCGTCCTCGGAGACATTCACATAGGTAAATACCGAATACACGCGGTTTTCGTTTTCCGGGTCCACATACAGGTCCGAGTAATAGAACGGACGGTTCCCGATATCGTCCCCGTCATTGATTTTTTTCCAGGAAAACCCACCGTCATCGCTGCGGTAGAGCGCATTCTTTTTGGATTCCACCAGGGCGTAGACCCGGTTGGGCTTATTCGTGGCTATGGCCAGGCCAATCCGCCCCAGGTTCCCCTTGGGCAGGCCGTCCGCATCGGTGAGTTGTTTCCAGGACTTACCCCCGTCGTGGGTCATGTACAGCCTGCTTCCTGGCCCTCCGGATTCAAAGAACCACGGCCAGCGACGGTGCTCCCACATCCCCACGATCAGTTTGTTCGGGTTGGAGGGGTCCATGACCATGTCCCCCACGCCGGTTTTGTTGTTGACAAACAGGATTTTCTCCCAGGTTTCGCCCCCGTCGGTGGTCTTGAATACCCCCCGTTCCGGGTGTTCCCCCCAGGGGGAGCCAATGGCCCCGACATACACCGTTTCGGGGTCGGTGGGGTCGATGATAATCCGGTGGATATGGCGTGTTTGTTCCAGCCCCATCCGCTGCCAGGATTTCCCGGCATCCAGGGAGCGGAATACCCCGTATCCGCCATTGAGGCTGTTCCTGGGGTTGCCTTCGCCGGTCCCCACCCAGATCACCGAGGGGTTGCTCTGCTGGATGGCCACCGCCCCAATACTCGCGGTAACCTGGTCGTCGAAGACCGGTTCCCATTTGATTCCCCCGGAGGTGCTTTTCCACAGGCCGCCGGAAGCTGTCCCGACGTACATCACCTCGGGATCCTCCGTTACCACGTCGATCGCCGTTACCCGGCCGCTCATTCCGCCCGGGCCGATATTCCGGGGTTTCAGGTCGCCTGCGAGTTGCATGTTGAATTGTTGGGAAAACAGGGGGGCTGCCGCCAGCAGCAGGGCTGCGAGAAGTCGTTTTTTCATAAGGGAATTAGTTAGCGGCCTAAAAATACGAAAAGGGGTCCGGGGATTTCTTAAAGGTGTGTTAAGAAGGCCCGCTAGAAACAGCCTCCATAGGGATCTGCCTTATATTTAACTCGTTTCCCTACCGATTCGCTATTTTATATCTGAACTCAATGAAGAATATTATCAGGCTCGTGCTCTTAATGGGTATCGTCGGGTTAAATGCCCCTGCAAAAGCCCAATACGCAGTTGAACCGGTTGAAGGATTTACGCCCCAAATCGGGATAGTGGTGGACATGTTGGAGGAAATCAAAGACCGGATTGAAGCCGATGTCCGGGACCTGAGCCTGGCTGAAACTGATTTTAGGTTCGATGATCGGGCCAACAGCATCGGCGCCCTGATTATGCACCTGGCGGCTACCGAGGCCTATTACCAGATCGAGACCCTGGAAGGGAATGCCTGGTCTGCAGAAGACATGGCCTTTTGGGGGGCAGCCTCGGACCTTGGGGAGGCGTCGCGGGAAACCTTCACCGGCAAACCGATTGCCCATTACCTGGATATCTGGGATACCGTACGGGAGAAAACCCTGGGAGGCCTCAAATCCCGGGACGATGCCTGGCTGGCGTCTGAAATTGAGGAAGGAGTCAACAACCATTGGGTATGGTTTCATGTCCTCGAACACGCGTCAGCACACATGGGGCAGATTGCACTGGTTAAACAACGATTCCCCGATTAAGCGTCGTAAAAGGACTCAGTCGTAAAAGGACTCAGGTAATCTTCCCCTTGAAGGTTTTTTCTTCCGGCTCTTTCGGCTCTTTTGTTTTTCTCCGGGGCTTCTGCAAAACCAGGAACTGGATGCCCAGGGCAAGCACAATCAGGACAATCAATTCTACCTGCATCAGGAGCTTGCTGGACCGGATGGCCCGGGAACCGATCAGGAGTTGGCGTTTCCCCTCGCTGAGCTGGATGTCCGAAAGCGTCCGGGCCTGCCCCTTCAGAACTTCCAGCCTCGTGGACAGTTCGTCCCGGTCCGGATGCGTTGCGGGGTTCGCCATTTCGGCCTCCGCAGCCTGCAGCTGCTCGATTTGTTCCCCGAAGTCGGTTAGCGTCCGCTCTTCGTTCTCGGTTAACCGGGTTTCCCGGAACAACCGCAACAACTGCCCGATCTGGGCATCGACCACCGCGTTGCGCCGCTGGAAGAAGGCGGTATCCGAGGTGGCCAGGGCCATGCGTTTTTCGTCCAGGAGGTCTGCGATTTTGAAAATCAGGTCCTTCACCACCAACCGGTCTTCATAGATAGTGATGATGGAATCTTCCACCTTGTCAAAATTCGCCTGGTCGATGCGGTAGGTGGCCAGGATGACAAAGAATACGAGCAACAGGCCCGCAAAAAATCTGATTTTATCTTTCTTCATAAGCCCCGGGGTTGGTATCCTGATAAGGCAGTATGCCTCTCCGTAATGTAAGGGATTTGGGCACCTTATCAAAACAGGCTGCCTGGGCTGCCCTTCCCCAATTATTTCCCAATTCCGTGAAAAATACCGGAATATAACAGTACCTTCGCGCCCTTAATCCGAGGTTCCGGTGTTTGAAAACTCAGGGGATCTCACCGATACATCCCTATGACATTTGAACAACTCGAACTAGCAGAGCCCATTCTCCGGGCCCTGAAAAAAGAAAATTATTCCCGCCCCACCGATATCCAGGCCCAGGCAATCCCCCACGTCCTCAACCGGCGTGACGTAATGGGAAGCGCCCAGACCGGGACCGGAAAAACGGCGGCCTTTGCCATCCCCATCCTGCAGCATCTGGAACGCGACCGACGTTACGGCGGTAAACGCGGCGTAGTCAATGCGCTGATCGTCACGCCCACCCGGGAACTCGCCATCCAGATCGGGGAAAGCCTTACGGCTTACGGCCATTATACCGGCATTCGCAACACCGTCATCTTTGGCGGGGTGAAACAGGGCAAACAGGTAGAAGCCCTCCGCAGGGGGGTCGATATACTGGTGGCTACCCCGGGACGTCTGCTGGACCTGATGGACCAGGGGATCATTTCCCTGAGCAAGGTGGAGTACTTTGTGCTGGACGAAGCGGACCGCATGCTGGACATGGGCTTTATCCACGATATCCGGAAGATCATCGCCCGACTGCCCGCGGAACGGCAATCCCTGTTTTTTTCCGCAACCATGCCGGATGACATCGTTTCCCTTTCCCGGAAAATCCTGAGCGACCCGGTGAAGGTAGCCGTTAGCCCGGTTTCCTCAACGGCGGAAACCATCCGCCAATACCTCTACTATACCAATAAATCCGACAAGAACGATTTGCTGCTGCATATCCTAAAGGACCCGGACATGGACCAGGTACTGCTATTCGCCCGGACCAAGCACGGGGCGGACCGCATCGTAAAAAACCTGGGCAAGAAGAAAATTTCAGCCGCGGCCATCCACGGGAACAAATCCCAGAACCAGCGCCAGAAAGCGCTTGGCCAGTTCAAGGACGGGAAGGTCCGCGTATTGGTGGCTACGGATATTGCCGCCCGGGGCATCGACATCGACCAGCTGCGCTATGTGGTGAATTTCGACATCCCGAATGTGGCAGAGACCTACGTCCACCGAATTGGGCGCTCCGGGCGCGCCGGGGAGGAAGGGGTCTCCATCTCCCTCTGCGAACCGGAGGAAAACGCCTATATCCGCGATATTGAAAAACTGATCGACCTGAAAATCGAACGGGTGGAGGACCACCCATTCCCGCAGACGGAGCGCCCGATGACGGCTGCCGAGAAGCAGGAATTCGAAAAGGAGAAGCAGCGTCGCAAGCAGGAGTATTTCGCCTCCCGGAAGAGGGGCGGCGGAGGACAGGGGCGCCAAAACCGGGGCCGCAGGCGCTAGATGCAAGTATTCCTGGGGGGAATTACCCGCGGGCGGACGGGTATCCTGCAGGATGCGGGTATACGGAACCGGCACCGGGTACCGGGCTTTTCACTACCTTTAATGAAACCCGGGTAACGGCCCGCAACCCCGATTTCGTTGAGACATCTCCTTCTGTGCTTTTTCTTGATTTCATTCGGTCTTAATGGCCAGCAGGACACCACGCATGTATTGTTCGTGGGCAACAGCCTGACCTATTACCACGATATGCCCGGGATGCTCCAGGCCATGCTTTCGGAAAAAGGACACCCGGTGCGCATCCATCAGAGCACGGTGCCGGGCATGTCGCTCAGGGGGCATTTTACCCAAATGATTACCGCACTGACGGATTCGACGGCCTTTACCCGCGGGAAAATGGCCGGAGAACTAACGGGCACGGAAAACAAATTGCTGGAGCGCAACTGGAACGTCGTCATCCTGCAAACCGGTACCGTGGAGGCGCTGATTCCTGAATCGCGCAACCTCTCGGTTTCCCCGGCCATCGCCAGGACGAAATCCTACCTGGGAGGCCCCGCGCGCATCATCCTGTTCAATACATGGGCTTCCGATACCACCTATCCCTTGCAATTTTGTCAACCGGGCGCCATAATCCACCCGTCCCTGCGCAGCAGGCCGTATTGTTCGGAGACCCTGGACAACCTGGCGCGGCATACCGGGGCCATCAATTCGGGATACGCCAAACTGGCTGCAGACAATGGCGTTGAAAAGTCCAATCACGGGGACCTGTTCCTGGAAATGCGCAACCTGCATGCGGAGGTTGGATTATTCGACGACGCCTTCCACCCGAGCCCGGCAGGCTCCTTTTTGAACGCTTGTGAGTTCTATTTCCTATTGACGGGGGAAAAAGCTGCCGACCTGGATTTTAACGGGCCGGTGCCCTCCCCGAAAGCCGCACTTCTTAAGCAGGTGGTGGACCGCTACCACGAGGATGGGAACCGTATCAGGAAAAATCCCAATTAACATGGATTTCACAAATAGGAATACTGATAATCAGTACCTTGAAGATTGAATCAATTCCCAACAGCATGCCATTCACGCCTTCCCGCCGCACCTTCCTGAATTCCTCCGTTTTTGGCCTGCTGGCCGTTAGCCTCCCGAACATTCAATATGCGAACGCCGCAATTTACCGGCAGCCTACAGGCCTTCCGACGCCAGACATCCCGGAGAACTTTCCTTCCCTGCCTGACGAGTCGGTTCGCTCTGTAGTAGGCGCCAGCCATTCGAACCTGGATCGCGTCCGGGAATTGGTGGAACCTCGGCCCGAATTGGCCAGGGCCTGCTGGGACTGGGCTTTCGGAGATTTTGAAACTGCCCTGGGAGCTGCTTCCCACGTGGGCCGCCGGGATATCGCCGCCTACCTGATGGGGAAGGGTGCCCGCCCCAATATCTTCACCTACGCTATGCTCGGGGCTCTGGAAGCGGTGCGCGCAATGATCGAAGCAACCCCGGGGATTCAGAGGGTTTATGGCCCCCACGGCATCTCCCTGCTTTCCCATGCCAAAGCAGGCATGCGGGAGGTTGAAGGCGTACCGGTGGATACTACCCGGCAACAGCGCTTAATCGACTACCTGGAAGCATTGGGGGATGCCGACCCCGGCTGGCCGGATGCGCCTATGGGCGAAGCAGAAAAGGAGAAATACCTGGGGGACTACAAATACGGCCCCGGGGAGGCCGACGGTTTCAGCGTCCGCCTGAACATGCGTAAAATGCTTTCACTGGGGCGTTTGGGTGCGTTTGGCGGGGGCTTGTACTACCGCGGGAACCACGCTTTCGTCTACAATGGCACCCCTTCGGTAACTGTAACCTTCCAGCTGGAGGGCGAATCCGTGGGCAGCCTCACGGTGGAAGAGCCCGGTTTGCGGCTCGTCGCCAACCGGATCTGATATGCGCATAGCCCCTAGGTTCAGGAGAAAATAACCGTAACCTTTTACCCTGCCAGCCAGTCCTATCCGGGAGAACGATTATCTTAGTATCAACTGAAAATTCCCGATCCCATGCGCTATTTGTACGTCCTGACCATCCTGTTTTTCTTTATTTCCTGTGCCTCGGAAACCGGGGACGATCGGGCAGCTGAAATCCATACGGTCGAAAACGGTCTGCTCCCCGGGATCCTCGTGGAAGGGGAATCCATCCCCCGTTATTCTATGGAAGAACGGATGGAAAAATACAACGTCCCCGGGGCAGGTATTGCCGTGGTATCAGATGGAAAACTCCGCTGGGCCCGGGCCTATGGTGTGGCCAATACCCAGACGGGGCAGCCCGTGGATACGGCAACCTTATTTCAGGCAGGGTCGATCAGCAAGCCCATAGCTGCCCTGGCCGCCCTGCAACTCTGGGAGGAAGGCAAGGTGGACCTCGATGCGGATGTCAACACCTATCTCAAGGATTGGAAAGTACCGCAGTCTGCCTACACGGACAGTGCCCGGGTCACCCTGAGGCTCCTGCTCACCCACTCAGCCGGGATGACCGTCCATGGGTTCCCCGGCTACAAACAAACAGACCGTTTTCCGGATATCGTGACAGTGCTGGAGGGACGCGGCAACACGGACCCGATAGTTGTGGATACGGTGCCCGGCAGCCTCTGGAGATACTCGGGCGGCGGGTATACCGTCATGGAAAAGGTCGTTGAAGACGTAAGCGGGATGCCTTTGGAAACGTATATGGATAAAAACATCCTCCCGCAACTCGGGATGCATCATAGCACCTACCAACAACCCTTGGGCTCCCCGTTCACCGACAATGCGAGTGCCGCCTATGACCGTGATGGCGAACTTATCGATGGGCTTTGGAACAACTACCCGGAACAGGCAGCCGCAGGCCTCTGGACCACCCCGTCCGACCTGGCGGCCTATTGTATTGCCATCCAGGAGATCCTTTCGGGTGAACGAAATGGCCCCATTTCGCAGCAAACGGCGCAGGCAATGCTTACCAAACACCTCGGGGACTGGGGACTCGGGCCGGCCCTGCAGAAGGAGGGAGATTCCCTGCTCTTTGGCCACGGGGGTAAAAATGCGGGCTTTACGAATAATATGCTGGCAACTGCCCATCAGGGCCGGGCGGTAATTGTGATGACCAATGCGGACCAGGGGGGCAACCTGATGGGGGAGGCCATCCGCGCGGTATCCGACTATTACGGCTGGGGCTTCAGCAAACCGAGAACGGTCCAACTCATCGAGATGGCGGCAGATTCCCTGGCCGTATTAGCGGGGAATTATGTCCTGGATTTTCCGGTTCCCGGAATTGGGGAATACCGGATTTTCGTGGAGCCCCGGGACGGAAACTTATTCGTTAAAGACCCCAATAACGGGGAGGAGAACCTGTTGAGCCCCATGGATTCCCTGAAATTCGTCGATGTGGAAAAAGGGGAAAACGTCCGGTTTTCAGTAGTTGGCGATACCCTGGAGATGACCTGGAACGGCCGCTACCGGTTCCTGCGTATGGGGCAGCATCCCTAAGCAATTCGGTTAGAGCGCCTCCCCCCGGTAATATTCCAGTACCCGCACCCTGAGCAGGTATTCGTATTGCGCATTGGCAAGGGCCACGCGTGCATTGTCCAGGTTGTTTTTACTCACGATGTATTCCGTACTGTTCGAAACCCCGTTGTTAAAGCGGATTTCGTTGATGCGGAAGGACTCCTCATAGGCAGTCACCTGCTCCTCGAGCACCCGAACCCGTTCCAATGCGGTTTCCATATCCGCATGGGCTCCCCGGATGGCCTGCCGGAATCGCAGTTCTGCCTGCGAGAGTTCGACCTCCGCCCGGCTGCGTTCAATCTTCTGTTGTTTGAGGTTGTTATGCGCCTGCAAGCCATTAAATAGCGGGATGCGCGCGCTTACCCCGTAAAAGGTGTTCAGGTTGTTGTCTAACTGGTCCTGAAACTCGATCCGATCTGCCTGGAAAATCGAATTTTCGCTTTGTACAGGATAGTTTTGTCCGCCAACCGTAACAAAATCGCCCGTATCGACAACCTCGGTCCCGGTTTGGGTAAACATATTGGCAAGGCTGGAATAATTGGACCGCAGCCCTGCAAAAAACGAAATTTCCGGCGTGAACTGCCCCCGGGCGGAGGCAACCCCTTTCCGTGCTGCCTCCAGGCGCAGGCGGCGTGCCTCGATGGCATCCAGTTTCGCCAGGGCCTGGCCGTACACCTCCTCGGCCGACAGCGCATAGGGCTCAAAATCCATCAGGATGCCGAGCCGGGCCGGGTCGATGGGGGAAGGTGCGTTGATCAGTCGTTCCAGCTCCAGCACAGCAGCCGTAAGGGCGTTGCGGGCCTGGGCCAGGGTGGCCCGGTCAGAGGCATACTGACCCTGCAGGTCGCGGAAGGCAGCCGGGTTCCCTGTTTCCTGGTCAAAGAGGGTTTTCAACCGGTCTACCTGTACCTGGGTAGAGCCAATACGGCCTTCGGTTAGGCGGACGAGTTCCCGGGCATTCACGGCCTGGAGAAACGCCAGGGTAACATCCAGGGAGAGCGCCTGCCGGGCCGCCTCGTATTCCAGGTCGGCCGCTTTCAGGTTCAACCGTTGCCGGCGCATCGCGTTGTACTGGCTAAATCCATTGAACACCAGGGCGTTCAGGTTCAGGCCAATGTTCGAAAAGGTCAGCTTCTCATTGATATAGTCGTTTGTAAACGGGTCGATGCTTCGCCCCTCGTTAATCCCGAGGTCGAAACTGCTGTTGATCCCGGGCATCATATCCCCGGCTGCCAGGCGGAAGTTGACGCGGGCGGTTTCTGCATCCAAACGGCTGCCCTCCAGGCCGGGGTTGTTCTCTAGCGCCATGGCGATGCAGTCTTCCAGGGTAATCACCGCAGACTCCTGGGCAGAAACCCGGGATTCGGCAATAAGCAAGAAAATAACAGGCAGAATGCTTAAGCGTACATGTATCATAATTCGGGATTATCGGTCCAGCTTCCATCGAGCAGGTGCAGGATGCGGCTGCCGTAGGAGGCGTTGAATTCGGAATGGGTGGCCTGGAGGATGGTGGTACCGTCCTGGTTGAGTTCCCGGAACAGGTCCATGATTTCCTTGCTCTGGCGGGAATTCAGGTTGCCGGTCGGTTCGTCCGCGAGCAACAGTTTCGGTTTTGAGATCAGGGCCCTGGCCACACCGACGAGCTGCTGCTGGCCCCCGCTGAGCTGGCTGGGGAACAGGTCTTTTTTACCCACTATGTTGAAGCGGTCGAGGATGTCGCCAACCAGCGCTTTCCGCTCAGGGGACGGTACCTTTTGATACAGAAGCGGGGTCTCGATGTTCTCGTAAACCGTCAGCTCGTCGATCAGGTGGTAGGCCTGGAAGACAAAACTTATGTGGTCCTTCTGCAAGCGGGCCCGCTGCTTGTCCCGCATCTCGTGTACTGCCTGGCCCTGGAAGTAATAGGCACCCTCATCGAAATTGTCGAGCAACCCGATGACATTGAGCAGGGTGGATTTCCCCGAGCCGGATGGCCCCATAACCGAAAGGAATTCCCCTTCAGCTACTTCCAGGTTCAGGTGTTTGAGCAAGTAGATCCGGTTTCCCGCCTGCTGGACCCACTTATAGATATTTTCGAGTTGTAGCAACATGTTGGAGTGTATACTTAGGGCCTGACGCTTCGCTTCAGGGCATTTTTTATTCAGTGCGCAAACTTTTTACGGGATTTGCCAGGGCCGCACGGACGGCTTTGAATGCCACGGTGAGCAGGGCAATCCCCAGGGCCGCCCCGCCGGTTGCGAGAAAGATCCAGGCCCCAATGGGGACGCGATACGCAAAGTCTTCCAGCCAGGAATGCATTGCCCACCAGGCAACCGGGCTGCCGATAACAAATGCGATCAGTACGAGTTTGAGGAAATCGCGGGAGAGCAACCCCAGGATATTCCCGAGGGATGCGCCCAGCACTTTGCGGATACCGATTTCCCGGGTCCGCTGCTCCGCCACGTAAGTGACCAGCCCAAACAGGCCCAGGCATGCAATCAGGATGGCCAGTACGGCAAAGCTCAGGGCTACCTGTCCCATTCGCTGCTCCTGTCGGTACATCTGGTCAAAAGATTCGTCAAGGAAGGTGTAGGTGAACGGCATGCCGGGGGCCACTTCCCGGTACCTCGCTTCGATTTGCGCCAGGGTTGATTCCAGGCCCTGCGGATCGACACGGAAGGCAGTTACCCAATCGTTCCTGCCAAGGCGGATAGCCAGGGGGCCGACATTCTGCCGCAGCGATTCGAAATTGAAATCCCGGACTACGCCGATTATTGTAAATATCAAAGGCTCCGACATATCCGGGGATTGTGTATAGAGTTGTTCCCCCACCGGGTTATCCACACCAAGGATTTTAGCTGCCCGCTCGTTGATGATCAGCGCCGTGGAATCCGTCCCGAATTCACGCGAGAAATTCCGGCCCTGGAGCAGCTCCATCCCCAGGGTGGGGATGTAGTCAAAATCCGACCGCCAAATCTGCATATTGAAAACGTTGTCCTCCGTCATCACCGGATCCATGGAGAAGGTGGTGTCCCCCCGGGAAGAATTGGCCACAGGCAGGTATCCCCCGAAAGTGGCAGCATGCACCCCGGCGAGTTCAGCCGCCTCGTTTTTGAAAGTCTCCCGGCTGGATCCGGGAATCCCGTCCGTTTCCACGACCACCACCTGTTCTTTGTCAAAGCCGATTCGCATATTTCGGATAAATTCCAGCTGGTTATAGATTACCAATGTTCCGATTATCAGGATGATGGAAACCGCAAACTGGAAGACTACCAGGGCATTCCGGAACCGGGATTCTGCGTTTCCGGTTGCCCCACCGCCTTTTAATACGCGCACCGGGTTGAAAGCCGCCAGGAAAAATGCAGGATACAGCCCGGCCAGGATACCCACCACAAATGGCAAAAGGAGCAAGAAAAGCAGGTATCCGGGGCGCCACAGGTCGGAAATTACCAGGGATTTACCGGACAGGTCGTTGAACCAGGGCATTGCCAGGGCGCAGAGGCCCAGGGCCAGTGCCAGCGCGAGGGCGGCCAGCAGCGTGGATTCCGTGAGGAACTGGCCCACCAGGGCGGGTTTGCGGGAGCCGAGTGTTTTGCGGATTCCGACTTCCCGGGCCCGACCTGCAGATCGCGCCGTGGAGAGGTTCATAAAATTTACGCAGGCGATGACCAGCACAAACAGGGCAGCCAAGCCAAAGATATAGACGTTCTGGATGTTGCCATTCGGCTCCAATTCGAAACTCCGGTCAGATTGCAGATGGATGTCCGTAAGCGGCATCAGGGAATACTCAATCCGGTTCCCGCTTTGGCGGAAAGATTCCAGGTCCGTATCCATAAAGTCCCTTAGAAGCGGGGAGAGGTATTCCACAATGATTTGTTCAAATTTCTCCGGAAAGTCTGCCGGGTCGGCCCCTTCGGCCAGCAGCAGGTAAGTATGAAAATTGTGGCTCCCGTAATTCCCCCAATTGTAGGAGACGTTCTGCATGGAAAAGAAAAAGTCAAAATGGAAATGAGATTGTTCAGGAATATCCTCGAATACGGCCGTAACCTGGTAATTTCCATCGCCCGGGTCATTGGTTTCCAGCACCTGGCCCACGGCTGCCTGGGGACTCCCGAAATACCGACTGGCGGCAGATTCGGAGATCACCACGGTGTTCGGCGCATTCAGGGCATGGGACCCCTGTCCGGCTATTACCGGGAGGGTAAACAAATCAAACAGCGTTGAATCTGCATGGGCCACCTGTTCCTCCTGGATGAACTCCGAACCCCTGCGGATGAGCTTGGCCCCCGTATTGTTGTAGATTCGAACGTACTCCAACACCTGGGGAAATTCCGCTTTGAGGGTTTCGCCCATCGGATCGGATGTGACGGACAGGCTCAGGTCCGTGCCCCCCATCCGGATATCGGAATCCACGCGGTAAATGCGGTCGGCAAATTCGTGGTGGCGATCGTATCTCAGTTCGTCCGAGACATAGAGTGCGATCAGCACAAAACAGGCCAGTCCCAGGGACAACCCGAAAATATTGATAAAGGAAAACACCTGGTTTTTTTTCAGGTTCCTCCAGGCGATTTTTAGATAGTTGCGGATCATGGCTGCTCGGTTTCTTGATGAGGATTTATTCGGTGCGAAGGCTTTTGACCGGGTTTTGCGTGGCCGCCCGGACCGCCTGGAAACTCACGGTGATTACGGTGATGGTCAGGGCCCCCAGGCCGGCGGCTGCAAAGATGAACCAGGTGATGGTCGTCCGGTAGGTGAACTTCTGAATCCAGCCGTCCATCATCCACCAGGCAATTGGGAAAGCCACCAGGCAGGCGATCAGTACGAGTTGCAGGAAGTCCTTGGAGAGCAGCATCCAGATATTGCTAACACGGGCTCCGAGGACCTTCCGCACCCCGATTTCCTTGGTGCGCCGCTCTGCGACAAAGGCGGTCAACCCAAAGAGGCCCAGGCAGCTGATCAGGATGGCCAGGATGGTGAATACCAGGGCCAGGTCGGCAACGCGTTCCTCGGAAGCAAATTTCTGTGCATACCGCTCATCCACGAAGTCGTACTGGAAGGGCAGGTTCGGGAACTGGCGTTTGAATACCGCCTCCACGGTGGCCAGGTTTTCCGTAACGCTTCGCTCGGGGTTTAACCTCAGGTTGTAATAGCTGATGTTTTCGTATCGGTCAAATACGAACATCGTCTGCTTCACCGGTTCGTAGGGGGATTGCATGATCATGTCTTCTACTACGCCGACCACGGTCAGGGGCGGGTCCGGGTCTTCGTCATCGTCGTCCCGGATGAGCATGCCGATGGGATCCTGTACCCCCATATATTCCACGGCCGTCTCGTTGAGGAGTACCCCCAGGGAATCCGTGGCGAAATCCCTGGACAGGTCCCGTCCCCGGGTTATTTTCAGTCCCATGCTGGAAGCGTACTCTGGCGTAATGGCTACCCAGGCAAAATCTTCCTGGAAACCGGGGTCCTTGCCTTCCCAGGTAAACCCGGATCGGTTGGACCACACCGAAGTGGTCGGGCTGCTGGATGCAGACATTTCCACCACGGCACCCGAGGTTTTGAATTCGTTCCGCATCAGGTCGTATTTTCCGGAGAAGTCCTGGCTCATCACAGGAATCTGGATGAGCCCGCTGGTATTGTAGCCCATGGGGCGGTTCTTGGCATGGTGTATTTGCTTCATGATTACCAGGGTACCGATAATCAGGGCCACCGAAATGGTAAACTGGGTAACGACCAGGATTTTTCGCGGCAGGGCGGAAAAGCGACCGGCGCGGAAGGTCCCCTTGAGGACTTTAACCGGTTGGAAGGATGACAGGTAGAGTGCCGGATAACTTCCGGCCAATAGGGCAGTCAGGATAATGAAGGCCAGGGAGGATGTCCAGAACAGGCTATTCCCCCAGGGAAAACTGATTTCCTTGGCGGTGAGCTGGTTAAATCCGCCCAGGGAGATCAGCACGATCGCCACGGCCAGCACAAAAGCGATGGCCGAGGTCAGCAGGGATTCCCCCAGGAATTGCCGGATGATCTGCCCGCGGGAGGAACCGATGGATTTGCGGATGCCTACCTCCCTTGCCCGTTTTTCGGAACGGGCCGTGCTGAGGTTCATGAAATTGATACAGGCCAGGATCAGTACAAATAGGCCGATCCAGGCAAAGAGCCAGACGTATTCGATGCGTCCGCCGCTCTGCACCCCGTTCTCGAACTGTCCGCGCAAGTACCAATCGGTCATGGGCAGCAGCATGAGTTGCGGATTGAAGGTGCGTCCCTCGTCGGTTACCCGGTCGTATTTTGCATTGCGGATGCCTTCTGAAGCGTCGGCCATGTCGATCCCCTCTTTCAATTGCACAAAGAGCTGGAAGGAGTTATTGCCCCAGGAATCCATGGCATTGCGGATCCATGCCTGGCTTTCTGCATAGAATTTCCAGGGGATCAGGTAGTCCATGTCGCCGAAGTTGGTGTTGTTCGGGATATCCCGGTACACCGCGGTCACCTGCATGTCGTGTTCGCTGTTCAGGCGCAGGATTTGGCCCACAGGATCCTGGTCCCCGAACAATGCCGTAGCCGCGGACTCGGAAAGCATAATGGAGCTCGGTTCCTTCAGCCCGGCCGGATCACCTTGCAGAATTTCCAGGGAGAGCATGTCCACGGCCCCTTCCTGCATAGCATTGCCCTCCCGGCTGATTTTCTTGTCGCCTACCTCCAGGTAATACGGGATTTGCCAGGAGGACATGACGATATGCTCAAAGTACTGGTTGTAACTTTCCCGGATGGCAAATTCCAGCGGCCGGGGGATGGCAGAGCCGGTTCCCTGCTTCCCGTTGAAGGTCTGGGTCTGGTAGAACTGCGCAATCCGGTCCCGGTTCGGGAAATGCGAATTGTAATCCAGTTCGTCCGTAACCCACAACCCGATCAGCAGGGTGACGGCCATGCCGGCAGCTAACCCAATAATGTTGATCCCGGAATACACCTTGTTCTTCCAGAGATTCCGCCAGGCGATTTTGAAATAGTTACGCAACATACATGTCGTTTTTTGATGGTGCCTCCCAACTTGGAAGGTCTTGATGAATAAACTCCGAGAATTGCTTTTTTACCGGTAGCTGCCCGCTGGGTAAGCTGGCCTTCCCGACCCGGTTGGATCAATAGGTTGCCAGTACATTTTCGGTCACCTTCTGCCCGTCCAGCATCCGGATAATCCGGTGGCTGTACTTGGCGTCGTGCTCGCTGTGGGTGACCATGATAATGGTGGTGCCTTGCTCGTTGAGCTCCGTGAGCAGGTCCATCACCTCGTTCCCGTTGGAACTGTCCAGGTTCCCGGTGGGCTCATCCGCAAGGATGAGCTTCGGGTTGTTCACCACGGCCCGGGCCACGGCCACGCGCTGCTGCTGCCCGCCTGAGAGCTGCTGGGGGAAATGGCGCCGACGATGCATGATCTGCATCTTTTCCAGCACCTGTTCCACGCGCGCTTTCCGGTCGGCGGCCTTCACTCCCGTATAGATCAGCGGCAGTTCCACGTTTTCAAAGACGGTAAGTTCGTCGATCAGGTTAAAACTCTGGAAGACGAAGCCGATATTGTGTTTGCGCAGGTTGGCCCGTTTGCGTTCGTTAAACCCGGATACCTCAATCCCGTTGAACTGGAAGCTCCCCCCGTCCGGGTCGTCCAGCAGGCCCAGGATGTTCAGCAGGGTAGACTTGCCACAGCCCGAGGGGCCCATGACGGCTACGAATTCGCCTTCCTTCACCTCAAACGACAGTCTGTTCAGGGCGATGGTCCGTACCTCCTCGGTACTGTAAAATTTCTCTAATTCTTCAACTTTGATCATGGTGGTAGTATATTATTTCGTTCTAATCGTATTTCAGCTCGCCCGTCTCAGTCCTCGAGGACCAGTTCCTGGATGTCGCCATAGTTGTCGTAACTGCTCGTGACCACCCGGTCGCCCGGCTGGAGCCCGCTCAGCACTTCGTAATATTCCGTATTCTGGGATCCCAGGGTGATATCCGTGCGGTAGGCGGTCCCGCCCCCCTCGCTCACCTTGAATATCCAGTTGCCCCCGGTTTTCTGGAAAAACCCGCCTTTGGGAATCAACAGGGCCTCCTTCTCCTCGCTAAGTGCCAGGCGGATCTGCAGGGACTGCCCGCGGCGGATCCCTTCCGGCGCCTCCCCGGCAAACTCCATATCCACCTGGAAGCGCCCGTTGGTTACCTGGGTGTATACCTTCTTGATTTCCAGCACATGGCGCTCCCCGTTAAATGAGAAACTCCCGCGTTGGCCCGTGTAGATCCGGGATATATAGTGCTCGTCGATATCCGCGCGTACCTTGAACCCGCTCAATACGTCGATTTGTCCGAGGCGCTCCCCTTTGACCTTGGATTGCCCGATTTCCGCATCCAGGGAGGTCAGCTGCCCGTCAATAGGGGCCCGGACCACCAGGTCTGCCACCTTGCGCCGCATGAGCTCCAGGGCGTTTTGGGTGCGCGCATAGGAATTGGCTATTTGCCGTTCCTCCTGGCTGACGGAAAGGGAATCCTGCCGGAGGATTTCCTCCGCCAGTTCCATCCGCTCCTTCTGGTATTTGTAATCGTTTTCGGCGATGATGAGCTCCTGCCGTCCGATGGCGTCTTTTTCATACAGCCTCTTATTGAGCTCGTAAAGCCGGCGCGCCTCAATCAGGCTGTTTTCCACATCGGTATACTGGTTGAGCCTGTTGATGGTATTCTGCCTGGCGGCGTTTTGTGAAATCTGCATTTGGGTGAGCAGGTTATATACCTGGGTTTCCTGGTTGACCAGGCTGAGTTCCAGGTCGGTGTTCGAGAGCCGAAGGATGGGCTCGCCCTGCTGCATCATCGCCCCGTCTTCCACGAATTTCTCTTCCACCCGGCCGCCTTCCAATGCGTCCAGGTAGATGGTCGTGATGGGCAGGACCACCCCGTTCACCGGGATGTTTTCCTGAAAGGCGCCGCGCTGGACCGTACTGATGGAAATCCGTTCGGTCTGCACGTTGAGCTTGGCGCCGCCGCTGGTGGCGATAACCACGTAGGTAATCAGGGCGATCAGCAGAATGCCACCGGCGATATAGGCGATTTTCCGGGAGTCGAATCGTTTCTTTTCAATTGGGATGTCCATAGTGGTTTTAGCTATTCTATGAATTTCATGTGCAAAAGCATGCCAAATCCATAAGGCGCTATAAATCAAGTGGATGTTTAGATTGTGCGCGGGTGGAGTGTCCGGTTTTGATACACCGGGTGTCCGGTGCCGTAACACCGGGTGCGCTACCCGAAATTTAGCGGCCCCTGCCACAGGCTGAGCAATTGAAAATTGTAATATTGTAGTATGTCGCTCAAGAACGCACATATTCTGGTCATCGACGACGATGAAGACGTCCTGATTGCGCTCCGGTTGTTGCTGAAATCGAAGGTGGCCCGGGTGGTAACCGCCCGGAACCCAAACCAGATAGACCACCTGATGTCCGGCCAATCCTTCGATGTCGTGATCCTGGATATGAATTTTAACGGCCTGGTCCATACGGGGAACGAAGGGCTTTACTGGCTCGGGAAGGTGCGGGAAAAGGACCCCGGGGCCTCGGTAATCCTCATTACGGCCTATGGGGATATCGACCTGGCCATCCGGTCTTTGAAAAAAGGGGCCTCGGATTTCCTGGTCAAACCCTGGCAGAACGAGAAACTGCTGGAGGCCGTACGGGAGGCAGCGGGCAAGAAGGGGAGGAAGGCGAAGCCGCCCAGGGCAGGGGGCAATACACAGATTGTGGGGCAGAGCGCCCCGATGGAGGATGTGTTTACGAAAGTGGGGAAGGTAGCGCCCACCGATGCAAATATTCTGATCCTGGGGGAAAACGGAACCGGAAAAGACCTGGTGGCCCGGGCCATTCACGAAAATTCAATGCGCCGGAAAGGGCCGTTTGTCAAGGTGGATGTAGGGGCCCTGACCGATTCCCTGTTCGAAAGCGAGCTCTTCGGGTATCGGAAAGGCGCCTTTACCGATGCGCGGGAAGATCGCCCGGGTCGATTTGAGGCCGCCCAGGGTGGGACGCTGTTCCTGGACGAAATCGGGAATATCAGCCTGCGGCAACAAGCCCGCCTGCTGACGGTCCTGCAGAACCGGCAGGTAACTCCTTTGGGAAGCAACGAACCGATTCCCGTCGATATCCGCCTGGTATGCGCCACCAACAAGGGCCTGGAGGAACTGGCGGATGAAGCCACCTTCCGCCGCGACCTGATCTACCGGATCAACACGGTGGATATCCTGATCCCTCCCCTGCGGGAACGCGGGGGAGACCGCCGGTTGCTCGCCCGCCATTTTGCGGACGCGTATGCCGAGAAATACGGTAAAGGACCGTTTCGCTTCGAACCCGAATTCCTTCGAAAGCTGGACGCCCATACCTTCCCGGGAAATGTCCGGGAATTGCAGTACGCTCTGGAGCGTGCCGTGATTATGGCCGAGGGAGACGAATTGCGGGCGGAGGACCTGGTTTTTTCAGCCATGGAAAAAGAGGGCGGGGCCCGGGATGTCCCGAAAACCACCAACCTGGAAGCCCTGGAGAAGCAAACGATACTCAGCGTAATCGAGAAGAATAACGGAAATATTTCCAAATCGGCCCGGGAGCTGGGACTTACCCGCACCGCCCTGTATCGCAGACTCGAAAAGTATGACCTTTAGGAGCTATGCGGCATTCCTTCTGCTGCGGACATTCCTGCTCGCGGCATCCCTGGCCGTGTGCATATACGGGTGGCTGAAGCCGCATACCTACCTGGCCTTAGGGGGCGCCCTGGTATCCCTGTGGGCATTGAATTCCCTCTACCGGAGCGTTGTGCGCCGTTTCCGCGAAATGGACGATTTCTTTGAAGCGGTAAAATACCGGGATTTTTCCCGTTGGTTCAGCGAGAAACACGGCTCCCTCGAAATCCGGAAGTTGCACCGCGGCTTCAACCTGGTCAACAAGACCTTTAAGGATATCAACCAGGAACGGGAGGTGCAATTCCGCTACCTGCAGAAAATACTGGAGATGGTGGAAGTAGGTATCATCGCCTTCAACCTGGAGACTGGCCAGGTGCTTTGGGTAAACGAATATCTCCTGAGGCTCCTGGATATCCCATCGTTCAAACGGATTAGCTTTATCGCCAAACGGCTCCCGCAGGCCTACGAAGAATTGTTTGAAACCTACCACGCCACCACGGCTTCCGTTGAATTGCCAATCCGGCAGGACTCCGTCCGCGTGCTCATTGCCGATACGGTTTTCCAGGTGGGGGAGGACTCCTACAAACTCGTGGTGCTCCAAAATATCGAGGAGACCCTGAACCGGAACGAAAGCGATGCCTGGAAAAAGCTGCTGAGTGTGATGACCCATGAAATTATGAACAGCATTGCACCCATCAGCTCTTTGTCGGGAACGCTTCAGGACCATATACAGACGGCCATGGACGACCCGGAAAAACCTTTGGAACTGGAAGACCTCAGTGCGGGTATCCATAGTATCCAGAGACGCAGCGAGGGCCTGATGAAGTTTGCCAGGACCTACCGCAGCCTGCACAAGGTCACTCAATTGAACCGGACTACCATCGGCAGCGCGGAACTCTTTGAGAATATCCGCATCCTGCTGGAGCCGTCTTTGAAACAGCGGCAGGTAGACCTGATATTTTCCTCCCCCCAGCCGGACTTGCGCCTGGATATAGATACCTACCTGATCGAACAGGTGCTGATTAACCTGGTCATCAATGCCATGGATGCCTGCGAGAACCGGCCCGGCTCCTCGGTGCGGGTGGTGGCTCGTAAAAATGAACAGGGGCAGGGGACCATCCGTGTAATCGACAACGGAAAGGGCATTCCGGAGGAAATCCGGGAGACTGTCTTTGTGCCGTTCTTCAGTACCAAGGCCACGGGAAGCGGCATTGGACTGAGCCTCTGCAAACAGATTATGACGCTCCACCGCGGCAAAGTCCGCCTGCGGAGCCAGGTGGATACCGGGACGGAGATCCGGCTGATCTTCCCCTGAGCCGGCATTCGCCCCTTTTCTCCCCGCCTGTCGACGGGCCCTGGCCGTAGGCAGTACCCGGATTAGAGCGTCAACCAGTAATTCAATTTCAGGACAATCCCCCGGTTCCGGTTTACCTGAAGGAAGGGGGTACTCAGGTAATTGTCCGTATAGACGATGAACAGGTCGGACATGGGGGCAAAACGCCACTGCAGTCGGCTGTTGATGTTGAAGTTGTCGGACTGGGTATTGTACTGGAAAAACGTGGTCCAGAACAACTTGTTCGAGAAGTTTACCTCCGAGCGCTGGCCAATCAGCGTCAGGTCGGCGGCCCCGTAAGGCTCCGGCAGCCTCAGGTAATTCTGCTCCAGGCTGAAGCTGAAATTCCCCCAGGGTTGTACCCGGTAGGTGAGCCCGGCGCTGAAGCGGTTGAGCGTCCCGTTAAAGAATTCCCCCATCTGCACTTCCCCTTCGAAAGCCAGGGATTTTCGTTCGTCGGAACTATAGGCAACCGAAGCCTGGCTGTAGGTGTATTTCCCAGGCGGCAGGGGTTCCCCTTCCGTGAAACGGGTGGCAAACAGGAGCCTTGTATCATTATCCTCCAGGCTCAGGCTCGCCCGGCTCGTGTTGCGAAACCGCAAATCGTAATCAATGGAACTGCTGCGTTCGTTGAAGGTCCAGTCCGGTTGCCAGTCCATCACATTCCTCAGGGAAAAGCCGTGGGCAATTACGGCCCGGTCTCCTTTGGGTCGGAAGGTATAGCCGGCCCGGGTAAAAAGGTGTTCATACCCCAGGTGAACAATCGTGTCGTTGGCGGCATCGTAGTTGTCCAGGCGGGGGATAAAGCCGATATCCGCATAGTAATCCGTGTCAATCCCGAAATAATCCACCAAAAAGGAGACGTTCCGCGTGTCCCGGCTAATTACGATATTCCGGAACGTTCCCAAACCGATGTCCGGTTTGTCCGACAGGTGTAACCCGCCTATCACATTCCAGGTACCCGGGAGATTTACATAATTGAATTCTACGCCGGCATTTCGTCCGTAATCCCCGTAGTCCAGGCCTTCGTCCTTGACAACAGCCTGTCGGTTGGTGACGTACCCCTTGATGATGGAGCGGTCCCAGACACTCTGGTTGAAGGTGGCTATCGTGTAATTCTGTCCATTACGGCCCTCCTCGGCCCGGGTCTGCAGATTGAGCAGGCCAATGCGGAAACGCTTGGTCAGGTTCCCGCTGAGGCGCGCCCCGTAAAGGATGGGGACCGGCATACGGTTTTCGTCCAGGCCAATCCGGCGCGAGAATATCGGACGGGCAGGAGGGGGCCCAAAACTGGTAAACAAATCGGCATTTTCCAGAAAAAACGGCCTGCGTTCCGGGAAATTCAGGTTGAACCGCGTCAGATTGGTCTGTTGTACGTCCACATCCACCTGGGAGAAATCCGGGTTTACAGTCAGGTCCAGGTTCAGGGAAGAAGTCAGGGCCAGTTTGGCATCGATGCCGGCGTCGAATTCCGTTTCGCTGGCCGCCGGATCGGCTTCCTTGTCCTTGTAATGCGAAGTCCGCACATAGGGGATGAGGGAAATATTCGTGCCGGTTTTGGCCGGGGGGGTATCCCAATTCAGGGCCCCGGTGTAGCCCAGGTCCGTAAGGTCGAAGTTGACGGGCATGGGCGTCCAGCTGTGGTACTGGTTTTCCTTGAGGTCATTCCGGAAAAAATTGATTCCCCAGGTGTCGATACCCGCTTCAAAACGCAGGGTTTTGAACGGGATGGCAATTTCCACTACCCAGCGGTCTTCCAGCCGGCTTACCTCGGAAAACCAGCGGTTGTCCCAGCTGAAATTCAAGTTGCCGAAGGAACTCTGGCTCAAGAGGTCTTCGGATTGTACGTTATACGGGCTTACCCCAAACAGGAAACCGTTCGTGCGGCGGTTAAGCGGGTCGATCACCACACCGAAACCGTCCCCGTCAAAAAACCGACTGTCGCGCTTCAGGGTTTGGACCACGTAGTCTGCAACGTCGTAACAGACTGCCGAAATATAAAAGAAGCGGTCGTCGTAAGTTGCCCGAACTTCAGTGCGTTTGGCCGCGGGTATGCCATCTATGGGGAATTTCTGCCAGAAATCCGTGGCGACCGCTGCTTCTTGCCAGGCGGCCTCCTCCAATTGGCCGTCCAGGGTTATGGGGGAATTGGCCCGGGCAATCACCAGGCTATTGGTAGTCCGGGTGTCCTGCGTCCGGGCTTGTGAAAACCCGAAGGCGGTAAACAGGAACATCCCGGCCAGGGCCGGGATGTACAAGAATCGATTCATAGGTATTATTTGTTTTCCGAAGTGAATTTCCGGGTTCTCGCATCTTCAATGGGGCCGTCCCAGTTCAGGCCAAAGCCAAAATCATAGGCATGGCCCGCCGCATCTACATGGGGTTCCATGTCCAGGGGCACATCCTCGAATTGCGCCTCCACGGTTGCCATGTTAGCCGGCATCTGCATGGGGAGGAGGCCGGATGGCTCCACAACCCCCGTCAGGACGTCCAGCACTGCCTGGTCCTGAACGTTGAAATTCAGGACAAGCCCCTGGATAGCAGATTCAAATTCAGCAACGACCGTCGGGTTGGAAAGTTTCAGGATCACAATCACGGGTTTCCCGTCCATCGCCCGGACGGTCTGCCGGATGAGTTCGAGGTCTGACTTGTTTTTAGCCGTCACGGACTTCCCGCGGTAGGTTCGATTGAGCACATCGCCTTCCCGGGCATCGCCGGCCAGGCTGGGATCCCGCGCCGTATCCGCCGTATAGGTATCGTATTGGAGGCTGATCGGCAGAAAGCCGTTCCCCCCGGCTTCCGCATCTTCCGCACTGTATCCGGCGGTCCTCCCGTTCTCCGGGTCGGTAATGACCACGATCGCCACATCGGCGGATTCGGGGCTTTCCGCCAGCTCAAAATAGCTGTCGGCGAGATCCGGGTTTACCGGCATTTCCCAGCGTCCGGGGATGACGTCCCCGAAAAAGGTCTGAGAAGGCGGTACGAATCGTTCAGGGATATATACCGCGGTTTCCTTCGAAAGCGGTAGGATGTTTTCCTGGTTTTTCAATACCACCACAGAGCGCTGCTGGGCCCGGTACCCTGCATCCATGTATTCCGGTTTGCCCACAATGGCTTCTGTTTCAGCTACATCCCGGTAAGGGTTTTCAAAGAGCCCAACCTGGAAGATATTGGTGAGGAGCCGTCGGGCCGAGGTTTCAAAACGCTCCCGCATGAATTCCTCCCCGTGCTCCGCAACGCCCATTTCAAACGCTTCGAGTACGGGGCCGGCTGCATTGTTGCCGCCGAACTGGTCGCACCCCGCCATCAGGATCCGGTAGTGCCTCTCGGCCTCCGTCAGGTGTTCAACCCCCCAGGGCGTCCGACCGAAGACGGCCATCCCCTCATCCGGGCGCGTGACTCCCCAATCCGTGCAGATCACCCCATCGTAACCGTATTTGCCGCGTAACTGGTCGGTGATAAAATAACTGCTGAATGCATTCCCGACATTGTCGCCTCCCGGGTCCTGCCCGAAAGAAATTGTGTAATAGGGCATCACCGCAGCCGCTTTCCCGGTGCCGCCATTGAGGTTAAATGCACCCTCTACAAATGGTTTTTTATGCATTTCCAGGTTGTCCCCGGGGAATACGGCAAACTTGCCGAACCCGTAATGGGCATCCCGTCCTGCCTCCCCGGTACCGCCGCCCGGCCAGTGCTTGACCATGGCATTGACGCTTTCAAAGCCCCAGCCCCCCGAGGTCCCGGCAGATTCGGACGAGGTCTGGAAACCGTCCACGTAGGCGCGGGCCATCTCGGTTGCCAGCACCGGGTGGGGCCCAAAAGTACCGCTGAACCGGTACCAACGGGGGTCTGTAGCGAGGTCTACCTGGGGGGAAAGAGCCGTAGCAATGCCCAGGGCCCGGTATTCCACCGAGGCAATCCGCCCGAATTCCTCAACCAGCCCGGGGTCGAATGTTGCTGCCAGCCCCAGGGAATTCGGCCAGCGGGAGATATCCCCCCCGGCGCCCAGGGTGTATTCCTCATCCGATTCCGCTTCATGCCGTGGGTCCGAACTGTTGTTTGCAGGGATTCCCAGTCCCAAACCTTCCACCAGCGCCTGGACATTGTTGTTCCATTGGGCTGCAACGGCCGGGCTTTCCACGGATGTCATCAATACGTGGCGCAGGTTGTCATCGGTCAGGAAAGCTTTTTGCTGGTCGGTGAGGTCGGAAGAAGCTGCCCCGCTTTCTTCCAGGGATTTCCCGCCATAAGTGCCGCCGCCCCGGAATCCCCCTCCGGGGATGCGCTGGTGACCACTGTAGAGCATCAGCCCGGCGATCTGTTCCACCGACATCCTGGATGCCAGATCCGAAGCCCGCTCAGAAACCGGCAGGCGCCAGTCTTCATAAGGGTCCAGGGAACCGTTGCGGTTCAGGTCCTTAAAGGCATACCCGTCGATTTCCAGGAGTTGCACCCCGGATTCCGGGGAATAGCCCAGGGTCTGACCGCCTTCATTGGTGACCAGGTTGAACCCGTCTTTCTGGGTTTCTTCCCATTTGGGACCGCAACCTGAAAGCAGGATGGCAAGGAGGAGCCCCGTCGTTTGAAGGAGTCGGTTTGATAAGCGTATCATGATGTGTTGGTTTGGTTATCTGTAATAGAAACTGAATCGCCGGGTCTGAGGGGCCGGATTCGGCTATTGCTGAGCCATTTCCAGGCGGATGGTGATTTCGATATCATCACCGAGGGTAGGAGTGTCCCCCCCAACGCCGAATTCCAGACGGTTGATAGTGGTCTCCAACCGCACGCCGGCCTTGAGTTTCTGGCTGCGCTGGTCGGTGATCACACCGCCAACCTTACCCTCAAAGGTCACCGGCTTGGTCACCCCGTGGATGGTTAAGTCGCCCTTTAATTCAAAGGTGTTCTCCCCGGTGGAGGTGCTTGAGGTGGTGGTAAACGTCATTTCAGGATAGGTTTCCACCTCGAAGAAATCCGCGCTGCGCAGGTGGTTGTCCCGGCGCTCATTGTCCGTGTCTACACTGGTGGTCTGGACTGTTGCCGTAAACTCCGGGGCGCTGAAATCGTCCGAGGCCTTGGCCGAGATATCGAATTCATTGAAGTTCCCCGTCACGGTGGAGATCATCAGGTGGGTGATTTCGAATTCCACACTGGAGTGGGCGCCGTCTGCCTTCCATTCGGACTGGGCGGTCAGGAAACCCGTTGTCAGGAGGGCGGTTAAAAGGATGCTTAATTGTTTCATTTTAATTGGGTGTTTGTGTTAGAAGCGTTTCTTGTGACCCCATATCCGGTTGCCGGGCAGGAGTTATTTGAGAAGCCCCTCCGGTATTGGCCGGAGGAATCCCCTCCTTTGGATGCAATTACCCGTCAAAAGTTTAATCCAACATGGAAATTTAACATTTTCCGGTCATGACCCGAGTAAAGATATCGCGTTTGAGTACTGTAACTGTTACGGACTGTTCCGGTTGAATCTTAGGGTAGGGTGGTTTGGGCAGGGGGCAGCTGGTTAGCCGCCTGCGTTGTTTTTCGCAATTTGCGCTAGCCGTTCATCGATGGCCTCTTTCGGAAACCATCGGTCCCCGAGCATCAGCCCGCGCATATTCCGCAGTGTCCCCGGGTCTTCCAACGGGTTGCCTTCTACCAGGAAAAATTCGGCGCGTTTCCCGGTTTCCAGCGTACCCGTTTCAGATTCCATCCCGAAAAACCGGGCCGGGTAAAGCGTGCCCATCCGAAGGATTTCCAGGGGGGAAAGACCCGCATTGCGCATCCCCCGGATTTCATGATGGATGGAAAACCCCGGGACGTTGAACACCTGCGGGGCGTCCGACCCAAGAAGCAGGCCGTAACCGTCCGCCTGCAGCCGGGCAATCAATTCCAGCCGGATTGCGTTGAAAGCCTCCCATTGTTCCGGGTCCCAGGAAGGATCCGACATATATTGCTCCTTGGAGCGCTTCCAGTTGGCCAGGGTTTCGGCTGGCATGTATTTCATCTCGGGCTGGGCCAGGATGCTGTCTGCGTCCGCGGGGGCGAACCACCGCTCAAACAGGCTTTGGGTGGGCACGACGGCCACGCCATAGGCCCTGGCAAGGGCTACCAGCCGGTCCATGGATTCGGTTTTCGCCAGGGGGGTAAAATTGAACCCGAAGAACCCGTTGGCATGCGGGTCCACCCCCTCCGATTCGGGCACCAGCCCCTCCAGGAAGCCGTCTACGTGATCGATGGTCGCATACCCGCTCTCCAGGGCGTGGCGAATCCCTACCTCCACGGGCACATGACCGGCAAACGGGATGCCTTCCTCCCGGGCAGTGGCTACCAGGGTATCAAAAACGGGTCGGCGGATTCCCGGATGGATCTTCAGGAAATCATAACCGTCGGCGGCGTATTGTGTAACCAGCCTCCGGGCGTCTTCCGGGGTGGGTACGGAGTTGCCGTTCAGCGAAGGGCTGGAGGTAAATATCCGCGGGCTTACCAGGTTCCCATGGTCCAGCCGCTTTTTCAGTTCCAGGTGGTAGGGGTCGCCCAGCATGCCGCGAATGGTGGTTATGCCGTTGGACAGGTAGAGGAATAGCGTTTCCTCGATCCGCGACTCCGGGGTCGGCGGGGCCGGGATGTGCGCGTGCATCTCCGCCAGGCCGGGCACGGCATAGGCTCCGCCCGCATCGATGTTGTTTGCGTAAGCCCCCGAATTTTTTACACGGGGCGCAATTTCAAGGATCCGGCCGGAATCTACCGCCAGCATCTGGTTTTCCAGGATTCGGCCATTGACCACATCCACCACGTGAACATTCCGGAACAGGTAGGCCGTATCCCCCGGGGTGTCGGGGGAAGACTGCCGGCAGGCAATAAAAAGAAAAGCTATCGACAGGGCACCTATGAGTTTACTGAGCGTTTTCATTCGGATCGCGTTTTTTTACCGGCTTTGAGCAACCGGATGATTTCTTTGATTCGTCTGTTGCGGGTGGCTTCGCGTTTGGCCTGGAAGAGCCAGTAGAGATAACTCTTCCGGTAGGTCCGGGCGATTTCTTCAAAAAATTCCCGCGCCTCGGGATGTAACTCAAATGCCTCCCGGAGGTCGGCCGGGACCACCCCGTTTTCCACATCGTCGAGCGCGCTCCACGAGCCATCCTTTTTGGCGGCTTCAATCACTGCCAGGCCCCCGGGTCGCATCCTGCCCTCCTGCATCAGTTCCCGGACATGCTGCTTGTTGACCTTACTCCAAACGCTCCCGGGTTTCCGCGGGCAAAAATACTGCCGGCGTTTCCCGCTACCCAGGCTTTTGACCGTGGAATCGATCCAGCCAAAACACAAGGCTTCCCGGACGGCTTCCTCCCAGCGCATGCTGGTTTTTTCATGCGCCACCGTGTAAAAGATCAGGTAAATCCCCCTGCTCTTGCCGGCGTTTGCATCCAGCCAGCGGCGCCATTCACCGGCCGTGGGAAAGTAGTGGGTTTCCAGGTCCACGTTTGTTTCAAATGTAACTTCCTTTTAAAAATACAAGAAAGTTCTGGCATTTCTGGCAATCAATACGTGTAATATGTACATTAGCAAGTCAAACTAAACAAAAACAACCCGATTCATGAAATTAATAAGAAAAGCCCTGCCGGTCATTCTCGTACTGGCATTGATGGTTTCATGCGACAAGGAGCGCCCGGGCCCTCCGAAAGTCCTCGTCTTCAGTAAGACGACCGCATTCAGACACGCCTCTATCCCCAGCGGTATCGCAGCGATCCAACAACTGGGGGCCAACAACAATTTTACGGTGGATACTACCGAAAATGCAGCCCGCTTTACCGAGGAAAACCTGAGCCAGTACAGCGCAGTTATCTTCCTCAGTACCACCGGGGACGTTCTGGATGCTGCCCAGGAGGCCGCATTTGAACGCTATATCCAGGCCGGGGGAGGATACGTGGGAGTCCACGCTGCAACCGATACGGAATACGATTGGGGTTGGTACGGCAGACTGGCCGGCGCCTACTTCCAGAGCCATCCGGCAGGAACTCCCGAGGCGGACTTCCATATTGTGGACAAAGGACACCCGGCCACCGAATTTTTCCAGGACTCGGTTTGGCACCGCACGGATGAAATGTACAACTTTAAGAATTTGAACCCCGAGGTAAACGTCCTGATCACCATAGACGAATCCACTTACGAAGGCGGGGAAAATGGCGATTACCACCCGATGGCCTGGTACCATGAATACGACGGGGGACGGGCCTTCTATACGGCTCTGGGCCACACGGAGGAATCGTTCTCGGAAGATTTGTTCCTGCAGCATCTCCTGGGGGGTATTCGCTATGCCATCGGGGAAAACCTGGAACTGGATTACGACCAGGCCCATTCGCAGATCCCGCCGGAGGCCAATCGTTTCAGCAAGGTGGAACTCGTGGGAGGCGAATTTTTTGAGCCCACAGAAATGACCATCCTGCCCAACGGGGACATCCTTGTGGGGCAGCGCCGGGGCGAAGTGATGCTCTACGAAGCCGCCACGGGTGATTTCCGTCAGGTCGCGGTCCTGGACGTATACCATAAAACGCTGAATACGCCGGGGGTCAATGCCGAAGAAGGCCTGATGGGCCTGCAAAAGGACCCGGACTACGCCAATAACCATTGGGTTTACGTCTATTACGCCCCAACCGGGGACGAAGAAAAAAACGTGCTTTCGCGATTTAAGTACCAGGACGGGAATTTTGACCTTGAGTCGGAGCAGGTGATCCTGGAAGTGGCCAGCGACCGTGAGATCTGCTGCCATACCGGGGGGTCTATTGCCTTTGGTGGCGATGGGCTGCTCTACCTGTCCACCGGGGACAATTCCACCCCGTTCAACCAACAGGATGTACCCTACGTCAATAACGGTTTTGCCCCCCTGAACGACCTGCCGGGGAGCGAACAATTCGACGCCCGCCGGTCTTCCGGGAATACGAACGACCTGCGCGGGAAGATTTTGCGCATCCGCGTTAACGAAGATGGCAGCTACAGTATCCCGGAGGGCAACCTCTTTGCCGAAGGAACTGAAAACACGCGGCCTGAGATTTACACCATGGGCCACCGGAACCCCTACCGTATCTCCGTTGACCCTAAAAACGGATATGTCTACTGGGGGGATGTGGGGCCGGATGCACGGGGCGACAGCCTCCAGACCCGGGGACCGCGCGGTTATGACGAAATCAACCAGGCCCGGGAGCCCGGCAACTTTGGCTGGCCGCTGTTTATCGCTGACAATAAGGCCTATGTGGACTACGACTACGCCACCGGGGAAAGCGGGGAAACCTTTGACCCGGAACGGCCGATCAACGATTCGGAAAACAATACGGGCCTCAGGGAGTTACCCCCCGCACAACCGGCAATGGTCTATTACCATTACGGGCAATCCGCGGAATTCCCCCAGGTGGGATCCGGCGGACGAAACGCGATGGCCGGACCCGCCTACTACACGGACCTGTATAACGGGGAAGGCGCGCTGCCGGATTATTACGACGGAAAAATCCTGGTTTACGACTGGATGCGCGGCTGGATGAAATCTGTGGAATTGTTTGAGGACGGGACCTTTAATAAGATGGTACCCTTTGCCTCGGATATCCAGCTGAATAACCTGATCGACATGGAAGTGGGCCCGGACGGCCGCATCTACCTGCTCGAGTATGGAACGGGATGGTTTACAGCCAATGACAACAGCGGTTTGAGCTACATTGAATACAACGGCGGGAACCGTCCGCCCATGCTCGAGGGCCTCGAAGTGGACCTGACTTCCGGGGCTGCCCCCCTGGCCATCCAGGCCACCCTTTCTGCCGAAGACCTGGAGGGCGACCCGATCCAGTATGTCTGGACCATGAGCAACGGCGACAGCCTGGTAACCGACGCACCCAGCCTGGCCTATACCTTTGAGGGTACCGGAGAATTCCAGCTGACGGCAAGGGCGATGGACAATTCCGGGGAAATTTCCGAAGGCGCCTCCGAGACGATCTATGTGGGGAATACACGGCCCGAAGTCCGGATTTCGATGGAAGGCGGGAATGAATCCTTTTTTATCCCGGGTGTCCCTGTAAAATATAGTGTTACGGTGATGGACGAGGGACAGGAAGTAGCGCCGGATGATAATTTGTACGTATCGGTGGACTACCGGGAAGGCATGGACGACAGCTCCAGGGACTTCGGTCACCAGCAGGCATCGGCCGCCATCACCGGGAAGGCCCTGACCCAGAGCCTGGATTGCAAGGCCTGCCATAAAGAACAGGAAGCTTCAATCGGGCCGTCCTATATGGAGGTCTCCCGGAAGTACCAGGAAGGTCGGCGGAATTCCAACCTGAGGTACCTGATGGACAAAATCCGCAACGGCGGAAGCGGTGTCTGGGGTGAGGTGGCCATGGCGGCCCACCCGGACCTGAGCACGGATGAGCTGAACCAAATGGCGTCCTACATCCTGTCGCTGGCAGACGAGCGGCCCCGGCCGCCCTCCCTGCCCGCCAACGGCACCATCGTGCCGGACCCTTCGCAGGCTGCCAATACGATGATCCTGACGGCATCCTATACGGACCCGGGACAGAACGGGGTTAAGCCGCTAACCGGGGTTGCCCGGACGGCACTAACCGGAAACCGGATTTCCCCCCGGGAAGACATGGAGAAGGAAGGGATGCAGTCCATGACCTTCGGCGGGATGGACCTCGTGTTGCTCAATGCCCCTCAGGGCTGGCTGGATCTCGGCGGATATGACCTTACCGGAGTAAATACCCTGGTACTTGAAGCCGCGTGGCAGTCGCCCCCGGCCGCCGGGTCGGATTTTGAGCTACGCCTGGGCAGCGCCGACGGGGAGCTCGTCGGGACGGGTAGCCTGGACTCCCCGAGCGGGCCGGGTGCGGCCATCCCGGTTGCCTTTTCCAAAGAGCTCAGCGGCCGGCAGCCGTTATTCCTTACGTTTAAGCGGCAGGAAGCAGCAGGGGACGACCCCGGCATGATGGCCATTGTAGGTATCCAATTCCGTTAATGAATGGTATCCCGGACCCGTTTTTGGTCCGGAGCAAATGCACAGAGAAAAAAAGGCGCCCAA
The DNA here is from genome assembly GCF_000024125.1 of Robiginitalea biformata HTCC2501. NCBI lineage: Bacteria > Pseudomonadati > Bacteroidota > Flavobacteriia > Flavobacteriales > Flavobacteriaceae > Robiginitalea > Robiginitalea biformata. The sequence goes on along the minus strand of NC_013222.1, from coordinate 2,902,652 downwards.
CGGGCGCCTTTTTATTGCGGTTAAAATCGGAGGTGCCAACCCTTTCTATTGCAGTTGGAGAGGAAGGCTCCGTCCCCTTCTATTCGGTTTCCGTCCCGGACCGCGGCTGGTAAGGTCCGTAAACTGCATCCCTGAACTTTTTATGCAGTTTTATCGGGTCGTAAGGAAATAATTGCACAAAAAGTACGGCGGCGAGATCATTTTTCGGATCTACCCAGAACAGGGTGCTCGCGGCTCCGTCCCAGAAGAACTCCCCGACCACCCCGTTGTTTTCCTCCGGGGAGGCTGGCGGGGCCACGCGTACCGCAAAATCGATCCCAAAACCCACATTTCCCTTGCCGGGCAACCAGGAGCGTTCCTCCACGCTGTCCGGTAAGTGGTTCGTCGCCATCAGCTCAACAGTCTCCGGCTCCAGGACTGCCCTGCCTTCCAGGACCCCTTTGTTTAAAAGCATGCGGGCAAAGCGCATGTAGTCGTCCAGGGTGGAGGTCAGCCCCCATCCCCCGCGGGTAAGCGGCCAGCGCTGCAGGTATTCTATTTTAGCCGTGGAATCGGGTAATTGGGTGAGGGTGCTGTCGTCTTCCCGCCGGTACATGGCCGAAAACCGGTCCCGGTCTGACTCGGGTACGAAATACCGGGTTTCCTCCATCCCCAGGGGGTCCAGTACGTGCTCCCGGACGTAGGCCCCGTAGGGCTGGCCGGAGATCCGCTCTACCAGGAAGGCCTGTACATCTACGCTGGGGCCGTACTCCCACTGGCTCCCGGGTTGGAACCACAAGGGAAGTGATCCGAATTTTGCGCCGAGCTGCTGCAACGTATTTTCCCGATTCAACGGATCTGCAGCTGCCAGGGCCTCGCTGAGGCCCGGGATGTTCGGGCGGTTCGGAAAACCTGCGGTATGCCGGGTAATATCCCGGATGGAAATCGGGCGGTGAACGGGCTCCAGCAGCATTTCGCCATTTTCGTCCACCCCGGTATACACCTGCATGTCCGCGAATTCCGGGGCGTATTGGGTAAGCGGGTCGTCCAGTTCAAAGGCTCCATCTTCGTAGAGCGTCATCAGCGCGGTACCCGTAATGGGCTTGGTCATCGAATAGATCTGCACGATTGTGTTCCGGTCCATCGGGATGCTGTCTTCCCGGTCCGAATAGCCATAGGCGCCGAAATAAGCCTCCTGACCCTTCTCCCAGACCAGGGCAGATATCCCTGCGACATTCCCGGTAACCACCATGTTCCGCAGCAGGGAATCGATCCGTGATGCCGCTTCCGCCGTAACTACTTCAGGATTCGGCGCAGCGGAATCCGAATTCTCAGACTTGCCCCCGCAGGAAACCAGCAGGCCCAGGAAGCCAACGGCTAGAAGGCGGGAGGGGAGCACCCGGGTTTGGCTCCTGAAATGGCGATAATACCTGTGCTTCAGGTAAGGAAATAAAACAATCATGTGTGTAATTATATCAGTTGGATGATTTGAATGGTTGCTCTTTATAGGTGCTTCCGGGGAAACGCTCAACTCAGGGGGCGGGCACCGGTTTCTTGTGGATGTAAAAATTGGCATCAAACCCGAGGACGGCATCGGCTTTCAGGGGCTCGGATTTCCAGTCGGCCTCCGGAAAGATCCACCGGGGCTCGCCGTTTGCCAGGATTCGGATGGGCATGTCAAAGCCGTCTACGATTTCGGTATACCGGAATTCCAGGCGATCGCCCACCCGGCGGTATTCCAGGGTAGGTATCATCGTTGTCCGCAGGTACTGGTCAAAAAATGCACTCAGGTTTTTCCCGGTTCGCTCGCTCATATAATGTTCCACCTGGGCAGTGGTGACGGTCTGATGGCGGAACTCTGCGTTGAGGCCCCGGAGCACCGAGCGCCACAGCGCATCGTCTTCTACCAGTTGCCGCAGCGTGTGGAGCATATTGGCCCCCTTGTAGTACATGTCCGGGGAACCTTCCCGGTTGACGCCGTACGTACCGATCAGCGGCCGGTCGTTCTTTATATTCCGGCGCGTCCCGATTACATAGGCGGCTGCGGCCTCCGTCCCGAAGTGGTAATCCAGATAGAGGTTTTCCGAATAGGCCGTAAAGCCCTCGTGGATCCACATATCGGCGATATCCCGGTAGGTGATGTTGTTGGCGAACCATTCGTGCCCCGCTTCGTGGATAATGATAAAATCGAATTTCAAACCCCAGCCGGTCCCGGAGAGGTCGCGCCCCAAATAGCCGTTGGAATAGCCGTTCCCGTAGGTCACCGAACTCTGGTGTTCCATCCCCAGATAGGGTACTTCCACCAGTTTGAAACTGTCTTCGTAAAACGGGTAGGGGCCGAACCAGTGTTCGAAGGCCTCCAGCATCAGGGGTACCTGCCCGAACTGATTTTTTGCTTTTTCCAGGTTCTCGGGTAAAACATAGTAATCCAGGTCCAGATCCCCGTTTTCCCCTGCATAGGTATCCCCGAAATGCGCGTAGTCCGCGATGTTTACATTCACCCCGTAATTGTTGATGGGATTGGAGACAAACCAGTGATACGTCCGGCTGTCGCCGTGGTCCGTTACCTGCCGGAGCCTCCCGTTCGACACATTCATCAGCGGTTTCGGGATCCGGACGGCAATAGCCATACTATCCGGTTCGTCGTACATATGATCCTTGTTTGGCCACCAGGCACTTGCCCCGAGCCCCTGGCAGGAAGTGGCCGCGAAGGGCTGGCCCCGGCTGTCTGTGTCCCAGGAGAACCCGCCGTCCCAGGGGGCGCGCACGGCCTCCCGCGGCTTCCCGGAGTAGGCCACATGCACCGCTTCGAACGTACCTGGCCGCTGTATTTTCCGGAGATGGACAAAATGCGCATTGCCCTCGGAAGTGACGTCCAGGCGCTGTCCGTCCTGCCACACCGAATCGATTTGCAGGGGCTGCTGCAGGTCGATCTGCATCCGGGTAGCCGGCTCGAGCACCCGGTATCGGATTGTGTTGGTACCCGAAAGGGATTTTTCCTCCGGGTTTACGCGCAGGTCCAGGGAATAATAGTTGAGGTCCCACCAGGCGCGTTCCGGCGTGATACTGCCCCGCAGGGAGTCCTGTCGGGTAAAGGTTTCCGGTTGTCCGGACGCTCCCAACTGGGCGGACAGACCGGCTGTCAGCCCAAAGAGGGCCAGTAAGGTCAGGAAAAGTTTCATCGTGGTTCTGTAAAATGCGCTCATTGGTAACATCCTCTTCAAAAGTCCTGCCAACTACCGGGTGGCGCTGGCAGGGCCGGCGAGAATATACGCATAATCGCTCTGCCGGACAATGGAAACGAGGTCCGAGGAGTTGAGCAGCTCGTAAATGGCCTGTTGCTTGTCGTCCCGGTTCCGGTAGTACGATTTGCTGATGAGGTAACCCACCGTGTAGCCCAGGTCGTGGGGCCGGTCGTCGATGCTGCCGCCGTTGTACAACCAGCGGGAATTGTCCGACCCGAAGAGGTCCTCCCGGAGGTCGGCAAAGATGCGATGGTGGTTTTCGCGGTCTTCCAGAAATCGCAGGTTTTCGTTGTCCAGGGGCTCCCCGGAGGATAATTCCACCAGGAAATCGCAGACGCCTTCCCCGATAACCCCGGCCAGGACGGATTCGTTCAACAGCGTATCCCGGTAATTCTGCTGAAAATGCATCAGTTCATGGAGGGTGAGCGCCGGCAGGTCGGAAAAGCCCATAATCGCCCCCCGCTGCCAATCGGTCAATTGCTCGGTGGGCATGTTTGGGGACCGGCCGTACATGTCCCCTCCCACAAACAGCCCCATCTCCGTGGCCGTACCCCCTGAATTGAGAATGCCCGGGACGACAAATACTTTTGGGAACACAGCTTGGGGGTACAAATCCTTAAAACGTTCCATCCAGCGGGTGGTGCGGGATTTCAAGACGTGGATGCTATCCGGGTTGAATTGTTGCTTCAGGTAGCGGTAGTAGTCGGGGGCCCCGTTGATCATCTGTCCGTACATCTGGTCGATACTCCCATAGCGAACCGTATAGAAGTCCCGGAGTTCCCGGGGACCCTCGAGGATAAAAGCGCGAAGTTCCCGCCGGGCCCGGGTGGTATCGGCCAGCGCCCGGTCAAAATAGGGCCAGAACGCTTCCATGGCCTCCAGTTTCACGGCAAAATGCTCCACGTGGCTCAGCGCCGCTTCTATGGAATCCAGGCGGTGCAGGAGCCGGACGTATTCCGGATTGTCTTCGGAGAATGCGGTTGCCCTGAATTTCCCGAGGATTTTCGGGTTGGCCATCCCCCGGTCGATGGCCTGGTGGATCAGCGAGAGGACCGAATCGGCCTGCCCGGCACCTTCATATGCCCACGCGGCGATCAAATAGAGTTCCGAAGACTTCAGGTCCCGGTTTTCGCGAACCAGGAGGTCGCCGAGATCTTCGTGATCCCCGAGGCTATCCAGAACAAAGTACTCCTCAAAAAGCTGGTTGATATCCGGGAGGTAGGCGCTGGCAACCGGATCTGCCGGGGTGGGGTCCGAGCAGCCGTCCAACAGCCCGGAGAGAACCGCCGTCAGGGTGATGACCCCGGCGTAACGGATGAAAACTTCAGGAAGTTTGCGAATCGGTTTCACATCTATGCCGGTATTTCTTCTGGGTTAATCCCGGAGGATGCCGGAGGGGAAGGCCACGAGGCTTTCGTGCCCGTCCGGCCCCACGGCGGCTACCCCAAAAAAGAAATTGTCGATGACAATCCCCTCCAGGGTATGGCTCGTATCGTTGACCTGTACAAAATGGTCCCAGGTCGGGGAGGTGGTGTCCCTCCAGTAAATTTTATAGGCTGTTGCTCCAGGAACCGGATCCCATTGCAAACGGGCCGCAGGCTCCACGATGCCCCCGATCCGGACATTTTCGGGCGCGGAAGGGGCCCAGCCCAGGGAGGCCAGTGCGATGGCATTCACGGCCGTGAGTTTGGCCGCGTATTGAAAATCCACATATTCCAGGAGGTCCCCATAGAGGATACCGTCTTCCAGGCGGATGTCCTGGTGTTGCTGGGTGTAATTTTCATGGGCTTCCATGATGCGGATCCCGGCATATCCCGCATCGTTGAAGGGCCGGTGGTGGCCCCCGCGGCCGAATCGGTCGAGCCGGTAGATCATCATCGGGTTCATCTCCGGCATATAGGTTTTCGTGGTTTTATGGACATACCGGGCCAATTGCCGGGAAATCCCGTCTACCTCCCCGCCGTAGAAACGCCTCGCCCGGCGCTCCCGTTCAGTTTCCGTGGGGGGAACGGGTTCTGAAAAAATGCGGAAATCCCGGTTGCTGACCACGCCGTCCACCCCGGTGGTATTCCCGATCATGTCGTTGTTCAGGATGCCGATGATTTCCCATTCATTGTTCTTGGCGTATTCCGCCAGTCCCCGCCCCCCGAACAGTCCCTGTTCCTCCCCGGACAGCCCGGTAAATACAACGCTGTTCCGGAACTGGTACCGGCTCAATACCCGGGCTGCCTCCAGTACACCGGCCATGCCACTGGCATTGTCGTTGGCGCCAGGGGAATCCGAGGTAAAGTCCGTCGGGTCGCTGACCCGGGAATCGATATCGCCGCTCATGATCACATACCGGCCGGGGTTTTCGGTTCCCCGCAACACAGCCACCACGTTGACTACCCATACATCGCGGATAATCCGGTTGTTTTCCCCTTCGGGCACCAGGTTCCGCTGGTAGAAGACTTCCAGGCAACCGCCGCAATCTGCGGATATTTTCTCAAATTCCTTTTTGATCCATCGGCGAGCGGCACCGATACCCCGCGTATCGGAGACGGTATCGCTGAGCGTATGCCGCGTGCCAAAGCCCGCCAGGGTGGCGATATCCGATTCGATGCGGTCAGCCGAAACCGCCTGGATGATGTCGTAGAGCCGCGGATCGGCCTGGGACTGGAGGGTAATTGTGAATAAGAGGAATAGGGGGAGTACTAACTGTCTCATTGATCGATATCTTTGTATTTGCGTTTAAACCATTGGGCGTGCCAGAAACACAGGGGGCCAAGCAGGGCATATATAAACCCGGGCAGGCCGATTTGCACTCCGGCCTGCAGGGTTGCGAGGACCATGGACAGGACCCCTATCAGCACGAAAATGGTGAAATGCCTTGCATAGAACAGGCTGACAAGAGAGGGTTCCACGGCGCGCAATTTCTTATAAGACCTAAAATACATCGCGGCGAAGCACAGGAAAATTAAGGCAAAACCCAGGCTGTACATGCGGAACAGGTTGGAAAGCCCTTCCATGGTAATCCGCTCCTGTCCCATAAAGGAATTCACCAGGGATTTCAGAGGGAAAACATAATAGAGGATTACAAACAACAGCACGGTATTGACCGCGATGATCCAGTTGTCGACATAGCCGGACCGCCGGAAGTAGTTGTAATGGACCCACCAGAATGCGACCAGTACAAAAAAACTGGCAGCAAAGGCCAGGAAACTGGTACCCTGTGACTCGAGTACCCGGAAGTCTCCGTCCCATTCAAAGCCGACCACAAGCAGGGTGGCGGCAAAGGCTAAAACCCCGTCGCTGAAAGCTTCAAGGCGGTTGGTGTTGTGCTGGAATTTCACCTGTTGAAAGTAGTTAATTCACTACGGATTTCCAACTATTCCGGATGGGCGGCAAAGGCCACATGCCGGCTGTCGGGACTCACCGCCAGACGGGTGATCGTGCCCACGGCTGCATCGTCGGATTCCCAGAGCGTTTGCCACCTGGCCCCCGGGCCGGGTTGGAGGCGGAGGATCCGGTTGCCGCTCCCGCAAATCAGGCTGCCGTCCGGGAGCCAGCAATAGTCCTGTACCCCGTCCGGCAGCGGGGCAATCTCCCCGGTTGCCCCCGACAGGGGGTCCATCCATTTTATCCCTTGCAGGTCTGCCATCACGGTAGTGTAACTGATACGCTGGGTATCGGGGATTTTGTGTAACGACCGGCCCACGCCTTTTTGGTAGGTGTATCGGGAATTATCGGGCAGGGAGGCAACTACCAGGTCCATCCGGTCTTCCACCAATACCGTGCAAACCAGCAGGTCGGGCCCGAACCATGCGTGGTAGCCGACCTTGAGGCCTTCCAGCAACATCTCCGTTTCGCCGGCCCCCATGGGGTAGGCGTAGAGGCGTTGCAGGCCGCTGGTGTCCAGCCGGATGGCGGAAACCGCCGCGCGCCCGGGGATTTTCAGGGGCGAATATTCCCCTCCCCCCGGGGTATCGGATACCCATTGGCGGGTGGCCTGCTGCAGGTCGTAACTGGCGATGTCGGTTTGTCCTTCCCGGGTGCCGGAATACAGGAGCAACCCCGCGGAATAAAATGCGGGTTGGTTGTCGTACCCCGGGTTTTGGGAGATGTTCCTGGCCGTACCCAGCGTCCAGCCCGTCTCGCCCCTGGACAGCGGGGCCAGGAAGATTTCGGATTCCGCCTGGGGGTAGGCCGGCGAACTACCTAAAACCAGGGCCGCCCCGGCGAGTAAGGCCCGGAGCGGTTGCTTTATGCGTCTTCGCGTATTGGGCCTTCCGGCCCCCGGCATGAGCGGCAATTTTATTTTCATCGCAGGTTTCATTTGTATTGCAGGCTGCAAAAGCACGGCCCGAATTCAGATATCCGCAAACCGACCGAGCAATTGGCGGACAGCCCCGGGGCCATCCAGGAAATAGCGGGCCTGGGTTTTCATGCGGCCAACTTTAACCGTTACCGCCTCCTTGGGCAATTCCTGGAACATGAATTCATCCGTCCAGTCGTCCCCGATGGCAAAAATAAAATCATACTCCTTCCGGGCGACCATCCGCATGGCGGCCCGGCCCTTGTTCACGTTGCTGCTCTTGATCTCCACCACCTTATTCCCGTTCATCACGGTCAGGTCGTCATTGGCGATCAGGGAGGTGAGCACCGTATTGAGTTCCATGGTGCGCTTTTGGCCAAAATCCGGGTCCGTATTCCGGTAATGCCAGGCCAGGGAATAATTTTTGTCCTCGATAAAGGAACCGGGCGTCCGGTCTACAAACGACTCGAGCACCGGGCGGATCTTGCCCATCCAGTCGTTTTTGACATTTTCCAGCATGCTGAAGGGTTTTCCGCCTTCGCTGATCCAGACGCCGTGCTCCACGATCATCGCGTACTCCTTGTCCTGGAACCAACGCGTAAAAGTGTCCTTATCCCGGCCGCTGATCAGGAAAACATCCGTCCGCCCCTGGGCGTTCAGGCGGTCCAGCAACTCCATGAGCGCCTCGTCGGGCCTGGCGTCCTGGGGGTCGTTGGTGAATCCGGCCAGCGTACCGTCGTAATCCAGGAACAGGATACGGCTCCGGGCTTCCCGGTATTTCTCCAGCAGCGTGTTGGTGAGATCTACCGAGAGCCGACGCGCAACCATGGAATAATCCTGTTGCCTTTGTGTCAGCAGGGAATTCATAAAATCGTTGGCCCACTTTTCCACGTTGTAACGTTCCAAGCGTTTCTGCATGGCTGCATTGCGCCGCTTCTGTTCCTCCTCGGGCATGTTGAGCGCCTGGTGGAGCGATTCGGCAATTTGTTCGAAGTTGTTCGGGTTGATGAGCAGCGCCTCGTTCATTTCGTTGGCTGATCCTGCCATCTCGCTGAGGATCAGCACCCCGGTCTGGTCGGTACGCGTGGCGATGTATTCCTTGGCCACCAGGTTCATGCCGTCGCGGATCGGCGTGAGCCAGGCGATATCGCAGGAAGTATACAGGTCGATCAGGTTGTCGAAGGGCAGGGAGCGGTAGAAATACCAGATGGGTGTCCAGCTAACGGTGGATAACTCCCCGTTAATGCGCCCGACCAATTCGTCGATCTCCCTTTTAAGCCGCTGGTACTGGGGCACCTTGGACCGGGAAGGCACGGCCAGGATAATCAGGCGTACTTTTTCCTTGTATTCCGGGTATTTTTCGAGGAAATACTCAAAGGCTTTGATGCGCCGCGCAATCCCTTTTGTATAGTCCAGACGGTCGATGGAAAGGAAAAACTTTGCGTCCGGGGTGGAGGCCTTGTGCGTATCCAGCCGGTTCTGGAGGTCCGAGATTTCCCCGGGTTTCATGTCCCGGTGCCGGGCGGCGGCTTCGTTGAATTTTTTATAGTCGATCCCCATGGGGAAGGAATCCACCTTCACCACCCGGTCTTCCAGGTGGATTTCGTTAAAGGACACCTCGAGGCCCAGCAGGCGCCGGACGGAACTGAGGAAATGCCGCTCGTAGTCGTAGGTGTGGAAGCCGATCAGGTCGGAACCCAGCAGGCCCCTCAGTACTTCCCGCCTCCAGGGCATGGTCCGGAAGATTTCATAGGAGGGGAAGGGGATATGGAGGAAGAAACCGATGGACAGGCCGGGCCGCTGCTCCCTAACCATCTGGGGCACGAGCATGAGCTGGTAGTCGTGTACCCAGATCACATCGTCGTCCGCCGCCGCTGCCGCGATGGCATCTGCGAATTTCCGGTTGACCGCCTCGTAGACGGTCCAGTTCGACAACTCAAATTCGGAGTACTCCATGAAATAGTGGAAGAGCGGCCAGATGGTCCGGTTGCTGAAGCCGTAATAAAAGCCATCCACTTCGTTTTTGCTCAGGTCCACCCGGGAGCAGCCGTGTCGGGCCAGGGCTTGGTCAATATCGGCATCCAGGGAATCGGGGATCTCCTCCAACGTCAGTCCGCTCCAACCAATCCACAGGCTTTCCCCGTCGCTGTGGACCGATTTCATACCTGTGGCCAGGCCGCCCACACTCGGGGTCGCTTCAATGGAACCCTCCTTGATTTGCAGCTGTACGGGTAATCTGTTCGAAATAATAATGGTTTTGGACATATTTTGTGGATTTTAACCTTTTTCGCTCGCTGTTTGTCTAAATTTCGTCAAATTGCATCGCTTAACCAATAAATTGGGGACTTTTAGAGAATCTGCAACATATGGATAACCTGGATTACGGAATTATCGGAAATTGCCGCTCGGCGGCCCTGGTTTCGAAAAACGGCTCCCTGGATTGGTGCTGCCTGCCGGAATTTGATTCCTCTTCCGTATTCGCCAAAATCCTGGATAAAAACAAAGGGGGCAGTTTCTCCATCAATACAGGCCCTGAGTACGAGGTCTCCCAGCGGTACAAGAAAGATACCGCCCTGCTGATTACCCGGTATGCCGACGGGGACAATATCTTTGAAGTCCGCGATTTTATGCCGCGGTATCACAAAGAAAATGGCACCTATCACGCTCCGCCGGAAATTATCCGCTACATCCGGCACATCAAGGGCCGCCCGGTCTTCTCCGTATCCTACGACCCGAAACTGGAATACGGGTTGGGGCTAACTGAAACCTTTATCAAAAAGAGTTTTATCGCCAGCGTAAACAAAGGGGAGAAGTACGATACGGTTTTCCTCTACACCTCCTTCAACAAGAACGCGGTGATGGAAGGGCGCCCCCTGGAATTAAAAAAGGATGGGTTTTTTCTCCTTTCCTATAACGAAAAACTGTTCAAGCCCACCACCAAACGCATGTACCTGGAGCTGGAACGCACCAAGGTGTACTGGCTCAACTGGAGCAATCAGACACCGCTTTACCGGGAATACAACGACCAGATCCAGCGCTCGGCGGTGACGCTGAAACTCCTGAGCTATGACCGTTCGGGAGCCATCCTGGCCGCGGCCACGACCTCCCTGCCCGAAACCATAGGGGAAACGCGGAATTGGGATTACCGGTTCTGCTGGATCCGGGATGCTTCCATGGTGGTGAAGGTGGTGAGCGAACTGGGTCATAAGAATGTCGCCCGGCGATATTTGCGCTTTATCGTCGACCTGATCCCCGATAAGGACGAAAAACTCCAGATCATGTACGGGATCAACAAGGAGAAACGGCTCACGGAAATTACCCTGGACCACCTGGACGGGTATGAAGGCTCCCGGCCGGTCCGCGTGGGCAATGCGGCCTATAAACAGCGGCAAAACGACATCTACGGCATCCTGATGGATGTGATCTACGCCCAGCTCGTGCGTTTTAAGAACGACCTGGAGCACGGGGAGGAACTCTGGACGCTCACCAAGGGGATTGTATGGATCGTACAAAAACACTGGAAGGAGCCCGATAAGGGCATCTGGGAATTCCGGACGGAAGACCGGCACTTTACCTTTTCCAAAGTGCTGTGCTGGGTGGCAATCGACCGGGCCATAAAAATTGCCCGGATCTTCCGCAAGCAGCGGAAAATTGAACGGTGGACGGCCCTGGAACAAGAAATCAAGCGCGATATCCACGAAAACGCCTGGAACGAGGAGGTGCAGGCCTTTACCCAATCCTACGGGTCGTTCCACATGGATGCATCCGTCCTGCTTATGGAGAGTTATGGGTTTATCCATGCCCGCGACCCGAAATTTGTCAGCACGGTGAAGGCCGTCGAAACCCACCTGAGCCATGAAGGCCTCCTGTACCGCTACCGGAACGAAGACGATTTTGGGCTGCCTTCGTCTTCCTTTACCATTTGTACGTTCTGGTTCATCAACAGCCTGTTTAAAATCGGGGAGGAGGATCGGGCCCGGGAACTCTTTGACCAGTTGCTATCCTACAGCAACCATCTGGGGCTCTTCAGCGAAGACATCGATTTTAAATCCAAACGGCTGCTGGGGAATTTTCCCCAGGCGTATTCCCACCTGGCCCTGATTGAGTGCGCCATCAATTTCTCCCGCAAGGATTCCGTGGAACGGGTCCTGGAGACGATGCAAAGCTAAGCCTCCCCGTATTTTTCGCAGGTTTCCAGCAACTCTTCGAGATGCTCCCGGGTCGTAAACGGGTTCATCAGGCTCGTGCGCAGAAAAGTCAACCCGTTCAGCTGCGTCTGGACGATATAGAATCTTCCCTCCTTGAGGATTTCGCCTCGGATCCGCGCGTTTATTTCATTGCAGACCTCCTTCCCGGCCCCCGGGGGTACCCATCGAAAACAGACGATATTGGATTGGGGGGAGACCGCGAGTTCCCAGTTCGGGCGCTGGCGGATCATCCCGGCAAATTCCCGGGCCAGATCGTATTGCCGGTCCAGGTAGGCGGGGAATACGGATTCCCCGTATTGGCTGATTACCGCATGCCAGCAAAATGCACTGGTGAGTTTGGTGCATTCAAAAGTACGCTTGGCCAGGTTGTACCAATCTTCCTCCTGCGTTTCGGTGAGCAGGTATTCGGCCTCCTGGCTGAATGTGGTGTAGGACACGCTGCCCTTGCGGAACAGCAGGGCGGTGGTAAGCACGGGAAGACCCAGCATCTTGTGGCCGTCAATGACCAGGGAATCCGCCCGGTGGACGCCGCGCATCAACCCCCGGTACTTTTCGGAGAGGAGGGCAGAACCCCCGTGGGCCCCGTCGATATGGAGCCATAGGTCCCGGGAGGTGCAAAAGTCCGCCAACTCCTCGATCGGGTCATAACTGCCCGTGGCGGTGGACGGGGCACTGCCAACCAGGGCGATGGGTTCCAGCCCGTCCGCGAGGGCCTGGTTGTACAACCGGTGAAGCTCGTCCGTCCGCATCCGGTAGCCGGCATCTACGGGAACCCGGATCACCCCCTGACGCCCCATGCCCATGATACGGGCCGCCCGATCGATGCAATAGTGGGCTGCCTCCCCGACCAGTATGGCCTGGCGCCCCGAGTATCCCCGGTTCCATACATCGTCCCTTCCCCTTGCGCGGCGGGCTGCCAGCAGGGCGGTCAGGTTGGCCAGGGTCCCGCCCGAAGTGAGGAATCCGCGCGCATCCGGGCCAAACCCGGCCCGGTCACAAAGCCAGTCGGTAACCAGGCGTTCCATGGCCGTCGGGGCCATCCCCATCTCGTAAACTGCCATGCCGTTGTTCAGGAATTCCCCCAGGAGTGCCGCCAGGGAGGCCAGGGGAAGGGGAGGGGCTACCTGATGACCCATATAGCGCGGATGGTGCACCTGGGTTGTATGCCGCAGTACTTCCTCCGTCCAGGCCGCGAAGCTGCTGTTTTTTTCGGGAAATGATTTCCAGAATGCCAGTTCGTCTGCGGCATCCCGGTAATCCAGTACCTTCCCCCGGCCGTTTTGCGCTGCGTGCAAATGCCCTGCCAGCGTATCTACCAGGGATTTTCCGAGCTCCCTGAATGCCTCCGGGTCGTAGGCCCGTTCCAAAAGCGACTTTGCCATGGGCTAAAAGTAGTTTGGCAGACGCACATGGCAAAACAAAAGGGAACAGGGAGGCGCGAAAAAAAACCGCCTCCCTTGCGGAAGGCGGCCTCACCTCTGTCTCAAAAGGTGCTACTTGAATTAGTCAAAGTTATACCCGCCTGACTCCGCCACTTTATCCGCGATCAGTTCTCGCAGGGCGGCGACATTGGGTTGATTGGTATATTTTGTAAAGCGTTTGAGGCCCATCAGCATCATGCGTTGCTCATCCCCTTCGGTAAATGAGACGATGGCTTCCTTCCCGCGCCGGATCACGATGTCCACGGCTTCGTACAGGTTCAGCCGGGCCATGGCGATTTGTGCGGCCTGGGCGTCTTCCCCTTGGCGTTTGGCGTTCTTTTCTGCCCTGAGGACTGCGGATTCGGCCATGTAGACCTGGATAAGGATATCCGCGGCGGCCATCAATACCTGCTGGTGCTCTTCGAGTTCCGTGCCGAAGGTCTGTACCGCCTTACCCGCAATCATCAGGAATACCTTTTTAAGCCGGGCGATCAGGTCCTTCTCCTCAGCGAACAACTCGCTGTAATCCGGGGCTTCAAAGGAGGGGATCCCCAGAAGTTCCTCCCCGACCGCGGTTGCCGGTCCAAGCAGGTCCACATGTCCCTTCATCGCCTTTTTTACCAGCATGCCCACCGCCAGCATCCGGTTGATCTCATTCGTCCCCTCGTAAATCCGGGAAATCCGGGCATCCCGCCAGGCAGACTCCATGGGGGTGTCTGCGCTGAAGCCCATCCCCCCGAAAATCTGGATGCCCTCGTCCGTGGTCTCCTGGACGTCTTCGGAAACGGCCACCTTGAGGATGGAGCATTCGATGGCGTATTCTTCCACTCCCTTGAGCTCGGCTTCGGCATGGGAATTCCCCGCGGCCACCCTCAGAGCGATCCGGTCTTCGATATTTTTGGCTGCCCGGTAGCAGGCCGCTTCGCCCACATAGGCGTTCGTCGCCATGGTGGCGATCTTGGATTTAATCGCCCCGAAATTGATTATCGCAGTTTTAAACTGCTTGCGTTCCCCGGCATAGCGCACGGCTTCGTCTGTCACGCGGCGCTGGGCCTCCAGGCAGGCAGCCGCCAGCTTAATCCGCCCCACGTTCAAGGCATTCATGGCAATTTTAAACCCATTACCGCGCTCCGACAGCATGTTTTCCACCGGTACCTTGGTTTCGTTGAAAAAGACCTGCCGGGTAGAGGAGGAGTGGATCCCGAGCTTTTTCTCTTCATCCCCCAGGGAAATCCCATTTTCCGGGTCATTCTCCACAATGAATCCTGTGATATACTTATCGTCTTCAATCCTTGCAAAAACGATAAACAGGTTGCAGAAACCCGCGTTGGAAATCCACATCTTCTGCCCGCTGATCAGGTAGTGCTTCCCGTCTTCCGACAAAACCGCTTTCGTCTTCCCGGAGTTCGCGTCCGAGCCGGCACCTGGTTCGGTGAGGCAGTAGGCACCAAACCATTCGCCGCTGGCGAGTTTGGGTACATACTTCTTTTTTTGCTCCTCCGTTCCGTAGAGCGTAATCGGCAGGGTACCGATCCCCGTATGGGCGCCGAAAGCGGTGCTGTAGGAACCGGTGGCCCCGGATATGTAATCGCAGACCAGCATGGTGCTTACAAAGCCCATGCCCATGCCCCCGTACTCCTCGGGCACTGCGATGCTCAGAAAACCGAGCTCCCCGGCCTTCCGCATGCATTGCTCCGTATAGGCGTAATCCTTTTGCTCAAATCGCTCCCAGTGCGCCCAGAGTTCGCGATCCACGAATTCTACCGTGCTCTCGCGCATCATACGTTGTTCTTCGTTCAGGTCCTCGAGGGTGAAGACGTCTTCACAGGCAGTTTCCTTTACCAGGAACTGGCCGCCGCGCAGGATTTCTTTTTCTTCGGTTTGGGTACTCATTTTTTGTTTTTTTAGATTCAGGATAGGAATTCAAATACCCCGGCTGCCCCTTGCCCGGTTCCCACGCACATGGTCACCATGCCGTATTTTCCCTGCAGGTTGCGCAAGCGCATTTCGTCGAATAGCTGGACGGATAGTTTCGCCCCCGTACAGCCCAGCGGGTGGCCCAGGGCAATGGCTCCCCCATTGACGTTCACCCGATCCGGGTCCAGCCCGAGTTCGCGGATTACCGCCAGGGATTGTGAGGCAAAGGCCTCGTTCAGCTCGATGAGCTCCAGCTGGTCCTGTTTTATTCCGGCCAGCCCTAGCGCCTTGGGAATGGCCTTCACCGGGCCAATCCCCATGATCCGGGGTTCCACCCCGACGGCGGCGTAATTTACCAGGCGGGCAATGGGTTCAAGGCCGAGTTCCTTCACCATCTCCTCGCTCATCACCAGGGTAAAGGCGGCCCCGTCGCTCATTTGGGAGGAATTTCCCGCCGTTACACTGCCTCCTTCTGCAAAAACGGGCCGCAAACGGGCCAATGCTTCTTTGGACGTATCCGCCCGGGGCCCTTCGTCCGTATCCACGGCGTATTGACGGGTGGTCTTCTTCCCGGCCTCATTTACATAGGTGTGGTCTATCTCAATCGGGACGATCTGGGATTCAAACCGCTTCTCCTTTTGCGCCTTCAGGGCTTTCTGGTGGGACTCGTAGGCGAAGGCATCCTGATCTTCCCGGGATACCTTGTATTGTTTGGCAACAGCTTCGGCCGTCAGCCCCATTCCCCAATAATAATCTTCATGGCCGGCCTTGGCCAGCCCGTAGTCCGGGACGGGTTTGTAGCCCCCCATGGGGATGTAACTCATGCTTTCGGCTCCCCCGGCGAGGATGCAGTTGGCCATGCCGCTCTGGATTTTGGCCGTGGCGATGGCGATGGTTTCCAGGCCGGAGGCGCAGTAGCGGTTCACCGTAACTCCGGGTACGTCCTCGATTTTCAGGCCCATCAGGGAAATCAGCCGCGCCATGTTCAGACCCTGTTCGGCCTCGGGCATGGCATTGCCCACAATTACGTCGTCGATGCGTTGTTTCTCCAGGCCGGGCACGCGCTCCAGGAGGTAGGCGATGGTTTCCGCAGCCAGTTCATCGGGCCGCTTAAAACGCAGGGTACCCCTGGGGGCCTTTCCCACGGCTGTCCGGTATGCTTTAACAATATATGCTGTTCTCATGATTCAGGTGCTTTTTTCAGAAGGGGCCTATCCGGTTGTTGTGATCCCGGATGCTGCCTCGCATCCCCCATTTTTATTTTTAATCCGGGACTCATTTACCCGGTGTTCATGGATTTAATTTTCAGGTCTTCAAATTCTATAGGTTTCAATTCGAAAAGTTGAATCTTCAAATCCTCAAATCCTCAAATCCTCAAATCTTCAAATCCTCAAATCTTCAAATCGCCAAATCGCTACCCCCCCTAATTCCTAAGCGGCTTCCCTTTTTTCAGCATGTGCTGGATCCTCTCCAGGGTTTTGCGTTCCGTGCACAGGGAAAGGAAGGCCTCCCGCTCGAGATCCAGCAGGTACTGCTCGCTTACGTAACTCGCTTCGGACAAATCTCCCCCGGCCATTACCCAGGCGAGTTTGTTGGCGATTTTCTTGTCGTGCTCCGAGATATAGTTGCCGGCTTCCATGGAGTCCGTGCCCACCAAAAACATCCCCAGTGCCTGTTTCCCGAGCACTTTGACATCCGTACGCTCAATGGGCCGCGTATATCCCCGGTCGGCCAGCAACCGGGCGTAGGCCTTGGCAGTTGCAATCTGACGCTCCTTATTAACCACAACCACATCCTTGCCTTTTTGGAGGATGCCCGTATCGAAAGCCTCATAGGCCGAGGTGGATACCTTGGCCATCCCGATAGTCAGGAAATATTCCCGTAATACGTTGAGCTCCACGTCATTTTTCTTAAAGGTATCGGCGGCGCGGAGGGCCATCTCCTTGGAACCGCCCCCGCCGGGGATTACCCCGACGCCGAATTCCACCAGGCCGATATAGGTCTCCGCAGCGGCTACCACCTTATCCGCGTGCAGGCTCAATTCGCAGCCGCCCCCGAGGCACATGCCGTGCGGTGCGGCGATTACCGGGATGGACGAATACCGCATGCGCATCATCGTATCCTGGAAATACTTCACGGACATGGCCAGCTCGTCGTATTCCTGTTCCACGGCCAGCATAAAGATCATGCCGATGTTGGCGCCGACCGAGAAATTGGCCGCCTGGTTTCCGACCACCAACCCGTCATAGTCCTTTTCGGCAAGGTCCACGGCCTTGTTCAAGCCCGCAAGCACCTCCGCGCCGATGGTGTTCATCTTGGAACGGAATTCCACATTGAGGATGCCGTCGCCCAGATCCTGGACCACCACCCCTTTGTTCTTGAATACCGCCTTGCTTTCCCGGATATTGTCCAGGATGATATACGCATCCTGCCCGGGGACTTTCCGATACTCCCCGGCATCGATGTCGTAATAATACGTGGCCCCGTCCCGGATTTCGTAGAAGGACGTGTGGCCTGCGGCTTGCATTTCCTCTACCCAGGGAGCCGCCTGTTGCCCGGCTGCGACCGCCAGTTCCAAACCTTTATCGAGGCCTACTGCATCCCAGATCTGGAACGGTCCGTGCTCCCAGCCAAAACCGGCTTTCATCGCATCGTCAATCTTATAGAGGGCGTCGGTAATTTCGGGTATGCGATAGGAGACATAGGCAAAAAGGGCCCCAAGGCTTTTTCGGTAAAATTCCCCGGCTTTGTCCTTCCCGCCAATAAGGACCGGGAACCGGTCAATCACATTGTCGATGGTTTTGGTTTCTTCCAGGGTATCGAATTTGGCCCGTTTTCGGTCCCGGTAGTCCAGGGTGTCCAGGTCCAGGCTCAGGATTTCGCTCGATCCGTCATCCTTTTTCACTTTTTTGTAGAACCCCTGACCGCTTTTACTGCCATACCAGCCGTTATCCGCCATTTTCCGGATATAGTCCGGCAGGGCGAACAGCTCGTGGCGCTCGTCATCCGGGCAGTTCTCGTGTATCCCCTCGGCCACGTGTACCAGGGTGTCGAGCCCCACCACGTCTACGGTCCGGAAGGTGGCCGATTTGGGCCGGCCGATTACGGGGCCGGTGAGTTTGTCTACCTCTTCAACGGTCATCCCCATTTCTTTCACCATATGAAAGAGGCTCATAATGCTGAAGATTCCGATGCGGTTGCCGATAAATGCAGGTGTATCCTGGGCCACCACCGAGGTTTTTCCCAGAAACTGCTCCCCGTAGTTTTTCAGAAAGTCAATGACGTCTTCCTTGGTATCCGGACCGGGGATTACCTCGAAGAGTTTCAGGTAACGGGCCGGGTTAAAGAAATGCGTGCCGCAGAAGTGCGACCGGAAATCCTCGCTGCGGCCTTCGCTCATAAAACGGATGGGGATGCCCGAGGTATTCGACGTGATCAGCGTGCCTTCCCGCCGATGCTTGTCGAGGTTTTCAAAGACTTTTTTCTTGATATCCAGGCGTTCCACAACCACCTCGATGATCCAGTCGGCCTCGGAAACCCGCGAGATATCGTCTTCCAGATTGCCGGTCTCTATGCGATTGGCGAAATCCGGGTGGTAGATGGGCGAGGGTTTGGACTTCAGCGCTTTTTGAAGGGATTCATTCACCAGGCGGTTTCGAACCGCGGCATCCTCGAGGCTCATTCCCCGGGCCTGCTCTTTCTCGGTCAGCTCCCTCGGGACGATGTCCAGGAGGAGGACCTGCACGCCGATGTTGGCAAAATGGCAGGCGATCCCGCTTCCCATGATACCCGAGCCGATTACTGTGACCTTGTTGATTCTTCTCTTCATTGTCAGGTGTATTCTCGATTATTTTTTTCCGGAAGACTCGGCATCCGGGGTTTGTTCGTAAATTTTTCGCTCGGCAATCAATTGGTTGACAACTGCCGCCACTTCAAAGAAACCCTTGAGTTGTTGGGGGCTCACTTCACTGCGAACCGCTTCGTTGAAGCGGAGCACCACATCTTTGGATTTAGCCCGCATTTCCCGGCCAAAGGCCGTAAGGTGGATCAGTACGCCCCGGCCGTCGTCGGGGTTGGGCCGGCGTTCGATGAGGTCGCGCGTCTCCATGCTCTTCAGGATGCGCGAGAGGCTGGTAGCCTCCATGCCCATGCGCGGCCCCAGGGCGGTAGAAGGCGTACCTTCCTTTGGGTCGATGCTCAGCAGGCAAAAGCCTACCGCCATCGTCGAATCGAATTTGCGGGCCTCTTCATTGTACATCCGGGCAACGGCTTGCCAGGTGGCCCTCAGGGCATAGTCTATAGTAATGTCTTTCATACGCTGTGAAGAAGCTGATCAAATATACAAAAATATTATTATGCATGCATAATAAATAATAAAATCAGAGAATTTCAGCCATGCAGCGCGGTAGTCCGCGTTTGAAGCGGCATAGACCAGCTCTTAAGAGTGTGGATTAGCCTCTGTAGATATCGTCGTAGAGTTCCCGGTATTGTTCCAGGATGGCCTTGCGTTTAATTTTCATGGTGGGCGTAAGGTGGCCGGCTTCAACAGACCAGGTATTCGGGGTCAGCCGGAATTGCTTTACCCTTTCCCATCGGGCAAAGTCCTCATTGGCTTTATCGACCTCTTCCTGGTAGCGCTCCAGTACCTTGGGGTTTTGGATGAGTTCCCGATGGTCCCTTGCCGCAACCTGGTTGCGGCGCGCCCACTCCTCAAGGAATTCGAAATTGGGCTGGATCAGGGCGGCAGGCATTTTTTCACCCTCCCCAACGACCATGATCTGCTCGATAAACCGGGATTGTTTGAAGCGGTTTTCCAGTAACTGCGGGGCCACATATTTGCCCCCGGAAGTCTTGAACATTTCTTTTTTGCGGTCGGTGATCCTCAAAAACCCGTCGGCATCGATTTCGCCGATGTCACCTGTATGGAAATACCCGTCCCGGAGCACCTCGGCCGTCCGTTCGGGGTCCTTGTAATAACCGAGCATTACGTTGGGCCCTTTACAAAGGATTTCACCGTCTTCGGCAATGCGCACCTCCACCTCGTCGATAACGCGTCCCACCGTCCCGATTTTCCATCCGCTGTTCCGCTGGTCGTTAACCGAAATTACCGGGGACGTCTCCGTCAGGCCGTATCCTTCCATGACCGGGATACCAGCAGCAGCAAATATCCGGGCCAGGCGGATCTGCAGGGCCGCGCTCCCGGACACCATCGTCTCCAGGTTGCCGCCCAGGGCTTCCTGCCACTTGCTGAATATCAGTTTCCGGGCCAGGGCCAGGCGCACCCCGTACCACCAGCCGTTGGCGCCGTACGGTTCAAATTTCAGGCCCAGGTCCACCGCCCAATAGAAGAGTGCTTTCTTGATACCGGTCAGGTCGGCCCCCTTAGCGATAATCTTGTCATAGACTTTTTCCAGTAACCGGGGGACGACCGTCATCACCTGCGGCTTCACCTCCTTGAGGTTTTCGCTGATGGTGTCCAGCCCTTCGGCAAAATAGACCGAGATCCCGCAATATTGGTACAGGTAGAGGATCATCCGTTCAAAAATGTGGCAGACCGGGAGAAAACTCAGTGCGGAAGCCCCGTGTTCAAACGGCACCCGCCGGTCGCTGGCTATCACATTGGATACGATATTGTCGTGGGACAGCATTACGCCCTTGGGCTTGCCGGTAGTGCCGGACGTATAGATGAGCGTGGCCAGGTCGCCGGGTTGTACCGCTGCTTTCCGGGCCTCAACCTCGTCCTGGTTTCCCGTATCCGCTCCCAGGTCCAACAATTCCTGCCAGTTCTTGCAATCCGGCAGTTTGTCGAAGCTGTAAACCTCTTTGAGTTTTGGGACCTTCCCGCGGATGGCGGCCACTTTTTCGTACACTTCCTGGCAGGACACCAGGCAATAGGAGCAACCCGAATGGTTCAGGATATAGGCGTAATCTTCCTCCGAAATTGTCGGGTAGATGGGTACGTCCTGTGCACCCACCTGCAGGATCCCGGTATCCATGATATTCCATTCCGTGCGGTTGGTCATGGAGATCAGCGCAATCTTATCGCCGGCTGATACCCCGAGCCGAAGCAGGGCCCGGCTAACGGCATTGGCGCGATCCACGTATTCCTGTGACGAGATATACGACCACTCCCCGTCGTATTTAGTTGCAAAGGCACGGTCCATGCCGTATTTTTCGAGCTGGTAATGCGGAAAATCAAATAGTCGGGTGACGGATTGCATAGTTAGTTTGTAAAGCGTTCTTGCAAAATAAGAAAAGGGCCCGTATTAAAAAATGGCAACGCAACGTTTTCCGAACAGATCCATCTTAGGAGCGGCAATCGGAATTCTCCGGAAGCCCTATTTTTTATAACAACCTTGAATATCGTTAATTTTCAAACAATTGCACCATGAAAAATTACTTCTACAGTTTTTTGGCCCTGGCAGGCGTGTTCCTGATGAGTTCCTGTTCCAGTAATGACGACGGGCCCGAAACAACTTTTGAACAGCTGGTAATTTCCGAGATCGACTTCCCGGAATCCTTCAACCTCGGGGAGCTTTATGAAATCCCGGTTACCTACCAGCTGCCGGACGGGTGCACGGAGTTTTACCAACTGAATGTGGGTTCTCCCGCACAGGATGTCCGGGAAATTGTTGCGATAGGCACCCGGACGGACACCGGCGGCTGCACACAGGCAATCACCGAAGGCACCGAAACCCTGGTTTTCCAGGTACTGTTTGATCAGACGTATACCTTTCGCTTCTATCAGGGGGACGACAACAATGGCGACCCGATCATTACAGAGGTAGAGGTGCCCGTTACCGAATAGGGCGCTGCAGACAGCTTTCCAAGCGGGGTCAGAGGAACTTCCGGATCGAAAGCATATATCCCAGGTGGAGCCCTTCGTGGAAGTTGTTGAAGGTGATGGCCTCCTGCAGGTTCGTTACCCGGAACCCCGCAGAATTGGTAAATGGTCGAAATGTGCCAAAGCGATTGGCCTCCAGGTCTTTATCCAGTAACGGCACCGTCCTTTCCAGCCACTCGCGAATTTCCGAGATTTCCGCCTCGTCCACCGGGCCCTCCGGCCGGGTATCCCGCTGGTAGCGCACCACAAATTTTTGGGGGATATGCAGGGGCAGTCCGGACAGGCCGTAGACCAGCAATTGCTGCACTGCCAGAATATGGCCCAGATTCCAGATCAGGTTGTTCGAAAACCCGTCGGGAACCCGGTTGAGTTGGGCGGCGTCATACGAATTCATAAACTGGAGAAGGTTTTTACGATTCCTTCGCCAGACCTGTAGGGCTGCTTCCGGATGTACATCCATGGTCGTGCGTTTTATCGGCCTGTTCTCCCGGTTCCCGGTAAGGTCAGCCGTTATTCGATTCAATCCATTTGCGGGCATTCACAAACGCCTCAATCCAGGGAGAAATCGCGTCTTCCCTCCCCGGTTCATACCAGGCCCAGTTCCAGGGGTAAATGGACCTTTCGATATGCGGCATGGTCACCAGGTGGCGTCCGCTGTCGTCGCAGAGCATGGCCGTGTTGAAGGCGCTGCCGTTTGGATTCGACGGATAGGCGTCATACCCGTATGTAGCTACGATATTGTAGCGCGAACGGTCGTAGGGTAGGGCAAACTTGCCTTCCCCGTGGGAAATCCAGACACCCAGCCGGCTGCCGGCCAGGGACCCCAGCATTACGGAATGGTTCGGAGCGACTTCCACGGAGGTGAAGGCGCTTTCGTGTTTCCCCGAATCATTATAGGTCAGTTTCCCGTGGTCATCGTGGTCCGGGTGGATCAGCCCGAGTTCCATAAACAACTGGCAACCGTTGCAGATGCCGACAGAGAGGGTATCCGGGCGGGCAAAGAAATTATTCAGGGCCCGGTTGGCTTTGTCGTTGTACTTGAACGCCCCGGCCCAGCCTTTGGCGCTCCCCAGCACATCCGAATTGGAGAACCCGCCTACCGCGCCGATAAACCGGATGTCCTCCAGGGTTTCGCGCCCGGAGATCAGGTCGGTCATGTGGACATCCTTTACGTCGAACCCGGCCAGGAACATGGCATGGGCCATTTCCCGCTCCGAATTGCTGCCTTTTTCCCGGAGGATGGCCGCCTTGGGGCGGGTACCCGGGGGTTGTTTCATTTCGGGGAGCGATCCCTTGAATTTTTTCGGGAAGGTGTATCTCAGGGGTTGCGCCTTGTATTCCCGGTAACGTGTCGCCGCCAGGTCACCGGCAGTCTGCCGCGCATCCAGCAGGTAAGAGGTCTTATACCACACGTCCCTGAGGGCAGCGACATCCAGGTCCATACTCTGGCGGTGGTTCTTGATATGCAGCCGGGGTTCCCTGAGGACCGTCCCGATACGGTAAACCTCCAACCCGGCGGACTTCAATTCCTTCTCCACCTTGCTGTCGACTGCCTGGAAAACCACCCCGGCATTTTCGGCAAAAAGCAATTTCATGGAATCCGGCTCCCCGATTGCGGTCAGGTCCAGGTCGGCCCCGAGTTGCCCGTCGGCAAAGCACATTTCGAGCAGCGTGGTGACCAGCCCGCCGGAAGCCACATCGTGACCGGCCAGGACCTTGCCTTTTTTGATCAGGTCCTGCAGGGCGTCAAAGGCCCGCGCGAAACGATCGGCATCCGGGATATCCGGCACCTGGTTGCCGACCTTGCCCAAAACCTGGGCAAAGGAGGAGCCGCCCAGGGCAAATTCGCTTCCCGAAAAACTCAGGTAGTACACCGGGCCGCCGCCGGGCCGGAATACGGGTTCCACCACCTTCCGGCGATCGCTGCAATGGGCAGCGGCCGAGATAATGACCGTCCCGGGGGCCAGTACTTCCTGGTCCCTGTACTTCTGTTTCATCGAAAGCGAATCCTTCCCGGTAGGGATATTGATGCCCAGCGCAATGGCAAACTGCGAAGCCGCCTGAACCGCTTCGTACAGGCGGGCATCTTCTCCGGGGTTGTTGCAGGGCCACATCCAGTTGGCGGAGAGGGAGACGGATTTCAGGCCTTTTTCCAGGGGCGCCCAAACCAGGTTGGTCAGGGCCTCTGCAATGCTGTTGCGGCTGCCCGCTCCGGCGTGTATGAGCCCGGAGACCGGGGAATGCCCTACCGAGGTGGCCAGCCCGTCCTTCCCCTTGAAATCCAGGGCCATCACCCCGCAATTGTTCAGCGGGAGTTGCAGGGGGCCTGCACATTGTTGCTTGGCGACCAGCCCCCCCACACAGCGGTCTACCTTGTTGGTGAGCCAGTCCTTGCAGGCCACAGCCTCCAGTTGGAGCACTTCTTCCAGGTAGGCGTGGAACCGCTGAAACTCGTAATCCACCCCGGCATATGTACGGTCTTGTTTTTCGTCCTGCATCACCGTTTTCGGCGAGCTGCCGAACATGTCGGCCAGGGCCAGGTCCATGGGCCGCTCCGAATCGGAGGCAAAAGTAAAGCGGTGGTCGCCGGTCACTTCGCCCACGTCGTAAAGCGGCGCCCGCTCCCGGTCGGCAATTCGCTGCAGCAATTCCAGGTCCCGGGGTGCAATCACCAGCCCCATGCGCTCCTGGGATTCGTTTCCGATAAGTTCTTTGGCGGAAAGCGTCGGGTCGCCCACGGGTAGTTTATCCAGGCGGATCTTCCCCCCGGTTTCCTCCACCAGTTCGGAGAGGCAGTTCAGGTGGCCGCCTGCCCCGTGGTCATGGATGGAGACCACCGGGTTTTTATCGCCTTCCACCAGGCCGCGGATGGCGTTGGCCGCCCGTTTTTGCATTTCCGGGTTGGAGCGCTGCACGGCGTTCAGCTCGATGGCCGAACTGAAAGCCCCGGTATCCGCACTGGATACAGCTGCGCCCCCCATGCCGATCCGGTAGTTGTCGCCTCCCATCACCAGGATCCGATCGCCCTGGACAGGCTTGTCTTTGAGGGCCTGGTCGGATTTGCCGTACCCGATTCCCCCGGCCAGCATAATGACCTTGTCATAACCCAGGACGCGCTGTTCCTCCTCGTGTTCGAAGGTGAGGACTGAGCCGCAAATGAGCGGCTGCCCGAATTTGTTGCCGAAATCTGAGGCCCCGTTGGAGGCCTTGATGAGGATATCCATGGGAGTTTGGTAGAGCCAGGGCCTTGCTGGGACGTGCGCTTCCCACGACCGCCCTTCTTCCAGCCGGGAATAGGCGGTCATATACACCGCGGTACCCGCCAGGGGGAGGGCGCCTTTTCCGCCGGCCAGGCGGTCCCGGATTTCCCCTCCGGACCCGGTGGCAGCGCCGTTGAAAGGCTCAACGGTGGTTGGAAAGTTATGGGTTTCCGCTTTAAGCGACAGGACGGAGCGGAAGGGCTTTTCCTCGTAATAGTCCGGTTTGTCGGCGCTCCGGGGCGCAAACTGCACGAGTTCCGGCCCCTTGATAAATGCCACATTATCCTTGTAGGCGGAGACGATATCGTTCGGATTTGCCTCCGAGGTCTTCCGGATGAGTTTAAACAGGGAATCCGGCATTTCCCGGTGGTCGATGATAAAGGTCCCGTTGAATATCTTGTGCCGGCAATGTTCGGAATTCACCTGGCTGAAACCGAATACCTCCGAATCCGTCAGCGGCCTTCCCAGCCGCTCGCTGAGAGCTTCCAGGTAACTGACTTCCTCCGGGTTCAGTGCCAGCCCTTCCGAAGCGTTGTACGCCGCGATGTCCTGTATTTCCCGGACGGGTTCCGGGAGGTGCTCTACGGTGAAGAGGTCCTGTCCCAGCCCGTTGTACTTTTCGGAGAGCATCGGGTCGTACTCTGTAAAATCGGCAGGGACGGCCTGGTAGGATTCAATTCGCCGGATGCCCTCTATGCCCATGTTCTGGGTGATTTCTGTGGCATTCGTGCTCCATGGGGTAATCATCGCCGCCCTGGGGCCAACAAAAAAGGCGTCCACGGACGCCGCATCGAGCCGGGGCATGTTGCCGAACAGCCAGGAGAGTTTGCGGATAGCCTCCGGGTGGAGGTCCGCGTTGGATTGCAGGGCGAAAATCTTGGATTGGGGGTCACCGAAAAAGTGGATCATTGCTACCGGTGTGTTGGTTGTACGATGAAGCCGTAAAGGTACCAATTTTAGCGGTAAGCAAATGGCTGAATAATTAACAAACCGCGGCCGGCCTGTTGATTAATCCGCTCGATTAATCCGCATCCCGGGGTTTTGGCGTCTGCCGGCGCGCCGGTGGGATCGACCGGCTCCCTGGCCGGATCAGCCCGTGTGGTTCAGGAGTGCCAGGTAAAACCCGTCAAAGCCTGATTCACAGGCGAGGATGCGGTGTTCCTCCTCCAGCCGGAACGCCTGGCCGGCCCCGGAGTCCAGGAACCGGGCCACCTGCTGTTCGTTTTCGCCGGGCAGGATGGAACACGTGGCATATACCAGTTTCCCTCCCGGTTTCAGCAGTTGGCTGTAGGAATTCAGGAGCTCTGCCTGGGTCCGGGTGAGTTCTTCCACGAATTCCGGCCGCAATTTCCACTTGGCATCCGGATTACGCCTGAGAACACCCAGGCCGCTGCACGGGGCGTCGATCAGTACCCGGTCGGCAGAGCCTGCCAGGCGTTTGAGCGTTTTGGACGATTCAATCGGGCGGGTTTCAATGTTGAAGGCGCCGGCCCGCTTGGCCCGTTTCTTGAGCTCCCGCAGTTTGTTGGCATAGATATCGAGGGCCAGTATTTGCCCTTTGTTTTCCATCAGGGCCGCCAGGTGCAGGCTTTTGCCGCCCGCCCCGGCACAGGTATCGATAACGCGCATCCCGGGCTCCGGCGCCAGCAGGGGCGCCACGCGCTGTGAAGACGCATCCTGGATTTCAAACCAGCCCGAACGGAACGCCTCGCTGCCGAACACGTTGGCACGCTCCAAAAGGCGGAGGGCATCCGGATACCCCGAAATAGGAGCCGTTTCAAAACCGGCTTCCGACAGGGACTCCCGTACCTGCTCCGGCGAAGCCTTCAACCGGTTTACCCGCAATACCACCTCGGCCTGCTGGTTCAGGGCCCGGAGCTCCCGATCCCAAACGGCCTCCCCCAGGCTTTCCGCCCCGAGGGCATCCAGCCAGTCCGGAACGGACTCCCTAACGGCCCGGGATTCCTGCAGCGCATCGAACCGTCCCTTGATCCGGCGTTCGGGGGTTCCGGCAAATTCCTTCCAGTCGGGCAGGGTATGGCCGCGTAAAATCGCCCAAACGGCGAACATCCGGCCCAGGTCCTGTCGGCTGTAGGGGGCGGATACCCCTGCGATCTCGGCGTACAGCCTGCGGTAGCGGACCATGTCGTAAACCGTTTCGGCTATAAACCCCCGGTCCCTGCTTCCCCAACGCTTATCGCGCCTGAGCAGTTTTTCCACCACCTTGTCGGCATAGGCATTTTCATTGAATATCTGGTCCAGTCCGTCCCAGACAGCAAATACGAGATTTCGGTGCATGCGCATCATCCGGCAAAGGTATCGTTTTGGTAAGAATAAAGGTATCTTTACTTCAAATCTATGCCTATGCCACGTGCGTTTTCCGGTTGGATGCCGATCCTGGTCGCAAGCCTGGCCGCGTCCATTCAATCCTGTACACCCGGCCCTGCCTCCCATGAATTCACCCGGGTTGCAATAACTGTCCTCCATGAGGATTCCGCGTCCTACAGGGCGCTGGAAGTCCTTCCTGGGAGTATCGGGTTTGCCGGTAGTGACGGCAGGTTTGGCAGCATCTCCTTCCCAGGGGAAACCGTGCGGTTGGGCAACCTGGAACACAGGGGCTCCCGGCCGGAATTCCGGGCAGTGGCCCATACCGCTACAGACTTCTTCCTGCTATCTGCCGGCGATCCGGCTCTATTGTACAAAACGGGGGACTCCGGCTCGATGGAACTCGTGTTTACCGAATCCGGCCCGGGCGTATTTTACGATTCCATGGCATTTTGGGACGACACCCTCGGAATAGCTGTGGGGGATGCCCGGGAGGGATGCCTGAGCATCCTGTTGACCCGGGATGGCGGGAAGACCTGGGAGCGTAAGCCGTGCGGCGAATTGCCGCCGGCGATAGAAGGGGAAGGGGCTTTTGCCGCCAGCAATACGAATATCGCCCTTTCCGGCAACCATTGCTGGGTTGCCACTACCAAAGGGCGGGTTTTCCATTCTCCGGACCGGGGGAACAATTGGGAGGTATTTACCACCCCGGCTGCCGTGGATTCCGATTCGCAGGGTATTTTCAGCCTGGCATTCTTCGATGAGGAACTCGGGTTTGCCATCGGTGGGGACTATACCGACGCAGCAATTCGTACCGGGAACAAAATGATTACCCGGGACGGGGGGCAGACCTGGTCGCGGGTGGCGGATGGCGAGCTGCCGGGCTATAAAAGTTGCGTGCAGTTTGTGCCGGGTTCCGGGGGGGAAGACCTGGTGGCCGTCGGGTACACGGGTATTGTGTACTCAAGGGATCAGGGCCGCAGTTGGAGGGAGTTGTCCGGGGAGTCGTTTTACACGATCCGCTTTGTAAATGATTCGGTGGCTTACGCGGGCGGCAGGGGGCGCCTGGCCCGCCTCGATTTCAGCCGGTAAACCCTATCAGGGTTCGGGTTCATTGCCGCCCCGTTTCCTGAATTCGTTCAGGAGGCGTTTGCGGAAGTCGTACTCCGCCTGGAACAGCAACAACGTCCGCGTTGCCGAGAATTTCCTTGAGAGTTCCAGGTTGAATTCCTTATCCAGCTCTTCTTCCTGTTCTTCAAGCTCCAGGTAGCGATCCAGGATATTCCGCGCCTCCTGTTCCGAATAGTTGCCCGCACCGATCCTGCGAAAAACTTCCTGTTTCTGCGCATCCCGAATTGCCTCTTTTTCGGCCTCGTACGCGTTGTACATGGGCCAGAAATCAGCGGCCTCGTCGGAACTCAGGCCCAGCCGCTCGGTAAAAAACGCAACTTTGAGCGCCTTGATTTTTTCCTGGCTGTCACCGCGCTGAGAGCGCAGGAGCTGCCCGGAAAATACGGTGAGCAATAAAGCTATAATGGTGAATTTATTCATTGTCGTCCCAATATAATTCATCTACTGATTCGTTATCCCGGCTCAGGTATTCAAGGATATGTTCTTCGTCCGGGATGTTTTCCAGGACATCGCCCACTGCGATATCGTCAAGTGGGAGCCCTTCGGCCAGTTCATAGGCATCCATCTCGTCCCGGTCTGCTTCCAGGTACTGCTGGATATCGATTCCCGCCAGGTCTTCGAATTGCAGCGAATCGACAGGCTTAGCCGGCCAGAGCGTGAATAACAGGGCAATTGCCGCGGCGGCAGCTGCTACCCAGCCAAGCTGGACCGGCCAGAGCGGCCGAACCTTGCCCGGGGTGTTCCCCAGCCGCGATTCAAGGCGTTCGCCCAGGTTTTCAAAGTAACCTTCCGGCACCCGGAAACCTGCTTCCTGGGGTAGGGGAGTCCCTTTTGAAGCTTCCAGACGTTTTTCAACGCGACCCGGGAGCTCCTCAAAATAATTGTCCGGCACCCGGAATCCGCCTTTACCTTTTTTTGCCATCATTACTTGTTAGATTCCAATTAGTTAAAAAGGTTTAATCGTTTATGCATTTATTTCCCTGAGGTAACTTTCAACCTTTTTCACTGCCAGGTGATAAGATGCTTTCAGGGCCCCGACCGACGTTTCGAGCAACTCGGACATCTCCTCGTACTTCATCTCTTCGAAGTACTTCAGGTTAAACACCTGTCGCTGTTTGTCCGGCAGTCCGGCAAGCGCCCGCTGCAATTGCAACTGGGCCTGGTCGCCGTCAAAATAGGGGTCGGCCTCCAGGCTGTCCACCAGGTGCTCCCTGAGTGCTTCATCGGTAATTCCCATCCTTTGGGACCGTTTCTTCATGTAGCTCAGCGCTTCATTCGTGGCGATACGGTACATCCAGGAATACAACTTGCTCTGCCCTTTAAAGTTATCAATATGCCTGAAAACTTTGATAAAGGTATTCTGCAGCACGTCGTCCGTATCGTCATGGGAAATCACCATCCTCCGGATATGCCAGTACAGCCGTTGCTGATATTTTTCCAGCAATACCCGGAATGCCGCATCCTTGCGGGCGGGATCCTGCAACCTGGCTATTAAGTCGGCATCTTCAGACATCTGCTGCTTGTATGGTATAGGACCACCGGAAACCCGATTGGTTTAATTTCGTGCCTGTGTCAGGCCAATTGCTGCATTTCCACCAGCCGCTTGTACACCCCGCCCTGTTCCAGGAGCTCCTGATGGGTACCCTGTTCCACGATGCGCCCTTTCTGCAGGACCACGATCCGGTCTGCGTGCTGGATGGTGCTCAACCGGTGGGCGATCACCAGGGAGGTGCGTCCCTGCATCATTTTTTCGAGGGCATCCTGTACGAGGCGTTCGCTTTCCGTGTCCAGGGCCGAAGTCGCCTCGTCCAGGATCATGATCGGGGGGTTCTTCAGCACGGCCCGTGCGATGGACAACCGCTGCTTTTGACCGCCGCTGAGTTTATTCCCGCCGTCCCCGATATTGGTGTCGTAACCGCGGGGCAGCTGGGTAATGAATTCGTGTGCGTTGGCAATCCGGGCGGCGGCCTCTACTTCCTTATCCGTCGCCTCTTCCCGACCCAGCAGGATATTGTTGCGGACCGTGTCGTTGAAGAGGATGGAGTCTTGTGTTACCAGGCCCATCAAATGCCTGACCGAAGCCTTGGTCACTTCCCGGATATCCGTCCCGTCCAGGGTAATGCGCCCCTCATTGACGTCGTAAAAGCGCGTCACCAGGTTGGCGATGGTACTCTTCCCGCTTCCGGATTGTCCTACGAGGGCCACCGTTTGCCCCTTGGCGACTTCCAGGCTGAAGTCCGTCAGTACCGGCTCGTCTTCATACCGGAACGAAACGCGTTCCAGTTTCAGGGAGGTATTGAAACCGTCAATTTGTTTTCCGTCTGACGGATCGGACAGGGTGGATGGGGTTTCCAGTACTTCCAGTACGCGCTCGGCTGCTGCATTGCCCTTTTTTACGCCGTAGGAGGCCTTGCTGATTGCTTTGGCCGGCGTCAGTATGTTGTAGGCGAGCCCCATATAAGCAATAAAGGAGGCGGCATTCAGGCTGCCTTCCACCAGCACCATCTTTCCCCCGAACCACAGCAGGATCCCGATAACCAGTATGCCGAGGAATTCCCCGACGGGGGAGGCGAGGTTCTGCCGGTTGAGCAGGCTGTTCGAGAACCGGAAAAACCGCCCGGTAGACGCGGCAAACTGGTCGGCGAATCGCTTTTCGGCATTGAAGGCCTTGATGACGCGCAACCCGCCCAGGGTCTCCTCCACGATGGACAGGAAGTTCCCCTGTTCGCGCTGTACCCGGTCGGAATGCCGTTTCAGCGATTTCCCGATGCGCGAGATAATAAACCCGGCCAGGGGGATAAAGACAAAGACGAAGACCGTGAGCTTGACACTGATAAAAAACATCGCCAGGATGGTAAAGAGGATGGTAAGCGGTTCCCGTACGATGAGTTCCAGGATGGACAGGAAGGAATGCTGTATTTCCAGGACGTCCGAGGTAATACGGGCGATCACGTCGCCTTTCCGTTTTTCCGAGTAAAAGGACACCGGCAGCGTCACGATCTTTTCGTAGATGGCATTCCGCAGGTCTTTCAGGACGCCGTTCCGCAGGAAGGTGATGTAGAACATCGCCAGGTAGTTGAAGACATTCTTCAACAGGAAAAGGACCAGCACCAGGCCGATTACCCAGACCAGGGCCTGCATCTTGTCATCCCCGGCCACGGAACCCAGCTCGTAGTACAGGGAATCTTTTACATAGGATTCCAGTTGCCCGATCCCTTCGTACACCGGGGGTTCCTTGACGGGTTCGGTTTGCTGGAACAGCACCTCCAGCATGGGGATCAGCGCCACAAACGACAGGGCGCTGAAAAGCGCGTAGAGGATGTTGAAGAAGATGTTCAGGATCCCGTAACGCCGGTAGGGGAGGGCGAAACGGAGGATTTTCCGGAAATATTTCATCCTTCGAGATTCAGGTCGGCCAGTATCCGGTCGATTTTTTCCTCGAGCTGCCGGTGCATGCCCGGGTAGTCCGAGACCGAGTCGATGGGGGCATTTACGCTCACATAGAACTTGATTTTTGGCTCGGTACCGCTGGGCCGGGCTGCTACGCGCGTCCCGTCGGCAGTTGTGTAGACCAGGACATTGGAGGTGGGCAGGTCGATGGGCGTGCGCTCACCGGTGCGGGTATCCAGGGAGGTGGCGTCGTTGTAGTCGTCGATGCGGACAACCTCGGACCCGTCCAGTTGTTTCAGTGGGTTTTCCCGGAAGTCCTTCATCATCTGCCGGATTTCCTGTGCCCCGTCCATTCCCTTTTTCACCAGGGAAACCAGGCGTTCGCGATAGCAGCCGAAATCTGCATAGCACTGCAACAGTTCCCGGTAGAAGCTGCTGCCGTCCGACTTGGCCTGGGCCGCAATCTCACAGGCCAGGAGCGTGGATGTCACCGCATCCTTGTCGCGTACAAAATCCCCGACCATATACCCGTAACTCTCTTCGCCCCCGCCCAGGAATTCCTGGTCCGGGAAATCGACGATCATCTTGGCAATCCATTTAAATCCCGTCAGGGATGTTTTGCATTCCACCCCGTACGCATCTGCCATGGCGGGCATCATGGGGGTGGACACGATGGTGGTCGCAACAAATTCATTGCCCTTAAAGCCCTCGGATTTCCGGGCATCCAGCAAATACCGGGTCATCAGTACCATGGTCTGGTTCCCGTTGAGCAGTTCCAGCCGACCTTCGGAATTCCTCACGGCAATGCCCAGGCGGTCGCTGTCCGGGTCGGTCCCCACCACCATATCTGCGCCAATGGCTTCCCCCTTTTCCAGGGCCAACGCCAGGGCAGCCGGCTCCTCGGGGTTCGGGGAGGCCACAGTTGGAAAATTCCCGTCCGGCTCGGCCTGCTCCGGGATGATGGTCACTTTTTTATAGCCGGCCTTTTCGAGTACCTGCGGGATGGCCGTGATGGACGTGCCGTGGAGGGAGGTAAACACAATGGAGAAATCGTCCTTCCCTGCAGCGCCAATACTGCCGTTGGCCACGCAGGCCTCGATAAATGCCTCGTCTACCTCGGCGTCAATCGTTTTAATCAGGTCCTCCCGGGGTTCAAAACGGATGTCCTCGTATTCCAGGCGGTTGATGGCCCGGATGATTTCCCCGTCCTGGGGGGGCACAATCTGGCCGCCGTCTGTCCAGTATACCTTATAACCGTTGTATTCCGGCGGGTTGTGGGAGGCGGTCAGGACCACGCCGGCATGGCAACCCAGGTGACGGACGGCAAAGGAGAGTTCCGGGGTGGTCCGCAGCTCGGAGAACAGGTAGACGCGGATACCGTTCGATGAAAAAACCTCGGCAACCAGGCGGGCCAGGGACTGGCTGTTGTTCCGGCAATCGTAGGCAATTACCACCTGCAAACCATCCGCTCCGTAAATTTCTTTCAGGTAATTACTCAGGCCCTGGGTGCTTTTGCCCAGGGTGTATTTGTTGATGCGGTTGGTGCCGGTCCCCATGATGCCGCGCATCCCGCCCGTGCCAAATTCCAGGTTTTTGTAAAACCGGTCTTTGAGCTCTTCCGGGTCGTTTTCCACAAGGTCCTGTATTTCCTTTTTAACCGCTGGGTCAAAGAAGTCGGTGAGCCAGCTTTTTGCGGTTTTCAGGATGGTTTCGGAATCCATATTCAAAGTTTTAAACAAAGGTACATCAGAAATGCAAAATAGGGGAAATGCTTCGAAAAAACGGGCCGTTAAGCGGTTAACCGATGGGAGGAGGCCAATATTTTGTACTTTACAAGCTGCTAGCGCTATGAACATGAACCGCTCCAGATGGATCACCTGCCTGGCGCTGTTTTTCTACGGCTTTGGAATAGTCCTTGGCCAGAAAGAAGCGGCGGTCTGGTATTTTGGCCAGTATGCAGGCCTGGATTTCAGTTCGGGGGAACCCGTGGCGCTTTTTGACGGTCTGGTAAATACGGTGGAGGGATGCGATGCGTATTCGGACGCAGACGGCAACCTGCTCTTCTATACGGACGGCATTTCGGTTTGGGACCGGAATCACCAGCAGATGGACGGTGGCAACGGTCTGGCGGGCAGCCCCTCGACCTCCCAGGCTGCGGTGGTGGTTCCCCTGCCCGGTTCTGAGACGATTTTTTACATATTTACCCCGGACGATGCCCTGGCGTATGCCGGCGGATTGGCCGGGAGCACCCCCAACGGGTTGAATTATTCCGTGGTGGACATGAGCCGGAATGGCGGGCTGGGGGCGGTTGTACGGCGCAATGTCCCGCTACTGGCTTCTGCATCGGAAAATATTACGGCTGTCCGGAACCAAGGGGACGACTTTTACTGGGTGGTCACCCATCGCCGGGACCGCTTCTTTGCGTATAGGCTGACGGCTTCCGGCCTGGACCCCGACCCCGTGGTTACGCTCCTGGGGCCGGATACGCGACTTCCGGCCAATTTCAGGGGGTGCGCCAAGATTTCCCCGGACGGGACGCGACTGGCCATAGCGCATACCATTGTGGAGCCCGGGATTGAAAGCCAATTGTTCCTCTACGACTTCGATGCCGGTACGGGCCGGGTTGCCAACCCCAGGGCGCTGGGCGGCGACCTGTTGTTTTACGGGGTGGAATTTTCCCCGGATTCCTCCAAACTCTATGCGACGGGTACGCTGATTGGCGGGGAGACCTCCGACCTGTTTCTCGAGACGGAGATCGTGGAGATCCTCCAGTTCAACCTGACGACTGCGGATATCCCGGCTTCCCGATACCGGGTCCACCGGTTCGAACGGCCCATACAGGGCTTTATCGGGGGGAGTATCCAGCTGGCGGTAGACCGGCGAATCTACCACTCCATGCCCGGCAGGGAGTTATCCGTGATCCGGAATCCGGAAGCCGCCGGCAATGCCTGCGACTTCCGCCCTTTTGACACGAACCTCGGCGGCCCGGCGGCCACCTACGGGCTCCCGCAGTTTATCCAGTCCTATTTTGAGACCGTGGTGGAAGTGGAACCGCTTTGCTTTGGTTCCACCGCGCAGTTTACCCCGGATGGAGCCGGGGATATCGCTGCCATTTCCTGGGATTTCGGCGACCCGGCCAGCGGATCGCGGAACTTCTCCGATCAAATCCTCCCCGGGCATCAATATTCGTCCCCGGGGGTTTACGAGGTGCGCTTCGATGTGACGTATCGGAACGGCACCCGCCGGGAGTTTTTGCAGTTCGTGGAGATTGCCGACGTCCCGGACCCCCCGGCCACGGTGGAACTCCTGCAATGCGATATCGACGGGGATGACGACGGACTGGCGGAATTCAACCTGGGGGAGGCCCTGCCGGCGCTGCAGGGGGGCAACCCGGAAATCAACGCATTCTACTACCTGAGCCGGGAGGATGCCGAAATTAACCGGAACCCGCTAAACCCCGTGGGCTTTGCCAACACGATTCCGGACCAGGTTGTCTATGCCCGGGTGTTTGAAACCCCGGATTGTTTCCGCATATCGGAAATCGAATTGCAAACGCGATTCCTGGAAATCCCTGAGGCAGCTGTAATGACGGTCTGTCAGGTCACTTCCGGGGAAAGCACGGCAGGGTTGAAGCGCGAGGAGATGGAAGCTTTTCTCTCCGGTCTGTACGGGGCTTCCGGCAACCTGACCCTACATGCCACCCGTTCGGACGCCCTCCTGAGCCAACGCGCTTTTTTCAATTATAACATCCGGTTCCAGCCCGGTTCCCCCCGGGTTGTCTGGTTCCGTATCGAGGATGGGGGGGGATGCGGGCAGATCGGGTCTGTTCAGGTCCACTTTGTCACCCCGCCCGACCTGGACGGCTTTGTCGAAATGTCCTACTGCAACAGCCCGGTGGTTCTGGAGGCTCCGGAGGTGTTTTCCGAATACCTTTGGGACGACGGCAGTACGGGCCGGGTGCGGACAGTAGATGCCCCGGGCAGTTATTCGGTGGCCCTGCGGGTAGGGGAGTGTGAGCAGGTGCAGGAATTCCGGGTCCTTCCCCCGCAAACCCTGCAAATAAGCGAAGTAATCGTTTCGGATTTCCGGCAGGTCAACAGTGTTCGCGTGATGGTTGGGGGGTCGGAATCCGCCGTGTCCTTTTCCCTTGACGGCGGGCTGAATTTCCAGGAATCGCCTTTTTTCGGGGGGCTGAAACCCGGGGTATACGAACTCGTTGTACAGGGGACCTGCCAGACACTTTCAAGGGAAATCGCGGTGGGTGGCCTGCCGAACTTTTTCACCCCGAACGGGGATGGCAAAAATGACCGGTGGGAATTTCACAATGCGGCCTATTTCGGGCCATATCAGCTCCAGATTTACGACCGTTTCGGCAACCTGGTGGGGCAGATGAGCGATTCAGACCCGGGATGGGACGGCAACCGCATGGGCAGCCCGCTCCCGGCATCCGATTACTGGTACCGGTTGCATTTGGAAACAGGACGGGAAGTCACCGGACATTTTGCACTGATTCGCTGATGTTTACCCGGTCGTAGATGGAATAGCGCTGTTCGTTGCGCTTGCTGCGGAGGATCATCTCCCCCACAAAACCGGAGAGGAAGAACTGGGTCCCCATGATCATGGCCGCGAGGGCCAGGAAAAATTGGGGGCGGTCCGTCAGCAGCCGGCCGGCCGGGTTCAGAAATAACTTATCGATACCCAGGTAGAGTGCAAACCCAAAACCTATCAGGAACATCAATACGCCCAGGGCCCCGAACAGGTGCATGGGGCGCTTGCCGAATTTGGAGACGAACCAGATGGTGATCAGGTCCAGGAACCCGTTGATAAACCGGTCGGCCCCAAACTTGGTCTTCCCGTATTTGCGGGCCTGGTGCTGCACGACCTGTTCCCCGATCCGGGTATACCCGGCGTTTTTGGCCAGTACGGGGATGTAGCGGTGCATCTCGCCCGAAACCTCAATCTGGTCCACCACTTCCTTCCGGAAGGCTTTCAGGCCGCAGTTGAAATCGTGGAGGCGAACCCCCGAGGTTCTGCGCGCCGCCCAGTTAAAGAGTTTGGACGGCAGGTTTTTCATCAGCAGGGAGTCGTACCGTTTTTTCTTCCACCCCGAAACCAGGTGATAGCCCTCTTCCCGGATCATGCGGACCATTTCCGGAATCTCCTCCGGGTTATCCTGCAAATCGGCGTCCATGGTAATCACGATATCGCCCGAAGCCTGGCGGAAACCGGCATGCAGCGCCTGGGATTTACCGTAGTTTTTGAGGAAGCGAATGCCCCGGACGTTGGGGTTGGTTGCTGCCAGAGTCCGGATGATTTCCCAGCTTCCGTCGGTGCTCCCGTCGTCGATAAAAAGAATGTCGTACAAAAAACGATTGGATTGCATTACGGATACAATCCAATCGTGGAGTTCGTTAAGCGATTCCGCCTCGTTGAGCAAGGGGATGACGATGGACAGGTGCATACTCGGTATTCCGGTTCTGCCCAAATGTACGATTTTAGGCCAAAATCAGGCCTCCTCGGTTTTTTTGAAAATCAGGCCGCCCACCAGGCCGATGATGAGTCCAAAGACCACGGACATGATCAGGATAATCGGGTAGCCGAACCAGAAGAATTTCTCCCCCATTTCCACCCCCTGTTCGATTTGTTCGGGGGTCATGTTCCCGGAGGCAGCCGCTTCTGCCATTCGCGCCTCGGTCATTACCCGGGCAAAATCCGGGTCCAGAACATTAGAGAGCAATAACAGGTAAAGTACCGAAAGGATCCCGGCGATCAGGGAGATGCCCGCCCCGAGTTTCAGGGCCTGGCCAATGCTGAGCAGGCCGCCGTTGGCCTTTCGGAAACTGAGGATGCCCCAAAAGATGATCGCTACGGAGATCACAATATTGACGATCTGCACGACCGGGCTGTTGGTAGTATGCGCATCCACCAGGAAGAGCATCAGGGAGAAGGCCACCCCGATAGCGCCGAGGATGAGGCCGTAATTCAGGGAGTACTTCCCGGTTTTTGGTTGGATCTGTTCCATTTGTCGTTTGATTTTTTTGGTTTTTGTTGGTTATTAGTTGCTTTCGGGGGAGGAATGTTACATGAAAGATAAGCATTCTGCAGATAAAAATCTTTTCTGAGCTTGATTGTTTTCCAGTAAAAATTATTACATTTGCAGCCTGAAAAACTGAGGAATAAAACGAGCGTACGATGAGAAAAGATATTCATCCCGATAATTACCGACTGGTGGCCTTCAAGGATATGTCCAATGACGATGTATTCATTACCAAGTCTACCGCAGAAACCCGCGAGACCATGGAGGTTGACGGGGTGGAGTACCCGCTGGTGAAGCTGGAGATTTCCCGTACCTCGCATCCGTTCTACACCGGCAAGTCCAAACTGATCGACACGGCCGGCCGGATCGATAAATTCAAGAACAAGTACAAGAAGTTCGACAAGAAAGAAGGTAAAAAGGAGGCCAGTAAGGAAGAGAAATAATTTCCCGAAAGCTTTCCGGATCAAATTGGCGACCTCCATACGGGGGTCGCTTTTTTTATGGCAGATCGCATCCGCCGCACACGGGCCTTCGCCCTCAGGCGCGGACCCGTTTCGACCACGGGTTCCATCCTGCCGACCAACCGGGTAAACCACACCGAACGCTTTTTGTAGCTTTGCGCTAAAACGGAACCATGAACCACATCCTGTTCGACGGCGACCGCAGGACCGCCTTGTTGCCCTTTACCTATACACGGCCGGTCGGGGATATCCGGATCGGGATCCTCACACTCCGCGAGAAGTGGCAGCACTACCTGAAGGAGGAGGTGAGTTGCCGTACCGAGGCGTACCTCTCCGGAAAATTCCCAATGAAAAGCGGGGCGGACAACCTGCTGATTCAAGCCTCGTTTTTCCCGGACCCCGGCCTGGTGGCAGCCATTCGGAAATTGCAGCCCGGGGAGGCGCTCTGGAAGGACGATTGCGTCCTGGCTTGCAGGAGCGAAGACCCGCATGCCGACCCTAAGGGCAAAGGGTTCATCCGGCGAGACTACCCGGGCGAGACCTGGCAGTTGCGAAATACCTGGGATATCTTTTCGATGAACGGCCGGGCCCTGGAGGCCGATTTTGACCTGGTGACCGCCGGGCGTAAGTCGGCCCCGATTTCCGCCACAAACCGGCTGGTAGCTGCCGACCGGATCTTCCTCGAGGAGGGGGCCGAAGTGGAGCACAGTATCCTCAATGCCAGTGATGGCCCGATCTACATTGGCCGCAATGCCCTGGTCATGGAAGGCAACCTGATCCGCGGCGGGCTGGCCGTTTGTGACCATGCGGTGGTGAAAATGGGCGCCAAGATTTACGGTCCCACCACAGTGGGGCCCTATGGCAAGGTATGCGGGGAGATCAACAATTCGGTCATCTTCGGGTATTCCAGCAAGGGGCACGACGGCTACCTGGGAAATTCCGTTTTGGGCGAATGGTGCAATATCGGGGCGGACTCCAATAATTCCAACCTGAAGAACAACTACGCCAAGGTCCGGCTCTGGAATTATGAGACCCGGCGCTTCGATCCCACCGGCCTCCAGTTTTGCGGGCTGATGATGGGCGACCACAGCAAAACAGCCATCAATACGATGTTTAACACGGGGACGGTTATCGGGGTGAATTGCAATATCTATGTGCCGGGGTTTCCCCGGAATTTTGTCCCGAGTTTCAGCTGGGGGGGCGCCTCCGGTTTTTCCACTTACCAGCCGGCAAAGGCATTCGAGGCAGCCCGGGTGATGATGGCCCGCCGGGGTGTGGACTTCACCGAGGAAGACGCCCGGATCCTCCAGCAGGTTTTTGACGACAGTGCCCAATGGCGCAAATAGGCATCGGGGCCAATACGCTGCGTGCCCGGCCCGGCTTGCCAAAAGGGAGTAAATCCGTATCTTTGCCCCCCGGTAAAACCGGCCGGTGTTAGCCCCGGCCCGGCCGACGACCTGAAAAATACTATGGACCGCACCGTT
The DNA here is from genome assembly GCF_000024125.1 of Robiginitalea biformata HTCC2501. NCBI lineage: Bacteria > Pseudomonadati > Bacteroidota > Flavobacteriia > Flavobacteriales > Flavobacteriaceae > Robiginitalea > Robiginitalea biformata. Next base: position 2,862,656 of record NC_013222.1, on the reverse strand, counting down.
GCCTTTTATACCCTGGGTTGCAAACTGAATTTTGCAGAGACCTCCACGATTGCCCGCGACCTGGTGGAACAGGGGTTGCGCAAGGTGGAATTCGGGCAGCCCGCCGACCTGTATGTGATCAACACCTGTTCGGTAACCGATAATGCGGATAAGCGCTGCCGGGCCGTTGTCCGACAGGCCCTGCGGAACAACCCGGAGGCCTTTGTAGCCGTGGTGGGTTGCTATGCCCAGCTCAAACCCGAGGAAATCGCCTCCATCCCCGGTGTGGACCTGGTCCTGGGGGCAACGGAAAAATTCAACCTGACCCGGTACCTGGACGACCTGTCTAAGAACGATATGGGGGAAGTGCATTCCTGCGAGATCCGCGAAGCGGACTTCTATGTGGGCAGCTATGCCATCGGAGACCGGACCCGGGCCTTCCTCAAGGTGCAGGACGGATGCGATTACAAGTGCACCTATTGCACCATCCCGCTGGCTCGCGGGATTTCGCGGAGCGATACGCTGGAGAATGTCCTGGAAAACGCCCGGGAAATTTCAGCCCGGGGGATCCGGGAAATTGTCCTTACGGGCGTAAATATCGGGGATTACGGAAAGGGCGAAAACGGGGATAAACGGCACAAACACACCTTTCTGGACCTGGTGCGGGCCCTCGATGACGTACCCGGGATTGAACGCGTCCGGATCTCGTCTATCGAACCGAACCTGTTGAAGAATGAAACGATCGATTTTGTGGCGGGCAGCCGGCATTTTGTACCGCACTTCCATATTCCCCTGCAAAGCGGCAGCAATTCAATCCTGAAACGGATGCGCCGGAGGTATATGCGGGAGTTGTACGCAGACCGGGTGGCGCGCATCCGGGAAGTCATGCCCCATGCCTGTATCGGGGTGGATGTCATCGTCGGGTTCCCCGGGGAAACGGAAGACCACTTTATGGAAACCTATAATTTCCTGCACGAACTGGAGGTCTCCTACCTGCACGTCTTTACGTATTCGGAACGGGCCGATACGCCGGCCGCGAAGATGGACGGGGCGGTACCCCCGGCAGAACGCAACCGTCGCAGCAAGATGCTCCGCAGCCTCTCGGCCAAGAAACGGCGGGCGTTCTACCAGGAGCAACTGGATACCGAACAAACCGTACTCTTTGAGGGGGAAAACAAAAAGGGATACATCCACGGCTTTACCCGGAATTACGTGAAGGTCAAAGCTCCCTGGGACCCGGCTTTGACAGGTACCACCCTACGCGTCCGGCTGACGGAAATCGACTCGGATGGCCTGGTGCGCATGGAGCCGGTATCGCCCGCTTTCGCAATTTAACTTTGGCTTGGAGCCCGGACAAAAAAAATCCCGGTCTCAGTACCGGGATGCAGGCCTGGTTACCAGGCTGTTTGGAGTAACGTCGGCAATCAGATCCGGATGCCGACGGGGAGCATTTCCTTATACTGCCTGTTTTTCCTCAGAAAACCGGCAATTTGCGGACTGGTCGGGACAACGCGAAGGTTTTGCTCCTGGATGTGGTTCAGTACGGCCTTGATAAACTCTTCCTTGAAGCCCTCCCGGCTAATGGTTTCCGGAATGACCAGTTTGGTCAGGAATACTTTCCGTTCCTGAGAGGAATACTCAATCTTGGCCAGTTGCCCGTTAACCCGCGTTTCAAATTGACGCAGGAAGCTATTGTCCTTAATTGCCAGCTCGCTCATATGTCGTGATTTAATTTTGGTTTCAGATAAAAAAATTACGAACTATGGAGTGTCGTAATTTAGAAGCACCGGGCGCGTTTTTTTTCAGAAATGCAAAAAATACCACCGATAGCGTTCAAAATTAGTCAAAATAATGCTAAAAACCTAAGATTTAAACGGTTTTGAAGGACCCAGAAGCTCCCCTGGTACACGTTTACCTGATGCCCGGCCTGGCAGCCTGTCCGGATATCTTTGAAAATATCCGATTGCCGGAGGACCGCTTCCGGATCCACCTGTTGGAATGGTTCCTGCCAGAGCCCGGGATGGACCTGCAGGAATACGCCCGCAGGATGAGCATGCAGGTGCGGGAGGCCAACCCCGTACTGATCGGGGTTTCCTTTGGAGGGATGCTCGTCCAGGAGATGACCCGATTTCTGGAAACCCGTAAAGTGATAATAATTTCCAGCGTAAAATGCCGCCGGGAAATGCCCAGGCGACTGCTCGTGGCGCGTTATACGAAACTCCACAAACTCCTGCCCACATCCCTGGTCAACAATGTGGAGGTCCTGGCGCGGTATGCCTTCGGGGAATCGATCGGCAAGCGGCTGAAGCTTTACGAGAGGTACCTGGGCGTGCGGGATACCGGCTACCTGGACTGGGCCATCGACCAGATTGTAAACTGGACCCGGGAGGAACCCGTTCCCGGCCTGGTGCATTTGCACGGTGAAAAAGATGCTGTCTTTCCGATGGGGTATATCGGCGATTGTATTTCGGTGCCCGGGGGTACCCATACAATGATCCTCCACCGGCATCGCTGGCTCAATGAACGGTTGCCTGCAATTATTTTGCAAGATGGGAGTTCTATTTAATACCTTTGGTATAAATCCTTAATCCTTTTTGTATGAGACTTCTCAAGAACGCCCTGATGCTGATCGGTCTGATCAGCGTGGTCAGCACCCTGGTATTTGCCGTCCAGCAATCGGCGGAAACCGCCGGGGAGGCACCTGAATCGCTGGAAGCGCCGGAATCGGTTGAAGCTCAGGACAAAAACGTTTCCCCCGCCTACCGGATTTCCGCCATCGATATCCCCGGGGATCTGAACTTTGCCGGGGAGCCCGTCCCCCAGGACGACCCGGAAATCATGGAGCGCGTGGATCGGGAATTTTTGGTGAACACCTACTGGCAATCCAATGCCCTGCTGCTGATGAAGCGGGCCCACAAATATTTTCCGGTCATCGAACCCATTCTGGCAAAAAATGGAGTCCCTGACGATTTTAAATACCTGGCGGTAGCTGAAAGCGGGCTGGAGAATGTGGTATCCCCCGCCGGGGCCACGGGATTCTGGCAGATAATGAAAGCCACCGGCAGGGAATACGGCCTGGAGATCAACGACAATGTAGACGAGCGTTACCACCTTGAAAAATCCACGGAAGTGGCGTGCCGCTACCTGAAGCGCTACCGGGACAAATACGGTTCCTGGACGATGGCCGCCGCGGCCTATAATACAGGTACCGGGTCTATCGACCGGTACATGGGCATACAGAAAGTGGACGATTACTACGACTTATTGCTCGGGGCGGAAACCGGCCGGTACGTGTTCCGGATCCTGGCCATCAAGGAAATCCTCTCGCATCCGGAGAAATACGGATTCGTCATTGAGAAGGAAGATCTGTACAATGAGGTCCCCACTTTTTCGGTGGAGGTGGATACGGCCGTCCGCAATTTTGCTGATTTCGCCAACCAGTACGAGATTAACTATAAAATCCTCAAACGGCACAACCCCTGGCTGCGGGAACCCCACCTGAATAATGCCTCCCGTAAAAAATACCAGATCGCCATCCCCCACAAAGGTTATTATAAGACCGGGCCCTGATGTCGGACTATCTGCAGGACAATCTTTGGGCCTACCTCCTGCTGGTCAACTACCTGCTGGCCATTATTATTGCCGTAACGGTCCTGCTCAAGAACGACAATCCGGTTAAAACGCTTACCTACCTCTTTGCCCTGGCTACTTTGCCGTTTTTGGGGTTGCTGGTCTATTACCTCTTCGGGATCGACCACCGGAAAAATAAAATTTTCGAAAAGAAGTACCTCACCGATAATACCCGGCTAAAAGACTGGCGGGAGCAATTCGGGATGACCCCGGACCAGCAAACCGATTTTGAACAGCGGTTCGGCCCCGGCCTTTATCGGGTGTATCAACTGCTGCACTACAATGACCGCGCTGTCCTGACGTATGAAAATGACGTGGAAATCCTCATTAACGGGGAGGCCAAATTCCCCCGTTTGCTGGAAGACCTTGAAAAAGCGACCGACCATATCCACCTGGAGTATTTTGTGCTCTACGACGATGCGACCGGGCTCCCGATCATCGACATGCTTTGCCGTAAGGCCCGGGAAGGGGTTACCGTGCGCGTGATCTACGACGATGTGGGGAGTAAACTCTCCGGTAGCACCAAGAAGCGCATGACGGAATGCGGGGTGGAGCATTTTCCATTCATGCCTGTTTTGTTCACCCGGTTTACGGGTAAATTCAACTATCGGGACCACCGGAAGATCATCGTGATTGACGGGATTACAGGCTATGTGGGGGGGATCAATATCCGCAGGAAATACGACAACTCCCTGAGCAACCCGAGGTTTTGGCGGGACACCCACCTTCGGATCCGGGGGCCGGCAACGGGTTCCCTCCAGGCGAGCTTTTTACTGTCGTGGGATTTTGTATCCGATGACATTACCTCGATCCAAAAGAACCTGTTCCCGGATACCAAACCCGATTCCCAGGACCCGGTAGCTGTCCAGATTGCCGCCAGCGGCCCGGATTCCGACTACGCGAATATCATGGAGGCGCTGTTTACGGCCATCAATACGGCCCGGGAGTATGTGTATATCACCACGCCCTACATGATACCGAATGCCTCCATCATGACCGCCATGACCACGGCGGCCCGCTCCGGCGTGGATGTCCGGGTAATCATCCCGTACCAGTCCGATTCGTGGGCAGCCCAGTACGCCACGGATTCCTATATCGAATCGATGCTGCGTTCCGGGGTGCGTATCTTCCGGTATAACAAGGGGTTTGTGCATGCCAAGACGCTGGTCATGGACGACACCTTCGCGAGCATCGGGACGGCCAATATGGATTACAGGAGTTTCTCGATTAACTTCGAAATCAATGCCCTGCTTTACAGCAAGACCAAAGCTAAACAGTTGAAGGAGGTCTTTCTCCGCGACCTGGAAGAGTCTGAGGAAGTGGAACTCGAACGCTGGGAGGAACGGGGGATCTCCCGAAAATTACAGGAATCCCTCAACCGGCTCTGGGCCCCCTTGCTCTAAAACCGGCTCTGGTCCCCCTTGCTCTAAAACCGGCTCCGGGCCTCCTGGCTCCAGGACTGCACCCCGGGAATTTCCCGCGGCCAATTTACGGCATCGCCCGTTAAACGCATTTCCAAATTCCCAAATTATCAAATCCGTTTCAGCTGCTGCTGCATCATGCGGATCTGCTCGTTAAGCATGTTGTTTTTATCGAGTTTCTTGGCCTCGGAAAGGAGCGTGGTGGCCTCCCGTTTCCGCCGTTTCTGCATGGCGATCCCGGCCAGGCTGAGTTTCGCCATGGCAACGTCGTAATCCATGTTTAACCCGAGTTTCAGGGCCTTGCGAAAGTGCTTTTCGGCCTGCGTCAGGTTTTTCTGGGAGTAGATAATCCCGTGGAGGTATTCGTAATAGCCTTGTTGTTTGGTGGTCAGGGCCGCCTTTGGGTTGCGGATTTTCCCAAGCCATTTCTCGGTACCCTCAAGGTCCTGTTTCCGCATACGCAAAAACGCGAGGAGGATCAATTCATTTCGAAAATACAGGAAGACAAAAATGAGTGCCAAAAGCACCAACATAATGCCATTGCCGATTTCACCTTCGTAGAACTGGTATCCGGCATACCCGGTTATCAAAAAAGCCAGGACGATTTTGATGTTTTTATTGAACATGTTTGTGGTCTATTAGCGTGTAGATACTTTTCATTTGAACCCTTGTGGGTACAGGATCTGTCCCCGGGGCGCCGAGTGGCGTCTGACCGGAGGCTTCTCCGGAGACGACCATTTTAAGCAAAAAGCCGCTGCCGGCTTCCGTCTTTACCAGCATGTTTTGTTTGCCCTGCAGGGCGCTCCCGGGCGATTCCGGATGTTCCCGCAGCAGAATGGTTGCCTGGCCGCTGATGGAGGCGCTGCCGCCTGCCACGGTATCCAGTTTCCAAGTGTTTGCCGCCTGGAGCTTGCCCTCGTGCCGGTTTGTCCACTTGCTACCGGAGCGCACCGCGCGATCCGGATAAAAATAGGTCAATTGTTCGAAGCTGGCCGCCAGGGCCTCCGAACTGTAGTCAGCCAGCAGGCTTTCCTTAAGGGCTGTGCGTTCGGCTCCCGCCATCAGGCCCGTGCCATCCAGCATGCCATCCACCAGGCCGTCTCCCCCGGTAACGGACAGCACCTCGCCGCTGCGCGTTAGTTCCATGGTTACGGGTACATCCATCAGGTTGCGGAAGAGGCGGGAGCGCAGATCCGTCCTGCCGGGTTCCCGGGCGCGCACGTCGAGCAGTTGCCCTTGCGAACTGCTTTCAATCCGGAAGAACAGGTCCCTGAACCGCATCACCAGCACATAGGTGCTGTCCTTGACTTCCCGAACCTGGAACTCGAGTACGGCAGTCACCCGATTGGTCAGTTGGTGGCCCGTTTCGCCGACATCCTGGAAAACGTTTTGTTCCGACTGTTGTTCCACAGTGAATACATCCCCTTTCTGCAAGGAGTACCCCAACTTTTCCTGGGCGGTGGTGCTACCGGTCAAAAACAGGGTGAAAAGTGCTAAAAACAGGGCCTTGGACATGGGATTGGCAGCGTTTAAACGGCTGCCGCAAAAGTACTAAAAACTATTCGAAAAAAAATTTATTTGCATTTGGGATTGCCAAAACTCTTCGTATATTTGCGCCCAGATTTTCAAGAGGCTCCGGGCCTTAATCCATCAAGCGGAAAAAGATTCAAGATGAAAAGAACATTTCAGCCTTCCAAAAGGAAAAGGAAAAACAAACACGGCTTTCGCGAGCGCATGGCTTCAGCCAACGGTCGGAAAGTGCTGGCCCGCAGAAGATCCAAAGGACGTAAAAAACTGAGCGTATCCTCTGAGCCACGGCATAAAAAATAATGGTGTACCCAATCATAAAATCTGAAGGTGTTACTTTTGAAAGTAGCACCTTTTTTTTGTCCACTAACTCCAAAAAGTTCGCTTCCCCATGCCCAAAAGAAAAGATCTAGAAACCCTGTTGATTATCGGTTCGGGCCCAATTATCATCGGCCAGGCCTGTGAGTTTGATTATTCCGGTTCCCAGGCACTCCGGTCGCTCCGGGAGGACGGGATCAAAACCGTACTGATCAACAGCAACCCGGCCACCATCATGACGGACCCGTCCATGGCCGACCACGTTTACCTGCTGCCCCTGACCACCAAGTCCATCCTGGAGGTGCTCAAAAAGCACCCGGAAATCGATGCGGTCCTGCCCACCATGGGGGGACAGACAGCCCTGAACCTGTGTATCGAGGCAGGAGACAAAGGCATTTGGGAGGATTTCGGAATTGAAATCATCGGTGTGGACATCGATGCGATCAACATTACCGAAGACCGGGAGAAATTCCGGGATCTGATGAGCCGCATCGGCGTGGCCATGGCGCCGCAGGCCACAGCCACCTCCTTCCTGCAGGGTAAGGAAATCGCACAGGAATACGGCTTTCCGCTCGTTATCCGGGCCAGTTATACCCTGGGGGGAGCCGGGGCCTCCATCGTTTACAAACCCGAGGACTTCGACAACCTTTTAAGCGTCGGACTGGAGACTTCCCCCATCCACGAGGTGATGATCGACAAGGCGATGATGGGGTGGAAGGAATACGAGTTGGAATTGCTGCGCGACAAAAACGACAACGTGGTCATCATCTGTACCATCGAGAATATGGACCCGATGGGGATCCACACGGGCGACTCGGTAACCGTGGCCCCGGCCATGACGCTTTCGGACCGCACCTTCCAGCGGATGCGGGACATGGCCATCCACATGATGCGCAGCATCGGGGACTTTGCGGGCGGATGCAACGTACAGTTTGCGGTAAGCCCGGACGAGAAGGAGGATATCATTGCCATCGAGATCAACCCGCGGGTATCCCGGTCTTCGGCCCTGGCTTCCAAGGCGACGGGTTATCCCATTGCCAAGGTGGCCGCCAAGCTGGCCATCGGCTACCACCTGGACGAGCTGGACAACCAGATCACCCAGTCCACCTCGGCCCTGTTTGAACCCACTCTGGACTACGTAATCGTTAAGATTCCCCGCTGGAATTTCGACAAATTCGAGGGCGCCGACCGGACGCTCGGACTGCAGATGAAGGCAGTAGGGGAGGTGATGGGAATCGGCCGATCCTTCCAGGAAGCCCTTCACAAAGCAACCCAGTCCCTGGAAATCAAGCGGAACGGTCTCGGAGCTGACGGCAAGGGGTATCGGGACTACGACAAGATCATCGACAAGCTCACCCATCCCAGCTGGGACCGGGTATTTGTGATCTACGATGCCATCCAACTGGGAATACCGCTGAGCCGCATCCACGAGATCACCAAAATCGATATGTGGTACCTCAAACAATACGAGGAGCTCTATGAACTGGAAAAGGAAATCGGGAATTATACCGTAGAAACGCTGCCGAAGGCGCTGCTGCTGGAGGCGAAACAAAAAGGTTTTGCCGACCGGCAGATTGCCCATATGCTCGATTGCTGGGAGAGCGAGGTCCACGCCAAGCGGATGGCCCTGGACATCAAACGGGTCTACAAGCTGGTAGATACCTGCGCAGCCGAATTTCAGGCGGTAACCCCGTATTACTACTCCACCTTCGAGGAAGAGATCGAGACAGCCGACGGGAAGCGGTATGTGGCCAACGACAGCGAGGTCACAGACCGGAAGAAGATCGTGGTGCTCGGTTCCGGGCCCAACCGGATCGGACAGGGGATCGAGTTTGACTACTGCTGCGTACACGGGGTGCTGGCCGCTGCGGAATGCGGTTACGAGACCATCATGATCAACTGCAACCCGGAAACCGTTTCCACGGACTTCGACACGGCGGACAAGCTGTATTTCGAGCCGGTATTCTGGGAGCACATCTACGACATCATCCTGCACGAGAAACCCGAAGGGGTCATTGTGCAGCTCGGCGGGCAAACGGCCCTGAAACTGGCGGAAAAGCTCGATAAATACGGCATCCGCATCATGGGCACCAGCTTTGCGTCCCTGGACCTGGCCGAAGACCGGGGGAGTTTCTCCCGACTGCTGAAAGACAACGACATCCCCTATCCGCAGTTTGGGGTGGCGGAAAGCGCAGACGAGGCGCTGCAACTCGCCGATGAACTCAAATTCCCATTGCTCGTGCGGCCTTCCTACGTGCTGGGCGGCCAGGGGATGAAGATCGTCATCAACAAGGAGGAACTCGAAGCGCATGTCGTGGACCTGCTCCGGAAGATCCCAAACAACAAGCTGCTACTCGATCACTACCTGGACGGGGCCATCGAGGCCGAGGCGGACGCTATTTGCGACGGGGAGGATGTCTATATCATCGGGATCATGGAACACATCGAACCCTGCGGAATCCACTCCGGCGATTCGAATGCCACCCTGCCGCCGTTTAACCTCGGGGAATTTGTGATGCAGCAGATCAAGGACCATACCCGGAAGATCGCCCTGGCGCTGAATACGGTCGGGCTCATCAACATCCAGTTCGCCATTAAGGACGACATGGTCTACATCATCGAGGCAAACCCCCGGGCGTCCCGTACGGTGCCCTTTATTGCCAAGGCCTATGGGGAGCCCTATGTAAATTACGCCACGCGGATCATGCTGGGGAAAAACAAGCTGAAGGACTTTAAATTTAATCCGAAACTGGAAGGCTTTGCCATCAAGCAACCCGTATTCAGCTTCAACAAATTCCCCAACGTCAACAAGAACCTGGGGCCGGAGATGAAGAGTACGGGAGAGAGCATCCTGTTTATCGAGAGCCTGAAAGACGACGAGTTCTACAACCTGTATTCCCGGCGGAAAATGTACCTGAGCAAGTAAGCGGCTCTTATTCCCCGGGCCCCGAATCCTTTTCGGAGTCCAGGTCAAAATCCAGGGATACCGCAACCTCTTCGGCAATCTTGGTGAAGACGATTTTGGGGATGTCAATATCGTGGTCGGCCGTGCGGACTGTAAAATCCGAATGGATTCGCCACCCCCTGGGCGTGCGGCGGATTTCCGCCTCCACCACGCGCTCCCGGGCCACTCCGTGAACCGTGAGCGTTCCCGCTATACGGCACTGGCGGGTATCCCCGGGGGCCATATCGGCGTGGCCCGAGATCTTTCCGCTGAAGGTCGCTTTCGGGAACTTGTCTGACTCCATGTAATTTTCGTTAAAGTGCTCCTGCATTAATTTCCGGCGGAACCGGAATTCCGGGATCAGCATGACCACGGCAAAGGCTCCGTCGCCGTGGCGGAGGATGGCATTGACCCGGTCGTTCGTGGCATCGATATCCTCCAGGGGGGTGGAAGCATTGATATGAACGATGCCGGTCTCTGTAGTCCACAGATCCTGTGCGCGGCTAACGGGAGCGCCGAGGCAGAGCAGGCAGCAAAGCAGGAGCAGTTTCTTCATTCCGGGAATCCTTGGTCTACCCAGGCCTGTATCAGGTCGCGGGTTGCCTGAGGCAACCGGCCGTCGGGCGGCATGGGGTTGGACGTGCTGTTGATCCTGGAAATCAGTCCCCGGTCTTCCACGGCGCTGCGTACCTGCGCAAGGGTTACCAGGGCCATCGGGGCCGCCTGGGTGGGCGGGTCGCCGTGACAGTTTGTACAGCTCGAACTCATAATGGGTGCAATGTCTGCCTGGTAGGATACGGGGTCTGTCCCGGCACCGTCCCCGGAACCGTCGCCTGAATCATCGCCCGAGCCGTTGCCCGGGTTGTTTACGGGCGGGTCGTTCACAGGGTCGGAGTCCCCGCCCTTGGAACAGGATACCACTGCAGCCAGCGCGACTGCCCCCAGGATTACCTTCATTTTTTTCATAGCGTCTTGAGATAGGTTGTTCGATTTTCCCAACTACGTCCTTTATAGTCAGGTAACTGCGAATCGATTCCTCTTTTCAAAAAGACGCCTGAATACGCTTTTGGTTGCTTCTGTTCACCGGATTTCCCACCGGTTGTCCGGGCAGGGAAACCATCCGCCCATTGAATTATTTAGTATGTTTAACGTAAAAAAGGCCGGTTTCCGTATGGCCCCCCGGGTACTGAGGGCCGGCTCCTTAAAACAACCGCTATGAAAAAAACAATCAGCCTTTTGTGCCTGGCTTGCGCCTTGCATCTCGGGGTCAACGGGCAGGACGACCTGCTCGCCACTATCGACAAGGAAGACACCACCCAACTCGGAGAGGCCGCTTTTAAAGGCCTTAAAATCGTCAACTTCGAATCCACAAAACTCCTTTCCAAACGGGAGTTTTACTTTGTGGTATCCCACCGCTTTGGCAGCATCAGCAACGGATTCGACGATTTTTTCGGCCTGGATTTTGCCAATACCCGCCTGCATTTCCTCTACGGGGTATCCGATGGGTTCAACATTTCGGTTTCCAGGAGTTCTTTTAACAAGACCTACGACCTTTCCCTGAAATACCGGATGCTGCAGCAACAGGCCGGGGTCCCGGTGACGGTGGTGGGATACAGCCAACTGGCGATCAATACGCAGCTGGACGAAGACCTGCTGACCATCCCCGTCGATTTTTCGGACCGGGTATCCTATACGCAGCAAGTCCTGATTTCACGGAAATTCAACGAACGGCTTTCCCTCCAACTGATGCCCACGTATTTCCACGAAGGATATGTGGACTACGCCCCTCAGGATAATTCCCAGTGGGCGCTTGGTATTGGGGGACGGTATAAAATCGGGAAACACTGGAGCCTCAACGTCGATTACGGCTGGCACCTGAACCGGGCATCCGGCTCGCCCTTCGTAAACCCCCTGTCCATTGGGGTGGACATCGAAACGGGCGGACACGTTTTCCAGCTTCACTTCACGAATGCCCAGCCAACTTTTGAGAGCGGTTTCCTCGGCAATGCGGTGGGGGACTGGTCCGAGGGGGTTGTTTATTTCGGCTTTAACCTGAGCCGGGTGTTCCAGTTCTAAGCCCCGGCCATTCCGGCCCCGATTGCTTAAGGAAATTCTGCGATCAGGACCTCACGGGAGGTTCTCCTTGCAGGGCCTTATGCGTCCCAATCCGTGTGGAATGTCCCGTCCCGGTCTGTTCGCTGGTAGGTATGCGACCCGAAATAATCGCGCTGGGCCTGGACGAGGTTCATGGGTAGCCGTCCGGTGGTGTAGGAGTCGAAATAGGAGAGGGCACTCGCCAGGCCGGGTACCGGGATTCCGGCTGAAACCCCCAGGGACACGAGGCGGCGGGCAGGGGTCGCCGCCTTTTGCAGGGGCTCCCGGAAATTCTCGGAGAAAACGAGGTTGACGAGCTCCGGTGCGGTTTCGTAGGCCGAAGCGATATCCTCGAGCAGGGCCGCCCGGATGATGCAGCCCGCCCGCCAGATCCGGGCCACGGTTGCCAGGTCCAGTTCGTACCCGTAGGTTTCAGAGGCTTCGGCCAGCTGGTGAAGCCCCTGGGCGTATGTGAGCAGGAAGCTGAAATACAAGGCGGCTTCGCAATCGGCAATCAGCTTTTCGGTATCGACAGATCCGGCCCCGGGCCTTTCGAACAGGGTATCTGCCCGCTCCCGGTCCTGTTTAAATGCGGAGATGGCCCGCATGCTGACGGCGATGTCGATGGTCGGCACGGGAATGCCGAGGTCCATGGCATTCTGGGAAGTCCATTTGCCGGTACCCTTTTGTTTCCCCTGGTCGCGAACCTTGTCGATCAGGTCGCCGGAATCCAGGTCGTCCTTCCGGCCCAGGATTTCCGAGGAGATTTCCACCAGGAAGGACTGTAGGCGGCCCCGGTTCCAGCGGGCAAAGACTTCTTGAATTTCCGCATTGCCCAAACCGCCGGCCCGTCGCAACAGGTCATAGGCCTCGGCGGTGAGTTGCATAAGGCCGTATTCGATCCCGTTGTGGACCATTTTTACGTAGTTGCCTGCCGATTTCGGCCCCAGGTAGGCTACGCAGGGCGTCCCCTCAAACTTTGCGGCCACGGCCTCGAAAATCGGTTGTACTTCCCGGTAAGCGTCCCGGTCACCGCCGGGCATCAGGCTGGGACCCCGCCGGGCCCCTTCGGCCCCGCCGGAAACCCCGGCCCCGAAAAAATGGATGTTTTTTTCCTTCAGGTAGGCCTCCCGCCGGTCCGTATCCCGGAAAAAGGAGTTCCCCCCGTCGATGATCAGGTCGCCAGCGGACACCAGGGGCAGCAGTTCTTCGATTACCGAATCCACGATGGGCCCGGCCGGGACCAGCAACATGATTTTCCGCGGGGTTTCCAGCCCCTGGACAAACGCCTCCAGCGAATTGGTTGCATTGACCCGGTCCAGGTTCCCTCCTTCGCGCTTCAGCGCTTCCACCTGACCGGGATCCAGGTCGTACCCCAGGGCGGTAAAGCCCTTTTCGGCCACGTTGAGAATGAAGTTCCGGCCCATGACCCCGAGGCCGATCAACCCAAATGCGTACTGGTTATTCGCTTGCATATACTATTTTCTTAAAATTCTTCTGTTGCCTGGCCGCCCGGTCTTTTCCGCCGGCAATTTTCGACGTATATTCGTCCTTCCTTCAAAAATAGGGCAAATTATCAATTATGAATGCCATTGACGGACAATTGCTGGTCATCTTCGGGGCCTCCGGCGACCTGACCGAGCGGAAACTCATCCCCTCCCTGATGAACCTGTTCCAGGGCGGGCACCTCCCGGAGTCCTTTGCCGTCCTGGGAGTTAGCCGGAGCGATATGGACGATGAGGCTTTCCGCAAGAAGGTCGTCCTAGACAATCCGCATATCCCGGAGACCGTGGGCAACCACGGCCACCGGAAGGAGTTTGCAAAACTGCTGCACTATTACGACCTCGGGAGCTATGAGGAGGACTATGCGGGGTTGAACGAGCGGATCGCGGAACTCGACAATGGCATAGGTTCTCCGGGGAATATGATATTTTACCTGTCCGTCCCGCCGCGGATCTACGAAACGATTGCCTCGCGCCTGCACGACCAGGGCCTTTCCTCCGAGGAGTCGGGCACGCGCCGGTTGATCGTGGAAAAACCCTTCGGTTATGACCTGGAAAGCGCCCGGAGTCTCAACAAGGGCTTACAGCGGTACTTTCAGGAATCGCAGATTTACCGGATTGACCATTACCTGGGCAAGGAAACCGTCCAGAACCTGTTGGTGACCCGCTTTTCGAACAGCATCTTTGAACCGCTCTGGAACCGCAATTATATCCGGCATGTGGAGATCACCAACGCGGAGAGCGTCGGGGTGGGGAAGCGCGGCGGCTACTACGATTCGGCAGGTGCCCTCCGGGACATGTTCCAGAACCACCTGCTGCAGATCATCTCGCTCGTGGTCATGGAGCCCCCGATCGGGCCCGAGGCGGAGGCCATCCGGAACGAAAAGGTGAAGGCCCTAAAGTCCCTGCGCATTATGCGCGACCCGGAAACGCTTTACGCGCACACCATCCGCGGACAATATCTTGCCGGGGAGATCGACGGGGAGGCAGTACCCGGGTACCGGGAAGAAGCTGGCGTGGACCCGGACTCCACCACGGAAACTTATGCCGCCCTGAAATTTTATGTGGACAACTGGCGCTGGGCGGAAGTCCCGTTTTACGTACGCACCGCCAAACGGATGCCCACCAAGGTGACCGAAGTGGTTATCCATTTTAAATCGCCCCACCACCAGATCTTCCGGGATATTGGCATGGACAGCAAGGACAACAAGCTGATTATCCGCATCCAGCCCAACGAGGGGATCCTCATCAAATTCGGGGTAAAGGTACCCGGGCAGGGGTTTCAGGTAGAACGGGCCAACCTGGATTTCTATTACTCGGACCTGGCCGATCAAAACATCATGACGGCATACGAGCGGCTCCTGCTGGATGCCATGCAGGGGGATGCAACCCTCTATGCCCGTGCCGATGAGGTGGAAGCCGCCTGGGAGTTTGTGGATCCGATACTGAAATACTGGTCGGAGGCCGGGGACGTGGTGACCTATGGCTATTCGGCAGGGGTCTGGGGCCCGAAAAACGCCGACGACCTGATTGAAGGAGCCTATGGGTGGAGGAACCCGGGGGCCCACCTCACGGACGACCCCGGATTTTGTGTCATCAGTTAATTACGCGTTATGGAATTACAGGTTTACCCGGGAAAACAAGAGGCCGCCGAGGCCCTGGCCGAGCAGCTGTCCGAATGGGCCCGGGAGGGCAGCGTGGAGCACCTGGCCCTTTCGGGCGGGAGTACCCCGGAAATTCTTTTCGATACCCTTGCGGAGGACTACTGGTTCCGGTTGCCCTGGAAAGAACTGCAGTTTTACTGGGGCGATGAGCGCTGCGTTCCCCCGGACGACCCGCAGAGCAATTTCAGGATGACCCGCGAGCACCTTTTCGACCCCTTACCCATCCCGGACAAGCACATCCACCGCATCCGGGGGGAAGCCAACCCGGAGTCCGAGGCCCAACGCTATGCCGACCTCCTGAAAAAGCAGCTCCCAGCGGAAAACGGTTTGCCTCGGTTTGACCTGGTAATACTCGGGATGGGGGATGACGGGCATACAGCTTCCGTGTTTCCCCACGAAGCCCATTTATGGGATTCCCCGGAATTATGCGCGGTAGCGAATCATCCGGATACGGGGCAGCAGCGGGTGACCCTGACCGGCGGCATCATCAACAATGCGGCGCGTATCGTATTCCTCGTAACCGGGGCGGCCAAGGCCGGGCGCGTGGCTGAAATTGTAGGGCAGCAGGGAGCCGGGGGCAATTATCCGGCAGGCCGGGTAGCGCCCCGGGACGGAAGGTTGATCTGGATCCTGGATGAGGCAGCAGCAGCCGGCCTACCGCCTGAAATGTGGTGATTCGTCCGGTTCTACCCGGGTGATAAAGTACTTGGTGTCCCCCAGCCAGGGGAAGGTGGCGTACCGTTCCGTATAATAGAGCTTGACGTATTCCCCCTGGTATTCTTCCAAATTCCGGATGACTTCGGATTCCTTGTCCAGCACGGAGAACGAAAATATCTGCGCCCCGGAAATTCCCTGGCTGATCTGTCCCTCCCAGGTCTTGATTAACACGCCTTTCCGGCTGATCTTGATGAGTTCCCCGGAACGCACCCCTTCGCTATAGGGTATGTAGTAAATAACGGCATATATGGCCGCGAAAACCAAAAGAATAACCGCCAGGCTGGCAAAAAGGGCTTTTTTCACGATTGCGGGTTGGGTTCAGTGGGGTCTTCCAGTTCCAGTTCGGCATCCTCCTCGGCTTCCCGGGCCCTTTTCAACAGCGATTCCGGTATGGATTTTTTGGCTTTTGCCCCCATTTTCTTTAGTTTTTCGATGGAAGTCAGGATGTTGCCCCGGCCCTCCACCAGCTTGTTCATGGCGCCCCGATACTCGCTCTTGGCATCGTCCATTTTTTTTCCCACCCGGGTGAGGTCGGTGACGAAGCCTTCAAATTTATCGTAGAGCGCTCCCGCCTGGCGGGCAATTTCGATCGCATTCCGACGCTGTTTCTCATTGCTCCACATACTGTCGATGGTTCGCAGGGTGGCCAGGAGCGTGGAAGGGGTCACAATGACGATATTCTTGACAAAGGCATTGTTGTACAGGTCGTTGTCCGCGTTGATCGCGATGGAAAATGCCGTCTCGATGGGGACGAACATCAGCACAAAGTCCGGGCTTTCCATTTCGTACAGATCCTCGTATTTCTTGGCAGACAATTGCTCTACGTGCCGTTTCAGGGAATTGACATGGTCTTTCAGGTGCCGCTCCCGGGCCTCCTCGTCTGCATTGACATACCGCTCGTAATCGGTCAGGGAAACTTTGGAATCTACAACCATTTTGTTGCCGTTGGGCAGGTTGATGATTACATCGGGGAGCAGACGGGTGCCATCCTCCCGCGTAAAACTCTGCTGTACTGAATACTCCCGGTCGCGTTCCAGGCCGGATTTTTCCAGGACGCGTTCCAGGACCAGTTCGCCCCAATTTCCCTGCATCTTGCTGTCGCCCTTCAGGGCCCGGGTCAGGTTTTCAGCCTCCTGGGTGATTTTCAGGTTTTGGTTCTGCAGGTTCAGCAGTTGCTCCCGAAGCGCCTGGTGGATCCCGTAATTTTCCTTCCGGGTTTCCTCCACTTTTTTCTCAAAATGCTGGATGCGCTCCTGCAGGGGAAGCAGGATATTCTTGATGTTTTTCTGATTTTGTTCCGTGAATTTGACGCTCTTTTCGTCCAGGATCTTGTTGGCCAGGTTTTCGAATTCCCGTGTAAACGTCTTTTGGAGTTCCTCGAGTTGTTGCCGTTGTTCCCGGTGTTTTTCCTCCAGGTTGGCGATCTCCGATTCCCGGCGAACCAGTTCCTGCCCGAGCCGTTCTTTTTCGAGTTGGAGTGCCTGGTTTTGCCCCCGGGCCTCCTGCAGGTCCGCCCCGAGGAGTTCCAGGTTGTGGCTCAGCTGCTGTTCCCGTTCGCGCAGTGCGCTTTGGCCCGATTGGGTTTTTAATTTGACGATATAACTGCCGAGGAAGAAGCCGGCTGCCAGGAAAAACAGGGCAACAATCCCCAGGGTCCAGATTTCGCTCATCCGAAAAGTGAATTTCCCGTAAAGATAACAAGATACCTGAAGAAAGGTACGGGGTGGAATGGATTACTTCGCAATCCGGAAGGCACCGCTTTCCCGGTCAAAACGAACCGTTTCTTCGGGGAATAATTTCTCGAATGCCCCCTGCTCGATCAGCTGGCAGGGATCGCCAAAAACGGAACGGTCCCGGTGCAGGATCAGTATCCGGTCGCAGAGCTGGATGGCCAGGTCGATTTCATGGGTGGTAAACAGGACGGTTTTCCCCGTATCGTGTGCGATGGCCCGGAGGCCTTTGAGGATTTGTACTTTGTGGTAGAGGTCCAGGTGGGTGGTGGGTTCGTCAAGCAGGATCAGCGGGGTGTCCTGGGCCAGGGCGCGGGCTATCTGAACGCGCTGAAGCTGACCATCGCTTAAGGTATGGCAGGGACGCTCCCGGAGGTTGCCGAGTTCCATGCGCTGCAGGGCCTTTTCGATACATTCCCGGTCCTCTCCGGTATGCTGCCCGATCCAGTTGGTATACGGGTGGCGCCCCAGGGCAACCAGTTCGGTCACGGTGAGGTTCCGAGAGGCGGGGGGCTCCGTAAGGACGAGGCTCTGTAGCCTGGCCCTTCGCTGGGCAGGGAGTTTTGCGGCAGGCTTCCCGCCAATCCGTATTTCCCCCGAAAGTTCGGGTTGCATCCCCCCAAGCGTCCGCAGCAGCGTGGATTTTCCGACCCCGTTGATCCCTACTACGGCCGCCAGTAGGCCGGATGGCAGGCCGAAGTTCAGTTCGCCGCAAAGAGACAGGGGAGGTTTCGCCCCGGGATACCCAATCCGCAGGCCCGTTGCCTCAAGGATCGGATCGGCGGCCTGGCCATTGGTCGATTTACGGGATAGGTCCTCTGTGGATTCCATGTTTGCTAAGTTATGCGCTCACAGAATATTTTCCTATTAATTTCCCGGCACATGCCGGGTGGTATCCGGGTTACAGCCCCACGAGCAGGCGGTTCAGAACAGCATCCGGTTCCGTCGGAGCAGGAGCCAGATCACTACCGGGGCACCTACTACCGAGGTGATCGCATTGATGGGCAGGACGTAGGAGGAATAAGGCATCTGGGCCACCGTATCGCAAATGAGCATCAGGATGGCCCCGTAGAGCAGTACCCCGGGCATGAGCTGCCGGTGGTCGGAAGTCCCAAGCAGCTGCCGGGTCAGGTGGGGTACGGCCAGGCCGACAAAGGCAATGGGCCCCGCAAAAGCCGTAATCCCGCCGGCCAGCAGGCCCGTGGCCAATAGGATGCCCAGGCGCAACCGGCGGATCGGTATGCCGAGGCTCTGGGCATATGCCTCGCCCAGCAACAGGGCATTGAGGCCTTTTAGCATCCCGATGGAAATACCGGTGCCGATGGCAAATACCAGGGCGAGGACACCCAGCTGTCCCCAGCCCAGGTTGCCCACGCTGCCGTAGGACCAGAATATATATTGTTGCAGGCGTTCCGCCTGGGCGAACGAAGACAATACCGTCACCACAGCCGCGGTGATACTGCCAAACATCAAACCGACGATCAGCAGGGCCATGGCATCCTTCAAACGGGTGGCAACCGCCACCACGGTTAGCAGCACCAACAGGCTGCCCATACTGCTTGCAATGGCCAGGGACAGGTCGGAAACTGCCCAGGCCGCAGCCACGGGCCCCAGCAGGGAGGCCCCCATGATCAGCAGGGCAGCCCCCAGGCTGGCACCCGAACTGATGCCCAATACAAAGGGCCCCGCCAACGGGTTCCTGAAAAGCGTTTGCATCAGCAGGCCGCAGAGGGCCAGTCCGCTCCCGGTAATTATTGCCGTGAGCGCTTTGGGCAATCGGTATTCGCGAAGGATATACCCCCAGCTCGTTTCGCCCAATGGGCCGCCTGCCATCCAGCGAAAAATATCGCCCAGGGGAATGTCCACAGAGCCCAGGCTCAGATTGACGAGGAATACCACTGCCAGGATCAGGGCGAGCAGCAGGAACCGACCGGGCTGGTGGAATGGACGTCTCAAGGGGCCAGGGGTTTGAAGAATACGGGTTCGTACCCGTGCAGCAACCCCGGGTGGAGGTGGTGGATCAGGTCTTTGAGTACCCAGTCGGGACGGTTTGGCCCGATTTCGAAATACAAAAGCCCCCCGCCGGAACCCCGATTGGAGGCATACCCGAAAATACGCCGTTCCCGGAAGGCGCGAAATTGCTCGTAATGGGGATTGTCGGAGGCCATTTCCGAATAGGAAGTATACTGGGAGGGCGAGATCCAGAATTCGGCATCCACGCCTTTTTCAAGAACAGCTTCCAGGCTGAGGGAAAGGCTGCCGCTGCCCGGGGTATCCGCATACAGGTATTCTGCATGGGCATCCTCGAGGAAGGCCGCAGCCCAGCTTTCACCCCCCGGCAGGTACCAGACATCCCGGTAGAGTGCCCCACTGAGGACCGTTGGCCGGGTGGAGGCCTTTGCAGCCAGCTCCCGGGCCTCCTGGTAGGCGGCCTCCACCTCTTCGAAATACTGCTGAGCCTCCGGCAGGGACCCCAGGAGCAACCCGAAGAATTTGATCCATTCGGCCTTTCCCAACGGGTTGGTCTCCATCCAGTCGCCGTTGTAGATTACCGGGATCCCCGCCTCCCGGACGCCCCGATAGGAACCTGGGGCATCCGAGATACCAAAGCCCACGACGACCTCCGGGGCCGCCTCCAGGACCAATTCGGTGTTGAGTTGTTCATTCGCCCCGAGTTCCCGCACCGCTCCCGCATCGATACGCTGCCGCACTTCCGGGGAGGAGATGTAATCCAGGCCCGGGAACCCCACCAGGGATTCTGTAGCCCGCAAAGCCACCAGGGAAGGGACATGGGTTGTGGAGGTCAGGACCAGGCGCTCCACGGGGACAGGGATAATAGCGTCAAAGGTATCGGCAGGGAGCGTGATGGCGGCCAGTTTCCCACGGGGCACCAGGGCGTATTTGTACTCCCGGGACGCTTCCGGCCAGGGATCGCTCACGGTCAGGTAGGTGACGCCAGACGCATCCGTATGAGCGGCAAAGCCTTTTGCGTAATCGATTTCAACGGGGTTGTCAACAGCTGCTTCCGGCAGGGGAGCGGCTTTCTCAGGCCGTTCCCTGCAGGCGGTTGTCAGGAGGATCAGGATGAGCAAGGCAGATGTTCGGGCCACGGGTCATTTTTGGTTTGATCAAAAGTAGCCTGAAAATACCGCCTGTCAAAGTTTGCGGTAAATGTGTATCTTGCGGCCGGATACCGGTTCCCGTATCGCCCCACCAGGGGATGCGGGATTAAAAGGGAATCCGGTGAAAGGCCGGAGCTGTTCCCGCAACTGTATGCTCAGTCCCCTTAGGGGGATGCCCGCTGCCATCTTCATTAGACCACTGTCTGTTTTTCGGACGGGAAGGCAGGCAGCCGGGACGCAAGCCAGGAGACCTGCCGTTTTCCGCATTCATTGTTAAACTTTCGGGATAAAAGTTTAGGTAGCTATTCTACGGAAAACCTTTCCCGTGTCTTAAAACGAAAAAGACATGCACAAACCATGGCAGGCCCTGGGCGTTGCCGCTTATCTGGCGGCATGCGTCCCTCTTATGGGCCAAACGGATTCCACCCGTATTGAAAAACTCGACGAAGTGGTCGTATCGGACACGCGCTTTCCGCTGCGCTGGGAACAAAGCGGAAAAACCGTCATCCGGCTGAGCCGGCGGGAACTCGCATCCTACCGGGGGGCGACTATGGCGGAGATCCTGAATGCGCAAACCGGGATTGAAATATCGGGCAGCAGGGGCCGTCCCGGGGAGGTCCTGGGAGTTTTTGCCCGCGGCGGCCGGGGTCGGCAGGTACTCGTCCTGATTGACGGGGTCCGGGTAACGGACCCCTCCTCGGCATCCCAGGAATACGATTTGCGGTTCGTCCAGGCCGAAGAGGTGGAGTCCGTGGAGATACTGAAAGGGGCAGCCAGCACACTTTACGGCACCAATGCGGCAACGGCCGTGATTAACATCCGCACCCGAAAGGCACCCAAATCCCCCCTCGCACTCCGGGTGGGCAGTCTCCTGGGGACCCACCGGGCCCCCGAAGACCCTGAAGGACAATTTGGCCAGTACCAGCAGTATGCGCGATTGGGAGGGACCTCGGGACGGCTCAATTACCAGGCGGGCATTACGCACGCCCGGGCTACGGGGCTGTCTTCCCTGCGATCCGGTACTGAAACGGACCCCTTCCGAAACCTCTCGCTGAGTGCCCGGCTGGGATACCGACCCTGGGACCATACCAGGGTGCAACTCACGGCAAACCGGACGCAATTGCGGACGGCCTATGATGACGCCTTTAACGGGGCAGATGCAGACTTTTTGTTCCTCTCGGAGCAAACCCGGGTTTCCCTGAATGCCACCAGGGAATTTTCAAAAGGAACGCTGGAGGCCCGCGCGGGCTATTCGGAGTTCGATTCGGACAACCGCAGCGACTTCCCGACGACCTTTCGGGGAAGCAATTGGTTCGGGGAGGTCCTGTACAAGCATCGCCTGAACCGCAGCCTGTCTGTTTTGGGGGGTATCATGGCATCCGAAGACCGGGCGGGGACCGAAGATGTGGAATCCTTTCGGTTTATCGACCCCTTCGTAAACCTGGTATGGGCATCCGCTTCCGGATGGAACCTGAATGCCGGAACCCGGGTCAATTTCCATTCGCAATACGGCTCCCAGTGGGTCTACCAGTTGAATCCCTCTTATGCGCTCACCCTTGGGGAACACACCTTTAAGGCCCTGGCCACCTGGTCCACGGCCTATATTACGCCCACCCTGAACCAGCTCTATGGCACCTTCGGGGCCAACCCGGAACTCGAACCCGAGACCGACCGGACCCTGGAAGCGGGCCTGGCGTGGCAGTTCGGGAATCGGATGCGCCTGTCCGTGCTGTACTTTGACCGGGAAGAAGAGCAGGCGGTTATCTATGACGGCGCCGGGATGCAATACAGGAACAGCCCGGACCCCGTGGAGGTAAACGGGGTGGAATTTGAGGCCACCTGGTTTGCGGCGGATGGCTGGCAGGTCCGGGCGGGCTACACCTATACGGACCGGCAGGGGGATGCTGCGATCCGGATACCGGCCCATAAATTCCAGTTTCGCCTGAATGGGGAGATTTCCAGCCGATGGAGGGGCTCCCTGTACTACCGGTACACCGGGACACGGACGGATACGGATTTCAGTACGTTTACCAACCGGGAACTGGACGCATTTTCCCTGGTAGGCGGGCAGGTTGGATACAGCTTCCTCCGTGGGAAACTGGATGCCTATCTCCGGGCGGACAACTTGTTGAATACCGAATTTACGGAGGTAATTGGCTACCAAACCCCGGGCCGGACGATTTACCTTGGCTGGTCCCTGCAACTGGATTAGGTCCCTGCAACTGGAATAGGGCCCTGCAACTGGAATAGGGCCCGGCATCGGCCCGGAACGAAAACGCCCCCGGCCGGGGGCGTTTTTGATTGCTCATTAGGAAAAGGGATGTTGCGCACGGCCTTCCGGCCTGCACCGGCAGTGGGGCTTATTGTTGGGGCATGCGTTCCAGCAGGCTCGGCGGCAGTTGGATGTCCTTGTCCAGCACCATATTGTTCCGCATGGGCGTGAACATCCCGTTATGGGTAAAGGCCTCAATAGGACGCTCGGGCTGCCAGCTCCTTTTGGCCGATACGCCGGTGATTTCCTGTATGGCGCGGGCCAGCAGGGGCTCGTCGTCATCCCCGAGGACGCCCATGTTCCCGAGGTCTTCCCGGAGTTCAATTTCCGGGGCAAAACCGGCCGTATAATCGGAGAAACCGACGGCGTTCTCATTCCGTCCAACCAGGGGCTGGATGGCCCAGTTATTTTCCGGGTCAATCTGGTTTTCACGGCTGGCACTGTAGATAAACGGTGCACCGGGTCGTCCCGGGTCGTCCACCATGGTTAGCGAAAATTCGTTTTTCCCGGTGGTGGTTGTCCCGATCTGGATGACCTCTATATAGGGGTCCAGGCCGTTGATTACCAGTTCGCTGGCCGAAGCAGTACTGCCGGTGGTAAGGATATAGACGCGCTGGAGGTTCAGCGTATTGATAACCGACCCGGCCCCGGTCTGGGTGGCGAAATAATCGTCCAGGGCATTCGGGTCGTCCCTGGTAAAGGCTTCCTGAATTTTGTCATTCCAGCGTTGCCTGAGGTATAAATCGTTCGGATTCCGGCCGTAAATCATACTCGACAGCAGGCGGGACGAATTGACGGACCCCCCGCTGTTATAGCGCAAATCGAGGACCAGGTCGGTAACCCCGTCGGCCACCAGGCTCCCAAAGGCATCGTTCAGGTCTTCGTCGTATTCATTGGTAAAGCCGTTATACATCAGGTATCCGATTCTATCGGCCCCGATCTCAAAGGACTTGACGATATACACCGGGTTCTCGGCGAGCCCTTCTTCCTTGGTCAGGGTCACTTCCTTGCCGTTGACAACCGGGTCCCCCCCATTGTAGTCGGCCATCATCAGCGTATAGGTGGCGTTTTCCCCGAACAGGAGGTCCGCGTAATTGCCGCCGTTGAGCATCGTCCCATCCACGCCCACGAAGATCTCCCCCCGTCCGATATCCGCCGTGGCGGCATTCGAGCCGTTGACCACATAGCGGACCACGCCGAAAATCGGATCCGTATCGTCCAGTTGGCTGTTTCCGTTTGCGTCGTCGTAAATCAGCCCGAACTCCAGCCCGTTGCTCCGGGAAATTCCCGCCAGGTTCTGGGTAAGTTCCGTGTAGTCGTCACTGTAAAAACTGAAGCGGTCCTCCACAAACCGCAGGCGGTTTTCAAAAAATGCGGTTGGGCTATCTTCCGAATCGAGGAATTCGCTGTATTCCGCATCCGTGCCAAACCGGTCATCTGCCAGGTCTGCCACGTCTCCCTGCCAGAAATACCAGAGGTTCATGGCCTGCCACATAAAATCCTGCACATTCGTATCGCCAACGGGCTGCGGGTCCGGTCCGGGATTGGCATCGTCATCCTTGCTGCAGGAGAGCATCAACAGACCCACCAGCAGATATACTAGCTTCTTCATATTCAATTTTTTTATTGTTTGGGGCAAAGACCGTTCCAAAATTCCGGCCCTATATTTGCAAAAATACTGATAAATAGCGTTTTACTGACCCTGTATCAGCGGTTTACAGCGTTAAAAATAGACACGCCCCCCTGAATAAAAAACTTTTTGTAACAAAATTCGTCCACTTTCGTCTTCCTGATGTAAAGCAACGTTAAATTGACAACGACAACCATCGACCGACCCAAAATGACACAGGCTGAGTTCTTGCAGATCGTAATGCCTTTTAAGGATAAACTGTACCGCGTAGCTAAGCGGTTGCTGATTTCCTCCGAAGAGGCCGAGGACGCCACCCAGGAAATCCTGATGAAACTCTGGGCGGGAAAGAAGAAAATGGGCCGGTATAAAAATGTCGAGGCTTTCGCCATGACAATGACCAAGAATTTTTGCCTCGACCGGTTAAAGTCCAAACAATCCGGCAACCTGAAGCTGGTGCACAGCAATTACGCGGACAATGGGCATTCTTCCCTGCAACAGCAGGTGGAGGCCCGGGACAGTGTGGGCTGGGTGGAGCGGATTATGGACGAATTGCCGGAACAACAGCGGCTCATCCTCCAGTTGCGGGACGTGGAGTCCTACGAATACGAGGAAATTGAAAAACTGATGGATATGAAGCCAACCGCCGTTCGCGTGGCCCTTTCCAGGGCGCGGAAGGCCGTTCGCGATAAATTAATAGAAAAGCATCGTTATGGAATTGGATAAAAAAATAGAATCGATACTGGAAAAGTATTTCGAGGCCACCGCTACGGAGGCCGAGGAACAGCAACTCCGGGATTATTTTTCGGCAGGGGACATTGCGCCCGGCCTGGAACAATACGCCCCGATGTTCCAATACTTTTCCGAGGCCAAAAATCAACGGTCTACCCGGCAGGTACCACTAACAGCCAGAAGAAACACGTTTCGGTGGCTATCCGTTGCCGCAGTAGCCGTCCTGATGATGGGCCTGTATTTCGGGAATCAGTACCGGGAACAGCAAAAAGCGGAGTACGCCTACCAGCAGACCCGCAAGGCGCTGGGGCTGATTGCCCAGAACCTCGATCGGGGTACGGAAAAAGTAGCCCACCTGAGCGAATTTGAAGAAACCAAACAAAAAATTTACAAAAACAATTAAATCCAAAAACAATGAAAAAGTATGTAATAATTGCCCTGATGCTCATTGCGCCCCTGGCCGCTTCCTCCCAGTCGATTTTTGACAAGTACGAGGAAATGGACGAGGTGAGCTCCGTGATCGTCAACAAGAACATGTTTGAACTCCTGATCAAGATGGACGTGGACGTGGATGACCCGGAGGCGAAGGAGTTTATGGACATCGCCAAGAGCCTGAACGGCGTGAAGGTCTTTATCACTGAAGACAGCGGGGTATCTGCGGACATGAAAGCCACCGTGGACCGCTACCTGAAGTCTGCCTCCCTGAGCGAGCTGATGCGGGTGAAGGACAAGGATGCCAATGTGAAGTTCTATATCCGCGAGGGAAAGGACAGCGATCATGTGAGCGAATTGCTGATGTTCGTAACCGGCATCAAGAACATGGACCTCGAGGTGAATGACCGGCAGATCGAAACGGTGCTGCTGACCCTTACCGGCGATATCGACCTGACCAAGATCGGTGCGCTGACCCGGAAGATGAACCTTCCCGAGGAACTCAACAAGGCCGAGAAAAAATCGAATAAATAACATCAGACAGGCAGGACCCGGGCGGCGATCCACCGCCCGGGGACCCTGTTATAACCCCAACGGGATGAAACGTAAAATTACATTTGGCTCACTGCTGGCGGGACTTGCGTCCCTCTTGCTGTTTATGGGTTGCTCCGGCACCCAGAGCCTGCAGGAATACTATGTGGACAATTCGGAAAACCCGAATTTCCTGGTGCTCGATGTCCCGGCCAATATCCTGAAACTCGACGAAGCCGCGCTGAGTGAAACGGAGAAACAGGCTCTCAGATCCCTGCGGAAACTCAATATCCTGACCTTTCGAAAAACGGATGCGAACGCCCAGTCCTATGAGGAGGAAAGCGCCAAGGTTAAAGCGATCCTGAAGGATTCCGAGTTCAAGGAACTGATGAAGCTCAACACCAAGTACGGACGTGGGGTGGTCAAATACCTGGGCGACGAGGATGCCATCGACGAGGTGGTGATCTACGGCGACAGCAGGGAAAACGGGTTTGCGGTAATCCGCGTGCTCGGGAAGAATATGAACCCGGCCTACTTCGTCCAACTGCTCCAGGCTATCGAAAATGCCGACCTGGAAGGGGAGGGGCTTTCGGAACTCGCTTTCCTGATCAATGGCTGATCCGGGCAGTTCCCACCGCAGCAACTCCGTTTATTGAAAAGAAACCCGCATTGCGGTATCGATCCCGTTCCCCGGAACGGGATTTTTTATACCCCGGTGTAATTTTCCGGGCGGATGGCCCGAAGTTCCTTTTTCACCCCTTCGGACACCTCCAGGGTGTCGATGAATTCGGACATGGTTTCGGCCGTAATGGCCTGATTCGTGCGCGTTAGGCCCTTGAGGGCTTCGTAGGGGTTCGGGTATCCTTCCCGTCTCAGGATGGTTTGGATTGCCTCGGCCACCACTGCCCAGTTGGCCTCCAGGTCCGCCGCAATACGCGGGGCGTTTAACAGGAGTTTGCCCAGGCCTTTCAGCGTGGCCCGGAAAGCGATGAGCGTATGGGCCAGGGGTACGCCGATATTCCGGAGAACCGTACTGTCGGTCAGGTCCCGTTGCAGCCGGGAAACCGGCAACTTGCCAGCCAGGTGCTCAAACAGGGCGTTTGCAATACCCAGGTTCCCCTCGCTGTTCTCAAAATCGATGGGGTTGACCTTATGCGGCATGGCGGAGGAACCCACTTCCCCTTTTTTGATCTGCTGTTTGAAGTAATCCATGGAGATGTAGCTCCAAAAATCCCGGTCCAGGTCTATCAGAATCGTGTTGATGCGCTTCAGCCCGTCGAACAGGGCGGCCATATGGTCGTAGTGTTCAATCTGGGTGGTCGGGAAGGAGTAGTGCAGCCCGAGGCGGTCCTGGACAAATTTCCTTCCAAACGCCTTCCAGTCAATATCCGGGTAGGCGACATGGTGCGCGTTGAAGTTGCCGGTAGCCCCGCCGAATTTGGCGGCGCAGGGCACGTCGTTCAACAGGTTGAATTGTTCCCGGAGGCGGACGGCGTAGACCTCGATTTCCTTGCCGAGTCGGGTTGGCGAAGCCGGTTGCCCGTGGGTCCGGGCCAGCATGGATACATCCCGCCACTGCCCGGCCAGTTCGCCGATTTTTTCGCGCACCTCCTCTAGGGCGGGTACATAGACCTCGTTGACCGCTTCCTGCAGGGAAAGCGGGATGGCCGTATTGTTTATATCCTGGGAGGTAAGGCCAAAATGGATAAATTCCTTGTAGTCGGACAGTCCCAGTTCATCGAATCGCTCCTTGATAAAATATTCCACGGCTTTCACGTCGTGGTTGGTGGTCTTTTCGATTTCTTTTACAGCACGGGCATCTGCGCGGTCGAACTCCCGATACAGCTTTCGCAAATCCCCGAAGACTTCCGGCTTCACGTCCCGGAGCTGCGGGAGCGGCAGTTCGCACAGGGCGATAAAATATTCGATTTCTATGCGGACACGGTAACGGATCAGGGCGGCTTCTGAAAAATAGTCCTCGAGGGAGTTTATTTTATCCCGGTACCGACCGTCGACGGGAGAGATAGCGTATAGTGGATCGTGGGCCATAGGGCTGTTTGCGTTGGAAAGGGCAAAGATACTGATTACTGCGATTTCTCAAGCAGTTTCAGGACGTGGCGGGCACGCGCCTGATAGGCAGCGCTTCCCTTTGCGTAATTCAACTTCAGGACTTCCCGCAATTCCGGCCGGATCCACGGGAATTCCTCCCCCAGCAGGTAGAGCGTCTGCATGCAATAGGCCTTGGGAGCTACCTTGTGCGGTCCGATCAACCAGTCAAAACACACCTCGGCCATCCGCTCCCGGTGACGGCTCTCCAGGGGGGGCTTTGCCCCTTTGCCGGGCTTGTAGTAACTCCCGGCGAGTAATTCACAGATTTTGGCCATGGGCCGGATGGAAGACTCTTCCTGCAGGCGCGACAGCCCGTCAATGAATACCCCCAAATACGGGAATAACCGGGCCGGGTCTTTTTTAAAGACGAATTCCAGTACCCAGCAGGCCCGGCTGCCAATAGCATCGTGCCGGTTCAGGCAGATAGCGATTAAATCCGGGAGCCAATGGGGGGTACCCAGGATTTCTGCCGCCATGGCGAGGCGCTTCTTCCGGGTGGCATCCACATAGTCCAAACGCTGGAGTAGTTGGTTGTTTAATTCCAATGACGTATTTTGGGTTGGTTAAATCGCCACTATGAAATTAGGAAAAAAAATTGCCTGGGCACTGCTCATTGTGTTTGTCGGCATGCAGTTCTTCCAGCCGGACAAAAATGAAGATACTTCAGACCACCTGGCCACCTTCCTCAGCGAAACCAATCCGCCCGACCAGGTGGAGCACCTCCTGAAAACGAGCTGTTTCGATTGCCACAGCAACCATACGGTCTATCCCTGGTACAACCGCGTAGCGCCGGTCTCCTATTGGCTGGCCGACCACATTGACCACGGCAAGGGGCACCTGAATTTCTCGGAGTGGGATACCTATGATGCCGGGGAGAAAGACCACAAGCTCGAAGAGGTTGTGGAAACCGTGGAATCCGGCGAAATGCCGTTGCGGGAATATACCTGGACCCATGCCGAGGCCCGGCTGACGGAGTCTCAGCGCAACGCCATCCTGGAATGGGCGCGGCTTAGCCGGAGTCGCCTGGCCGTAAACGGTTCGCCAAAATAGGCAGCCCCACCGAAGCGCGCTCCCGGATTATTTCCAGGTTCCCGTGTTCCCCCGGCGCCATCTGCGGATCCGGGTCCACAAAATACAGCGGGACTCCCTCTTTTTTATAATGGACCAGCCCGGCTGCCGGATACACCTGCATGGAGGTGCCTACGATGATCAAAACATCGGCCTGGGCGGTTACCTCAGCCGCCCGTTGCAACATGGGCACTTCCTCGCCAAACCAGACAATGTGGGGCCGCAATTGGAATCCGTCCGGGCAGGTATCCCCCAGCACGATGTCTTCGAACCAGGGGAATACGCGTGCATTCGGCCCGGTACTCCGCGCCTTGAGGAGTTCCCCGTGTAAGTGCAGTACGCGGCTGCTGCCGGCACGTTCGTGCAAGTCGTCTACATTCTGGGTGACGATGGTGGTGTGGTAGTGTTGCTCCATTTTCGCCAACGCCAAATGCCCCTTGTTGGGGGCCACTTCCGATAGCTGACGGCGGCGCTGGTTGTAGAAATCCAGGACGCGCCGGGGGTCCTGGCGGAATCCTTCGGGAGTGGCTACCTGCTCTACCGGGTGACCTTCCCAAAGCCCGCCTGCATCCCGGAATGTCCGTATCCCGCTGTCGGCGCTCATCCCGGCCCCGCTGAGAACCACCAGGCGCTTCATGGCAAAGGGGTTTTGTCCGGGGACCCGGACAATCTACTTGCATTCCGCATACATGCATTCCGATACCCTTCCGTCCGGGTAATCCGGGCGAACGGTATCGGGCCTAATTGAAAAATCTGTAATTTCATCGGGTTGGTAAATCGCATTACAAACGAAATATACGCATGGATTTTGGCCTGCTGGAATATTTGGAGGAATTTCTAACTGAACAGCGGCGCAATCGTTTCCTCGAAGTTCTCGCAAACCGGACGCGATATATCACCGTGGCGCTGCAGGACGTCTATCAACTGCACAATGCGAGCGCAGTGATCCGCTCCTGCGATATTTTCGGCATCCAGGATGCCCACCTGATTGAGGAACGGTTTGGCAACCGCCTGGATAAGAATATCGCAATGGGGGCCCAGCGATGGGTGGACATCCATCGTTACAAATCCACGGATGCGTGCGTCCATGCCCTCCGGGAAAAGGGGTACCGGATTGTGGCGACCAGTCCGCACCAGGGGAGCGTCTCCCCGGAGGCACTCCCGCTGGACACCCCGGTGGCCGTATTTTTCGGCACGGAAAAGGAAGGCCTGAGCGAAGGTCTCATCCGGCAGGCGGATGCCGCAATCCAGATTCCCATGGTGGGGTTTACAGAAAGCCTGAATGTCTCCGTAGCGGCTGCCATCGTCCTGCGGGAACTGGGAACCCGCCTGCGTAAATCCGAATTGCCCTGGCGCCTTACCGAAGCGGAAATCCTGGAGAAACGACTGGACTGGGCTCAGAAAACAATTAAGTCTGCCCCGGAGATCATCGCCCATTACCGGAGAACTCACTGATTTTTCGTATATTACAATACACAAACCTGCCCGGTGGCACTGCTATCCGGGCTTTTCCAACTAAACCTGCCTAATGATGACTTTTATCTATATCCTGGCAGCCATCCTGGTGCTGCTTATTATCCTGTACCTTATTGCCCCTGCCCGATACGATGTATCCAGGAACATTCTGATCAACCGCCCCCCGGCTGTAGTTTTTGAGTATTTAAAGTATCTGAAAAACCAGGATGAATGGTCGCCCTGGGCGAAACGGGACCCGGATATGAAGAAGGAGTACCGGGGTACGGACGGCACCGTGGGCTTTGTGAGTTCCTGGGAGGGGAACAAGGAAGTGGGGGCCGGGGAGCAGGAAATCACACGCATCCAGGAAGGTTCCCGAATCGAGAGCGAGTTGCGGTTTTTGAAGCCCTGGAAATCCACCTCGGATGCCTACATTGAAGTGGAGCCTGCCGCAGGGGACGCTACCCGGGTCCGCTGGGGTTTTTCCGGGCAGAACGGATTCCCCATGCGGTTGATGATGCTGGTGATGAGCATGGATAAAATGGTGGGCAAGGATTTTGAGGAGGGGCTGGCCTCCCTGAAAACGCGGCTCGAAAGCAAGGAGTGAATTAAAACAACCTAAAAATGGAACAGAATTTTGTAGGCTGGTTCGAGATCCCTGTCAGGGATATGGACCGGGCCAAAAAGTTTTACGAATCGGTCCTCGATATCGAGATTCAGCTAAACGACATGCACGACCTCAAGATGGGGTGGTTCCCGTTTGCACCCGAGAAGCCGGGCGCTTCGGGATCCCTGGTGTACCACAAGGATTTCTACGAGCCAAGCGATTCCAAGGGAGTAATGATTTACCTTTCCTGCGGGGATGTGGCGGTAACCCTGGATAAAATTACCAAAGCCGGAGGCAAGGTCCTCCAGGAGAAAAAACAAATCTCGCCGGACCACGGGTACATGGGGCTGTTTATCGATTCGGAAGGAAACCGGATGGCGCTGCATTCCCGCCAATAGGTCAATAGGCTGTACGGGCTTTTGGCTGTCTCGCCGTTAATCCGCCAGTTCCAGCAGGGCGATGGGGTAGGGCGTATCGAGCTCCACCCGGCCGCCGCTAACCGTGGCTTCGCTGCCCGAATAGGCATCCCTCAGGACGGTGCCGTCCCCGAAAAACCCACGTACATAGAGCGATTTTGGCCCTTCGGGTAAATCCAGGCCAACGGCCACCTTATCCCGATAGTCGCCGTCCGTATAGGTGCGGCTGAATACATACGGCTGGCTGGCAAGCCGTTTGTGCCTGCCGGCCCCGATAGCCGGATGGTGGTTCCGGAATTGGCCAAGTTTCTGCCAATGGGCCAGGATCTCCTGTTTCTCCGGGAGGCTGTCCAGTTCTTCCCAGTTCATGAACGAACGCAGCGTGGCGTCGCCTACGGTGCCTTCCACCACCAACCCCCGGGCGCTTTCGTCCCCGTAGTAAACCTGTGAGGCGCCAGGGGTGAGCAGCAGGATATTGGCGGAGCGGAAAGGTTTGGACCGGTCCGGGTCAAAGGGGCTGCCATCGTCGTGCGAACTCAGGTAATTGACGATTCCCAGTCCGTTGAGGTCGTCGTGGAGGAGGGTGCTGTATTTTTCGAAGATCCGGTCATAGGATTGCCCGGCGTCCGATTTTAGTTCAAAATTGATCAGGCTTTTAAAGCCGTGGTCAAAGTAATCCACCGTCCGGTCGCCAAAATCGTAGTCGCGGCCTGAGGAAGCCCCATAGCCGTACACTTCCCCAACCATATAAAACGGGGTGTCATCCAGGACCTTCCCGGGATGTTTGCGCTTCCAGCTCTGGAATGCGTAGGCGGCTTCCCGGTACAATTCCGACCAGGCGTCTTCATTGACGTGTTTGGCCGTATCTACGCGGAAACCGTCGATGCCCAGGTCGTTGACATAGTCGGTCAGCCATTTGATGATGTAGTACCGCGGTGCCCTGGGGTAGCCCGTGCGGTCAAAGAACACCTGCAATTCGTCCAATTCCTCGCTCAGCCGGCCTTCCGCCTTCCACTTGGCCAGGAGCGCATCCGGCAGCACGACGGCTTCCGACGATTCCGTTCGGATATCCGGCAGGTTCTCCACCAGGGTACAGGCGGTGGTTCCCTGGTAATCCTCAAAATTGCAGGTGGGGTCCAGACGTACCCAGGACTCCGGCCAGGCCGGATCCTCCCCGGTAACCGGACCCGTGTGGTTCAGGACCACGTCCATCAGTATGCGGATCCCTTTGGCGTGGGCAGCTGCCACCAGTTCTGCCAGTTCGTCCCGGGTACCGAAATTCGGATCCAGGGCCGTCCAGTCCTTCGCCCAGTACCCGTGGTAGGCATATGTGTTGCCCGTCCCTTCGTCCGTGTCCCCGTGCACCTGCTCCACTACGGGGGTAAACCAGATGGCATTGATGCCCAGGTCGGTAAAATATCCGTCTTTTATTTTCTCGGTAATGCCGGCCAGGTCGCCACCCATAAACCCGCGGAGGGGCCCGGTGGGGTTGACGCGATCAAAATTCAGGTCGTTTTCCGGATTCCCGTTGCGGAACCGGTCGGTGAGCAGGAAGTAGATGTTCGCTGCCTCCCAGAGGAAGGGGACGCTGTCCCGGCCCTGATCTGCCACTTGCTCCGTTGCCGGTAACTGCGCTGTTTTTGGTTCGGGTTTACAGCTGTAAATACTAACCGATAGCGCCAGAATCAGCAGGAGTCTATGCATGGTTTCAGGATTTTTCCTAAAGCTAAAAAATGGAGGGGGATAATTAAAATTTATTTTTGGCGGTTGAGCACCTTGTACTCTTCGTAACAACTGCTCAGGGCGTCCAGGATCTGCAGGTCATTTGCCGTGCGGATAAACGAACTGGAATAGTTGCAATTGGTGAGTATATCCTCGATATCCACCTTCTGCAGCTGCAGGAGTTCGGTCAGGGTTTCCCGGTCGAACTTCGAGGCCAGCAGGTCCCGGATCCGATCGTCTTCCTTGATTTGCCTGAGCTTGCGCATCTGGCGCGGGTGCCTGCCAAAGAGGTTGCGGAGCAAGTCTGCCGGGTTCATGATGGCCCCCAGGACCTTGGTAACCGCACTCGGGCTTTTGCTCCCGGACTCATAGCTCACGGGCAGGCCGGAGATGCTGTACTGGTAGGCCGTATTGATGGGCAGGTTTTTAACGTCTATCTCCAGGTAGCCCGTAAGCTGGTAGGGCTGTACGATGACTTCTTCCAGGGCATAGGCGAGCTCGGTCAGGGCGATGTCGGTATCCTCGAACTTAAACATGTCGTTGGTTACCCGGATCTTTTGCGACTTAAACCCCAGATAGGAAAAGTAGAGCGTGTCGTTGACGGCTGCCCGGATGGCGAATTCCCCCTGTCGGTCCGTAATGGTCCCGACCACCTGGTTCAAATTGATGACGTGAACGCTCTCCAGGGGCTGATCGGTCTGCGCGTTGATCACGCGGGCCTTAAAAATGCCGGCTGCCGATGTATCCTGGGCGCTTGCCGGAAGGGTAACTGCCAGGAGCAGGAATAAAAGCAGGGGGTTCTTCATGGGGATGCGGGACAATGGGCTGCTAAGAAAACAAAAAAAATGGCTGTTTCCCAATTTTTAGCGTGGCCTTAACTAATAGAAGCCGGCGCGTTTCCCGCCTTTCTTGGCCCCCTTTTTCTTCTTGCCCCCCGCGGGCTTTCCTTTTTTGGGATACCCCCCTTTTTTGGAGTACCCGCCTTTTCCCTGGCCTCCGCCTTTGTAGGACTTCTTGCCGCCTTTGCGGAATTTCTTGCCGCCTTTCCTGTTCGATCCCCCGTCCTGAGGGCTGGAAGAAATTTCCACACGGACTTCCCGCCCCTCGTAGGTGACTCCCTGAATCGATTCCATCACGAGTGGGGCCATGGAAGAATCGGTGTTGAAGAAGGAGAAACTGTCCTTGGTCTCCACCTTGTAGATGTCGTCACGGCCGAGTCCGGTTGCCGCTTTAAGCAGGTCCTTGAGCTGCATCCAGTCCAGGCCGTCCATTTCGCCGATATTGATAAAAAACCGCGTGGTCCCGGAATCCCGGGCCGATTCGGCAGCCCCTGCGGCCGGGTTCAGGTCGCGCGTCTTGCTGTAGAAGTCATAGAACCGGCTGAATTCCACCGAGATCATCTTCCGGATCAGCGTATCCCGGTCCATGCCCTTAAAGACATCTTCAATGGCCGGGAGGTACGCCTCGATAGAGGGATTGACCTCCACAGACCGGATTTTGTTGGCCAGGTGATAGAGCTGGATTTCGCAAATCTCCATTCCGTCGGGCAGCTTTTTCTGCTCAAATGGCCGTCCAATTATTTTTTCGATGGCGCGGATCCGCCGTTGTTCCGAGCGCGTCAGAATCACCATGGACACCCCGGATTTTCCCGCGCGGCCCGTACGCCCGCTGCGGTGGGTGTAGGTCTCTGTTTCGTCGGGCAGCTGGTAATGGATCACATGGGTGACATCGTCCACATCGATGCCCCGGGCGGCTACATCGGTAGCTACCAGTAATTGCAGTTGCCGCTTGCGGAAGGCATTCATCACCAGGTCGCGCTGTTGTTGGCTTAGGTCGCCGTGGAGGGCGCCGGCGTTATACCCGTCTTCGATCAATTTTTCCGCCACCTTTTGGGTGTCGCGTTTTGTTCGGCAGAAAATTACGGAAAACAGGCCGGGATTTGCGTCGGCCAGGCGCCTGAGGGCCGGGTAACGGTCCCTGCCCGCAACGGTGTAGTATTCGTGCTGGACGCTGGCAATGGCCTCGTTTCGGGTTCCGACGGTTACCTCTGCAGGCTGGTGCATAAAGTCCCGGGCTATCCGGGCGACGGCGTTCGGCATGGTGGCCGAAAACAACCAGGTCGATTTGTCTTTAGGTGCATGGGAGAGGATATCCACCAGGTCTTCGTAAAAACCCATGTTCAGCATTTCATCGGCCTCGTCCAGGACACAGTAGCCAATGGAAGATATATCCGCCAGCTTCCGGCTGATCATGTCTTTCATCCGCCCCGGCGTGGCCACGATGATCTGACCGCCGTTTTTAAGTGCCTTGGCCTGTTGCTGGATGGACGCGCCTCCGTATACGGCCACAATGGAGAGCCCCTTGATGAATTTGGCATAGGCCTGTAATTCCGAGGTAATCTGCAGGCAGAGTTCCCGGGTAGGGGCCAGGATGAGCGCCTGGCTCTTCCGGCTGGCGGAATCCGTTTTTTCCAGAAGTGGCAAGCCGAAGGCGGCAGTTTTTCCCGTACCGGTCTGGGCAAGGGCAACCAGGTCGGTTTCCGGGCCGAGTAGCAGCGGGATGGTTTCGAGCTGAACGCCCGTAGGTTGTACAAATCCGAGGGCGTCGACGGCCTCCACAAGTGGCTGGCTGAGCCCCAGGTCTTTAAATGATGTCATAGGATGGTATTGCTGTTCAATCGTTGCGAACAGTGGCGGCGATACGCATAGGATGTGCCGCATGAACCCGGGAGACCCGGCGGTTGAAATTCGGCCGCAAAGATATTTCGAATTTTCGACATATGTGCCGCAATTTATCTTTTTCTGCCTCAGATGTTTGCGTCCCGGGCCCGGATGGACCGGGATCTGCCGCCAGGCTCAGACCCGGGTGCGGAGGAAGGCATCCAGGGCGCGGAATGCCTTTCCGCGGTGGCTGATGCTGTTTTTTTCGTCCGTGGTAAATTCGGCAAAACTCCGCGGGCTACCCTCCGGCTGGAATACCGGGTCATAGCCGAAACCACCCGTCCCCCTGGGGGCTTTGAGCAATTCCCCGTTGACCACGCCTTCAAAATAGTGGAATTGTCCGCCCAGGCAAAGGGCGATCACCGTGCGGAATCGGGCCCGCCGATCCTCCTTCCCTTCCATCGCTGCCAGCAATTTGCGCATATTGGCCTCCGGGTCGGCTGCAGGGCCTGCGTACCGCGCCGAATATACGCCGGGGGCCCCGCCCAGGGCGGCTACCTCCAGGCCGGTATCATCGGCAATACAATCCATGCGGAAATTGTCTGAAACATATCGGGCCTTGAGGCCTGCATTGCCTTCCAGGGTGGGCTCGGTCTCGGGGATTTCACTTGTACAGCCAATGGCGTCCAGGGAAAGGAGGGAAATGCCTTCCGGCAGCATTTTCCGAACCTCCCGGAGTTTGCCGGGGTTTCGAGTTGCAAATACCAGTTTCACAGATATTGGATCATTTGTTCCTGGGACGGTTTCAAAAATACTATTTTTAGGCTTCTGCCCGCATTATGAAAACACTTGAATTACGCCTTCCGCCCGCCCTGGTTTTTTTGGCCTTTGCCGGCGCCATGTACCTGCTGGCCGCCTGGCTGCCTGCAGGGGAATTTGATTTTTTCGGCCGGCGCTGGCTGATCTATGCACTGGGAGGTGCCGGGATTGTCATCCTGGCCGTCGCTATCCTGCAATTCGTCTTCAGCCGGACCACCACGGACCCGATGCATCCGCAGAAGGTCAACCGGCTGGTCACCTCGGGGATTTACAACTATACCCGGAACCCGATGTACCTGGCCATGCTTTTGTTTTTGCTCGCTTGGGGGCTGCAACTGGGCAACGCCTTCAACACGCTGCTCGCGGCCGGGTTTGTCGCGTATATGAACCGCTTTCAGATTCTCCCGGAGGAGCGGGTCTTGCTGGATCGCTTTGGGGCGCCCTACAGGCAGTATTGCAAATTGGTCCGCAGGTGGTTCTAACTATTATCTTTAATGCTTATAATACAAAATATTAGCTTTTTAAATAATAAATGATTATATTAGCTGAAAAACTAATAAAATGATTGCCGTTCTCACAGGAGACATCATCAATTCCGCCCAAACACCGGTTCCCGAATGGCTGCCTGCACTTAAATCGCTGATGGGGGAGTGGGGGGAAAGCCCGCAGGATTGGGAAATATACCGGGGGGACGAATTGCAGCTGCGCCTGCCCCCGGGCAAAGCCCTCCGGGCTGCAGTTTGGCTGAAAGCCCTCATGCGGTCGCGGGAGGACATGGATATCCGGCTGGCCATAGGAATCGGGACGGAAACTTTTCGGGGCCGGCGGGTCAGCGAGTCGAATGGGGAAGCTTACCGGCGATCCGGGCGGGCTTTTGAAAATCTGAAGAAGGATAAAACGCGCCTGAAGGTTTCAGGAGGCGTCCCGGATGCCGACAAAAGCCTCAACCTGATGCTCCGGCTCGCATTGCAGTTCATGGACAGCTGGACCCGGGTCTCTGCCGAAACTGTCAGCCTGGCCCTGGCCTATCCGGAAGCGAGCCAGGAGACGCTGGCAGAACGGCTCGAAATCCGCCAGTCGGCGGTGAGTCAGCGACAGACCCGGGCCCGCCTCGACCTGGTAAGGGAGTTGCTGGGTTACTACCAGGATGATTACCTAAAACAGATCGGATGCTTATTGTAAAATTATTGCTCGCCCACATGCTTGGCGACTTCCTCCTGCAACCCGGCAGGGCGCTCCGCCACAAGCAGGCCCGCAAGGCCGGCTCCTGGTTTTTCTACCTCCACGGTCTGGTGCATTTTTCCCTGACCCTGCTCCTGGTATGGGACTTGCGGTTCTGGCAGGAGGCCCTGGTCATCGCGGCCTCCCACCTGGTCATCGACGCCGTCAAACTCTACACTGCACACTGGTACCGAAGAGACAGCATCCCATTCTTCCTGGACCAGTTGGCCCATGTACTGGTCCTCCTGGTCGTGGCAACCTATCCGGATACCACAGGGGAGTTGGCGCAACTGGCAGCGGGGCTCAACTGGCCTGTCCTTACCGGTTTGTTCTTTGTGACCTTTCCGGCGGCCTTCCTCACCGCCAAACTCCTCGAGGGGCTGGGCCAGCAGATCCCCATGGACCACAAATCCCTCCCGCGCGCCGGCATGTATATCGGGATTTTGGAAAGGCTGTTTGTCTTTGCGTTTATCCTGTTGGGTCGTTGGGAAGCCATCGGGTTGCTCATAGCGGCCAAATCTGTATTCCGCTTCAACGACCTGAAGGAGTTCAACAACCGCCGTTGGACGGAATATATCCTGATCGGGACGCTTTTGAGTTTTGGCATGGCCATCCTGGCCGGCCTGTGGGTTCTCCCCTCCCTGCAGGGTTAAAGAATATAACATCCCGGGGCGGCTTTGTAGCGCCCGTTTCATTTTGTCAGAGGCATTGAGGGGTTGCCGCAATTTCTTTTTATCTTCACCGCCTTAAACACTTGTTGGTACGTGAGCCGGAAATTCGTTTTCGATTTTGACAGCACGCTGACCCGGGTTGAGGCCCTGGATGTCCTGGCGGAAATTACCCTGGAAGGCCGGGAAGACCGGGATGCCATCATCCGGGAGATTCAGCAGATCACCAACCTGGGCATCGACGGGGATATCTCCTTTACGGAGTCCCTGGAACGGCGTATCCGGTTGCTCGGGGCGCACCGGAAAGACCTGGAACCCCTCATAGGGATGCTGCGGGAGAAAATTTCAAAATCCATTGCAACCAACAGGGAATTCTTTGAAAAATTTGCGGATGACATCTATGTGATTTCCTGCGGTTTCAAGGAGTTTATCGATCCGATTGTCCGGGAATACAACATTCCGGAAGAACGGGTTTTTGCAAACACCTTCGAGTTTGACGAGCAGGGCCGCATTACCGGATTCGACACGGCCAATGTACTGGCTTCCCACAACGGAAAGATCGAATGCCTCCGGGCACTCGACCTGGAAGGGGAGGTACAGGTCATCGGCGACGGCTACAGCGATTACGTGATGCGCGAGGCCGGTATAGCCCATAAATTCTTTGCCTATACCGAGAATGTCCACCGCGAAAAGGCCGCCCGAAATGCCGACCATATCGCACCTAACCTTGATGAATTTTTATTTGTAAACGATTTGCCACGAAATCTATCCTACCCCAAGAACCGGATCAAGATCCTCCTGCTGGAGAATGTTCACCCGGCAGCATTTAAAAACCTTTCCGAAGACGGATTTTCCGTCGAACTGGTCAAACACAGCCTCCCGGAGGAAGAACTGATCGAAAAAATCAAGGGTGTCCATGTATTGGGTATCCGGTCCAAGACCCGGGTCACCAAGAAAGTACTGGATGCCGCCGATAAGCTTTTGATTGTCGGGGCCTTTTGCATCGGGACCACCCAAATCGAACTCGAGTACGCCCGCCAGAAAGGGGTGGTGGTCTTCAACGCCCCCTACAGCAACACGCGTTCCGTGGTGGAACTCGCCATCGGGGAGATCATCGTCCTGATGCGGAGCATTTTTCCCAGGAGCACGGAAATCCACAACGGGGAATGGCATAAAACCGCAGCAAATGCCCGGGAAATCCGGGGGAAGAACCTGGGGATTGTCGGGTACGGGAATATCGGGAAACAACTCTCCGTGTTGGCCGAGGCCATGGGCATGCGCGTGTACTATTACGACGTGAACGAACAACTCGCCCTGGGCAATGCCGTTAAATGTGACACGCTGGAAGACCTGCTCGGCGTCTCCGACGTGGTCACCCTGCACATAGACGACAACCCTGCCAACCGGAATTTCATCGGGGAACGGGAACTCGCCCAGATGCGCACGGGGGCCTACCTGATCAACCTGTCCCGGGGGTTCGTGGTGGATATCCCGGCTTTGGTCGGAGCCCTGAAATCCGGAAAGCTCGCAGGTGCCGCCATCGACGTGTACCCGGAAGAACCTGCCAGCAACGGCCCGTTTGAAACTGAACTGAGAAACCTGGATAACGTGATCCTCACCCCCCATATCGGCGGGAGCACCGAGGAGGCCCAGCGGGATATAGCCGACTTTGTCCCGAACAAGATCATGGACTATATCAATTCGGGCAGTACGGTAGACGCGGTGAATTTTCCGAACATCCGGCTGCCCAAACAACAAAATGCGCACCGTTTCCTGCACATCCACAAAAATGTCCCCGGGATCATGGCCCATATCAATAAGGTCCTGGCGTCCTACGACATGAATATCATCGGCCAGTACCTGTCGACAGACCCAGAAGTGGGCTACGTAATCACCGACCTGGATAAGGAGTACAACAAAGCGGTCATCAAGGAACTCAAGGCCATCGAGCACACGATTAAGTTCCGGGTGCTCTACTAACCGTCTCCGTCCGGGACATCCGCTCGCCCCGCACGCAGG
This sequence comes from Robiginitalea biformata HTCC2501, assembly GCF_000024125.1. Taxonomy (NCBI): domain Bacteria; kingdom Pseudomonadati; phylum Bacteroidota; class Flavobacteriia; order Flavobacteriales; family Flavobacteriaceae; genus Robiginitalea; species Robiginitalea biformata. The sequence goes on along the minus strand of NC_013222.1, from coordinate 2,821,650 downwards.
AATATCTCATGCCTTGCTTCCCGGGTGCTTCCCGGGATCCAGCGGGCAGCCAGTTGATCCATCCATTCGGGCACCGGGTCCCTTTCGGTGTGCAACAGGTGGCGTGTAGCCGACCAGGAATACAGGTATCCGGCTATATCCTCCAGTGCCACCTCACGGCGTATGGAATACGGGCCGGGCATTTCGATTTCTTCCCAGGGGAAGGGCAGGTTGGCGTATGCCGCTTCCACGTATCGTCGTTCGGGCTCCCAATAGGGGCCCACCACCTGCCGGTAATACCGATCGAGCCAGGCATCGGTTTCCGGGTCGGTTTTCAGTAAGCCGTAACCCCAGACGGCCAGCACGCCTCCCGGTTTGAGCAACCGTCGCGCCTCGTTGTGGAATGCCGGGATGTCGAACCAGTGGATGGCCTGGGCCACACAGATCAGGTCGAACGTCCCGTTGGCAAAACCGGTGGCTTCCGCCCGCTGCCGGCTGTAGGTAATGTTGGGGGCCGAAGGGGCTTGCCGCAATTGTTCTTCGCTGATATCGATAGCGTTTACCTGCTGGAAATAAGGTGAAAGGGCCCGGGCTACCTGCCCGTTGCCGGTGGCACAATCCAGCGCCCGTTGCCTGTCGGGAACCAGGGCGATTATATCTTCCAGCAAATTTGCCGGATAGGAAGGCCGGAATCGCCGGTAATCTGCGGCCTGCTCGGAAAACAAGTCTTTCGGTTGCTTCATCTTTGTCGCTTTTTAACGGTGCCGCCCGGGCGGTATTCCGCAACGTGGGAACAGGCCCGGGGGCGGCCTTCCCCGTCAGTCATTGTGGTAGGGATCCCCCCTCAGGATGGAAAAAGCCCGGTAGAGCTGTTCCACCGCCAGGAGCCGGACCACCTGGTGGTTGAAGGTCATCTTCGAGAGGCTCACCGTCCTATCGGCCCGGGTGCGCAGGCCTTCTGAAAAGCCGTAGGCCCCGCCGATAACCAGTACGAGCCTTTTCGGCCCGGCATTCATACATTTCTGCAACTGCCCTGCAAACCCCCGGGAGGAATACTCCCGCCCCTTTTCATCGAGCAGCCAAAGGGCATCCTGGGGATGTAACGCCCGGAGGATGGCTTCCGCTTCTTTTTCTTTCAGCTGTTCCGGTTTAACCTTCCCTTTGGTTCGAATATCCGGGACGATCCCGATTTCAAAAGGGATGTAGTGGTTGAGTCGGCGTTCGAAGTCCGCAATGAGAGCCTCCAACGGGCCGGCATCTGTTTTGCCAACAGCGAGCAGAATGAGCTTCATCCGGTAAAAATACGGTATGCGGGCCAATTCGGGAAATCTCCCGTTCCGCAGTGTATCCCCCACCGATTCGGTCTGATTGGCCCGGGTCTAACCCGAACATTTTGTTACTTTAGCGATAGAAAAAGAACAAATGATTTCAGCCGAAAAATTCCAGCAGGAAATTGACCGGATTATTGAAACGTCGCTGCGGGAAGATATTGGTGACGGGGACCACAGTTCCCTGGCCTGTATCCCGGCGTCGGCGGCGGGGCGGGCCCGCCTGCTGGTCAAGGACCGGGGAATCCTGGCCGGCGTGGACCTGGCGCGACAGGTTTTCCAGGCGGTAGACCCGGACCTGGACATGGAAGTTTTATTGCAGGACGGGAGCAACGTGGGGCACGGGGACACGGCATTTTTTGTCTCGGGATCCTCCCAGAGTATCCTTCGCGCCGAGAGGCTGGTCCTCAACGCGATGCAGCGAATGAGTGCGATTGCCACCAAAACACGCAGGTATGTGAACCTGCTCGAAGGGACGGGCACCAAAATCCTGGACACCCGAAAGACCACCCCGGGCATCCGCGCCCTGGAGAAATGGGCCGTCCGCATCGGGGGCGGCACAAACCACCGGTTTGCCCTCTACGACATGATCATGCTGAAAGACAACCATATAGACTTTGCCGGGGGAATCCGGGAAGCCATTAGCAAGACCCGGGAATACCTGGCAAGTACCGGCCGCGACCTGAAGATCATCGTCGAAGCCCGAAACCTCGTGGAAGTAGATGAAATACTCGCCTGCCAGGGCGTCCACCGGATCCTCCTGGATAACTTCAACTATGCAGACACCCGGGAAGCCGTGCGGCGGATCGGGGATCGGTGCGAAACCGAATCCTCCGGGGGGATCGACGAAAAAACACTGCGGGCCTTTGCGGAATGCGGGGTGGATTATATCTCCTCCGGGGCACTCACGCATTCGGTCCACAACCTGGACATGAGCCTTAAAGCGGTCTAGATGGGGCAGAATTTCATCGAAAAACTGGAGCGCATGCCCGTTATCCGCTGGGTGGTATTTGCCTTAAAGCGGGTTCAGCTAAAGGCATTCGAAGGGCTCTCCCTCTTCGACCTGATCGTCATGTACGCCCGGGGAATCATTCGCGGGGCGCTCTCCACCCGTGCCAGCGCCATTGCCTTCAGCCTGTTCCTGGCCATTTTTCCCCTGTTGATCTTCCTGGTTACCCTCATCCCTTTCGTGATCCCCCTGGTCAGCGTGGGCAACAGCAATTTTGACGCCCAGTTCCTGAGTTTTCTGGAGGCCTTCCTCCCGCAGGCCACCGGGGAGTATTTCACGGAGGTCTATCAGCAAATCCGCGACCAGAAACAGGGTGGGCTCGTATCCTCGGCCTTCCTGATTTCCATCCTGTTGATGGCCAACGGCGTGAATGCTATTTTCGGGGGCTTTGAGAACAGTTACCACATCGAACTCACGCGGAATTTCTTCAAGCAATATGCCTATGCGCTATTCGTGGGGCTTATCCTCTCGGTCCTCCTGATTGTCGGGGCGGTTTTTTACGTCTATTTCGAGTTTTACGTCCTGGGATACCTCACCGAATTCACGGCACGCAACAGCGGGGTGGTCCTGGACGAAGGAGAGATCCTAGGGGTCCGGGTGGGTAAAGTATTGTTCTTTATCCTGCTTACCTACCTCACCACCGCCATCCTCTACTACTTTGGCACGACCGAGGGGAAGAAGGCCAAATTTTTCTCCTACGGCGCGCTGATGACCACCTTGCTCATCCTGCTGACTTCCTACCTGTTTGGCGTCTACATCGATAATTTTGCCAGGTACAACGAGCTTTACGGGGCACTGAGCGGCCTGTTGATCCTGATGATTTATATCTGGCTGAATTCGAATATCCTGCTGCTCGGGTTTGAGCTAAACGCCACGCTGAATTACTTGCGCAAAAGTTTCCCGCGAGATGAATGAGGCGGGGACCGGAGCGGATGCCAGCCCCCGGGGCTCCAGCCCAAAGGATTCGTCGGGCGCGCGCTATGTGGAGGTGCTCCTCCCGATGCCGCTGGAGCGGAATTTCACCTATGCCCTGGGAGACATCCCGCCGGGTACGCTCCGTCCCGGGACCCGGGTAGCAGTACCCTTCGGGAAATCCAAATTGTATACGGGCCTGGTAGTGGGCTTCGGACACCGGGCACCCGAGGCGTATGAGGCCAAGGAGGTGTACCGCGTGCTGGACGAGGAGCCCCTGGTCACCGAATTGCAGCTCCGGCACTGGCAATGGATTGCGGATTATTACATGTGTACTGCCGGCGAGGTATTCCGTACAGCCGTGCCTTCGGTTTTCCTTTTACAGAGCGAAACCCGGGTCATGCTGCGGGAAGGGGCGGACCCCGACGAAAAGGATTTGGACGATACCGAATTCCTGATCCTGGAGGCATTGCAGCACCAACCGGTACTCTCGGTGGGCGAAATAGGGGATATCGTGGACCGCAAATCCGTTTTGCCCATCCTCCACCGGATGATCGGCCGGGATTTACTGGTATTGCAGGAAAAGCTCCAACAGGGATATAAACCCCTGCGGGCCCGTTTTATCCGGTTACACCCGGACTACGAGGACCAGGCCGCACTCGGGGAGTTGATGGACTCCATGGGGCGGGCCCCGAAACAATCCGAGCTCCTCCTGCATTTATTCCAATTGCGGCGGGGAACCGACAAACCCATTCGCAGCAAGGTATTGCAGGAGCAATCCGGAACTTCCCGGGCAGTTTTAAAAGCGTTGATCGATAAGGGCGTCCTGGAAGAGTACTTCCTGGAGGAAGACCGGATTGTATCCCCGGGGGGCGGGGCGCAGCATCAACCCCCGGAGTTGAATGCCCTTCAGGAGGAGGCCCTGGGAGCCATTCGCAGCGGTTTTGAATCGGATCGGCCGGTCCTTCTCCACGGGGTAACCTCCTCCGGAAAGACCGAGGTGTACCTCCGCCTGATCCTCGATATGGTGGCGGCAGGGCGGCAGGTTTTGTACCTGGTCCCTGAAATCGCCATTACGGAACAACTCGTGAGGAGGTTGCAACGGGTCCTGGGCCATCGCGTGGCCGTTTTCCATTCCCGCCACAGCATGCAGGAACGGGCCGAACTTTGGTACCATGTACGCGCCGGGGAGGAAAAGGCGTCGGTAATCCTGGGAGCCCGCTCAGCCCTCTTTCTGCCATTTGCAGACCTGGGCCTCATCGTAGTGGACGAAGAGCACGAAAACACTTATAAGCAATTCGACCCGGCACCGAGATATCACGCCCGGGATGCTGCCATTGTACTGGCCGGCCTATCCGGGGCCCGGGTGGTTCTCGGCTCCGCCACACCGAGTATCGAGAGCTATCACAATGCCCGGTCGGGAAAATACGCCTATGCCCGACTGGACCGGCGGTTCGGGGATGTGCTGCTGCCGGAGATGGAACTGGTAGACCTCGCGGAGCAGTTCCGGAAAAAGAAGATGCAGGGACATTTTTCAGAGCGGTTGCGGGAGGAGGTTGAGGGTGCCCTGGGGCAGGGCGGGCAGGTGATCCTGTTCCAGAATCGCAGGGGCTTTGCACCCATTGTGGAATGTGCGAGTTGCGGCCATGCCCCCCAGTGCCGAAATTGCGACGTCAGCCTGACCTTCCACCGGCACCGCAAGGAGCTCCGGTGCCACTACTGCGGTTTCCACCGGCTCCTGGAAAACACCTGCGAAGCCTGTGGCAACCCCACGCTGGACACCAAGGGATTCGGCACGGAACAGGTGGAGGCGGAGCTGGCGGAATTGTTCCCCAAGGCCCGAACGGCCCGGATGGACCTGGACACCACCCGCGGCAAGCACGCCTACGGCCGCATTATCCAGGCTTTTGAAGCGCGGGAAACGGACATTTTGGTCGGGACGCAAATGCTGACCAAGGGGCTCGACTTCCGGAATGTGGCGCTGGTGGGCATCATGAATGCGGACTCCCTGCTGAACTTCCCCCACTTCCGGGCCCACGAACGCTGCTTCCAGCTTTTGACGCAGGTGGCGGGACGCGCGGGGCGCACGCGGGAGCGGGGCCGGGTGCTGATCCAGACGTACAACCCGAACCACCAGATTCTCCAGCAGGTTGCCTCCGGGGCCTATGATGCGATGTATGCCGAACAGGTCTACGAACGGGAGCAGTTTGGCTACCCGCCGGCCCTCAGGATCATCCGGATCACCTTTCGCCACCGGGAATACAATCGGGTAGGGGAGGGCGCCGCCTGGTTTGCCCGGTCTATGCGGATGCATTTCGGAAAGGACGTCCTGGGGCCGGAATTCCCTCCGGTAGCGCGGATCCGGAACCAGTACCACAAGAATATCCTATTGAAGATCCGGCCGGGCAGCGGGCTGGCCCAAACAAAAAATAGCATTAAAAGAATCGAATCGTCTTTTAATGCTATTTCGCAATTCCGAAGTATACGTGTGATCTATAACGTCGACTACATTTAGTTAAACATTGCTCAAGGCTTCCGCGAGTTCCGTCTTCTTGTTACGGCTCAACGGGATCGAGCGTCCGCTTACCTCCACGTTTTTACTGTTGAATTTTTCGATTTTCTCCAGGTTGACGATATAGGATTTGTGGATCCTCAGGAATTTGTCTTCCGGCAACTGTTTCTCAAAAGCTTTCATCGTGGATAAAATAACGATGTTCGCCTCGTCGGTCACCAGTTTGATGTAATCTCCCAGGGCTTCGATCCACTTGATGTCGTTGAGGATGACCTTGCGTTTTTTCAGGTTGCTTTTCACGAAGATGTGCTCCTCGTCCTCATTCACCTTGTGCATCTGCTCGTATTTGGACACCGCGCGTTTTACGGAGGCGTCAAACCGGGCCATGGTAATCGGTTTGTGCAGGTAATCCGTCACGTCGTAGTCAAACGCCTTGAGGGCGTAATCCGGTTTCCCGGTGATCAGGATTACCTGGGGCGGATTTTCCAGGGATTCCAACAGGTCGAAACCGTTGATGATGGGCATTTCCACATCCAGGAAAATCAGGTCAATTTCATTGTTTTTGATGCCGTTTTTGGCTTCAATAGCATTGCTGTACTCAGCAACCAAGGCTAAATTCGGGTGATTATTCACCAATTTCGCAACCGCCATTCGTTGCATTGATGAATCATCAACCACAATACTCCTTAATTTCATAAATGGTTGATTTGTGGGGTTTAATCATCTACAAAGTACTTAAAAATCAGCGGTGTCGACAACTAAAGTTGTAAACATGGTGTGAATTACTGTACGGTTTGCAGACGACTTTCAGTCATTTGATTTGGGTTCAGGTTAAGCTCTAATTTTTAATCCTTCCTAGCTATAACGATCTTTTTTTGGATTTCTTGTAAAAAGGCCAAAGAATTCTTACTTTTGCGCACCTTAAATTAAACTCTTAATATGAACCATTACGAAACTGTTTTCATTTTAAATCCCGTTCTATCTGATACGCAGATAGAGGAAACAGTTAAGAAATTTGAAAATTTCTTGACCAAGAATGGTGCCAAGATGGTCTCCAAGGAAGATTGGGGACTCAAGAAACTGGCCTATCCCATTCAGCACAAAAAGAGCGGATTCTACCATCTGTTCGAATTCACGGCTCCCGGCGAGGTCATTGGCCCGTACGAACAGGAGTTCAAGAGGGATGAGCGCATCATGCGCTTCCTCACCGTGAAGTTGGACAAACACGCCGTCGCATGGGCGGAGAAACGCCGTAACAAATTAAAAGCTAAAGCCTAAGGATATGGCCACACTGCAACAACAGGCAAAAGGAAAAAAAGACGGGGAGATCCGGTATCTGACCCCGCTGAATATTGAGACCAGCAAAGAGAAGAAGTATTGCCGCTTCAAGAAATCCGGTATTAAGTATATCGATTACAAGGATCCGGATTTCCTGATGAAGCTGGTGAACGAGCAGGGCAAGATCCTGCCGCGCCGGCTGACGGGTACCTCCCTGAAGTACCAGCGGAAAGTAGCCCAGGCGATTAAGCGTTCGCGCCACCTGGCGTTGATGCCCTATGTAGGTGATTTATTAAAGTAAACGGAAGGAATCATGGAATTGATACTCAAGAAAGACGTAGAGAACCTCGGGTTCAAGGACGACCTGGTATCCGTCAAGAACGGCTATGGCCGGAACTACCTGATTCCCCAGGGGATGGCGGTACTGGCTACCCCTTCTGCCAAAAAGGTACTCGCCGAGGACCTGCGCCAGCGGGCCCATAAGGAAAAGCAGGCCATCGACGCTGCCGAGAAGACAGCCGAAGCCCTGAAGGCTCTGGAAATTAAAATCCCCGCCAAAGTAGGGGAAGCGGACAAACTGTTTGGTTCCGTTACCAACGCCGACCTGGCGGCTGCCCTGGAGAAAGAGGGACACGCTATCGAGAAGAAGTATATCAGCATCAAAGGAGGCGCTATCAAGCGCGCCGGACCCTACGAGGCGGAAATCCGGCTGCACCGCGAGGTACAGGTGGAGTTTGCCTTTGAGGTGGTGGCTGAACAAAACTAAGCCCGACCGGCAAATAGATAAGAGTCCATCCTGGCCATCAGGGTGGGCTTTTTTTATAAACCGAATTGCGGAGGATGAAATACGAAAGGCTTACACGCGAACAGTTGGAGGAACTGCACCTGGAATTCATCAATTTCCTGGCAACGCAATCCATCACGGCCGAGGAATGGGACCGGATTAAGCGGGAAACGCCCCAGGTGGCCGAAGACGAAATCGATGTCTTCAGCGACCTGGTCTGGGAGGGCGTCCTGTCCCGGGTAGAATACCTGGAACAGATCGAGGCGCAGCAAATGCATCTGTTCCACATGACAAAGCGCGAGATGAAACTGATTTCCGTCCGGGTAATGAACCCGGAAATCGATCTCAGGTCGCAGGAAGGGTTTGGCTGGTTCAAGAAAAACTGGCAGTCCGATTTTGTGGAGTACCTCACGGCGGCCAAGGCGTATTCGGACGATCCGAATGCGGATAAATTCGAATTGATCCGAAAGGGGGCGACCATTACCAAAGGCGACCTGTACCGCTGGTTTGACGAGGTGATTGAAAACTAACGGCAAGCCTTGAAAACTAACCTCCCCAGGGACTGGCACCCTCCCGTCTTTCCGCTATATTTGCATGAGCCTGTGTCGGATCATCCCAGGCTCCGGAAATAACCACACGAATTCAAGCCGCCTTATGGCAAGAAAACCATCCATCCCGAAAGGTACAAGGGATTTTAGCCCGCAGGAGGTTGCAAGGCGCAACCATATCATCGGGGCCATCCGCGAACAATTTGAGCGGTTCGGCTTCCAGCCCATCGAAACCCCGTCCTTTGAGAATTACGACACCCTCATGGGCAAATACGGGGAGGAAGGCGACCGGTTGATTTTCAAGATCCTGAATTCGGGGGATTTTTTAAAAAAGGCAGACGCGACCGTCCTGCAGGATAAAGACTCCGCCGGGCTCACTCCGCAAATAGCGGAAAAAGCCCTCCGGTACGACCTGACCGTGCCCTTTGCGCGCTATGTGGTGATGCACCAGAACGAAATCGATTTTCCCTTCAAACGCTACCAGATCCAGCCTGTCTGGCGGGCAGACCGGCCGCAAAGGGGGCGGTTCCGGGAGTTCTACCAGTGCGATGCGGATGTGGTGGGCGCCACCGGGCTCATCCAGGAAGCGGAGTTTATCCAGCTATACGACCGGGTCTTTGCCTCTCTGGGCCTGAATGGGGTAACCATCAAGCTGAACCACCGCAAGGTGTTGTCCGGCATTGCCGAAGTCATCGGGGCTGCCGACCGGCTGACGGATTTTACCGTAGCCCTGGACAAACTCGACAAGATCGGGAGGGAAAAGGTGGAAGCCGAGATGGAGGAAAAGGGGATTTCCCGGGAGGCCATCCGCAAAGCGGCACCCCTGTTCGACCTGAGCGGGGAGGCTTCCGGACAACTGGCCGCACTGCGCGGGCTGCTCGCCAAATCGCCGACTGGGCTGCAGGGCGTGGAGGAATTGGAAGAATTGCTCGACCTGACCCGGCAGATGGGATTGGAAGCGGGTAAGTGCGTGCTCGACGTTACACTGGCCCGCGGCCTGAACTACTACACCGGGACCATCTTTGAGGTGGCAGCCCCGGAAACGGTGCAAATGGGGTCCATTGGCGGGGGCGGCCGCTACGACGACCTGACGGGCATCTTTGGCCTCAGGGATGTCAGCGGGGTTGGGATTTCCTTTGGCCTGGACCGGATTTGCCTGGTAATGGAGGAGCTTGGGTTGTTCCCGGAAACCCTGGACCGCGCCCTGGATGTGTTCTGCATCAATTTTGGCCCGGAAGAGGCGCGGTCAGCGCTCCGGTTGGTCATGCGCCTGCGTTCCCGCGGGATCCGGGCAGACCTCTACCCAAATGACGCCAAGGTGGGCAAGCAATTTAAATACGCAGATAAACGGGATGTCCCCTTCGTCGTCCTGATCGGGGACGAGGAGTTGCGCAAAGGGGAGTTTACCGTCCGGGACATGCGCGGGGGCGGGCAGCAATCCTACCCGCTGGATGCATGGGAAGACTTTGCCGATACCCTTTCCGCATAACGGCAACAGCCTGTATTACTACAGCCTTTTTTTGACCTCTTTGACGATCCGGGAATAATATTGGGCCCCGTGCGGTACGTATTCCCCGGGCCGGGCCAGCCCCCAGGTTTCTTCGGCAAATTGCAGGAGGGGGATAAGCCGGAGTTCCGCAACTTCGGATTGCTGGGGGGTGAGCGCCCCAAAGGGCTGGCTGAGCCGGCAGAGGTATACATGCCGGAACTCCCGGTCACGGATTCCCCCGGGGTGGTCCCGGGAATCCTTCACAGTGGTTATCGGTATGAGCTGGTCCGCGGATACCTCCAGGCCAATCTCTTCGCGTATCTCCCGCACTGCCCCTTCCAGCGGGCTTTCCCCTGCGCCGACATGACCGGCAACGGAAACGTCCCAGACGCCCGGGTCGGTAGCTTTGTCCTCGGCGCGACGCTGCAGCAAGACGCGTCCATCGGAGGTGTAGAACCAGACGTGGACGGTGGGATGGTACCAGCCTTCCCGGTGGGCTTCCGACTTCAGCGCCGTTTTGCCGGTGGGATTGCCGTCTGCGTCCCAGATATCTATCCGCTCATCCACCTTGTCTGCGGGTTGGTTAATCGAAGTAGCTGAACGTTTCCCCTTCCTCGATGGTCAAAAGCGTTTCGTAAATGAGCCGGATGACATTCGCCACATCTTCCTTTTGCACCATTTCCACCGTGGTGTGCATATACCGCAACGGCAGGGAAATCAGGGCGGAAGCCACCCCCCCGTTGCTGTAGGCAAATGCATCCGTGTCCGTCCCGGTTTGTCTGGAAGCCGCCAGGCGCTGGAACGGAATGTCATTCTTTTGGGCGGTTTGCAGGATGCGTTCCCTGAGTTTGTTCTGAACAGCCGGGGCGTAGGAGATCACCGGCCCCGCCCCGATTTCGGTATGCCCCTCTTTTTTCTTGTCGATCATCGGGGTGGTTGTATCGTGGCAGACATCCGTAATTATCGCGGCATTCGGTTTGATCCGCTGGGTGATCATTTCGGCCCCCCGCAACCCGATTTCCTCCTGGACCGAATTCGTCACATAGAGACCAAAGGGTAGTTTCTTGCCGTTTTCCTTTAACAAGCGGGCTACCTGGGCAATCATAAAGCCTCCGGCCCGGTTGTCGATGGCCCGGCAGACAAACTTGTTTCCGGCCAAAACCTGGAAGTTGTCCGGGTAGGTAATAACACAGCCTACATGCACGCCCATCTTCTCAACCTCCTCTTTATCCTTGGCCCCGATATCTATAAAGATGTTTTCGAGTTTGGGCGGCTCCTCTTTCGACTTGTCGCGGGTATGGATGGCCGGCCAACCGAAAATTCCCTTAACGATGCCGTTGGCCGTATGGATATTCACCCATTTCGACGGGGCGATCTGGTGGTCGCTGCCCCCATTGCGGATCACGTAGATCAGTCCGTTGTCCGTAATATAGTTGACATACCAGGAAATTTCGTCACTGTGCCCTTCGATAACCACCTTGTAGGGGGCATCCGGGTTGATGACGCCTACAGCGGTTCCATAGGTGTCCGTGATAAAGGTGTCCACATAGGGTTTCAGGTAGGACATCCAAATTTTCTGGCCCTCCCATTCATAGCCGGTCGGGGAGGCGTTATTCAGATATTTTTCAAAAAATTCCAGGGATTCCGGAGTGAGAATGCTGTCTGCGTTCATGTAGCTTTGTTTGCTGCAAACTTAGCAATATTCACTTTTATTTAATACTTCCAGCCTGGCTTTATCGTTACTTTTGGCAAGGCCTTTGATTGAATATGTCTATGCGTTTTTCCCGTAAAACCTTATTGGCGATCCTGCAGATCTCCCTGCTGCCGGCTTGGCTCATCGGGCAGGTGCCCGAACAGGAACTGGATTCGGTGGAGGAGCAAATGATCATCCTGGAGGGGGATAGTATTTTCCGCAGCTCCATCGAGCTGGACGCGGTGTATATTTTCGGAAAACTGAAGTTCGACTCCTATGACGACAAACTCCGGTACCTGATCCTCAGAAGGAAGACCATCAAGGTGTATCCGTACGCGAAGCTCGCCTCGGAGCGGCTCGTAGAACTCAACAGCCGCCTCGAGAGCATCACCTCCAGGCGGAAGCAGAAACGCTACACGCGCATTGTACAGCGGTTCATCGAAGACGAGTTCGCCGCTGAGCTGAAGAAGCTCACGCGGACCGAGGGCCAGATCCTGGTGAAACTGATCTACCGGCAGACGGGCATTACCGCTTTTGACCTGGTGAAACAACTCAGGAGCGGCTGGCGGGCCTTCTGGTACCAGACTACCGCAAGCCTGTTCGATATCAGCATCAAGGAGGAGTTCCACCCGGAAAGCGTCCACGAGGATTACCTGATCGAGGATATTCTGCAGCGGGCTTTCGCGGCAAATATACTGGAGCGGCAGGAATCCGTACTGGATTACGACTACGCCTCCCTGACCAACCAGTGGAGCAGCGCCAAAAAGAAGGAAAATTAGTTGCAGGGTTCTTTTTTTTCCGTTATCTTCCTTGTCCTTTTTTTGGGGTTGATACAACCAAATTTCTCGTTCTAAGCGGGTTAGGTGTCAGGCCGGAAAAAAGAAAAAAATTTTACGCATTTATGTGATTGTTTTTCAAAAAAAGCATTCTATATTTGCACCCGCTTTTCGGGGTAAAACCTGGATGCGAGGAACAGAAAAAAGTTCATTGACATATTGACAGACAGCGTAGCTTCTGTCCGGGGTTATGGGTCGAAAGGCCTATGGATCTGATAACGGGCAGGAGTGATTGTACAAAATAAATAAACAACATCCGTCAAGGAATTAAGAAAAGAACCTGGACCGAGTTGGGACAAATAAGTTGTAGGAGTTACCTCTGGGATTACCGAGAGTTAAGTTATTTAAGATTCTACGATGAAGAGTTTGATCCTGGCTCAGGATGAACGCTAGCGGCAGGCCTAACACATGCAAGTCGAACGGTAACAGGGATTGCTTGCAATCCGCTGACGAGTGGCGCACGGGTGCGTAACGCGTATGGAACCTACCCTTTACTGGGGGATAGCCCGGAGAAATTCGGATTAATACCCCGTAGTATTGCTTAGTGGCATCACTTGAGCAATTAAAGCTTCGGCGGTAGAGGATGGCCATGCGTCCTATTAGCTTGATGGTGAGGTAACGGCTCACCATTGCTACGATAGGTAGGGGCCCTGAGAGGGGGATCCCCCACACTGGTACTGAGACACGGACCAGACTCCTACGGGAGGCAGCAGTGAGGAATATTGGACAATGGTCGAAAGACTGATCCAGCCATGCCGCGTGCAGGAAGACGGCCCTACGGGTTGTAAACTGCTTTTTTACGGGAAGAATAATGCCCACGTGTGGGCAGATGACGGTACCGTACGAATAAGACCGGCTAACTCCGTGCCAGCAGCCGCGGTAATACGAGGGTCCGAGCGTTATCCGGAATCATTGGGTTTAAAGGGTCCGCAGGCGGGCCAGTAAGTCAGGGGTGAAAGTTTGCGGCTCAACCGTAAAATTGCCTTTGATACTGCTGGTCTTGAGTTGTGGTGAAGTGGCCGGAATATGTGGTGTAGCGGTGAAATGCATAGATATCACATAGAACACCGATTGCGAAGGCAGGTCACTAACCACACACTGACGCTGATGGACGAAAGCGTGGGGAGCGAACGGGATTAGATACCCCGGTAGTCCACGCCGTAAACGATGGACACTAGCTGTTGGGGCTCACGCCTCAGCGGCCAAGCGAAAGTGATAAGTGTCCCACCTGGGGAGTACGTTCGCAAGAATGAAACTCAAAGGAATTGACGGGGGCCCGCACAAGCGGTGGAGCATGTGGTTTAATTCGATGATACGCGAGGAACCTTACCAGGGCTTAAATGTAGTGGGACAGGCTTAGAGATAGGCTTTTCTTCGGACTCATTACAAGGTGCTGCATGGTTGTCGTCAGCTCGTGCCGTGAGGTGTCAGGTTAAGTCCTATAACGAGCGCAACCCCTACCGTTAGTTGCCAGCGAGTAATGTCGGGGACTCTAACGGAACTGCCGGTGCAAACCGCGAGGAAGGTGGGGATGACGTCAAATCATCACGGCCCTTACGTCCTGGGCTACACACGTGCTACAATGGCCGGTACAATGAGCAGCCACTGCGCGAGCAGGAGCGAATCTAAAAAACCGGTCACAGTTCGGATCGGGGTCTGCAACTCGACCCCGTGAAGCTGGAATCGCTAGTAATCGGATATCAGCCATGATCCGGTGAATACGTTCCCGGGCCTTGTACACACCGCCCGTCAAGCCATGGAAGCCGGGAGTGCCTGAAGTCC